>NZ_JBIURL010000018.1:0-116019 GCF_044740805.1 Streptomyces sp. NPDC088261
GGCCAACTGAACGACCCGTTGAACGCGCCGTAAAACATGCAGTCCGGACATACGTACCTCCGGAGGCCCCGCCCCCCGTCACCACGACAAACCCAAGCCCGTCCGGCGATTGAGGACAAGCAGTAAGCGCAACCAAAAACCGGCGCCCGCGCCAAGCGCTACGCCTCCTGCTCCTCCAAATCGTCCAGGTCCGCATCCAGATCGTCCTCGTCGAACACCGCGCTCACATCGAACCGGCACACCACCTGCTGCGGATCCGCGTGGTCGAACGGCGCGCTCAGCCACTCCCCCGGCTCCGGCAGCTCCTCCGCCGCCGCCACCCACAGCGTGGAATCGCCCTCCTCGAGGCCGAATTCCTTGTGCCGGGACGCGATCTCGTCCGGTTCGTACTCCCCGAAGAGCACCCCGAGCGCGGCGTGCACACTGCTGCCCACCACCGCCCCGGTCCCGTCGTCACCCTCCACGTCGGCGATGCGCTGCGCCTGCGCGAGCAGCCGCTGTGGCTCCGCCACCGCGTAGTCGCGCCGGATCAGCACGCTGAGGGCGTTCGGCTCCTCGGGTCCCGCGTATGGCGGAAGCGAGTCGTCCGGATCTGGGATCTCGAAGGGAGTGACCTCGTCGTACCGGTGGTAGAGCCGCTCGTCGTACACCTCGGCGGCGACGGCGAGGGCGTTGAAGGCCTCGGACACCGCCGGGTCGTCCTCCCCCGTGCGGTGTTCGACCGCCGCGAGGTGGCGGTCCAGGGCTACCTTGACCGCCTCGGCGGCGGCACGTACCTCGGCAGCGGTGGGCTGCGCAGCATCAGACATAGAGCAGACGCTATCCGTACGAGGGCTCTGGCCGCACAATAGATGCGATGCCGGAATACGAATTTGTCGACGTGTACGTGCCGCGCGGGGTCTCCCGCAAGGAAGCGACCCGTCTGCTGACCGACCACGCCGAGTACGGACACTGGGAATTGGACCGTCTGAGCCTGCATCGGGACGGCAGCCGCAGAGTGCGGCTGCGCCGGCGCATCATCCGACAGGTCCGCGCCACCTGGTGACGACGACGGAGCGGGCCCCGCTGCTGCGAGGCCCGCCCCAGGCATGTCCGTACACGTCGGCGTACGCGTCTCCGCGCGCGTCCGTCCGTGTCCGTGTTCGTGCCGCTACGCGCCGGTACGGGACCGGGTACGGGCGCGGCGGTAAAGCACGCCGCCCGAGAGCAGCAGCCCCGCACCGACCGGAATCGCCGTCCCGAGCCCGCCGGCACCCGTGTGGGCCAGTTCGTCGGTGAGGGCGGGCGGCGCGGCGATCTGCGGCTTTGGCGCGTTCGGGACGGATGGGGTGTGCGCGGCGGGCGGGACCGTGGGCGTGACCGGCGGGGTGGGCGCGGTCGGCTGCACGGGCTTCGCCGGGCCCGGCGGGGCGGGCTCCGGCGAGTCGTTCTCGCAGTCGTTGCCGAAGACCGGATTGCCCAGGCCGACGGCGGTGACGCCGAGGCCACAGACGTTCACGGGGACGTCGATCAGGATCTCGACGGTGTTGCCCGAGCCGACGCCGGGCGAGCCGCCCGTACCGCCGCCGGCATGCGAACCGCCGTTCGAGCCGCTGCCGTGCGAGCCCCCGCGCGGCGGGGTGGTCTCCGGGCCGTCGTCGCCGTAGCCGCCGCCGTGCCGGCCGCCCGTACCGTTGCCGCCCTTGCCGCCGTGACCCTGGTCCGACACGTTGGCGCACCTGTTGCCGAACGCCGGATTGAGCACACCGATGACGTTCACGGTGTTCCCGCACGCGTTGACCGGGATGTGCACCGGGACCTGGACGTTGTTCCCGGACAGGACGCCCGGGGAACCGGTCGCGGCCCCACGGGCTCCCGAGTCGGCGTGCGCGTAACCGCCGCCGAGGACGATGACGCCGCCCGCGGCCGCCACGGTGATCAGGCCTTTGCGCGTGACCTGTCTCATAGCTTCTGCTCCCTGCCTTCTGCGTACCGGATTGCCCCAGGGCTTCGGTGCCGGGGCGGGGATGCCCAGCGGCCCCGGAGTGCGTGGCGCGCACTCCGGGGCCGCCCGGGCTCAGACCCTTACGGGTTGAGGAACGTCAGTCGTTCCACGTCACTGGTTGATGCAGGTGTTGCCGAAGGCGGGGTTCAGCAGCCCGATCACGGAGACCGTGTTGCCGCACACGTTCACCGGAACGTGGACGGGCACCTGGATGACGTTGCCCGAGGCCACGCCCGGCGAGCCCACTGCGGCACCCTGGGCACCGGCGTCGGCGACGGCCATGCCCGCACCCGCGAGCACCAGACCACCGGTGGCAACCGCAGCGGCGACGATCTTCTTGATCATGTATTCCTCCTTGTTGGCAATGCGGTCCCGACCACAGACCGCACACCAGTAACGAGAAGGAGCCATTCAGGCTACGAGCGTATCGTCGCATTCACTCTTTTCAGTCAAGTGCGCACGTACGGGCGATTCCTGGCGTTACATCAACTGTCGTCTCAGCTGTCGCTCAGCTGTTGTCGATGAACCGGTCGAGTACGCGCACCCCGAACTGGAGGCCGTCGACCGGCACCCGCTCGTCCACCCCGTGGAACATGCCGGCGAAGTCCAGCTCCGGCGGCAGCTTGAGGGGGGCGAAACCGAAGCCGCGGATGCCGAGGTCGTCGAAGGACTTGGCGTCCGTACCGCCCGAGAGCATGTAGGGGACGGCCCGCGCGATCGGGTCCTCGGCGGCGAGCGCGTTCTGCATCGCCTCGACCAGCGCGCCGTCGAAGCTGGTCTCCAGCGCCTTGTCCCGCTTGACGGTCTCCCGCTTGACCCGGGGGCCGAGGAGCCGGTCGACCTCGGAGAGGAACTCCTCCTCGTACCCGGGCAGGAACCGGCCGTCCACGTGCGCCACCGCCTCGCCGGGGATCACGTTCACCTTGTACCCGGCGTTGAGCATGGTGGGGGCGGCGGAGTTGTTGAGGGTGGCGCCGATCATCTTGGCGATGCCGCCGAGGCGGACCAGCGTGGCCTCCATGTCGTCGGGGTCGACCGTGAAGCCGAACGCGTCGGACAGCTCGTCCAGGAAGGACCGTACGGACTTGGTCACCCGCACCGGCCACTTGTGCCGGCCGAGCCGGGCGACGGCCTCGCACAGCTCCGTGACCGCGTTGTCCTTGCTGATCATCGAGCCGTGGCCGGCGGTGCCCTCGACGGTCAGGCGCATCCAGTTGATGCCCTTCTCCGCCGTCTCGACCAGGTAGAGCCGCAGATTCTCGTTGACGGTGTACGAGAAACCGCCGACCTCGCTGATCGCCTCGGTGACGCCCTCGAAGAGGTCCGGGTGCTTGTCGACCAGGAAGCGCGCCCCGTACGTACCGCCCGCCTCCTCGTCGGCGAGGAAGGCCAGCACGATGTCGCGCGGGGGCTTGCGGCCGCTGCGCAGCCGGTCCCGTACGACCGCGAGGGTCATCGCGTCCATGTCCTTCATGTCGACGGCGCCCCGGCCCCAGACACAGCCGTCCGCGACCTCCCCGGAGAACGGGTGGTGCGTCCAGTCGTCGGCGTTGGCGGGGACCACGTCGGTGTGCCCGTGGATGAGCAGGGCGGGCCGGGAGGGGTCCTCGCCCTCGATCCGGGCGACCGTGGAGGCGCGGCCGGGGTGCGACTCGAAGATCTTCGGTTCAAGGCCCACCTCGGCGAGCTTCTCCGCGACGTACTCGGCGGCGGCCCGCTCCCCGGGTCCCGAGTGGTCGCCGTAGTTGCTGGTGTCGATCCGGATGAGGTCACGGCAGAGGTCGACGACCTCGTCCTCGCCCGAAACGGTTGTGCCCGAGCTCGACTCGCTCACGCTGCTCACTCCCACGGTCGTTGCTGGTGGTCCTCCTGATACTCCCCCCATACTCCCGCGCCGGAGCCCCCGCCCCAAGGGCGGACCCGGCCGCCGCACCGGCTGACACACGCCTGTCACACGGACCTGCCGGCCGGATCGCCCGGTGATCGGGCACCCCCGAATGTTTGCTATGGTTTTCCACGTCGGAACGGCCCTGGGCCGCCCGGCGGACACCCGGTCCGGGTGGCGGAATGGCAGACGCGCTAGCTTGAGGTGCTAGTGCCCTTTATCGGGCGTGGGGGTTCAAGTCCCCCCTCGGACACCAGGGGCAGTTCATATAAATGCCCTGATCGGCTTCACAGAACTCCCAGCACGGACTCGTCCGGGCCGGGAGTTTTTTGTGGGCCGACCGACGCGGGGACACCGGCCTACCGGCGGCGATCAGCGGAACACGGCGATCGGGTGTTCCAGGACGGTCTCCCCGGTCGCCGGGTTCCAGCTCGTGACCTTGCCCAGACACCGTGCCTGGAACTGGCCCGACGGTAATTGTTTGTCGGCGCTGCGCAGCCTGTCGGCCCGCAGCACGACGCGCAGGTGCGCGGTGCGTTGGCCGTCGCGGTACGCCGCCCGCATGATCCGGGTCTTGTCGTCGCCGCCGGGGAGCGATTCGAACTTGGCCTCCACCATGACGAATTCGCTGATCTCGCTCAAAGGTACACCGTCGGCGTGACCCTCGTCCGGCTCACGGCGGGCGAGTTCACGGACGAGGGCGCGGTTCGGGGTGAAGGTGGCGGAGCGCAGGCGGACGTGGACGATGGCGTCCTCGCGTTCGAACACCGACAGCAGCATGCCGACCACCGAGATCGGTTCGCTCTCCTGGATGTAGGAGACGAACACCTCCTGGCTGCTGTCCCTTTTCGCGGTGAACCAGGACACGACCGGCAGACTCGCCCAGAGGCCCACGCTGCGGCTGCGCCGCTCTTCGACCGCCTTCTCCAGCGCCGCTGTGTGGTTGCCGAACTTGTAGTGGTCCTCGACGGCTTCGTCATCGAGGTACAGGGGGCTGTAGCTGGCACGCCCGAGACGCCGGCGCCGGCGCGCCGACAGCCGGCGCACGGCCAGCGCGGCGAGCGTCACGAGGCCGGCGGCGGCCGCCAGCCACCAGGCCATCCATCCCCACCACGCACCCCACCACTGGGCCTCAGTGACAGCCACGGATCTCCTTCAAGGCAGCGGGCGGGAACGGCGCGAGCGGTTCCGGCTCCTGCACGACCGGCCGGCCGGTGACCGAGGTGTCACCCGCGTCGTCGCTCGGACGGTGGCCGGCCTCCGGACGGATCCCGAGGTGGTGGTTTCTGGTCACGGCGCCTCCGTACCGGTCGCCCGCGGCACGGGGGCGCAGTCGCCGACGAGTTCGACCATCCGCTCGAACAGCGGGAGCTGGGGAAGGACCGCCTTGGTGTCGTCCTCCGACAGCGCCGGTACCTGGATGTGGTGCTCCGACAGGAAACGGGTGAGGGCTTCGCCGGCGGAGTTGCTGGCGGAGTTGTCGTCGGCGCCCACCCGGAAGCCGAGTTCCATCGCGCGTCGTCGCAGTGCGGGATCGTCGGTGACGAGCCGGCCGAGCCGGTCGCCCTCCGGGGTGAGCGCGATGAGCTGTGGTTCGGTGACGAACCGCGTCGAGGGATAGAGCAGGACCCGTTCGTCGTCGACCCGGCCCGTCCGCGCCTCGGCCCGTATCTGGTGGGCGAGGAACTGGTGCTCGTAGATGACCGAGATCGGGGAGGTGCTCCTGCCTTCGGGCGACACGTACGTCCTGTTCTTGTCCGAGGCCGGCATCCCCTGGCCGTTGAGGAGTTCTTTGATGTCCCGGGCGAAGGCGTCGGCCTCGGCGGCCGAGCGGGGGATCCCGCCCCCGCGCCTGTCCGCGTGCGGGCCCACGGTGTGATCCACATAGGAGACGAGTCCGAGGTAGGTGCCCGCGGAGTTGGACTCGCAGATGTGTGAGGTCTGGGCCAGGACCCTGTTGTCGTTGTGTGTGCCGCCGTGCTTCTGGAGTCCGAGGTCGTTCCAGCGCGTGCCCGCTCGCGTCACACCGAGGAACTTCTTCATGTCCAGGCGGTAGTAGAGCGGTTCGGCCCCGGCAGGGGCGCCTGTCAGTGGCTCTGCGATCGCGTGGTCGGCGAGTGTCTGCGCGTACTCGCGGTAGGTGGCGAGGACGATCGGGCTGACGAAGGGACGGTACGCCGTCACCGGGCGGCCCTCGGTGGCCCGCTTACGGGTGATCTGGTCGGAGGCGGGCTGCCCGGAAGGGAATACGACGTCGTACCCTTCGTAGCTCTGAGCGGCGATCTCGCGCGAGCCCATGCGGGTGATCCGTACCCGGATGCCGTGCCGGACGAGCAGCCGCTGGACCTCGGGGTCCCCGAAGTAGTCCGCCTTGGAGGCCATCTTGGCCTCGATCGTCACGATGCGCTGGAACGGCAGAGCCGCATGGCCGTTGATCAGGACAACAAGGGTCCAGACGGACGTGAGCAGGGCGATCCCCCGCGGCAGCAGGCGGCGTACCCGGCCGCGACGCGCCGGGGCGGGACCGCCGACCCGTAAGACGGGTTCGTCGGTCCGAGGGGTCCGGTCGGTCTCGGCTCTGTGGGTGGCCACGAGGCCTCCTGGAGGAAACGGGCGGTCAGTCTCTCTCTTTCGGAAGACTCGGGAATGTCTTTTCGAACAACAGGGCGTAGCGGAATGAAGAACTCCCGGGGACGGACAACAACACGCGCCCGGAAGCGAATTGACGTCGACCGGATCGCGTGGCGTGACGGCGGAGCCATCACGACCATACCGCTGTCGGGCGAGACGAAAGGCCGGGCAACCGGTGGGCCGGACTTGCTCTCGCGCGGGCGTACAGGACGAATGAGTAGGGACACTCAGGCGCGCCGCGGGCTCGTCGGTGACGATGAGGGTCGTCTCGATGAACAGGAGAAGCGCATGCTCAGCCGACTCGCCAGTCGTGTGGTCCCCGCCTTCGGGCAGTTGACGGTCACCGCCGACGACGGGGCCGGGCGCCTCCCCGTCGGCATCGTCGTCGCCAACCACAGCTCACTCGCGGATCCGGCGATCGTCCTGGCCGCGCTGCAACGCCTCGGGACCCGGCCCGTGGTGATGGCGGCCGCCGGCCTCTGGCGCGTACCCCTGCTCGGCCGGGTCCTGGCCCGGGAGGGGCACATCCCCGTCCACCGCGGCGATCCCCGGGCGGCCCGGGCGCTCGACCTCGCCGCGGAGGCACTGGAACAGGGCCGGCACATCCTCATCTACGCCGAGGGCGGGCTCCCCGACCGCCGGGACGCGGCGGACGCCGCGCCGGGTACGTTCCGTTCCGGGCTCGCCCGGCTCGCGCGGCGGACCGGCGCGCCCGTCATCCCGGTCGGCCAGGCCGGTGCGCGACGTGTCGTCTCCGGCTCGGCCGTCAAGCAGGTCGCGGGACTGGCCACCGCGCCGCTGCGGCGCCCCCGCCTTCACGTCCACGTCGGATCTCCGCTCCTGCTCGACGGCGACGGGCCGTTGGTCACCACCCAGGCCCACTTCGCCGTCACCGCGGCCTGGAAGACGGCGGTGACGCGGCTGGGGGAACCCGCGGCACTGGCCGCCTGAACCGCGAACGGGACCTTCGACTCAGTGGTCTTCCGTTCCGCCAACCAGGACCTGGCCAGCCCTGATGTGGCGTCGGACGCCGGCGAGCGGGCCCGGAGAGGTTTGTCTCTCTCCGGGCCCGCCGCCTTCGTGGTGCTGTGCGGTGTGTCGGTTACCGGTTCGCGCGGCCCCAGGCTCGGGTTGCTGTGGTGCCGCCCGTGATGACGAACTGGGATCCCGGCTGGGTGACGATGTTGCCGTCGGCCGAGTTCGTGATGGTCACGTTCGTCAGGGTCGCGCTGCCTCGGGCGCCGCTCATGGCGAGGATGCCGGCGCCGTTGTTGGATTTGTCGATCTTGACGTTGTTGATGACGACGCCGGGCACGTTGCCGCCGCCGGTCTTGAACTGGATGCCGTCGAAGGTGGAGTCGTAGATGTCAGTGTCCCGGATCGTGACGCCGGGGATGTCCCTGCTCTGGGCGAAGAGCGTGATGGCGCCGAACTCCTGGTCCTCGTTCCAGAAGGCTCCGCCGGTGCGGTACAGGCCGTTGTTGGCGATCAGGGTCTGACCGGTGAAGGGCAGGGGGTCGTGGTCGGTCGCCAGCATGATGCCGGGGTAGTTGGCGGTGTCGTACACGAGGTTGTTCTCGATCTTGTTGCCGTAGCCGCCGTAGACCGCGATGCCCGTGGCCCGCCAGGGCAGTTGGATCGTGTTGTTGATGAACTGGTTGTCGTGCGCGACGTCGACCGAGGTGTCCTTGACGTACCGGTTGGCCCAGACCGCCAGGGAGTCGTCGCCGGTGGTGCGGAACGAGGAGTTGAACACCTTGGAGTTCCGCGTGCCGTTGGTGAAGTTGATCCCGTCGGCGTACGTGTCGCGGATACGCATGCCGGTGAGCTCCAGCCCGTCGGCGGGGCCCCACAGCTCCGGGATGTTGTCGTAGTCACGGCCGACCCAGACACCGACGTTGGCATGCTCGATCCAGACATTGGCGATCTTGGTGTTCTTGCCGAAGCGGCCGTTCAGGGCGACTCCGCCCTCAGCGCCGCCCGGGCCGCCGCGGATCCGGCCGGAGCCGAAGATCGCGATGTCGGAGATCTGGGTGTTGTTGTCGATGTCGAAGCCGAAGTTGCCCTCGTGCGGGTGGTTGATGCTGCCCACCGCCAGGTGCGGCTCGGTCAGTGTGTAGAGCTGGGAGTGCCACATGCCCGCGCCGCGGATGGTGACGTTGCTGATGCCGACCTGGTTGTACTGCCCGCGGTTCAGCGGGTCGTCGGTCAGGATCTTCTTCTCCTGGCGCCACTGCCCCACCGGGATCCACACGCAGTCGATGACGTCGGTCTGGTTGTCCGTCACCGCCCGCTGGATGGCGGCCGTGTCGTCGATGCCGTCGTCGGGCACCGCGCCGTACGCCGTGATCGAGGTGCACTCCGCCGGCTTGCTCGTCGGCGGCGCGACCTGCTCCAGGTCGATCAGGTCGATGATGTAGAAGGACGCGGTGTCGCTCGCGTCCCGCTGGAGCTTGAACTTGGTGCCTGCCGGATACGTCGTCGACAGCAGCGCGTTCGACTCGTCGAAGAGCCTCCGGGCGTCGGCCTGCGGGGTGTTGGTCAGGGCCTCGGGGCCGTCCGTGTCCCCGTACAGCCAGCTGTGCTTCGAGGAGAAGGTGAGCTTCCTGACGAACGTGTCGTTGACGTAGAGGCCGATGGTGGCCTCGATGCCGCCGCCGTTCGCCGCGTCCGGGATGGAGTTGCGGACCACGATGGAGTTGGTCGGCACGGTGGAGGTGAACTCCACGAACTGGCCGGTGCTGTTGAGGCGTACCGACTTGCGGCCCGAGGACTCGGTGGCGAAGTTGGTGTGCCCGAAGGTGCGTTCGGCGTCGGTCTCCAGCAACGTGCCCTGATACCGGCCGGCTTCGGCCTCGTACTCGGTGTACGGGACCGCCGCGCCGCGCCCGACCACGATGGACCGGGAGAACGCGTTGTTGGTCTCGTTGGTCTCCGTGACGACGTTGGTGGCGTCGGCGGTGGCCACGAGGGTCGCGCCGCCGCTGGTGGCGGTCCAGCTGCCGTTGACGCTCACGTTGGCGGTGGCGCCGGCGGCGATCGACGGGGTGTTGGTGTTGAGGGTCGTGCCGCCGACCGCGAGGCGGGTGACCGTGGTGGCGCCCGACGCGGTGGTGCCGCGGTTCTTCACCGCCACGGTGAACTGCACCGGCGCTCCGACGGCCGGGTTGGCCGGGGTGGAGTCGATGCTGAGCACCTGGAGGTCGGGGCCCGGGGCCTGGCCGACGACCAGCTGCGCCGTCGCGGCGAAGCTGTTGTTGTTGTTGTCCTGCTCGACGACCGTGTCGGTCGGGTCGACCACGGCGGTCACCCGGTAACTGCCCTCGGAGCGCTTGCCGACGGCGACGGGCACGGTGGCCGAGGCGCCCGCGGCGAGCGCGCCGACCGGGGCGCTGCCCGCGACGGCGCCGCCGACGCTGACGTTGACGGTGGTCGCCGGGGAGGCGGCCGTACCGGCGTTGCGTACGGTCGCGTTGACCGTGGTCGTGTCGGTCTCCACCGGTGCGGCGGGGGTCCACGTCAGCGCGGTGACGGTCAGGTCCGGGTTGGGCGCCGGGACTCCGATGACCTGGATCTCGGCGACCTGGCCGCCGCCCGCCCCGGTGTTGCCGAAGATCTGGAGCTGGAGGTCGGAGACGCGGCCGGTGACCGGGATCGTCACCGAGTTCTGGTTCGTCGCCGGGTTGAAGGCGTAGTCGGCCCGCGCCTTGAGCGACGTGAAGCCGGCGGCGCTGTAGGCGCGTCCGAGGACCTGGATGCTCTGGGTCCTGGGCCCCCACGCGGAGTCGGGGTTGAGCTTGACCACGACGGAGCTGAGGTCGGCGTCGGCGCCGAGCTTCACGGTCAGGTTCGACGGCTGCCCGTTGGACTCCCAGTACGTGGCGAGGTTGTTGTCGTTGGCGTTGGCCGCGACGAACGAGAAGACCGAGGAGTTCGCCTCGACGGCCTTGCCGCGTGCCAGGTTGGTGCCCGTGCCCGGGTCGGGATCGGGGCCGGGACCCGGGTCGGTGGCGGCCGGGCCGTACACCGCCAGCTCGGAGACCTGCGCGGCGGGCCAGCCGGTGTTCCCGGTGATGTTCACCCGGACGTACCGGACGCTCGTCGAGGTGAAGTCGATGGTGACGGTGTTGGCCGAGGCCGGGGAGAACGCCCGGGCCGCCGAGGCGGAGAGGGTGCTGAAGGTCGTCCCGTTGGTGCTGCCCTGTACGGCGACGGCCTGGGTGCGCGCCTCCCACGTCGTCGGCAGTTTGAGGACCACCTGGTCGACGGCGACGGCGCTGCCGAGGTCGGCCTGGACCCAGCCGGGGAAGCCGTTGTTCGGCCCTTCCCAGTACGTCTGCTGATTGCCGTCCGTGACGTTGGCGGCGGGGTGGCTGCCCTCGGACCCGCTCGCCGAGGCGGTCCGGCCGGCGGCGACGTTGGGGCGGTCGGCCGCGGTGGCGGTGGTGGTGCCGGAGAGAGGTATGAGCCCGAAGGCGATCAGGCCGGCCATGACCAGGCCGGTGATCCACCGTCTGCTGAGCTGCGTTCGTTTCATGGGTCCTCTGTCTGTCGGAACGAGAGAGTGGGGGGCCGCGGGAGGGGGGCCTGCGGGTCGGACTCTTGCCACGAAGTTGCGAGGAGCTTCTGAAAAAATTGAGCCACTTGCACAGTTTTTTGCGAGTCACAGGTTCCAATCGTGTCACCAGTTTGTCAACGGTTTACACACGACGATCAATTGGGCAGCACGGCGGACGGCCAGGCGTCGGCCCGGCGGAGAGAGGATGTCAGCGCACGCGGGACGTGGGCGGGGCGGTGCCCGACGCCAGGGGTGAGCGGGCCAGTTCGACACAGCCCGCGGTGATCAGGGCGACGCCGATCAGCTCCGGGATCAGCCACCAGCCGGTACGCACGTTCTCGCCGAACAGCGTGACCCCGTACGTGATGCTGATCAGCGCGTCCCCGAGGGTCAGCATCGGCTGGGACGCCACCAGAGATCCCGCCTGGAGCGCGTTCTGGAGGAGGAAGAGCGAACCGATCCCGGCCGCGGCGGTCGCGTACAACTGCCAGGCGGAGAGCAGCGCGACGACGCCCGAGCCGTCCTCGATCCGGGACACGGCGTCCTTCAGCAGCGCGGCGGTCAGCGCGTAGCCGACGGCGGCGGCGAGTCCGAAGAGCGCGGCGCGCGCGTTGCCCCTGACCCGCTGCGCCGCGCCGATCAGCACCGCCTCGAAGCCCAGGGTGATGATCAGCGCCGGGATCCAGGAGAGGCCGTCCACGGTCTCGCTGCCCCCGCCCGGCGACGCCGAGCCCAGTCCGACGGCCAGGCCGACGGTCACGGCGGCGACCCCCAGCCACGCACTGCCCGGCAGCCGGGACCGGAAGACGTAACTCGCGATCAGCAGCGTCACGGGCAGCTCGATGACGAAGATCGGCTGGACCACGGCGATGGCGCCGGTGGCGAGCGCGATCGCCTGACAGACGGCGGCCACGATGACCAGGCCGATGCCCGCCAGCCACACCCGCTGCCGGAGCAGGTGCCTGATCAGCGAGAAGTGGAGGGCGTCCGAGTCGGGCACCGTGGACGCGGCGCGCCGCTGGAGCACCGAGGCGGAGCCGTTGCTGATCGCGGTCAGGACGGCGAACAGGACACTGATCACCGGTCCATCATGCGGGCGGCCGGCGCGGGATCCGCTCTCATCCCGGCCGGGGACGCGAGGCGTGGGCCGAACGGGCTACCCCCGGGTCGGTAGGGTGGGGAGCCCCGTGCGACCGGCGCCGCCCGGAGTCGTGAAGGACACCGCCCGGGCCGGGAAAGGGGTGGGATCCGTGGGGCACCGGCATCGCACCCCGCCGCCCTCCCCCCTGCCGCAGCGCGAAGGGGTCGACGCGGTGCGGCTGCGGCTGCCCGCCGATCCCGGCGGGGCGTGGGAGTCGGTACGGGACCATCTCGTGGCACGGTTCGGAGCGGCGATCGGTACGGAGCGGGTCGACGCGATGTTCCGCGAGGGGCGTGTGGTGGGCGTGGACGGGCCGGTCCGCGCGTCGGAGCCGTACACCGCCGGGCGGTATCTCTGGTTCCACCGCGACTTCGCGCCCGAGGAGCGGGTGCCGTTCGAGGTGGGGATCGTGTACCGGGACGAGCGGATCCTCGTCGCGGACAAGCCGCACTTCCTGGCCACCACCCCGCGTGGTTCGCACATCACCGAGACCTTGCCGGCCCGGCTGCGCCGCGCGTGGGAGCTGCCGGAGCTCCAGCCCGCGCACCGCCTCGACCGGCTGACGGCCGGGCTGGTGCTGTGTGTCGTACGGGCCCGGGACCGCGGCGCGTACCAGACGCTGTTCCGGGACCGGGCCGTCCGCAAGGAGTACGAGGCGGTCGCGCCGTACGACCCGGCGGTGGCGCTTCCCGTCACCGTACGGAGCCGGATCGAGAAGGAGCGCGGGGAGCGGGCGGCCCGGGAGGTCCCCGGGGAGCCCAACAGCGAGAGCCGGGTCGAACTGCTGGAGCACCGGGGCGGGTTCGGCCGGTACCGGCTGCTGCCGGCCACCGGCCGCACCCATCAGCTGCGGGTCCACATGAACGGCCTCGGGCTGCCGCTCCTGTACGACCCGCTCTACCCGGTCGTACGGGAGGCCGCGCCCGACGACTACGCGCGGCCGCTGCAACTCCTCGCGAGCGTGCTGGAGTTCACCGATCCGCTGACCGGTGAAGCGTTCCGTTTCACGAGCGGGTCGCGCCTGCTGCCGCCCGCTCAGTGGCCGCGCTGAATCCACTCCTCCAGGTGCGGGGCCTCGGCGCCGATCGTGGTCGGGTCGCCGTGGCCGGTGCGGACCGCCGTCTCCGGGGGCAGCGCGAGGAGCCGGTCGCGGATCGAGTCGATGATCGTCGGGAAGTGCGAGAACGAGCGGCCGGTGGCGCCGGGGCCGCCCTGGAAGAGCGTGTCGCCGGTGAAGACCGTCGACAGCGCGGGGGCGTACAGGCAGACCGCGCCCGGCGCGTGGCCGGGGGTGTGGAGCACGGTCAGCGTGATCCCGCCGACGTCGAGCGTGGCGCCGTCGGTCAGTTCGCCGTCGGGGGCCCGGTCCGGGTGGGTCTGCTTCCACAGCGGCAGGTCGTCGGGGTGGAGCAGGATCGGCGCGCCGGTCGCGTCGGCGAGGGCGGGGGCCGCGTCGATGTGGTCGTTGTGGGCGTGGGTGCAGACGACGGCGCGCAGCGTACGGCCGCCGAGGGCGGCCTCGATGGCGGCGGCGTCGTGCGCGGCGTCGATGACGATCGCCTCGGAGTCGTCGCCGACGATCCAGACGTTGTTGTCGACGTCCCAGGTGCCGCCGTCGAGGGAGAAGGTGCCGGAGGTGACGAGGTGGTCGACGCGGGCGCCCGAAGCGGCGGAGGCGGTCATCAGAACACCACCACCGAACGCAGCGCGTCGCCCTCGTGCATCCGCACGAACGCCTTCTCCACGTCGCCGAGTTCGATGGTCTCGCTGACGAACGCGGCGAGGTCGATCCGGCCCTGCTGGTGGAGGTCGATGAGCATCGGGAAGTCCCGGGAGGGCAGGCAGTCCCCGTACCAGGACGACTTGAGCGAGCCGCCGCGGCCGAAGACGTCCAGCAGGGGCAGTTCGAGCTTCATCTCGGGCGTGGGGACGCCGACCAGGACGACGGTCCCGGCCAGGTCCCGTGCGTAGAAGGCCTGTTCGTACGTCTCCGGGCGGCCGACGGCCTCGATGACGACGTCCGCGCCGAAGCCGCCGGTGAGTTCGCGGATGGCCTCGACGGGGTCGGTGGAGCGGGAGTTGACGGTGTGGGTGGCGCCCATCGTCCTCGCCGTCTCCAGCTTGCGGTCGTCGATGTCGACGGCGATGATCCGGGCCGCGCCGGCGAGCCGGGCGCCGACGACGGCGGCGTCGCCGACCCCGCCGCAGCCGATGACGGCGACCGTGTCGCCGCGTCCGACCTGGCCGGTGTTGATCGCGGCGCCGATGCCGGCCATCACCCCGCAGCCGAGGAGGCCCGCGACGGCGGGTGACACACCGGGGTCGACCTTGGTGCACTGGCCGGCGGCGACGAGGGTCTTCTCGGCGAAGGCGCCGATGCCGAGGGCCGGGGAGAGTTCCGTGCCGTCGAGGAGCGTCATCTTCTGCGTCGCGTTGTGGGTGTTGAAGCAGTACCACGGCCGGCCGCGCAGACAGGCCCGGCAACTTCCGCAGACCGCACGCCAGTTGAGGATCACGAAGTCGCCGGGGGCGACATCGGTGACGTCGTCGCCGACCGACTCCACGATCCCGGCGGCCTCATGGCCGAGGAGGAAGGGGTAGTCGTCGTTGATCCCGCCCTGCTTGTAGTGCAGATCGGTGTGACAGACACCGCACGCCTGGACCTTCACCACCGCCTCACCGGGGCCGGGATCGGGGACGACGATGGTCTCGATCCGCACCGGCTCGTTCTTGCCGGGGGCGACGACCCCTCGCACCTGCTGCGCCATGGAACAACCCGCTTTCCTCGTACACCGCGAACGACTCTGTCCGGGACCTACTATCTCGCGTCGGGGGCGGTGGGGTGAGGGGGCGGGGGCAGGAGGCGGGAGCGGCCGGGAACGGGGACGGGATACTTGCCGCCGTCAGGCTTCAGTGGTGATCAGGGAGGGGCAGGGAAAACCGATGAGTGATCCGTACGTCGTGGTCGTGATGGGGGTGTCCGGCACCGGCAAGACCACGATCGGGCAGCTGCTCGCCGAGGCACTGGACGTTCCGTACGCGGAGGGGGACGACTTCCATCCGCCGGAGAACATCGCCAAGATGTCGGCCGGCACCCCGCTGGACGACGACGACCGGTGGCCCTGGCTGGACGCGGTCGGAGCGTGGGCCGCCGGGCGGGCGGGCCAGGGCGGGGTGGTCGCGGCCTCCTCGCTCAAGCGCTCCTACCGGGAACGGCTGCGGGCCGCCGCCCCCGACCTGGTCTTCGTGCATCTCGCCGGTGACCGGGCGCTGATCGAGAAGCGGATGGCCGCGCGCAAGGGGCACTTCATGCCGACCGCGCTGCTCGACTCCCAGTTCGCCGCGCTCCAGCCGCTGGAGGACGACGAGGCGGGGGTGACGGTGGAGGTGACCGGGACACCGGAGGAGATCGCCGGGCGGGCGGCGGAGGCGCTGCGGGGGCGGTGACCGGCGGGGGGCCGGCGCGGGCCGGGGCCGTACGGGATCAGGGCCGTACGGGATCAGGGCCGTACCGAATCGGGGCCGTATGGTCGGGACCGGGACCGGGTCGCGCCCCGGACCCGTCGGCCCCCGCGCCCTCAGGAGTCCTCCTCCCCCCACTCCGAGTGCTCCCTCTTCGCCCACGCCCGCTCCACCGACCCCGTCCGCATCCCGCGCCGCGCCTCGGGATCCCCGTACGCCATGCCGATGTGCCCGAGGAGTACGACGCCGATGGCGAGCGCCAGCCAGTCGTGCAGGAAGGTGGCGCTCGTCCGCCACACCAGCGGGGCGAACCCGGTGAACCACATCAGCAGGCCCGTCCCGAGCATCACCAGCACCGCGCCCGCGATCCAGGCCGCGTAGATCTTCTGGCCCGCGTTGAACTTCCCGGCGGGCCGGGACTCGGGCCTGGCGTCACGCCGCCGTACCGCCCGCAGCCACTCCTTGTCGTGCGGGAAGAAGCGGTTCAGCCGGCCGAGGTCGGCGCGGAAGTGGCGGGAGGCGAGGCCCACCAGCACGGGGACGGGCAGCAGCAGCCCCGACCACTCGTGCAGCGTGACGACGAAGTAGCGGCGGCCGACGAGTTCGGCGAGCTGGGGCACGTACAGACAGCCCGCCGTCGCCACGCACACCAGCATCAGGACGCCCGTGGTCCGGTGGACCCACCGCTCGGCGGGGCTGAAACGGCGCCGCAGCCGTCCGGTGCCCGCGGCCCCCTCCCCCGGTCCCCGTCCGCTCTCAGACGGTGGGGGTGTCGTCGCGTCCGTTGGACCGGCCGACCCAGCCGTCGACGTCATAGCCACGCTCCTCCCAGTAGCCGGGGCGGACGTCGGAGGTGACGGAGATCCCGGAGAGCCATTTCGCCGACTTGTAGAAGTACATCGGCGCCACGTACAGCCGGACCGGGCCGCCGTGCGCGTGCCCGATCGGCTTGTCCTGCATCCTGAGCGCCACCAGCACGTCGGCGCGCCGCGCCTGCTGGAGCGTGAGGCTCTCGGTGTACGTCCCGTCGAAGCAGGTGAACCGGATCGCCCTGGCGTCCGGGCGGACCCCCGCCGCGTCGAGGAGCTGCGAGACCTTGACCCCCTCGAACGGGGTGTGCGGGACGCGCCAGCCGGTGACGCACTGCACGTCGCGCACGACCCGCGTCTGGGGCATCTTCCGCAGGGCGTCGAGTGTGTACGTGGCGGGCCGGTCGACCAGGCCGTCGATCTTCAGCCGGTAGTTCCCGGCGTCCTTGTGCGGTACGGAACCGGTCACCGAGTAGTAGCGGAACCCGCCGCCGTTGGGCAGCAGCCCGGTCAGGCCCGTCGGGTCCTGGCTGGACACCGCGCCCAGGAACGAGTCGAGCCCGCGCTGGAGATACGGGGCCGCGACGAGTCCCGCGGCGCCCAGGCCCAGGGTGGAGAGCAGAACGCGCCGCCCCACCGGTGTTCCGGCGGGCTCATTCTGTTGATGGTTCACGCATCGATTCGACCACCCGCGGTCCCCGGAAGCCAGGGACCGCGGGATTCCGTCAGACTTTCGTCAGACCTGGCCGGTGAAAGCCGTGGTCGGGAACGCCGGGGTGAAGCCGGGGGTGAAGAACGTCACGACTGTGCGGCCTTCTCCAGCTGGAACGCCTCGTTCCCCAGGCCGATCCTCGCGTGGACGTCGGGCCTGACCGAGCGCAGGACCGCTCCGTACACCAGACCGCCCACCAGGGTGAGACCGACGATCCCCGGCAGGATCCAGCTCAGCGCGGAGTCGGGGCCGGCCCCGACCAGCAGGTCGAAGTCCTTGACCGTGTAGACGGCGACGGCGACGAGGGAGAGGCCGGCCAGGGCCGAGGCGACGAGGCGGGCGGCCTGCGCGCCCGCCGCGCCGCGCCGTACGAAGAACGCGATCACAGCGAAGGAGGCCGCGGCCATCAGCAGGATGACGCCGAGCGCGCCGATGTTGGCCATCCAGGTGAAGAGCCGCAGGATCGGCGCGGTCGGGTCGCCCACCGGCTTGTCGTCGGTGACGGCGAAGGCCACCACCACGACCAGGGAGAACACGGACTGGAGGGCGGAACCGTAGGCGGGGGCTCCGCTGGACGTGCTGGTACGGCCGAAGGCGGCCGGCAGCAGTCCCTCGCGGCCCATCGCGAACGCGTAGCGGGCGACGACGTTGTGGAAGCTGAGCAGCGCGGCGAACATCCCGGTGACGAACAGCACGTGGAGGACGTCGGTGAAGGTCGTGCCGAGGCGGTCCTCGGTGAGGCCGAAGATCAGGCCGGGACCCTGCTCCCCCGCCGTCGCGACCACCGAGCCGGGCCCGGTGGCGACGGAGATCGCCCAGGCGCTGAGGGCGAGGAACAGCGCGGAGAGGCCGACGGCGAGGAACATCACGCGGCGGACGACGACGTTCGGGCGGCTGGTCTCCTCCGCGTAGACCGGGGCCTGCTCGAAGCCGACGAAGGCGGCGATGCAGAAGCACAGCGCGGTGCCGAAGCCCGCGCTGGTGAGGGTGTCCGGGTTGAAGGCGTGCAGCGAGACACCGTCCTTGCCCGGGTCGGCGACGAAGGCGATGTCGAAGATCACGACGAGCGCGACCTCGATGAGGATCAGGACGCCGAGGACCTTGGCGTTCAGGTCGATCTTCAGCCAGCCGAGCAGCCCGACGACCACGGCGGCGGTCACGGCGGGCACCCACCAGGCGACGGTCAGGTCGAGGTAGGTGGCGAAGAGCCCGGAGACCTCGAAGCCGAAGAGGCCGTAGATGCCGACCTGCATGGCGTTGTACGCGAGGAGGGCGACGAGCGAGGCGCTGGCGCCGGCCGTCGCGCCGAGCCCGCGGGCTATGTACGCGTAGAAGGCGCCGGCGTTGTGGACGTGGCGGCTCATCTCGGCGTACCCGAAGCTGAACAGGACGAGGACCACCCCGAGGATGACGTACAGCAGGGGTTGTCCGACGATCCCCACCACGCCGTAGACGGTGGGCATGACACCGGCGACGGTCATCAGGGGCGCGCTGGCGGCGAGCACGGACAGGAGGAGGCCCGCCGTGCCGAGGCGGTCCGCGCGCAGGGCCCGCTCCTGGCCCTTGAAGGTGCTGATCTCACCCGTGCCGGAAGCCGTGCCCGGGCCCTGACCGGTCCGGGGGCCGGTGGTCGTGCCCGTGCTCGTGTGCGCGTTGGAGTTCGAGCCGGAACTCGTGCCCGTGCTCGAATTGCCCGTCGACATGACAGGGGTGTCCTTTCGGGGATCGCTGGTGCGGATGGATCGGGGGTGCGGATGGATCGCTTGTACGGATCGCGGCGCGCCGTTCAGACGGAGCCGAGCGCGGCGCTGCGCGCGGTGAGGAAGGCGTGGTGCGGGTCCCGGTCCGGGTAGGACCAGGGAGCCGGGGTGATGTGCGGGCCGATGCGGTGGAAGAGCGCGGCGGCCTCGGCGACGCGTCCGTCGTACCACTGGGCGTGGGCGAGGAAGTTGAGGTCGACGCGGTTGCGGGGGTGGTCCCCGCTCTCCCACTCCAGCCACCAGTCGAAGGCGCCCTTGAGCCCCTGGCGGGCCCGGCGGCCGGTCCAGTGGGCGGAGGCGGCCGGGTCGGCGGGCTCCACGCGGGCGGCGGCGAGGACGCGGTAGCGCTCGGCGTGGGCGACGACGGGCAGGACGGCGAGCGGCGAGTCCGCGGGGGCCTGTTCGGCCGCCCAGGCGGCGAAGTCGTACACCTCGTGGAGCGGGTCCTGGCCTGCCTCCGGGCGGCGTTCGGCGAGGCGGGCCGCCATCAGGTGGTGGGCGTGGTGGTGGTCGGGGTGGCGGGTCCGCACCTCCTCGAAGAGCTGCGAGGTCTCCTCGTCCGTACCGAGCGTGCGGGCGAGGAGCAGCAGGCCGAGCCAGGGGGTGGGGTCGGCGGGGGCGCGCCGGACGGCGTCACGGCAGGCGTCCACGGCGCGGTGTTCCGGTTCCTTGCCGCGCAGGGCGGCGAAGACGGTGGCGCAGGCGAGGAGGGTGGCCGCGTCGGGGCTCTCCGGTTCGGCGAGGAGCCAGTCGCGGGTCCAGGCGGCGGCGCCGGAGGCCTGGGCGAGGACGACGGTCCGGTGGCCTCTGCGGTCCCAGTCGTCGCCGGTACGGGCGAGGAGGGAGCGGGCCTCGGACCACCGTCCTTGGGCCAACTGATCGCGTACGGAGGCGAGTTCGGTGTCGTCCAGTGCGGGGTCGAAGGATTGGCCGGAACGTGGGCTACGTCTTCGGGCACGGCCGAGGGGTGGCGGAGGCGGGGACATCCGCGGAATTCCTCCAGGGCGCGTGGACGAGAAAGGACCGGGCACAGCAAATCGGTAGGTATGGCCTCCCGTCAAGCGGTATCTCGATGTAAGGCACAGTCATATTGCCCCGCCTTGGGCGTGGTTGCGCCTTCCGGGCAAAGGGCGCGGACCGCCTCCGTCCGCATAAGCCCAGATGGGACGCTTTTCGGCCAGGCGGGGGGGCATCATGGACACGCTCTAGGGTGGCTCTCATGGAGAACCGAGAACCCCTGGCGCCCTTACTGCTCGCCTTCCCCGGGCCGGTGCGTGACCGTCTGGTGGCGGCCGTGCTCGACGGGCGGAAGGTCTCGACGACCGGGCTGCTCGCCGAGTACGAGGCGGAGCGCGAGGAACTGCCCCCGGTCGGGGAGCGATCGGCCCTGATCGACTCGGACGGCCGCGAGGTCGCGGTGGTGGAACTGACGGGGGTACGGGTGCTGCCGCTCGGCGCGGTCGACGTCCAACTGGCCGTGGACGAGGGCGAGGGGCACACCTCGGTGGCGGCCTGGCGGGCGGACCACGAGCGCTTCTGGCACGGCGAGGAGATGCGGGAGGCGCTGGGCGACCCCGAATTCACCGTCCACGACGGGACGTTGCTGGTGGTGGAGAGCTTCCGGGTGGTGGAGCGGCTGTGACGACCGGGGGCCTTCTCCTCTTTGCGTGAACCCCTGTCAGCCCACCGCCTTCGCCGCCGCCCGCCCGGCCGCGCGCCCCGAGAAGATGCAGCCGCCCAGGAACGTCCCCTCCAGCGAGCGGTAGCCGTGCATCCCGCCGCCGCCGAAACCCGCCGCCTCCCCCGCCGCGTACACCCCGGGCAGCGGGTCGCCGCCCTCGGTCAGGACGCGGGACGACAGGTCGGTCTCCAGACCGCCGAGGGACTTCCGGGTGAGGATGCGCAGCCGTACGGCTATCAGCGGCCCCGCCGCCGGGTCGAGCAGCGGATGCGGCGCGACCGTACGGATCAGCTTGTCGCCCAGGTATCCGCGCGCGCCCCGGACCGCCGTGATCTGCGCGTCCTTCCCGAACGGGTTCACCGTCGCCCGGTCCCGCGCGACGATCTCCCGGCGCAGCTCGGCCTCGTCGATCAGCGGCTCCTCGGTGAGCGCGTTCATCCCGCGTACCAGCGCAGGCAGGTCCTTCTCCACGACGAAGTCGGCGCCCTTGTCCATGAACGCCTTCACCGGACCCGGCACCTCGGCCCGCGCCCGGCCGATGACGTCGCGGACCGACTTGCCCGTGAGGTCGGGGTTCTGCTCGGAGCCCGAGAGGGCGAACTCCTTGCCGATGATGCGCTGGTCGAGGACGAACCAGGTGTACTCGTACCCGGTCCTCATGATGTGTTCCAGCGTCCCGAGCGTGTCGAAGCCGGGGAACAGCGGCCCCGGCAGGCGGCGGCCCCGCGCGTCCAGCCACAGCGAGGACGGCCCCGGGAGGATCCGGATGCCGTGCCGCGCCCAGACCGGGTTCCAGTTCTCTATGCCCTCGGTGTAGTGCCACATCCGGTCGCGGTTGATGTGGTGGGCGCCCGCCGATTCCGCGATGCCGAGCATCAGGCCGTCCACGTGCGCGGGCACCCCGGAGAGCATGGTGCGCGGCGGGCGGCCGAGCCGCTCGGGCCACTGCGCGCGGACCAGGTCGGGGTTGCCGCCGATGCCGCCCGACGTGATGATCACGGCCTGGGCCCTGAGCTCGAACGCGCCGGTGATCCGACGGGTGCTCGCCTCCCCGCGCGCGATGTCGCTCGGCGCCAGGACCTCGCCGGTCACGGTGTCCACGACCCCCGCCGTGTTGCCGAGCCCGGTCACCCGGTGCCGGAACCGGAACTCCACCAGCCCCCGGTCGACACCCTCGCGCACCCGCCGTGCGAACGGCTCGACCACTCCGGGCCCTGTCCCCCAGGTGACGTGGAAGCGCGGCACCGAGTTGCCGAGCCCCGCCGCGCCGTACCCGCCGCGCTCCGCCCAGGACGCGACGGGGAAGAACCGCATCCCCTGCCGGTGCAGCCACGCCCGTTTCTCGCCCGCCGCGAAGTCGACGTACGCCTCGGCCCACTTGCGCGGCCAGTGGTCCTCCGCACGGTCGAAGCCCGCCGTGCCCAGCCAGTCCTGGAGCGCCAGCTCCCGGCTGTCCCTGACGCGCAGGCGGCGCTGTTCCGGCGAGTTGACGAAGAACAGCCCGCCGAAGGACCAGTGGGCCTGCCCGCCGAGCGACTGCTCGGGCTCCTGGTCCAGTACGAGGACGGAGCGGCCCGCGTCGACGAGTTCGGCGGCGGCGACCAGGCCGGCCAGTCCCGCCCCGATCACGATCACATCAGCGTCGTACGCCATGGGCTTCCATCCTTCGCGGATCCGTCACGGTGCGGGTGGGCGAGCGAATGGTCCGATCTTCCGTACGCGCGAGTAACGAGTCAACCGTCTCAGGCGCATTGATCGGCCGGCCCGGCGGAGGGGCTGCTTGGATGGGGGCATGGGAGCAGCGGACGAGATCCTGGACGTCGTGGACGAGAACGACCGTGTGGTGGGGCAGGCCCCGCGCGGGGAGGTGTACGCGAAGCGGCTGCGCCACCGGTGTGTGTTCGTCCTCGCGCGGGACGCGGAGGACCGGGTGTTCGTGCACCGCAGGACGGCGGAGAAGCTGATCTTCCCCTCGCTGTACGACATGTTCGTGGGCGGCGTCCTAGGCGCGGGCGAGACCTATGACGCGGCGGCGCTGCGGGAGGCCGAGGAGGAGCTGGGGGTCTCGGGGCTGCCGCGTCCGGAGCCGCTCTTCCCGTTCCTGTACGAGTCCGCCGACAGCGGCCAGAGCTGGTGGTCGTACGTGTACGAGGTGCGCTGCGTCCTGCCGGTGCGGCCGCAGGTGGAGGAGGTGGCGTGGCACGCGTTCCTCCCGGAGGAGGAGGTGGAGCGGCGGCTGCTGCCGGGCGGGTGGGAGTGGGCGCCGGACGGGCTCGCGGCGTACGAGCGGCTCCGCGCCCGCCGCGCGTAGGGTGCGCGGTGTGATCGAGTTCGTACGGAGCCTGCGGCTGTGGTTCGCGCCCCAGCGCCTCGGCGACGAGGGCGAGACGCCCGACTACCGCTTCACGCTGGCCAACGAGCGTACGTTCCTGGCCTGGCTGCGTACCGCGCTGGCGCTGGTGGGCGGCGGCTTCGCGGTGGACCAGTTCCTGCCGGACCTGCGATGGGGCGTACGGGTCGGGCTGGCGGTGGCGCTGCTCGCGGCCGGGGCGCTGTGCGCGCTCCAGGCGGTCGACCACTGGGTGCGGTGCGAGCGGGCGATGCGGCGCGGGCAGGCGCTGCCCGTCTCGCGCTTCCCGACGGTGCTGAGTCTGGTGGTGGCGGTGGTCGCGGTGGTGATGGTGGTGGTGGTCGCGCTGGGCGGGGGCCGTTGATGGCGGCCGAGGACCAGGGCGAGGGCCACGGTGAGGGCCAGGGCGACGACCGGGCCAGGGATCCGGGGCTCCAGCCGGAGCGGACCGGGCTGGCCTGGCGGCGTACGGCGCTGGCCTGCACGGTGGTCGCGGTGCTGGCGGCACGGCAGGCGGTCCACCACGGCGGTACGACCACGGGGGCGGTCGGCATCGCCCTGACCGTCCTGGTGTGGCTGGGCTTCGTGGCGCTCACGCACCGCCGCCTGATCGCGCTGACCGCGGCGGAACCCCGTCCGCTGTCACGGGCGCCGGCGGTCGCGGCGGCGGCGTGCACGCTGCTGCTGGCGGGGCTCGCGGTGGCGGTCATGGCGTGACGGTCGTGGGTGTGACGGGCGTGGGCGTGACGGGTTTGAGCGTGACTGACGGGTCTGGGACGGGCGTTCATGGCGTGACCGCCGCGAGGGGCGGCAGCATGCGGCGGGGGTCCTGGCCGGTCTTCCAGAGCGAGATGAGGAAGGCCGTCGTGGCCTCCAGCTGGTCGGCGCGGAGCAGCGGGCCCACGGTGAGCGGGACGCAGCCGATGTCCCCGACCAGGGTGTGTACGACGGCGAGGGCCGCGTCGTCGTCCCCGCACAGCGGCACCACAAGGGGCTCGGCGAGCGGGCCGCCGGCGCCTCGCGGACCGGCGGGGAAGGCCGGCGGGGTCAGGCTCCAGACGTGGTCCGGGCAGTGGTTGAAGGCCTTGACGACCCGCGCGCCGGTCGCGGCGGCGATACGGCGGGCCGCGCCGGGGCCCGTACCGGTGGTGAGGACGAAGCCGGGGCCGACGGCGTTGGTGCAGTCGATCAGGACATGGTCCCGCAGCGCGCCCTCCGCCGCCCCCGCCTCGTCCAGGACGGGCGCGACCGCGTCGTACGGTACGGCGAGCAGAGCCGCGTCGCCGAAGAGCGCGGCCTCGGCCGGGGTGCCCGGCCGGCCGCCGAGACGGCGGGCGAGGCCGTCCGCGCGGGCCGCCGAGCGGCCGCCGATCAGCAACGCGTGCCCGGCGCGGGCCCAGTGAGCGCCCAACGCCTCCGCCATGGCGCCGGTGCCGACGATTCCGATGCGCATCGCTCCGATGTCCTTCCGCCGTTCCCGTAACGTGCCGGTACGACGTTAGGCAGGGCTCCGGTGACCGTTCGGTGCCCGGCCTGGGTGGTACGGACCGGGGTGGTACGGAGGTGCGGAGGACCTGTGGACAGACTGCTCGCGGACTGCCGGGCGAGGCTCGCCTTCGACCTGCTGGGGAACACCTGGAACCCCGTCGTGCTCCTCGCCCTGGCCGAAGGGCCGCGCCGCCCCGGCGCGTTGCGCGCGGAGATCGGCGGCATCAGCACCAAGGTCCTGGTCGAGACGCTGCGCCGGCTGGAGGGGTACGCGCTGGTCGAGCGGGTCGCGTACGTACGGTCCCCGCCGCGTGTCGAGTACGGGCTGACCGCACTCGGCAGGAGCCTGCTGGAGCCGATCGGGGCGCTGGGGCGCTGGTCGGCGGAGTACGGGGACGCGTTTGCGGCGGCGCAGGGTTGGGACGACTGAGGGCCGGCCGCCTGCCGGTTTCCCGGGGCCCGTGCGGAGGTGGCCCATGCACGGTGGCGGCTGCCAGTCCCGGCGCGGACAGCACCGCCCCGACCAGGGGATTCCCCTGCCTGGCGCGGATCCGTACCTCCGTCGGCGTCGCGCCCGGGGCGCACGCCTGCGTCCAGCCGGACGGCGGCGGGTGGCTGCTCGTCGACACTGCCGCCACACCGCTCAGGGCCGAGGGGCTGCGAGTGTCGATGGTGACGACCGGGGTGGCGCTCCCCGTACAACACACGCCACCACAGCGGTCAGTTGGCGGCCCGCTGCCCGCTCCCCCGCGTGTGGCCCCACCAGGATTCCGGCGCCAGCCGCCCAGCGATCAGGCGCCTTCGACGGGAGCCGGACCGCTCACCAACGCGGATTCGCTCACCAGCGCGGGATCGTCGGCGTCTGCCACGCCGGGTCCGCCTCGCGCATCGCCGCCGCGTCGTCGCGTTCCCGCATCCTGCCGTCGTCGTCCAGCCAGCGCCGGTGCAGGACGGCTAGCTTCTCGCGGTCCAACTCCACGCCGAGGCCCGGCGCGTCGGAGACGTCGAGGCGGCCGTCCCGGAAGGTGTGCCGGACGGTGATGACGTCCTCGGTCTGCCAGGGGTAGTGGCTGTCGCAGGCGTAGTCGAGGTTGGGGACGGTCGCGGCGACGTGGGTCATCGCGGCCAGGCTGATCCCGAGGTGGGTGTTGGAGTGCATCGACAGCCCCACGCCGAACGTGCGGCACACGGCGGCGAGTTCGCGCGTCCGGTGCAGTCCGCCCCAGTAGTGGTGGTCGGAGAGCACGACCTGCACGGCGTCCGACGCGAAGGCCCCGGCGATCTCGGGGACGGTCGTGACGCACATGTTGGTGGCCAGCGGCACGGACGTGCCCGCCGACACCTGGGCCATCAGGTCCGTGCCGTTCGCCGGGTCCTCCAGGTATTCGAGGACGTCCGCCAGCTGCTCGGCGACGTACAGCGAAGTCGGTACGGACCAGGCGCCGTTGGGGTCGAGCCGCAGGGGCTGCCCGGGGAACGCCTCCGCGAGCGCCCGCACGGCCGCGATCTCCTGCTCGGGCTCGAACACCCCGCCCTTGAGCTTGAACGACGAGAAGCCGTGGTCGCGGGCGAAGCGCCGCGCCTGGGCGACCACGCCCGCCGGGTCGAGGGCCGCGTCCCAGTCGTCCTCCGCGCCACCGCCCGGGTGCTCCGCCCAGCGGTAGAAGAGGTACGCGCTGTACTCGACGGAGTCCCGTACCTTGCCGCCGAGCAGCGCGTGCACGGGCAGGCCCAGCGTCCTGCCGAGGGCGTCCAGGCAGGCGACCTCGAAGCCGGAGACGACGGAGAGGCGGAGCTTGTCGGCGGTCTGCACCCCGCGCAGCCCGCCCGCGTCCACCCGCGCGTCCGTGGTGTCCGGATCGCCGCACACCTCGTCCGCCAGGGCGAAGAGCCCGTTCACGTCGCTGACCGCGCGGCCCGGGAGCGCCCGCGCCAGCGGCTCCGCCAGCTCCAGGTACTTGCCGTCGCCGTACGTCTCGCCGATCCCCGTGACACCGCCGCGTGTGACGACCTCCACGACGAGCCGGGGGGTGTAGGGCTGGTGGACGCCCTGGGTGTTCAGCAGCGGTGGGTCGGCGATGAGGATGGGGGTGAGCCGGACCTCGTCGATGAGCAGCGCGGTATTCATACGTGAACTCTATTCAGAGGCACGACCGTGGAGCTAGAGGCGGGGACGGTGGTGTCCATCTCTCCGTGCCTCTCCGCGCCGCGCTTCGGAACATCTTTCACGGGACCCGTGGTGGACTGCATACCGACTGGTCGGCATCATGGGGCCCACGACGGTACGCCCGCCGTCGTGAGCCACGGAGGTAGGCACGATGAGCCCAGTCCCGCCAGGACTCGACCCGGAGAAGCTGCGCGCGCACCTGGACCGCGCGCGACCGGGGCTGGTGAGCGGCCCTCTCGACGCACGGCTGATCGAGGGCGGCCGGTCCAATCTCACCTACACCGTCACGGACGGGACGGGCAGTTGGGTGGTCCGCAGGCCCCCGCTCGGCCATGTCCTGGCCACCGCGCACGACATGAGGCGGGAGTACCGCGTGATCAGCGCGCTGCACCCGACGAACGTGCCGGTCCCGGAACCGCTGCTGTTCTGCGCCGACGAGTCCGTCCTCGGCGCCCCCTTCTACGTCATGGAGCACGTGGCGGGCACGCCGTACCGTACGGCCGAACAGCTCGCCCCGCTCGGCCCCGCGCGCACCCGCGCGGCGATCCTCTCCCTGGTGGACACGCTGGTCGACCTGCACGCCGTCGACCCCGAGGCCGTCGGCCTGGGCGACTTCGGGCGGCCTGACGGCTTTCTCGACCGGCAACTGCGGCGCTGGGGGAAGCAGTTGGCGGCCTCCCGGGGGCGGGAGCTGGCCGGCATCGACGAACTCCAGGCCGCCCTCGGCCGCGCGCTCCCCCACTCCCCCGAACCCACCGTGATCCACGGCGACTTCCGGCTCGACAACGTCCTGATCGGCGAGGGCGACCGGATCAACGCCGTCCTCGACTGGGAGATGTCCACGCTCGGCGATCCGCTGACGGACCTCGGCCTGCTGGTGATGTACAGCGCGCGCCTGGAGGTGACCGGCTCGCCCATCAGTACGACGGCGGGCGCGGCCGGGCACCCGGAGCCGGCCGAACTGGTCGAGCGGTACGCCGCGCGCTCCGGCCGGGACACCGGCGCGATCGCCTGGTACACGGCGTTCGCGTGGTTCAAGCTCGCCGTGATCCTGGAGGGCATCCACTACCGCTACACCCTCGGACAGACCGTCGGACCCGGCTTCGACCGGATCGGCGCGCTCGTCCCCGTCTTCATCCGGCACGGCCTCACCACCCTCCAGGAAGGCTGAGTACCCCATGGACTTCGCATTCGACACCCGTACGGAAGAGCTGCGCGAGCGGCTGCTCGCCTTCATGGACGCGTACGTCTACCCGGCCGAGGAGGTCGCGCGGGAGCAGCGGGAACGGCTGGCGAGCCCCTGGGACACGCCGGCGGTGGTGGGCGAGCTGAAGGCGGAGGCGCGCCGGCAGGGGCTGTGGAACCTCTTCCTGCCGGACGGGGAGCACGGGGCGGGGCACGGCGCGGGCCTGACCAACCTCCAGTACGCGCCGCTCGCGGAGATCACCGGGCGTTCGCCGGACCTGGCGCCGACCGCGCTGAACTGCGCGGCGCCGGACACCGGGAACATGGAGGTGCTCGCGCAGTTCGGCTCGGAGGCGCAGAAGAAGCAGTGGCTTGAACCGCTGCTGGCGGGCGAGATCCGCTCCGCGTTCGCGATGACGGAGCCCGAGGTCGCCTCCTCCGACGCGACGAACGTACGGACGAGCATCGAGCGGGACGGGGACGAGTACGTCGTCACGGGCCGCAAGTGGTACATCTCCGGGGCGATGAACCCGGCCTGCGCGGTCTTCATCGTGATGGGCAAGACCGACCCGGACGGTACGGACGTCCGCCGCCAGCAGTCGATGATCCTCGTCCCGCGCGACACGCCCGGGGTCGAGGTGCGGCGGGCGATGCGGGTGTACGGGTACGAGGACCACGGGCATGGCGGCCACGCGGAGGTCGTCTTCACCGGGGCGCGGGTGCCGGCGTCGTACCTGATCGGCGAGGAGGGCGGCGGGTTCGCGATCGCGCAGGCGAGGCTCGGGCCGGGCCGGATCCACCACTGCATGCGGCTGATCGGCATGGCGGAGCGGGCGATCGAGCTGATGTGCCGGCGCGCGGTGTCCCGTACGGCCTTCGGCCGTCCGCTCGCCGAGCAGGGCGTGGTGGGGAACTGGATCGCGGACGCGCGGGTGACGGTGGAGCAGTTGCGGCTGCTGGTGCTGAAGACGGCGTGGCTGATGGACACGGTGGGGAATCGCGGGGCGCACACGGAGATCCAGGCGATCAAGATCGCGACGCCGCGGGCGGTGGTGGACATCCTGGACCGGGCGGTGCAGTTGCACGGGGCGGGTGGGGTGAGCCAGGACTTTCCGCTGGCGGAGCTTTGGGCGGGGGCGCGGACGTTGCGGCTGGCGGATGGGCCGGACGAGGTGCATCAGCGGTCGCTGGCGAGGCGGGAGCTGTCGCGATACGCGTGACCGCGTCGCGGTCGTTTTTGTCCTCGCGCCGGACGGGCGTCTGCGTCCCGGTGGGCGGCGCGGCTTCCTCCTTTGTCCTCAATCGCCGGACGGGCTTGTTGGTGGCGTCTGCCCGGGGCGCGGGCGCGGCTTACTGATGTCCTCAAGCGCCGGACGGGCTTGATGGTGCCCGCGCGCCCGGTGCCGGGTGCGGGTCACTGATGTCCTCAAGCGCCGGACGGGCTTGATTTTGCCCGCTGCGGGCCGCGTTTTCCGGCGCGGGCCGGTTGCCGGGGGCCGGTCAGGGGTCGTGTCCTGCACTGCATGTTTTACGTCGCGTGCGACCGGTCGTACTGATTGACGATCGCCATGCGACACAAAACACGCTTTACGTTCCGGACACGACCCCTGCCCGTCCCCCTTCCAGGCCCGCGCCAAAACAACCCGGCCCACCCCGGGTCTGAAGCCCGCCCAAAGGCACCCCGAGCCCGCCCGGCGCACACCCCAGGCCGCCCACGGACCTTCAAACCTGTCCGGCGTTTGAGGACAAAGAAGGAAGCCGCACCCCACACCGGCACGGAGGCCAAAATCCAGCCCGCCCGGAGACCTCCCAAGCCCGTCCGGCGATTGAGGACATCCGTAACCCGCACCCAAAGCACCGCCCGGGCCACACTCTCAGCCCGCCAGGACGCACCCCCAGCCCATCCGGCGCTTGAGGATGACCCTGATCCGCACCGGCGCGCCGCGCGGGGGCACCATCCAGCCCGTCCGGCGATTGAGGACATCAGTGAGCCGCGCCCGCGCCCCGGACAGCAGGGACCCCGGGGCGGGCGGGGCCGTTCAGTTCACCCCCGGCGTGAGGGGGGTGGGGTCGGAGGAGGTGCGTGTGTCCGGACGTAAAGCGTGTTTTGTGGCGCATGGCGATCGTCAATCAATACGACCGGCCGCACGCGCCGTAAAACATGCAGTCCGGACATACGTACCTCCGCAGGCCCCGCCCCCCGTCACCACGACACACCCAGCCCGTCCGGCGATTGAGGACATCAGTGAGGCGCGCCCACCACCGGGCCGCAGAAGCCCGTCCGGCGATTGAGGACAAAGAGGGAAGCCGCGCTCCCCACCGGGGCGCCATGTGTCAACTACGGGTTGACGGACACGGAAGTGTCAACCTAAGGTTGACGCATGGTGAATCCCACTCAGGTCAACAATCCCGTCCGCCTGGACGACCTCATCGACGCCATCAAGAACGTTCACGGCAACCCCCTCGAACAGCTACAGAGCGCCGTCGTCGCCGCCGACCACCTCGGTGACGTCGCCGACCACCTCATCGGCCACTTCGTGGACCAGGCCCGCCGCTCCGGCGCCTCGTGGACCGAGATCGGCGCGTCCATGGGCGTCACGCGGCAGGCCGTCCAGAAGCGGTTCGTGACGAAGGACGAGCCGGCGCCCAACGTCAACCAGGACTTCAGCAGGTTCACGCCCCGCGCCAGGAACGTCGTCGTCGCGTCCCAGAACGAGGCCCGCGAACGCGGGCACACCCAGATCGGCACCGGACATCTCGTGCTCGGCCTGCTCGACGACCCCCAGGGCCTCGCCGCCCAGGTGCTCGTCGCGCAGGGCGTGGAGCTGGAGACCGTCCGGGCGGCCGCGGCCAGCGCGTTGCCGGAGCCCTCCGGGGAGCCCGTGCCCGACCTCGTCCCCTTCGACGCCGGGGCGAAGAAGGCCCTGGAGCTCACCTTCCGCGAGGCACTGCGGCTGGGCCACAACTACGTCGGCACGGAGCACGTACTGCTGGCCCTGCTGGAGCAGGAGAACGGCACGGGCGTCCTCAGCGGGCTCGGCCTGGACAAGGCGAGCACCGAGGCGCACGTGTCGGCCGCGATCACGGCGATCCGGGAAAAGCTCCAGGACCAGGACCAGGGCAAGGGCAAGGGCTAGCCGGCCCGCCTACGGACGCAGCGCCCGCAGCAGCAGGTCCGCCAGGTGGTCCGCGACCTGTTGCGGGGTGAGCGGGCCGTCCGGGCGGTACCACGTCGAGAGGTGGTGGACCGAGCCGAAGTGGTAGTCCACCACCAGGTCCGCGGGCGTGGCCGTGGAGAAGACGCCGCTCCGCTGCCCCTCCTCCACCAGCGCGCGGAAGCGCTCGTGGTAGCGGCGCCGCTCGACCCGGACCTCCTTGTTCTTCTCCGGGCTCAGGTGGTGCATCGAGCGGAAGAAGATCGCCGCGTCGTCCAGGTTCTCGATCGTCGTCACGACGACGTCGGCCGCGGCCGCCCTCAGGCGCCGTTCCACCGGTTCGTCCGCGCCGGCGAAGGCGTCGAGGCGTTCCTGCTGGAGGCGGAGGACGCGGGCGTAGACCTCCTGGAGAAGATCCTCCTTGGAGCCGAAGTAGTGGTAGAGCGCGCCCTTGGTGACACCCGCCCCCTCCACGATCTCCTGGACGGACGTCCGGTCGTACCCCTGCTCCGCGAAGAGCCGGGTGGCGGCGGCCAGCAGCCGCTGGGGGACGGGTGCCCCGCCCTCCTCCGTGGTCCTGGCCATGTGCCGCCACCTGCCTCTCGTTCCGTACCGCACATCTGTACGCATATCTGTGCCACGTGTCCGGACCGCACTCCGGACGGACTCCCGGCGTGACTGAGACGCATCTCACCCCGAGAGAGAACGCAGTTCCCGCCTGAGGATCTTCCCACTCGCCGTCTTGGGCAGTTCCTCCAGGATCTCGACCTCGCGCGGGTACTTGTACGCGGCCAGCCGCTCCGCGCAGTACGCGCCCAGCTCGCCGGGCTCCGCCGACGTGCCGGGGCGCAGGCTGACGTACGCCTTGACGCTTTCGCCCCGGTACGCGTCGGGGACGCCGACCACCGCCGCCTCGCGCACGGCGGGGTGGGTGTACAGCACGTCCTCGACCTCGCGCGGCCAGACCTTGAACCCCGACGCGTTGATCATGTCCTTCTTGCGGTCGACCACGTACAGCCAGCCGTCCCGGTCCATGAATCCGATGTCACCGGTGCGCAGTTCCCCGCCGGGGAAGGTCTCCCCGGTCGCCTCGGGCAGCCGCCAGTAGCCGGGGACGACCTGCGGTCCCCGTACGGCGATCTCGCCCTGCTCGCCGAACGGCACGTCCTCGCCCGCCTCGTCCACGATCCGTACGACCGTGTCCGGTCCCGGCACGCCGACCGACAGCGTGCCGGAGGCGGGGTCCACCGGTGCTTCCCGCTCGGGCGGTACGGAGGCGCAGGGCGCGGTGCACTCGGTGAGCCCGTAGCCGTTGCGCAGGTACGGACCGAAGCCCGCGCGGAACGTCTCGACCAGCGCGGGCGGCAGCGGCGCCCCGCCCGACGAGATCACCTGGAAGGACTCGAAGTGGCCCGGGGTCGCGCCCGGGTGGGCGGCGAGCGCCATGAACGCGGTGGACGGGCCGACGGTGTACGCCGGGCGGTGTTCGGCGAAGGCGTCGAGCACCACGCCGGGGTGGAAGCGGTACGCGAGGACGAGGGTGCCCGCGTTGGTGAGGCAGGCGGCCAGCTGGCAGACCATGCCGGTGATGTGGAAGAGCGGCGCGAGCGCGAAGTAGCGGGCGCCCGGCGCGAGCGGGTGGCCGGCGCGCTGGCGTTCCGCGTTGACCATGATGTTCGCGTGGGTGTTCATGGCGCCCTTGGGCCGGCCGCTCGTCCCCGAGGTGTAACTGATCAGGGCCACGTCCCCGGCGGCGGGACCGCGTTCGGCGGGCGCCGGGAGACCCCGGCTCGCGACGGCGAGCAGGTCGTCGGTGTCGGCGGGCACGGGCAGCCGGTCGAAGGCGAGGACGCGCGGGTCGTCGCGGGTCTGGAGGTCGCGTTCGCAGGTGGTGAGGACGATCCGGACGGACGAGACGGCGACCGTGTCGCGCAGGAACGCCTCCCAGGACCGGTCCGCGCAGACCAGCGCGGTGACCTCGGCGTCGGCCAGGACATGGCCGACCTCGGCCGACTTGTACATGGGGTTGACCGGGACGACGGTGGCGCCGGCCTTCCACGCGCCGAGCAGCGCGAGGACGAACTGCGGGCTGTTCTGGAGCATGATCGCGACCCGGTCGCCGCGCCGCAGGCCCCGCGCGGCGAGGTGGCCGGCCACGGAGTCGGAGAGCGCGTCCGTCTCGCGGTAGTCGAGCCGGCCGTCGAAGTAGGCGAGCGCGGTGTGGTCCGGGGTACGGGCCACGGCGGCGCGCAGCGCGTGCACCACGGAGTCCGGCGGGTGGACGGGGGCACGCTGGGCCTCGGTCAGCAGGTGGAGCCAGGGTTTGGCCGCGTAGCCGGACGCCGTCATTCCGCCGCCTCTTCCCAGGCGCGCTGGACGCGGTTCATCCCGCGCAGCCAGCGGTCGGGGTCGCCGGCGCGCGCCTGGGCGTAGCGGGCGACCTCGGGGTGCGGGAGGACCAGGAAGCGGTCCTCGGCCATGGCGGTGAACAGGGCGTCGGCGACCGCCTCCGGCTCGACGGCGGTGGGGGCGAGGACCAGTTCGCCGGCGGTGCCGGACGCGGTGAGCATGTCCGTACGGACGCCCTGCGGGCAGATGGCGTGGACCTTGAGGCCGCGGTGCCGGTAGGTCAGGGAGAGCCATTCCGCGTAGGCGAGCGCCGCGTGTTTGGTGGCGCTGTACGGCGCCGCGCCGATCATGGTGAGCAGTCCGGCGGCCGAGACGGTCGAGACGAACCGGCCGCTGCCGCGCTCCAGCCAGTCGGGCAGCAGGGCGCGGACCGCCCGGACGTGCGCCATGACGTTGACGTCCCAGGCGTCCGCCCATATGTCGTCCCCGGCCAGCCCGTCGCCGCCCGAGCCGAGGCCCGCGTTGGCGCAGTAGATGTCGACCGTCCCGCCAAGGGCCTCGCGGGCGGCCTCCACGATGAGGGAGGCGTCACCGGGGACGGTGAGGGCGCCGATGCCGTCGGCGACGGCGGTGGCCTTGTCGGCGTCGAGGTCGTTGACGACGACCTTCGCCCCTTCGGCGGCGAATCTGCGGGCGAGGGCGGCGCCGATGCCGCCGCCGGCTCCCGTGACCACAACCCGCGCACCCTGCACCGAACTCATGGGACCTGCCTTCCGGGCCTTCCGGCCATCCTGCCGCGGGGCGGTGCCGGCCTCTGCGCCGACCTCAGCAGACTAACCAGTCGGTATGTTCGGGGGAAGCCAGTCGGTATGTTCCGGGGAAGAGAGGGCGGACGACGACGTGCCGGACAGGCCGTGGTGCGGCCTGTCCGGCGTTCGCGCGCGCCGGTCAGCGGTGCGAGGGGAACTCCACCACCTGCTGGTACGTCGGCCTGTTCTGCCAGCTGATCGTGGGGTGGGTGATCCCGCCCAGCGCCCGGTGGATGATCGCGTCCGAGCACCACTGGTCACCCGCGCCGCAGCTGTCGTCCCCCGGGTAGACCTGGGCGGCGGGCACCGCCACGGCTGCCTTGAGGGTGGTCAGCAGTGTGTCGCGGCAGGTGCTCAGCGTTCCGTTGCCGCAGTACGTACGGGGTGAGGGGGCCTGCACCGGGTCGCCGAGGACCTGCCTCAGGTCCTTGTCGACGTACCCCCACCAGCCGTACTGGAAGGCGGATCCGCCGTGCGCGCCGGTCGGCCCGTGGGAGGCGGCCGGTGACTCGTCGATGGGCAGCGACGCGGTGAACGCGCCGTACAGCTCGTCGCCGAGCCCCGGCTCGAACTGCGCCTCGACCAGCCGGGGCCACCACGCGTCCATGATCCGCACGGCGGTGGCATGGGTGTACGTGTGCGATCCCTGCGCGGTCTCCCGGCGTTCGGACCCGGCGGCCCGCCACGCGTCGAGCTGCTGCACGGCGGTGTTCAGCTGGGGGTCGGTGACGGCGGAGGACCTGATGACCTTGAGCAGTTCGGGCAGCACCTGTTCCCCGCGCAGGTCGGTCAGCGCGGCGTCGGCCATCGCCCGGGTGAGCGAGGCGCGGGTGACTCCCCCGGTCGCGACCAGCTTCTTCACCCGGCCGTCCAGCAGGTCGCCCCGGTGGACGGCGCCGAAGCCGAAGGCGGCCGTGTTGTAGTCCTTGGCCTGCCGGTTGTTCCACGAGATGTAGTAGTCCTGCCCGGTGGACCGGGGATGCTCGGCGGGCGGGGTGTACGCGGCCGTGTTGAACGCCGGGTCGTAGTCCTGCCATTCGTACGCGGGCTCGGCCCTGACGGGCAGCGCGGCGTCCACGCCGGCCGCGCGGACCGGGTTCAGGCCGCTGTTGTAGAAGGCGGCGGTGCGGGAGTCCGCGTAGAACCAGTTGAAGGCGTAGCCGATGCGCTGCGCGGCCTCCTGGAAGGACGCGGCGTCCGTCGTCTGCCCGGGGTCGTTGAGCATCTGGAAGCCGATGATCGAGTCGGCCTCGTGCCGGTAGGTGGTGCGCAGGGAGGTGTACGCGACGGGCTTGCCGCCGACGGTGGCGCGGTGCGTGACCAGGCCGTACTTCGTCCGCCAGACCTGGAGCCGGTACGAGCCGGCGGCGGTGGAGTCGGCCACCGACGGCTTCCAGGAGTTGACGCGCTCCATCTTCTCCATCGGGGTGCAGACGGAGCGGTAGAGGTAGTGGGCGGAGGCCCTGGTGGCCGGGGAGCCGTCCGGCTCGCACAGCTCGATCGCGTACGTGTCGGTGATGTCCTGGGCCGCCGAGGTGGCGCTCCACGCGTAGTCCTGGCTGCGGCCCATCTGCACGTACATCCCGACCCCGGCGAAGGCGACGCCCCGCGCGCTGATGCCGGGGCCCTGGAGCTCCTGGAGCATCATGAGCTGTGGCGCGAAATAGCCGGTTTGCGGGCCGAACACGGCGACGGGATTGCCGCTGGCGGTGTGCGCGCCGGAGACCAGCAGGGCGTTGGACATCCCGCGTTTCGGGTCGAGCGAGCCGGGCGGGACGACTCCGTCGTCGAAGATGCCCTGCGCGGGCCTGAGCTTCTTCGGGGCGTTCACGGGGGCCTTGGCGCGGGTGACGGCCGAGCCGGTCCTGTCGTACACGAGCGGTTCCGCCTGGACGGAGCCGCGGTCGGGCAGGGCCGTGCCGCGCGGCTGCGCGGGTTTCCGCGCGTACGGGAAGCTCTCGCCCCCGTGGAGGGTGAGGACGGCCTCGGGGTCGTCGCGCTGGCGGAAGGACTCCCAGATCTCGGTGCCCTCGGCCACGCCGTACTTCTGCTGGGCGGCGAGGAGGGAGAGCGCGGCCTGGACCTCGCCGCCGCCTCCGCCGCCGAACTGGCCGCCGACGACCGACGCGATGGAGATCAGGTCGGTGATCCTGAAGGGCTGGATCTCGCCCACGTTGGTGATCGAGTCGATCTTCCCGGTGAGGACGTACTCGCCGGGGAAGTAGCGGCCGTCCTTGGACTTCTGGCGGTAGGCGTTGATGCCGTCGACGTACGCCTGGGCGTCGGCCATGGCCAGCTCGCCGCGCTCCCCCTCGGTGGTCCTGATGCGGTCGACCTGGGCCTGGAGGTCGGCTTCCGTGTACGGGGCCGAGGGCCAGAACTGCTGCTCCAGGCCCTGGTTGGCGAGGGCGCCGCCGGCGAAGGACGTCAGCTCGCCCCGGCCGATGTGGCGGAAGAGGTCCATCATCCAGAGCCGGTCCTGGCCCGCCGCGAAACCGGCGCCGAACTCGGTGCCGTACCGGGTGGTGCCCTTGATGTGGGGCACGCCGGTCTGCTTGTCGCGGGTGATCGTGACGTCCGGGCGCGGGGTGGTGACGGACTCGACCTGGCCCGCCGGGACGCCGAAGGAGGCGTCGTTGAAGAACGTGGTGAGGGTGGCGTCGGTGAGGGTGTTGCGGCCGGCGACCAGCGCGTCGTACCGGGCCAGCTGGTCGGAGCTGTGGGCCGGATGGGTGCCGAACAGGATGTTGCCGAGGATGTCGGCGAGGGTCGCGTTGCCGTTCTCGCCGGGCGGCAGGATGTCGTCGCACTGGCTCGCGCAGTGGTCCGCCACGGGGACGGCGGCGGGGAGGGAGTCGGGGTCGGCCGCGGCGGCCCGGGACGGTGGGGAGAGCAGGGCGGCACCGAGCGCGAACACCGCGGCGGCGGTGAGGGCGGTGGTGGAGAGGGTCCTGGTGGCCGGTCGGGCGGGAGTGGCGCTCGTGAGTCTTCCGGTGCGTCGTCGCATGAGGGCTCCTCGGAGAGGCCGATGCGCCGGACGTTACTGCCGGTAGGACCCATCAGTAAGATGAACACCAGTCACCTTTTCCCGGCCGCAGATAAGAGTTTTCTGTGAATCCGCCTCGAACATTGCTCGATAGGGGGCGTTATGGAAGTTTCGTTCCCGCCAGTTGTTTTTTGATGGATCCGAACGGGGCAGGCGTACGTCCATTCCTCAACGCCGAGGTATCAGCGACGGAGGTGGCATGCATGGCCAAATTCCGGAGTCTTGCGAGACAGGTGCGTGACCCGGGGTGCGATCTGGCCTTGCGACGGTATTCACTGCGCAAGTGCCTGGAACGATTCGCCCCTTACGGTCACCGGGCGACCTGGGACCATCTGTGCGCGCGGCACGGCATCGGTCCCGAGGACCGGGCGCCGGACCCGGCACGGCTGGTGGCCGCGCTGGACGAACTGGAAGAGGCGCGGGACGTGTGGCTCGCGTACGAGGAAGAATTCGCGGAACGGCGCAAGCGGGAGAAGCACGACGGGCTGCGGAGGCCCGGGAGTTTCGACGACTGGCACCGGCGGACCTGGGGCGGCAACGGTGTGGCCCGGTGCGACGATCCGGCGGTCCACCCGTCGCAGTCGCTCGCCGAGGTGCTGCGCCGGCTGATCTCCGGACTGGAGTCGGGCCCGGGAGCGGCCTGCCCGGTCTGCGCGGAGCGGGGCATCGTCTGGCAGCCGGATCTCTCCAACGAGCCGTGGTCGGGACCGGTCTGCCGGGGCTGTGGCATCGTCGTGCCGCAGCCCGTTCTCACGTCCGAGGCCCTGGCCCGCGCCAAGAAGGCCCGGCTCAAGGAACTGGCCTCGGCGGCGTGACCCCCGCGCCGCCGCGGCATCGGTGAGGTGCCCGGTACCGGAGTGGTGCCGGGCGCGCCTGTCCGGTGGCCGCACGGACGCGCCGCGGACCGGGTGACGGCGGTGCGCCCGCCCGGTCAGGGTGCGGCGCACTCCTCGCTCGCGGGCGGCGGGAGGCGGCCCGGCAGGAGGCGGGAGCCGGTGAGCCGGTCGCCGAAGACGTCGTCCGGGTTGGAGAGCACGCAGTTCTCCAGCGAGAGACAGCCGCAGCCGATGCAGTCCGTCAGATGGTCCCGGAGCCGGCCGAGCTGCTGGATGCGCCGGTCCAGCTCGGAGCGCCAGGTCTCCGAGAGGCGCGCCCAGTCCTCGCGGTTGGGGGTGCGCTCCTCCGGCAGCTCCGACAGGGCGTCCCGGATCGTGGCCAGCGGGATGCCGACCCGCTGGGCGGCCCGGACGAAGGCCACCCGGCGGAGGGTGTCCCTGCTGTAACGGCGCTGGTTGCCGCTGGTCCTGCGGCTGCTGATCAGCCCTTTGGCCTCGTAGAAGTGCAGGGCCGACACGGCGGCGCCACTGCGCGCGGACAGCTGACCGACGGTGAGTTCATGGATCTTCTCCGGAATCTGCGGCACCCCTCGGAGCCTACTGTCCCCGTGCGGGGGCGCATGGAGCCGCTTGGAGTCGCGTTGACAGAAGCACTTCCGGCCGCCCATGCTGAGCAAGCGCTTAGACACCACGGGACGCGTCGAGAGCCGGACACTTCGAGAGGCAGGCACGGGGACATGGCTGAGCCGAGGATCTTCACCTCCGCCGAGGAGCTGCGCGCCGGGGTCGGCGAGCAGCTGGGCCACAGCGACTGGCTGGAGGTCGACCAGAAGCGGATCGACCTCTTCGCCGAGGCCACCGGCGACCACCAGTGGATCCACGTGGACCCGGAGCGCGCGGCGGCCGGGCCCTTCGGCACGACGATCGCGCACGGCTATCTGACCCTGTCGCTGCTGCCGGTGTTCGTACCGCAGATCATCGCCGTCGAGAACGTGACCATGGGCGTCAACTACGGCACCAACAAGGTCAGGTTCCCCGCCCCGGTGCCGGTCGGCTCGCGGCTGCGCGCCTCGGCCGTCCTCCAGAGCGTCGAGGAGGCGGGCGGCGGCGTACAGCTGACCGCCCTCGTCACCGTGGAGCGCGAGGGCGGTACGAAGCCGGTCTGTGTGGCGGAGTCGGTGTCGCGGTACTACTTCTAGGACAGTTGCTGGGCCAGGCCGACGATGATGCCCTCCGGGCCGCGGACGTAGCAGAGCAGATTGCTGTCCTCGTACCGCGCGATCTCACCGAGCACCTCCGCGCCGTGCGGGCGCAGCCGGGCGACGGTGTCCTCGATGTCGTCGACGGCGAACATCACGCGGTGCGTGCCCAGGATGTTGTGCGGCCGGTCGCGCGGCCCGGCGGGGGCCGCCTCGGGGCTGAGGTACTTCGCCAGCTCCAGCCGGCCGTGCCCGTCCGGGGTCCTGACCATCGCGATGTCACAGCGGACGCCGTCAAGTCCGGTGCACCGGTCGGCGAAGGCGCCCTCGACCCGCGCCGTGCCCTCCAGCTCCATCCCGAGCTCCAGGAAGAACGCGACGGCGGCGTCCAGGTCCTCGACGACGATGCCGACGTTGTCCATCCGCTGGATCGCCATGCTGATCTCTCCTTCTGCTTTCGTCCTCGTGCGGCCCGTGGTGGCCTCTCACATCCCCGGGACGGAGCCGGTGGCGCGTTCTCGACGTTCCTGAGCCCACCCTAGGACGCGTGCGCCGCCACATTGCGCGGTGCTTGCGGGTGCCCCCGTATACGTACTCGTGCCTGCGGCGCGGCCGTGCGGCGCGTCGTACGTCCGAGTCGTATGCGGGGGAGAGCTGACCGTGGATCTGCGCTACTGGTTGCCGCGCGCGGTGGAGGTGGCCGAGCGGTTCGGCGAGCAGTTCGGACCGTTCGAGCCGCACGCCGCCCACCAGGTGGACGACGCCGCCTTCGGTGAGGCGTTCGGGCGCTTCGCCAAGCGGATGGACGACAACTACCCCTTCTTCCACCCCCGTTACGCGGGCCAGATGGTGAAGCCGCCGCACCCGGCGGCCGTGGTCGGCTACCTCACGGCGATGCTCTTCAACCCCAACAACCACGCGGCCGAGGGCGGCCCCGCCACCACGGAGATGGAGCGCGAGTGCGTCGCCGCGCTGGCGGGGATGTTCGGACTGCCCGCGCACGTGGGGCACCTCACGACGAGCGGCACGATCGCGAACCTCGAAGCGCTCTACGTGGCCCGCCTCCTGCACCCGGACCGGGGGATCGCGTACAGCTCGGAGTGCCACTACACGCATGAGCGGATGTGCCGCGTGCTGGGCGTGGAAGGGCATCAGGTCGGGGTCGACGCGCACGGCCGGATCGATCTGGACGCGCTGGAGGCGTTGTTGCGTACGGGCCGGGTGGGCACCGTCGTCGTGACGACGGGCACCACCGGTCTGGGTACGGTCGACCCCGTCCACGAAGTCCTCCCGCTGGCCCGGCGGTACGGAGCGCGGGTGCACGTGGACGCGGCGTACGGCGGTTTCTACGCCCTGCTCGGCCGGTCGGACGCGGCCGGCGGGACGGATCCGCGGCCCGACGGGACCGGCAGCGCGCCCGGCGGGGCCGGCCCCCGGCCCGGTGGCATCGACCCCCGGCCCTGGCAGGCGATCTCCGCGTGCGACTCCGTGGTGGTCGACCCGCACAAGCACGGCCTCCAGCCCTACGGATGCGGCGCGGTCCTCTTCGCCGACCCGGGGGCCGGACGGCACTTCGCGCACGACTCGTCGTACACCTATTTCACCGAGGCCGAACTGCACCTGGGCGAGATCAGCCTGGAGTGCTCGCGGGCCGGCGCGGCGGCGGCCGGCCTGTGGCTGACGCTCCAGCTGCTCCCGCTGACCCCGGACGGATTCGGGGCGATCCTCGCCGCCGACCGCCGCGCGGCCCTGCGGTGGGCGGACCTGATCGAGGACTCGCCGGCCCTGGAGCTCTACCAGCGGCCCGACCTCGACATCGTCACCTACTTCCCCGCGACCCGGCCGGCCACGCTGTCCGCCGTGGACGCAGCGTCCGCCCGTCTCCTGCGAGACGGCATGACCGCTCCCGAGGAGCCGGTCTTCCTGAGCGTGCTGCGTACGGACGCCGAGGCGTTCGTCCGCCGGCATCCGCGGATCGTCCGCGACGCCGAAACGGCACGGGTGATGCGCAGTGTCCTGATCAAGCCGGAGGCCGAGCACTACCTCGACCACCTGCACGCCCGGGTGGAGCAGCTCGCGGTCAGCGGCCGCGAGCGGTAGTCCCGGCCCCCGCAACGCCTTCCGGAGGGAATCCGTTGTCCACGATCGAACGTCCGCCGCGCGGTGTCCTGCGCCGTCCCGCCAGGTCCGATACGGACGCTCTGGCCGCACTGATGGCCGAGGCCTTCCACGACGATCCGCTGACCCGCTGGATCATCGCGGACGACGCGCACCGGGCCGAACTGCTGCCCGGCTTCTTCAAGGTCTTCATCGAGATCTCGCACGACTACGACGGGGTGTCCGTCTCGCCCTGCGGCAACGCCGTCGTCCTGTTCCTGCCTCCGGGCGCCTCCCAGGAGGTGGACCGGCGGGAGGACGAACTCGCCGCGCGGTTCGGCGCGGTCCTGGGTGACCACGCGACGGCGCTGGGGACCATCGTCCGCCTCCAGGCCGAACGCCACCCGGCGGAGGTCGACCACTACTACGCGTCGTTCGCCGCCGTACGCGGCTCGCACCGGCGGCGCGGGCTGCTCTCCGCGCTGCTGGCGGAGCTGCTCGTACGCGCCGACCGGGGCGGGTACGGCACGTACGCGGAGACGAGTTCACCGGGCGGCGAGGCCTCGTGCCGGGCGGTGGGCTTCCGCCGGCTGGGCGAGGACATCGTCCTCCCGGACGGCGGCCCGTCCCTGCGGCCGATGTGGCGGGACCCCCGGTGAGCGGCGGCGAGGTGACGCTGCCGCCGGTGGGCGGCGACGAGGTGACGAGCCCCCCGGTGGACGGCGACGAGCGCATCCACGTGTGGTCCGCGGCCGAGGTGGCGCGGGGCGAGGTGCCGGCCAGGCACCTGCCGCACCTGCGCGAAGTCCTCGACTGGAGCGGGGACTTCCTGGTCTCCGGCCATCCCGAGCTGGGCCGGGGCGGCCCGGTGTGCCCGTACACCCAGCCGTCCCTGCGCAAGGGCCTGTTCCATCTGGCGGTGCCGGCCGACGACCAGGAGGAAGACCTGTCCGCCGCTGTGGGCTCTCTACGCGCGTGGCACGAGCGGATCTCGGCGGACCTGGACGACGACGGCCGCGAACTGCTCACCCTGCTGCTGGTGTTACCGCAATTCGACCGCTCCGACTCGGCCGAGCTGGACGAACTCCAGCGCAAGGCCAAGGACGAGTTCGTGGCCGACGGCCTGATGATCGGCCAGTTCCACCCGGTGTGCGACGAACCGGGGCTCTGGAACACCGACTTCCGCCCGCTCCGGGCGCCCGTGCCGCTGCTGGCGGTACGGAAGCTCCTCCTCTTCGACCTGCCGTTCCTGATCACCGACGACACGCACCTCGACCACTACCTGAAGCGCTTCGCCCCTGACCTGCCGGCCCGCGTGCGCGGCCAGTTGGTCAGCCGCCTGGTGCCCTGATCCGGAGGCGGGGCCGGTGCCGTCCCAGGGCGGCACCGGCCCCGCCGCCGCCTCCTCCTGGCGTGGGTGGACCGGAACCCGGCGCTCACTGCTTCCGGGCCGTGACCATCCGCAGGACGAGGTCCGCGTAGAGCGCGCCGACCTCGTCGGCCGTACGGCGGCCCGCCACGTTGAACCAGCGGGCCACGTCGATGCAGAGGGACAGGACGGCGAGGGTGGTGCCCGGCACGTCGGGGACGTCGAACTCCCCGTCCCGTACCCCGTCGGTCAGGATGCGCCGCACCACGGCGTCGCTGCGCCGCCGCAGCTCCACGATCTCCGCGCGGTGCTCGGGGGCGAGCGCGTCCAGCTCGTACTGCACGACCCGCGCGGTCGTGTGCCGCTCGGCGTGCCAGCGGACGAAGCGGCGGACGACCTCGTCGAGCCGCCGGGTCGCCGTACCGCCGCCGTCGGCCGCGTCGGTGAGCAGGGCGAGCGCCCGGTCGTGTCCGATCCTGCTGATCCGGTGGAGCAGCTCTTCCTTGGTCTTGAAGTGGATGTAGAGCGCGGCGGGGCTCATCCCGGCGCGGCTCGCGATGTCGCGGGTGGTGGTGGCGTGGTACCCACGCTCGGCGAACGCCTCGACGGCGGCGACCATCAGCCTCCTGGCCGCCTCCGGGGCGACGTCGGCCCAGGGCGTGTCCTCACCGTCGCCCGCGTGCTCCACCGTACGCATCGCTCATCCCTTCGAGTCGGCAGAAGGGTCACCCTACCCGGGAGGGTGAGCAAGCGCTTAGAGCTCAGAGCTTCTGGAAGGGGTCGTGGTCCGCGAGGATCTTCTCCAGCCTGGCCTGGTCGACGCGGCTGACGATCTGGCCGGCCTCCTGGCGGTCCCTGATCACCTTGGCGAGGGTGAAGGCGGAGGTGGTGAGGTAGAGGACCGCGATGGCGAGGAAGCCCCGTACCCACGCGTTGGCGTCGAGGCGGTAGATGCCGATGGTGATGGCGGCGAGCGCGAGGCCGAAGGAGAGGACGGCCTGTCCGTAGTAGGCGCCGGTGTTCTGCTGCTTGACGGGTGTGTCGGTCATGGGGACAGCATCCGCGTGCCGGGGCGGCGGCCGCATCCGCTGCCGTACTCAGGCGGTACTCAGGGCGGCTCGGCCCGTACGTGCGCGGCTGCGGCTTCCGCCCCGGCACCGACTGCGGCTGCGGCTGCGGCTGCGGCTCAGAACGCCGAAACGCCCGTCAGCGCGCGGCCGATGATCAGTTTCTGGATCTGGCTGGTGCCCTCGTAGAGGGTCATCACCCGTGCGTCGCGCAGGAGTTTGCCGACCGGGTACTCGTCGATGTAGCCGTAACCGCCGAAGACCTGGAGGGCGTTGTTGGCGGACCGTACGGCGGCCTCGGACGCGAAGAGCTTCGCCTGGGAGGCGGCCGTCGCGAACTCCCGGCCCCGGTCGATGAGATCGGCGACCCGCCAGGTGAGAAGCCGCGCCGCGTCCACGTCGACCGCGATGTCGCTGATCAGCTCCTGCACCAGCTGGTGGTGGGCGATGGGTTTGCCGAACTGCTCGCGCTCCCCCGCGTATCCGACGGCCGCGTCCAGCGCCGCCCGCGCGATGCCGACGCAGCCGGCGGCGACCGACATGCGGCCCTTGGCGAGCGCGGACATCGCGACGGAGAAGCCCTTGCCCTCGGGGCCGAGCAGCGCGCCGGCCGGGACCCGTACGTCCTCCAGGACCAGTTCGGCCGTGGGCTGGCCACGCAGCCCGAGCTTGCCGTGGAGGGTGCGGCGGGTCAGGCCGGGGCTGTCGGCCGGGACGAGGAAGGCGGAGATCCCCCGGTGGCCGGGGGTGGTGTTGGTGCGCGCGAAGAGGAGGACCACGTCGGCCCAGGTGCCGTTGGTGATGAACATCTTGGAGCCGCTGATGATCCAGTCGGCGCCGTCGCCGCCGCCGTCCCGTACGGCCTTCGTGGTGAGGTTTCCCGCGTCGGAGCCGGTGCCGGGCTCGGTCAGCCCGAAGCAGCCGAGGGCCTGGCCCGAGGTGAGCCGGGGCAGCCACGCCCGCTTCTGCTCCTCGTCGCCCCAGGCGGCGACGGTCTTGGCGACCAGCCCCAGCGAGACGGAGACGATGCCGCGCACCGACGAGTCGCCGCGGCCCAGTTCCTCGGTGACCAGGCAGTACGTGACGTGGTCGCCGCCCGAGCCGCCGTACTCCTCGGGGATCGTGAGCCCCAGGAAGCCCAGCGTGCCGAGCTTGCCGACGATCGCCCGGTCGACGCTCTCGTCGCGGTCCCAGTCGACGACGAAGGGGGTGATCTCCCGGTCGACGAAGTCCTCGGCGAGCGTGCGCGCCGCCTCCTGCTCCTCGCTCAGCTCAAGGTTCACCGAAGGACACCCCCTTGGTCAGCTGGTCGCCGATCGGCCGACCAGCCTTAATTAGCACTGCTAGTTTCCTGTCGCCACGCCTACTATGAGTGCCATGGCCAGACCGCGCAAGCCCCTCCTAAGCCGAGAACTCATCGTCGGGGCGGCGAGCGCGCTCGTGGACGCGGAGGGGCTGGAGGCGGTCTCCACGCGGCGGCTCGCGGCGGAGCTGGGGGTGAGCGGTCCGTCCCTCTACAACCACTTCCGTACCAAGGACGAGATCCTTGAAGCGGTCGCGGACGCGGTCAGCGCGCAGGTCGACCTGTCGATGTTCGACGAGAGCGACGGCCGCGACTGGCGTACGGCGCTGCACGACTGGGCCGTCTCCTACCGGGCCGCCCTCACCGACCACCCGCACATCGTGCCGGTGCTCGCGCGCGGTCCCGGGCGGCGGCCGGCCGGACTGCGGGTGGCGGACGCGGTGTTCGGGGCGATGGTCCGGGCGGGCTGGCCGGCGGCGCAGGCCACGTACATCGGCGCGCTGATGCGGTACTTCATCACGGGCTCGGCGCTGGGCTCGTTCGCCCGGGGGTTCGTGGACGACGCGACGGCGTACGACCCGGCGGACTATCCGCACCTGGGGCAGGCGCATCTGCTCGCGGAGCGGCAGGAGCAGGTGGACGAGGGGGCGTTCGAGACGGGGGTACGGGCGCTGATCGACGGGCTGTCGGTGCAGTACGAGGCGATATTGCGGTGAAGGGGGCGGGGTGCTGGGGCGTGCCAGACGCCGCGGGCCAGGCGCCACGTCACGGACACGCCCCAGGGCGTACGTTCTCGGGCATGACGAACCCCGCTCGGACCGACCCGGTGGCGATACCGGCGTCTCCGCCCGCCCCTGCCTCTTCCCTTTCCGCTGCCTCTTCCCCTTCCCCCACCCCTTCCGCGCCCGCGCGGTGGTTGCCGCTCGCCGCCGCGGGGGTGACTGTGGTGCTCTGGGCGTCGGCCTTCGTGTCGATCCGCAGCGCCGGTTCCGCCTACTCGCCGGGGGCGCTGGCGCTCGGGCGGCTGCTCGCGGGGGCGCTGGTGCTCGGGGTGGTGTGCGCGGTACGCCGCGAGGGGCTGCCGCCCCGGGCCGCCTGGCGCGGGATCGCCGTGTCGGGGGTGCTGTGGTTCGGCGTCTACATGGTGGTGCTCAACTGGGGTGAGCAGGAGGTCGACGCGGGCACGGCGGCGATGGTGGTGAACATCGGCCCGATCCTCATCGCCCTGCTCGGCGGGAAGCTGCTCGGCGAGTCCCTCCCGCCGCGCCTGCTGGCCGGGATGGCGGTGTCGTTCGCGGGCGCGGTGGCGGTGGGGCTGTCGATGTCGGGCGAGGGGCACGCGTCGGTGCTCGGAGTGGCGCTGTGCGTGCTGGCGGCGATGGCGTACGCGAGCGGGGTGGTGGCCCAGAAGCCGGTGCTGGCGCACGCGAGCGCGCTCCAGGCGACGACGTTCGGCTGCCTGATCGGCGCGGTGGCCTGCCTGCCGTTCGCGGGGCAGCTGATCGGGGAGGCCGGCGACGCGCCGCTGTCGGCGACGCTCAACATGCTCTACCTGGGCGTCTTCCCGACGGCCCTGGCCTTCACGACCTGGGCGTACGCGCTGGCGCGCACGACGGCGGGCCGCATGGGCGCGACGACGTACGCCGTGCCCGCGCTGGTCGTCCTGATGGCCTGGCTGACCCTGGACGAGGTCCCGGCCCTCCTGACCCTGGCGGGCGGCGCCCTCTGCCTGGCAGGCGTAGCCCTCTCCCGCTCCGGCCGCCGGGAGCGCCCGGGCGGGGACGTGGCTCCGACTCCGCCGCCGGTCCGACCGGGCGAGGGCGCACCGGCGAAGTGAGGCGATCCCCGGCGCGCGGTGCGGGGCACTTGGCGCCCGCGACCGCAAGGCGGAGGACCGAGGGCGTACGGGCCGGACTCGCCCCGTCCGACAACGCGGCGAGCGCGCGGCCCGGGCGCCACGGGCGGGCACCGCCTCGCCGACACGCCCTGGGGGGCGCGTCCTCCCGCACGCGCGCTCGCCGCCGGACCGGCCACGTACCTACGTCGGCGGCGGCGAGACTCCGCCGTGCCCCCCGCCTGCGGGCGGGGGGCACGGCGCACGCCGCAGTCTCGCGGGCGCGTTCTAGAACACCACCAAAGCCCGGCCGCCGCGGTTCGTCGGCAGCGCGGCCAGGGTTGCTGGGACCTCGTCCAGGGTGATGCGTTGTGTGACCAGGGCGCTCAGGTCGAAGCGGCCCGCGCGGATGTGGTCCGCCAGGATCGGGAGGTCCTTCGACGGGTCGCTGTTGCCGTATACGCAGCCGGAGAGCGTGCGGCCCCAGTGGAACAACTCCAGCGCGTGGAAGGCGACTTGCTGGTCCTTGCCGCCGATGCCGACCACCGTCGTGCGGCCGCCGCGCCGGGTGGAGTCCCAGGCCGTACGGATCGTGACGGCGCGTCCGACGCACTCGACGGCCACATCCGCGCCCCGGCCGCCCGTCAGGCGGCGGATGTCCTTCGCGGTGGTGGCCGAGGCAACCACGTACTCCGTCGCACCGGCGGCCCGCGCCAACTCCTCCTTCTCCGGGGAGACATCGACGGCCACGATCGTCGAGGCCCCCGCGATGCGCGCCGCCTGGAGGGCCGCCAGGCCGACCCCGCCGACGCCGAAGACGGCCACCGACTCGCCCGCGCGGACCCGCGCGGAGTGGTGGACGGCGCCGTATCCGGTGAGGACCGCGCAGCCGAGCAGGGCCGCGTCGGTGAGCGGGATGCCGTCCGGGAGCGGCAGGACGCAGTTCGCGGCGACGACGGTCTCCTCGGCGAACGCGCCCACGTTCAGGCCCGGGTGGAGGTCGCGACCGTCGGCCGTACGGGCGTGCAGCCCGCCCGCGCCCGCGAGCGCGTCGGAGCAGAGCCAGACCTCGCCGATCACGCAGGCGTGGCAAAGCCCGCACGCGGGTGCCCAGTTGAGGACCACCCCGTCACCCGGGGCGACATGGGTGACGCCCTCGCCCACGGAGATCACGGTGCCCGCGCCCTCGTGGCCGAGGACGGCGGGCAGCGGTATCCGCATGGTGCCGTCGGACAGGGACAGGTCGGAGTGGCAGACCCCGGCGGCGGCGAGCCGGATCCGTACCCGGCCGGGACCGGGCTCGGGCAGCTCGATCCCGGTGATCTCCAGCGGGGCTCCGACGGCGGACAGGACAGCGGCGCGTACCACGAGGGCGGTCTCCCGGCTCAGAACTGGAGGGACTTGGTCTGGAGGTACTCGGTGAGGCCGTGCACCCCGAACTCGCGGCCCACGCCCGACTGCTTGTAGCCGCCGAAGGGCGCGAGGGGGTTGAAACGGCCGCCGTTGATGTGGACCTGGCCGGTGTCCATGCGGCGCGCGAAGGCGGTCGCCTCGGCGTCGTCGCCGGCCCAGACCGCGCCCGCGAGGCCGTAGACGGTGCCGTTGGCGATACGGAGGGCGTCCTCCTCGTCCTCGTACCGCAGCAGGGAGACGACCGGGCCGAAGATCTCCTCCTGGGCTATGGACATGTCCGGCGTGACGTCGGCGAAGACGGTCGGCGCGACGAAGTAGCCCGTGTCGTGGGGGGATTGGGGGCCGCCCGCGACGACCCGGGCGCCGGCCGCGATGCCCGCCTCGATGTACCCGCGTACCCGCGCCTGTTGGGTGGCGTTGACGAGGGGGCCGAGGCGGCTCGCCTCGTCGCGCGGGTCGCCCGCGACATGGGTGGCCGCGGCGGTCCTCGCCAGCTCCACCGCCTCGTCGTACCGGTCGGTGTGGACCAGGATCCGGGTCCAGGCGCTGCACGTCTGGCCGGAGTTGGACATGACGTTCGCGACGCCGGTGGTGACGGCCTTGGCGAGGTCGGCGCTGGGCAGGACGACGTTGGCGGACTTGCCGCCCAGCTCCAGAGCGACCCGCTTCACGGCGGCGCCCGCCACCGCGCCGATGCGGCGGCCGACCGCCGTCGAGCCGGTGAAGGAGACGAGGTCGACGTCCGGGTGCTCGGCGAGCGCCTGGCCCGCGACCGGGCCCAGGCCGGTCACCAGGTTGAACACCCCCGCGGGCAGGCCCGCTTCGTCAACCAGGTCGGCGAAGAGCTGGGCGGTGAGCGGGGTGTCCTCGGCGGGCTTGACCACGATCGTGCAGCCCGCGGCGAGCGCGGGGGCGACCTTGGCGACGATCTGGTGCAGCGGGTAGTTCCAGGGGGTGATCGCGCCGACGACCCCCACCGGCTCCTGGAACACGGTCGAGTTGCCGACCGTCGTCTCGAAGGCGTAGGTGGCGGCGAGTTCGGCGTACGACTCCATGACCCGTATCGGCAGTCCCGCCTGGACGCGCCGGGCGAAGGTGACGGTCGAGCCCAGCTCGGCGGTGACGGTCGCGGCGATGTCGTCCCGGCGGGCCGTCATGGCCGCCGCCAGCGCGGCGATCCCGGCCGCGCGTTCGGCGGGCGGGGTGGCGGCCCAGGCGGGCAGGGCGGCCCGCGCGGCGCGGACGGCCGCGTCGACGTCCTCGGCCGTGCCGGCCGGGACCGTGGCGATGACCTGTTCGTCCGTGGGGTTCACGACGGCGATCGTGTCCGTCCCCGCGGCGGGCCGCCACTGACCGCCGATGTACATGCCGTCGTGTGCCTTCATGGTGATTCCCTCCGGGCCTGCCGAGTCGGCGCCTCGGTACGCGTGCGCGTCGGCGTCCCGTCCAAACTAGCGGCGTTAGTTTTACGGCGCCAGGGTGTCGCTGCCCACAGTCGTACGGCTCCCGGCCTCCGCTCCGGGCTCCCGCTCCCCGCTCCCGGCTCCCGGCTTCCGGCCGCGCTCAGCCGTCGAGGCCCGGCAGGTCCCGGGGTGCCGGGCAGATCCGGCGGCCCTGGTGGTCGAAGACGTAGAGGTGGGCCAGGTCGACCAGGAGGGGGACCTGGGCGCCGGTGCGCAGGCGCAGGTCGGGGCCGGTTCGCACCACGAGGTCGCTGGCCGCGAGGGCGGGCCGCTCCTGCGGGGAGGAGGGCGTGTCGCCGCTCAGGTCGTCTAGCACCACGACGGGCCCGCTGACGTGGCCGCCGCCGGCCGGGGCGCCGGTTCTGCCGTGCTCGTGGGGGGTGGCGTGCGCGTCACCGTGGCCGGCCGGGTGCCCGTTGCCGCTGCCGTACCCCTGCCCGCTGCCGTACCCCTGCCCGTTCCCGTTCTCCCCGCCGGTGCCGCGGCCGCCGCCCCGCCGTCCCGCCGTGCGCTCCCGCAGGCGTTCCAGCACACCCGGACCGCCGGTTCTGCGGCGGCGCGGGCCCGTCCGGGGCCTCGGCGATTCCAGATCGGTGACCACCGCCGCCCGGGAGCCGGTGTTGAGGTGCACCAGCGCCTCGTGCCCCTGGTACTCCATGTGCTCGACGATGCCGCTCAGCGCCACCTCCCCGGGGCGGGCCTGGCTGGGCGGGGCGATACGGACCGCCTCGGAGCGCAGTCCGACGATGACCTGCCGGCCCTGCTGGATGCGGAGCAACTGGTGGTCCCGGCTGAGCGGTTCGGGCAACGGGAGTCGCTGGCGGCCGAGGTCGATCGACATGCGCCCGTCCAACGGGGCGTAGACCACGCCCTGGAGCAGGTTGATCCGCGGGGTGCCGATGAAGGCGGCGACGAACACGTTCTCGGGCAGGGCGTACACCTCGCGCGGTGCGCTGACCTGTTGGAGGACCCCGCCGCGCATCACGGCGACGCGGTCGCCCAGGGACATCGCCTCGGCCTGGTCGTGGGTCACGTACACGGTGGTGACACCGAGGTCGGCGGTCAGCCGGGCGATCTCGGCGCGCAGATGGTTGCGGAGCTTGGCGTCGAGGTTGGACAGCGGCTCGTCCATCAGGAACGCCGAGGGCCGCCGGGAGATGGCCCGGCCCATCGCGACGCGCTGGCGCTCGCCGCCGGAGAGCTGGCTCGGGTAGCGGTCCAGGATGCTCTCGATGCCGAGCATCCTGGCGGTCGCCTCGACGCGCGCGGAGCTGTCCTCTCGGGGGTTCTCCAGGCGCAGCGGGAAGCCGATGTTGTCGCGGTTGGTCATCCTCGGGTAGAGCGCGAAATTCTGGAACACCATGGCCATGCCGCGTTCGCGGGGCGGTACGAGGTTGGCGCGCTCGCCGTCGAGCAGCAGGTCGCCCTCGCTGATGTCCTCCAGGCCGGCGATCATGCGGAGCACGGTGGACTTGCCGCAGCCGGAGGGCCCGAGGAGCACGACGAACTCGCCGGGCGCGATGTCGAGCGAGAACCGGTCGACGGCGCGGGTGCCCCGTCCGTACACCTTGCTGACCCTGTGCAGAGAAATGGCGCGACTCATGATGGTTCCGCCCGGAAGAGGAGGTGGAGCGGCTGCGACGCCTGAAACTAGCCGACTACGCGCGGTCAGGGAATGACTCGCGCGAAGGTCGCGCCCGGTGCGGCCGGCGGGGCGTGGGGCCCCTCAAGTGGCCCCGGACCTGCGGATCTTGTGGTACGAGGCGGCTCGGCCGGGACGGAGGGCCGGGCGCAACACGGATGCAATACGGCGGATGCGGTGGACGGTATCCGGCCGTGAGACGTAGCCGAAACGCACCGGACCGGGCGGGGGGCCGGAGAGGCGGCGCGGGCGGGTCCGGGTTCCGCGCGGGCCGGACGTGGCGCACCACGTCCGGCCCCCGTACCCTCCGCGGGCGTCAGAGGTGGGCGGTCCGAGCGGGGGCCCGGTCACCGGTCAGGGGGGTCAGGGTGACCGGGAAGCCGTTGAGGACCGCCGTGCCGGAGAGCGGGTCGAGGCGGGAGCCGTCGAGGAGTTGGTTGACGTTGACTCCGGGGCGGGCGCTCGCCACCGTCGTACGGGTGCCGGGGCGGTCGTGGCCCCAGCCGTGCGGCAGGCTCACCACACCGGTCCGTACGGCGTCGGTGATCTCCGCCGGGGCCTCCACGGCTCCGCCGTCGGCGGTGATCCGGACCCGCACGCCGTCCTCGATGCCGAGCCGGGCCGCGTCGGCCGGGTGGATCTGGAGCGTGCAGCGGTTCGAACCGCCCGTCAGGGCGGGCACGTTGTGCATCCAGCTGTTGTTGGAACGCAGATGGCGGCGGCCGACCAGGACGAGGGCGGCGGGCCGGGCGGCCAACGCGGCCCGGAGCCTGGGGAGATCGGCGGCGAGAGGGGCGGGGAACAGTTCGATCCGGCCGCTGCGGGTCTTGAGCAGCGCGGGGAGGCGGGGGCGCAGGGGCCCGAGGTCGATGCCGTGGGGATGGGCCAACAAGCGCGCCAGGGTGAGGCCTTGGGCTGGGAGGGAAGCGGCGCTTTCCCCGTCCGCGCTCTCGTCGGGCGCGTCTTCCGCGTTCGGCGCGAAGCCGGCACCGTACGGGCCAAGGCGCAGCATCAGGTCCAGCCGGCGTTCGGGGCCGGTCAAGCCGGTGAGGTGCGCGGACAGTTCACGCGGGTCGCGGCCGTGGACCGGGGAGCGCGGGTCGGCGACCGCTGTGGCGAGCGTACGGTCGATCACTCCTTCGTCGACGACCTCCGGGGAGGCGCCGGGTGTTCCGGCCGCCGCGAGGACCAGCCGGGCGAGGATCTCGCTCTCGTCGGGGCGGCCCTCCTCCAGGGGAATGGCCGCCGGGGAGTAGCGGACCTGGTTGCGTACGGCGAAGCCGTTGAACGCGAAGTCGAAGTGGGCGCTCCTGGAGGGCGGCGGCGGGGGCAAGATCACGTCCGCGTGGCGCGAGGTCTCGTTGAGGTACGGGTCGACGCTGACCATGAACTCCAGTCCGGCCAGGGCCCGGTCGAGCCGGTCCCCGTCCGGTGCGGACAGCACGGGGTTGGCGGCGACGGCGACCACCGCGCGGATCTGCCCCTCCCCCGGCGTCTCCATCTCCTCGGCGAGCGCCGCCAGCGGCAGTTCGCTCTTGGCCTCGGGGTGACCGCCCACCCGGCTGGTCCAGCGGCCGAGGGCGAATCCCTTGCCCGGGCCGGGTTTCCGGGGCGGCCGGTCGGTGGCGGAGAGCGGGAAGAGCGCGCCGCCGGGCCGGTCGAGGTTGCCGGTGAGGATGTTCAGCACGTCGACGAGCCAGCTGGTGAGGGTGCCGTGCTCGACGGTGCAGCTGCCGACGCGCCCGTACACGGCGGCGGTGGGTGCGGCGGCCAGTTCACGGGCGATCGTACGGATCTCCCCGGCGTCCAGGTCGCAGGCGGACGCGACGGCCTCCGGCGTGAACCCGGCCGTCGCCTCCCGGACTTCGGCCACTCCGTCGACCAGGTCCGTGAGCCGGCCGAGGTCGGTGAGCTTCTCCTCGAAGAGGACGTGCGCGACGGCGGCGAGCAACAGGGCGTCCGTACCGGGCCTGATGGCGAGGTGCCGGTCCGCGAGCCGCGCGGTGCGGGTACGGCGCGGGTCCACGACGGTCAGGGTGCCGCCGCGTGCCCGCAGCGCCTTGAGCTTGCCGGGGAAGTCGGGGGCGGTGCACAGACTGCCGTTGGATTCCAGGGGGTTGGCGCCGAGGAGCAGCAGATGGCCGGTGTGGTCCAGGTCGGGTACGGGGATGGCGAACGGGTCGCCGAAGAGCAGTCCGCTGGAGACGTGCTTGGGCATCTGGTCGAGCGTGCTGGCCGTGAAGACGTTGCGCGTGCCGAGCGCGGCGAGCAGCAGGGGCGGGTAGAGCTGGCCGGCCATGGTGTGGACGTTGGGGTTGCCGAGGACGGCCCCGACGCAGTCCGGGCCGTACGCCTCGATCATCGGCCGCAGCCGGGCGGCGACCAGGTCGAACGCCTCCTCCCAGCCGGCCTCCCGCAGCGTTCCGTCCTCACCACGGACGAGCGGGGCGGTGAGCCGGTCGGGATCGGCGTCCAGCTCGCCGAAGGAAGCGCCTTTGGGACAGATGAACCCGCGGCTGAAGACGTCGTCGCGGTCGCCCCTGGCGTGGGTGACGCGGGTGCCGTCGATGGTGAGGGTGAGGCCGCAGGTGGCTTCGCAGAGGGGGCAGATGCGGGGGGCGTGTTGGGGTGCCATGGGGGATCCTCCGTCAGCGGACATACCGACCGGTACGAATGTTGGCAGGGTAGCCGGTGTGGCGTTGCGCTGTCTGTTTGTCCTCAATCGCCGGACGGGCTTGGTTGTGCGTCTGCCCGGGGCGCGGGCGCGGCTTACTACTTGTCCTCAAACGCCGGACGGGCTTGGTTGTCGCCTCTGCCCGGTGCGCGGGCGCGGCTTACTGATGTCCTCAATCGCCGGACGGGCTGGGTTTGTCGTGGTGACGGGGGGCGGGGCCTCCGGAGGTACGTATGTCCGGACTGCATGTTTTACGGCGCGTTCAACGGGTCGTTCAGTTGGCCGGGATCATGCGCCACAAAACACGCTTTACGTCCGGACACACGCACCTCCTCCGACCCCGCCCCCCTCACGCCGCCGGGGAAGGTGAACGACTCCCCCCGCCCCGGGGTGGGCCGGGTAGTGACGCGGGCCGGGAAGGGGGACGGGCAGGGGTCGTGTCCGGAACGTAAAGCGTGTTTTGTGTCGCATGACTACCGTTACGCAAAACAAGGGCGCGCACGCGACGTAAAACATGCAGTGCAGGACACGACCCCTGACCGGCCCCCGGCGACAACCCGCGCCGGGAAACGCGGCCCGCAGCGGGCAAAATCAAGCCCGTCCGGCGATTGAGGACAAGCAGGAAGCCGCGCCCACCACCGGGGCGCAGACGCCCGTCCAGCGCGAGGACAAGCAGCAACCGCACCCGGCACCGGGCAAACGTACCGATCAACCGAGCGCCCCCGCGAGATACGCGAGCAACAGCGTTCGCGTCTCCGCCACGATCCCCGCGTCCCCCTCCCCGTCCGTGCGGAACGCCAGCTGGAGCAGCGCGTCCGCCGCCTCCACCGCCACCAGGACCGTGCGGTGCAGGGACGCGTCGGGGCCGCGGCCGAGGTGGGCCGCGAGCAGGACGGTGAGGCGGCCCGCGACCTGCTGGTTGGCGTTCTTGGCGACGGCCCCCCGGCCCCGCGCGGCCCCCCGCCCCCGCGCGGCCGGCCCCAGGTCGGCGCCGAAGTCGACGGCCCCGAACCCCGGCACCGTACGTTTCATCGCGAGGTACTCGTCCAGCACCACGTCGACCGCGCCCCGCCAGTCCCCCGGCTCCAGCACGGCGAACCGGTCCGTGACCCGCTCGGCGTACCGGTCCAGGTTGCGCCGCGCGAGGGCGTCCACCAACGCGCGCTTGTTGTCGAAGAAGCGGTAGACGGACCCTATGGGGACGCCCGCGCGGGAGGCCACGGCGCGGGTCGTGAGCTGTTCGTAGCCCGCCTCGTCGAGCAGCGCCGCGCAGCTGTCGAGGATCCGGGTGAGCCGCTCCGCGCTGCGCCGCTGCACGGGCGCCCTGCGCAGCCTGCCGCCCGCGCTCCCCCCGCCATCGCCCGCCTCCGGGGCGCGGTTCGCGTTCGTACGGTCGTGGGGCACGTACTCCATCATGCCGCGCGTCCCCGTTGACGTGCCGCCCCCGCAATCCTACGGTTGAGCATAGGATTCCAAGCACGGGAGCGGACGATGAGCGGCAGCGAGCACGGCATCGAGCAGGCGAGGAAGACGGCCGGGGATCTGGCCCACTCCGCCGGTTTCGGCAACGAGCACGGTTCGGAGGCCGTACCGGGTGCGCTCCCGCACGGGCGCAACGCCCCGCAGCGCGCCCCGCTCGGCCTCTACGCGGAGCAGCTGAGCGGCAGCGCGTTCACCGAGCCGCGCGCCCACAACCGGCGCTCCTGGCTCTACCGCATCCGCCCGTCGGCCGCGCACCCGCCGTTCCGGCGGACCGGCAACGGCGGGCTGCGCGGCGCGCCCTTCACCGAGACCGTGCCCGATCCCAACCGGCTGCGCTGGGACCCGCTGCCCGACCCCGCTCCCGGTACGGACTTCCTCGCCGGCCTCTGGACGCTGGGCGGCAACGGCGACGTAACACAGCGCACGGGCATGGCGATTCACCTCTACGCCGCCAACGCGCCCATGACCGACCGGGTGTTCAGTGACGCCGACGGCGAGCTGCTGATCGTCCCGGAGCGCGGCGGGCTGCTGATCCGTACCGAACTGGGCCTGCTCGCCGCCCGTCCCGGCGAGGTGGCCCTCGTCCCGCGCGGGATCCGCTTCCGGGTCGAGCTGCTCGACGAGACGGCGCGCGGGTACGTCTGCGAGAACTACGGCCGCCCCTTCGTGCTCCCCGACCTCGGCCCGATCGGCGCCAACGGCCTTGCCAACGCACGGGACTTCCTCGCGCCGGTGGCCGCGTACGAGGACGTCGAGCGGCCGGTGGAGGTGGTCAACAAGTTCTGCGGGAATCTCTGGTCGGCGACGTACAACCACTCGCCGCTCGACGTGGTGGCCTGGCACGGCAACCACGTGCCGTACGTCTACGACCTGCGGCGCTTCAACGTCCTCGGGTCCATCAGCTACGACCACCCCGACCCGTCGATCTTCACGGTGCTGACGTCGCCGTCGGACACCCCGGGGCTGGCGGGCGTCGACTTCGTGGTGTTCGCGCCGCGCTGGCTGGTGGGCGAGGATACGTTCCGGCCGCCGTACTTCCACCGCAACGTGATGAGCGAGTACATGGGCCTGATCGAGGGCGCGTACGACGCGAAGACGGCGGGCCGGGGCGGGTTCGTGCCCGGCGGCGGGTCCCTGCACAACATGATGTCGGCGCACGGGCCCGACCGGGAGACGTTCGACCGGGCGAGCGCGGCCGAGCTGCGGCCGCAGCGGATCGACGACGGGCTGGCCTTCATGTTCGAGACCCGCTGGCCGGTGACCACCACCGCCCAGGCGGCCGGGGCCGACCACCTCCAGTCCGGCTACGACCGGGTGTGGGAGGGTCTTGAGCGCCACTTCAGGCCTTGATACGGAGTTGAACCGTGACCGCCTTCGCCCCCGACTCGCTGGTCCTGAACAGGAAACTGCCCCTCTGGTACCAGGTCTCGCAGTCGCTGCGCGCCTCCATACTCGGCCGCCGCCCGGACGACCCGCTGCGGCTGCCCACGGAGGAGCAGCTCGCCGGTCACTACGGTGTCAGTGTGCTGACGATGCGTCAGGCGCTCAAGGAGCTGGAGGAGGAGGGCCTGATCAGCCGGCACCGGCGGCGCGGCACCTTCATCGAGCCGGGGGCGCGGCGGGGCGCGCCGCGCAGGCTGCTCGGTTCGATCGACGCCATCGTGGCGCAGCAGTCGGGCGAGCTGACGACGGTCCTCGGCCACGGGCCCGGTCCGGTGCCGGGTGAACTCGCCGAGTTCTTCCCGGGGTTGGACGAGGTGATGACGTACCGCCGGCTGCGCCGCGACGCGGAGAGCGGCGAGCCGGTCAACTGGGCGGAGAACGCGGTCCGTCCGGACGTCGCGGCCGGTATCGACGTAGGGGATCTGGCGAGCCGGCCGATGACGCGGGTCCTGCGGGACATGCCGGGGGTACGGATCAGCCGGGTCACCGACACGGTGGAGGCGCGGCTCGCCGACCCGGCGACGGCGGAGCTGCTGCGGGTGCCGCTGCTCAGCCCGATCCTGCACTACACCGGGGTGACGTACGACGAGCGGGGCCGGGTGGTCGACGTGGCCCGGATCCGTTACCGGGGTGACCGGTTCGCGTTCTCGGTGACGGTGGAGACGGAGGGGTAGCGGGCGGGGAACGCTTCCCCTGCCCGGCCGCCGGGGGTGCGGCGTTACGATGCCGCGGGCGGTGCAGAGGGAGGCAGAGGCGACGGGGAGGGCCGCGATGGCATCGACACGGGCCGGCGGGGAGGGCGACCGCGTGCCGGCGGACGCGCCCCTGCTGAGCGACCTCATGCCGTGGTCGGCCGCCCCGCTGCGGCTCGGCAGGTCGTGGGTCCTCGCCCCGGACGCGGCCTCGCTCACCGCCCGCTGGGACCGGCTGGTACGGGCCGAAGAGGCCGAGCGCGAGGCGCTGTTCGGGCCGACCCGGGCCCGTACCCCGCAGAGCGCCGTCCCCGCGCTGCCCGGACAGGTCGCGGGCACGGGGCAGGTCGCCGGCACCGGGCACGTCGCGGGCACCGGCCGGTTCGTACGGGAGTCGGGGCGCTGCCCCGAGCCGCTGCGGGTGCTCCACGGCCCGTTCGACGAGCAGTGGCTCATCCCCGACCACCGGCTGATCGACGCGGCCCGCCCCGAGCTGTGGCGGGTCGCCGGCGCCCCTCAGGTCTTCGCGGTGGAGCAGGGGTACGTCCCCGGGGCCGCCGGGCCCGCGCTGCTGGTCAGCGCCCTGCTCCCGGACGGCGCGCCGACCGCCGGGCGCCCCGGCCGGATCCGCCCGCTCTACCGCAGGCCCGGCGGCCTGGAGCCCAACGTGACTCCGGGCCTGACGGCCCTGCTGAGCGCGCGCCACGGCCGGGAGGTCGCCCCGGAGGAGGTGCTGGCCTGGGCGGTCGCGGTGGCCGTCCCGTCGCCGCGCGGCCCGGTGGTGCCGCTCGCCGCCGACCCCGGCGTGTGGTCCGCCGGGGTGGAGCTGGGGCGGCTGATGACCGCGATCCAGCTGCGGGGCGCGCACGGCGGCGTACGGCACCGGCTGCCGGGTGGCCGCAGGCCGTACGTACGCGCCACGGTCCCCGACCGTCCCGGGTCGCTCGCGTACGACCCGGCGGAGGAGGTGCTGGCGCTCGGTACGGGCCGCGTCGCGCCGGTGCCGGCAGGGGCCTGGGACTTCATGGTCGGGGGCGTACGGATCCTGGAGCTGTGGTTCGAGCGGCGTGCCGCGCTCCCGGAAGGAACCGAGCCCGGCACGCTGGCGGCGATCCGGCCGCCGGGCTGGCGGCGGGAGTGGACCTCGGAGCTGCTCGACCTGATCACCATCCTGTCCCTCCTCGCCGAACTGGAGCCGCGCCGCGAGCAGTTGCTCACCGCCGGGCTGCTCACCGGCCCCACCCTCACGCGCGACGAACTGCACACGACCGGCGTCCTCCCGGCCCCACCGTCGGCGCGCCGCCCCGCCTCGGTACTGGACCACCACGAAGAGGGCCCGGACGGCCAGCTCGCCCTGATCTAGGCCCCGGCCCGGGGGATCGCCCCGTCCCTCTTCCCCGTCACGAACCCCCGCGCGCCTGTCCGCCGAACGAGTCCAGGACGCGGTCCAGTGCCCGTTCGAACACCGCGTCCAGGTCCACCGGTTCGGACGCCGACGTCATCAGGGCCGCCAGGCGCGGGAAGCGGCCGGAGGCGATCTCGCGGCCCAAGTAGGCCATGCGGGCGGCCTGTTCCTGTTCCGCCGACCACGGCAGGGTGCGGTTGCGCTCCGCCGTCTGGAGTTCGTGGGCGACGAAGGTGGTGACCACCCCGCTGATCATCGAGATCAGCTCCATCTTCTCGCCGGGGGGCAGGTCGAGCGGATCGAGGCACGCCAGGCTGAATTCGAGGTACAGCAGGCCGTTCGGGGTGAAGCCGTAGTTCGACGACATCACCGTCGACATCCACGGATGGCGGTGCATCATCGCGCGCCCCCGGTGCGCCAGCGCCGCCGTGTCGGCCCGCCAGTCGCCGGACGGCTTCTCCGGCAGCGGGAACTCCCCGGCCGCCGCGTCGAACATCAGCTCGTACAGATCCTCCTTGCGCGGCACGTAGTTGTAGAGCGACATCGTGCCGCAGCCCAGCTCGGCCGCCACGTGGCGCATGGAGACGGCCGCGATGCCGCCCGCGTCGGCCAGTCTCACCACCGCCGCCGGGATCGTCCCGCTGATGCTCGTGGGGCTGGCGGTGGGCTGGCGGATCGAGGGGGGTGTACCGGGCGCGCTCGGGGCGGTCGGGGTGCTGCTGCTGTTCCGCTTCGCGACGGCGTGGGTGGGCACGTACCTCGGGCTGGTCCTCCGGAACGAGGAGGTGGCGGGGCAGTTGGGCGCGGTCACGTTCGTCCTGCCGCTGCTGTCCAGCGCGTACATCCCGACGGAGGGGCTGCCGGGCCGGCTGCGGACGGTCGCGGAGTGGAATCCGATCAGCGCGATCGCGGGGGCCCTGCGCGATCTCTTCGGCAACGCGGCGCCGGCCGTGGACGCGGCCTGGCCGACGGCCCGTCCGCTGGCCGGTTCCCTGCTCTGGTCGCTGGCGCTGCTCGCCGTGTTCGTACCGCTGACCGTGCGGCGGTACGCCAACAGCGGGAAGTGAGCCGACCGGTGGCGGGGAGTGGGTCCACCGGCCAGGTCACCGAGGGTGGTACGGAAGGAGCGGGAGCGATAGGGGTCAGCCGCGGCTGCCGAAGAGAGAGCGGCGCAGGCGCCGCAGCGGCGCGAAGAGCGAGACGCGCGCGCTCCTGCTCTTCTGGGTCTCCGTCCGGTCCCGCGAGGTCAGTTCACGCATCAGCAGAGTCGCCTCGGCCGTCTCCCGCTGGGGCACGGCGGGACCGCCGAGCACCGAGAGATGGCGGTCGAGGCGCGAACTGGTCGCGCTGGTTCCGCACGTGATCGCAGGGACTCGCGCCCTGCTGTGGACCGTTATCTGTTTCATGTCACTCCCCACCCGTACGAGGGCACCCGACCCGGGCAGGTTAACCCTATCTTCCCCTACTGACACTCGTGTATCCCGTCTTCAGGATTCACCCCCCGTACAAGGGGGTTGACTTCTCCTGTCTGATCCATCCTAATTCAGGGCGAGTTGGACAGTTCACCCCGGGGACGGTGGTTGACCGGCGCACCAACTGGCGCTGGATGCCGCCGACCTGACACGAAGAGGCCCCGGTCGCCCGGGGCCTCTTCGCACGGAGGTACGGCGCTTCGCGCTCTTTGCGCGGTTTACGCGGCCGAGGCGAAGACCGGCAGGTAGCCGCCGGACTGGCCGGCGGCCGTCGGGTGGTAGGACTCGCTGATGTTGAGCAGGTTGACGCTGTGGAGCCACGAGGAGCCCGAGCAGATCTCGTGCCCCTGGAAGGCGGACGCGACTCCGGCGAAGGTGAAGCCGTGGTCGGCCGCCCGCTTGGCGGTCGCGTCGTTGAGGTAGTCGGAGGCGCTGTTGATCGCGGAGCGCTCCCGCTCGGAGAGGCCTGCGATGCAGGAGCCGCTGAGCTGGTAGAAGCGGGGGTAGCCGAGCACGACCACTCTCGCCGAGGGGGCTCTGGCCGAGATCGCCGTGTAGACGCGGTCGAGGTTGGCGGGCAGGGTGCTGTCGACGAACGCGCGGGCCTGGGCGACCCGGTTGAGGCAGGTGGACTCCGACTGGAGGACGCAGGTGGTCATGACGTCCGCGAAGCCGGCGTCGTTGCCGCCGATGGTGATGCTCACGAGGTCGGTGGAGGCGTTGAGGGGGGTCAGCTGACCGGCGGTCACATCACCCGTACGAGCGCCCGAGCAAGCGGTGAACGCGAACGTGGCGGGTGAATGCGCGGCCGCCCAGAGGGCCGGGTACGCGCGGGCGGTGCGCTTGCAGTCGCCGGCGGCGGAGTCGTACGCGCCGGCGCCGAGTCCGGAGGAGTAGGAGTCGCCCAGCGCCACGTAGTCGGTGGCGGCGGCGGACGGGGCGGCCTGCGCGGAGGCCGCGCCGGTGAGAGCGAGCACGGCTCCCAGGAATAACGCGGACGAGAATGCCGCGATTCGGGACAGTTTCATGGAACCTCCCTTTAGCAGGTTTTCTGCCTCTCCTTTAGTACCAGGCCCCACCCCTCACTGGAAGTGTCCATGTCAAGAACATTACGGCACGTTCCAGCCCTTGCCATACCGTCCCCGCCCTCAATACCGTCTTACGACCACCCGCGTCGGTCCATCACGCAAAGCGGCATCCTGGGGAGGGCTCAAGCGTCGCGATGGTTCCCGGGGCGGGGCGCGGTAGGGGGGTGCCGTGCTCGGTGACCGCAGTTAGTGCCGAGGCGCGTGCCGCGCGGCCAGTTCCACAACTCACCCATGCGACAAGGAGATCCGTGCCGTCCTGGCAGGGGTCTCGTTGTCGGCGGGGGTGAGAACCCCCCTTTCGAACCGGAAACACAGCCGGACCGCCCGGGGGTGGGCGGTCCACCGGACGAGAGGGAAACAGACTCGTGAGCTCTTTTGTGCGCCCGGCCCTGCCGGGCGAAGATCCGTTAACGGAGCGGTCGCGGAATTCAGCCGGTTCCGCGCAGACGCTCGCTGTCAGGAACGGGTCCCAGAGAACAGCGCGTCCGTACCGCCCGGTCTCACTCCATCTGGCGATCGCTCCGCCCGTGAGCGTCGTCATCCCCGCCATGAACGAGGCGGAGAACCTTCCGTACGTCTTCAAGACCCTGCCCGACTGGATCCACGAAGTGGTCCTGGTGGACGGCAGATCGACCGACGACACCGTCCGGGTGGCGCGGGAACTGCGGCCGGACGTCAAGGTCGTCACCCAGCGCGGGAAGGGCAAGGGGGACGCGCTGATCAGCGGGTTCGCCGCCTGCACGGGGGACATCATCGTCATGATCGACGCGGACGGCTCGGCCGACGGCAACGAGATCGTGTCCTACGTCTCCGCGCTGGTCTCCGGGGCCGACTTCGCCAAGGGCTCGCGGTTCGCCAACGGTGGGGGCACGGACGACATGACGGTGATCCGGCGGCTCGGCAACCGCGCCCTGTGCGCGGTCGTCAACGCCAAGTTCGGCGCGCGGTACACCGATCTCTGCTACGGCTACAACGCGTTCTGGCGGCGCTGCCTGGACGACATCACGCTCGACTGCACGGGCTTCGAGGTCGAGACGCTGATGAACATCCGAGTCGTGCAGGCCGGGTTGAGGGTGCAGGAGATCCCGAGCCACGAGTTCGACCGGATCCACGGGGTCAGCAACCTGCGGGCCGTCAGGGACGGACTGCGGGTCCTCAGGGTGATCCTCCGGGAGAAGGGCGTGCCGCGCGCGACGCGGCGGCGGCCGGCGGGGCTCCGGATCACGGCGCTGCGGGGAGAGGTGTCTTGACCGGCCACCTCCACCGTCCACACCCTCCGCAGCGCCCCCACCGCCCGCACCGTCACCGGCCGTTCTCGGTGGTGATCTGCGTCTACACCGAGGACCGCTGGGACGACATCCTCGCGGCGGTCGACTCAGTGCGCCACCAGTCGTTGCCGGCGCTGGAGATCCTCGTCGTGGTCGATCACCACCCCGCTCTGCTGGAGCGACTCCGCTTGGAGTACGGGGAGTTCGCGGCGCGCGGGGAGGTGCGGGTGCTCGCCAACGCGGGGGTTCGCGGCCTTTCCGCGGGCCGCAACACCGGGATCGCCGCCGCCCGGGGGGAGATCGTGGCGTTCCTCGACGACGACGCCGTGGCCGAGCGGGACTGGCTGCGGTTCTTCGACGAGTCGTACGACGATCCGCGGGTGCTGGCGGTCGGCGGGCGCACGCTGCCCGCCTGGGCGTCGGGCCGCAGGCCGGTGTGGTTCCCCGAGGAGTTCGACTGGGTCGTCGGCTGTACGTACCGGGGCCTGCCCGGGGGGAAGGCCCGGGTCCGCAACGTCCTGGGCGGGAACGCGTCCTTCCGGCGGTCGGCGTTCGACGCCGCCGGAGGGTTCGCGACCGGCATCGGGCGCGACGGCGACAGGCGGCCCCTGGGATGCGAGGAGACGGAGTTGTGCATCCGGCTCGCCGGGGCCGTACCGGACGCGGTGCTGCTGATCGACGACCGGGCGCTGATCCACCACAAGGTCCCCGAGGCACGGGAGCGGTTCGGGTACTTCCGCACCCGCGCCTACGCCGAGGGCCTCTCGAAGGCCCTGGTGGCCCGAAGTGTCGGCGCGGGCAAGGGACTTGAGTCCGAACGGCGCTACGCCACCCGCGTGCTGCCCGCCGGGGTGGTACGGGGGCTGCTCGACGCGGTACGGGGCCGTCCCGGCGGCCTGGGCCGGGCCGCCGCGATCGTGACGGGCGTCGTCGCGGCGGCGGCCGGCTACCTGCTGGGCAGCTACCGGACACGCGGCGGCGGTACGGCGTTCTCGTCCGGCCCGATCGAAAGAACCCCCCACCTCGGCAGCCCCAGGGGAGCCGCGGCGTGACGGAAGAACCACCCGGCCTGCCGGACCCGCCGTCCGCGGCGGGTCCGGCAGGTCCGGTCCTGGACGCGCGGGAGCCCGTGCCGGTTCTGATGTATCACGCCGTCGCGCACCGGCCCGCCCCCGCCACCCACGCGCTGTCCGTTTCTCCTGAAGCCTTCGCGGCGCAGATGGAGTTGCTCGACGTGCGCGGGTTCACGCCCGTCACCACGGCGGCGCTCGGGCGTGCCTGGCGTACCGGGGGTGCGCTGCCTCCGCGCCCTGTGCTGATCACCTTCGACGACGGTTACGAGGGCGTGCACCGGCACGCCCTCCCCGTCCTCGCCGCGCACGGCTTCGCCGCCACCGTGTTCCTGACGACCGGGTGGCTGCGCGGGCCGGGGCACACCGGCGGCGCGCTCGACATCATGCTCGACTGGGGCCAGGTACGGGAGTTGGCGGCGGCCGGCGCCGAGATCGGCGGCCACAGCCACACCCACCCCCAGCTGGACCAACTCGCCCCGGAGCGCCTGCGGTTCGAGGCGCTCCACTGCCGGGACGTCATCGGCGACCGGCTGGGCGGCGCGCCGCCGGTCTCCTTCGCGTACCCGTACGGCTACTCGAGCCGGCGGGTCCGCCGTACGGTCCGCGAGGCCGGGTTCGCCCAGTCGCTCGCCGTGGGCAACGCCCTCGCCCGCCCGCGCCAGGGCCCGTACGCGCTGGAGCGGGTGACCGTCCGGCGCTCGACCGGCATCGAAGAGTTCGGACATCTGATCGAGGGCCGGTCGCTCGGCCGGATCTTCGCCAGGGACCGGGCCCTGACCCGAGGGTACGCCGTGGTCCGCCGGACCCGCGCCGCCGCACGCCGCGCGGTGGGCGCGGGCCGCGGCTGACGGCAGCGCGGGTGCGTGGGCGCGCGGGGGCCACCGCGCGCCCACGCGCCCGCCACGGGGCAAAACACCGTGCGTCGGACGTTCCCGTGCCGGATCATGGGCGACATGTCTGCCAAGCCTCAGGACGCCCTGCCGATCCGGCTCAACGTCGACGACAGCGACTCGCCGTCGGATGTGGTCGACGCGCTGTTCCTCGGTCGCTTCGCGACGGGCGAGCAGCCGTTCTCGCACAGTTCGACGATCGACCGGGTCAAGTCGGGCGCGCCCCTGCTGCCGCCCGGCGCGACGATCCTGCGCCGCGCCAAGGACGACGACCGCAGCGCCACCCTCGCCGAGGGCGACGGCTGGACGCTGCTGGTGTCCCGCTGGAACCGGGGCGCGGACGTGACCGTGACGGCGGTCACCGCCGAACTCGCCGAGACGGTCCACCAGCAGACGACCGACGGCGCCCAGGACGAGCCGGAGCCGCAGCCCGACAATGTGACGATGGGCTTCTGGTACGTGTCACCCCGGCGCGGCCCGCACCGCACCACCCGCCAGATCGCCGCCGGGACATGGGACGAGGTCAGGCCCAACTACACGGCACCGGTGGCCGAGGCGATGGACCGGCTGATGAAGGTCACCCCGGACGACATCGCGGGGCGCCTGCTCCTGCTGCACGGACCGCCCGGCACCGGCAAGACCTCCGCACTGCGCACGCTGGCCCGTTCGTGGCGCGACTGGTGCCAGGTGGACTGCGTCCTGGACCCGGAGCGGCTCTTCAACGACGTCGGCTACCTGATGGACATCGCCATCGGCGAGGACGACGGCTCGGCGAAGGGGCGCTGGCGGCTGCTCCTGCTGGAGGACTGCGACGAACTGATCCGCGGCGAGGCCAAGCACACCGCCGGCCAGGCGCTGTCGCGGCTGCTGAACCTCACCGACGGGCTGCTCGGCCAGGGCAGGAACGTGCTGGTGGGGGTGACGACCAACGAGGACCTGGAGCGGCTGCACCCGGCGGTGGTCAGGCCGGGCCGGTGCATGGCGAGGATCGAGGTCGGTTCGCTGACGCGGGCGGAGGCGCTGGCCTGGCTGGGCCCGGAGGACGGCGAGCGGGAGTCGGTGGTCGGCCGCGAGGGGGCGACGCTGGCGGAGCTGTACGCGATGCGGCGGGGCAGCGGCCCGGCGTCGGTCCCGGCCCAGCACGCGGGCTCGGACGCGGGCCTCTACCTCTGAGCCGTCGTCCCGGGGCGCCGGCCCCGGGCGGCCGCGGGGAAAGAGGCGCGCGCACGGAAAGGGCCGGGCCCGCGCCCGCTCACTTCGCGTACGCCGCCCGCACCGCCTCCTCCGCCGCCCCCAGCGCCGCGTCCCTGCTGAGGCCGAGCCGCTGGACGCGCTCCGCGTACGCCTGGGCGGCGGCCGCCGCCTCGCGCTCGGCCGCCTCCCCGGCGGCGGCGACGAACGTGCCGTTCCTCCCCCGCGTCTCGATCACCCCGTCGCCCTCCAGCGTCCGGTACGCCTTGGCGACGGTGTTGGCGGCGAGCCCCAGCTGTTCGGCGAGTCCCCGCACGGTCGGGAGGCGGTAGCCGACCGGCAGCGCGCCGGAGCGGGCCTTCGCGGAGATCTGGGTACGCAGCTGCTCGTACGGAGCCGTCGCGGCGGCCGGGTCGATCACGATCTTCAGGGTCACGCTCCGATTCTCCCCCGCGGGCCGGGAAAAGGAGAGGCGATCCGCCGCCCTGTCCCCGTAGCGTGCCGCCCCATGACTGTGCTCGTCCGTGATTTCCGTACCGAGGACGCCCAGGCCGTGACCGCCCTGCGGCGCGTCTGTGTCCCCCACCAGGTCGTGACCAAGGAGTTCGTCCTGTTCGGGGTGGCCACCGCCAACCCGGCGAAGAAGTACCGGCTGTTGATCGCCGAGGAGGAGGGGGTGATCATCGGTACGGCCTACACGGGCATCGTGTACGACAGCGTCGAGCCCGGCCAGTCGTTCGTCACCCCGCAGGTCCTTCCGGACCGGCGCGGCCGGGGCGCCGGGTCGCTGCTGCTCCGCACGGCCGAGGAGCACCTGGCCGCCGAGGGGGCGAGCGACGTGTACGTCTGGGTGGCCGACGAACCGACGTCGCTCGCCTTCGCCGCTCGCCGTGGCTACCGGCCCACGCGCGGCGCGCACTTCCAGCGGCTCGACCTGGCCGGGGCCGCCCTGCCGGAACCGCCGCCGCTGCCGCCGGGTTTCGCCCTGCGCACGGCGGAGGACTTCGCGGACAACCCCCGGCCGCTGTTCGACGCGGACGCGGAGTCGACGTCCGACGTGCCGAGCGACATCAGCTCCGAGCTGGACGACTACGAGGACTGGCTGCACCACACCTGGAACGATCCGACGCTCGACCGTGCCCTCTCGACGGTGGTGGTGTCGGCGGACGGCCGGGTCGCCTCGTTCACGGCGGCGGTGACGGACGGGGTGGCCACCTACGTCTCCGGCATGACGGGGACCCGGCGCGCGTTCCGCGGCCGGGGGCTGGCCAAGCTCGCCAAGTCCGACTCGCTGCGGCGCGCCCGCGCGGCGGGATACACGGACGCGTTCACCTCCAACGACGGGGAGAACGGCCCGATGCTGGCGGTCAACAAGTGGTTCGGCTACGAGATCTGCGCGAGCGAGGTCCGGCACGTCCGGACGCTGGGCTGACGTCGGGGCGCTCGCCCGACGTCCGGACGCTGGGCTGAGGTCCGGATGCTCGCCGGACGCCGGCTTCCGGAGCCGTACGGAGCACGAGAGCGCCCCCGGTCGTCAGAGCCGTACCGGCCTGGTCGGCGCCACCAGCTCCACCTCGTACCCGGCCGGGTCCTCCAGATACGCCGCAAAGTGGTCCTCCCCGCCCGCGAACGGATGGCGGTCTCCGTACAGCAGCGTCCAGCCGTGCTCCGGCGCCCTGGCCACCAGGGCGTCCAGCGCGGTCCGGTCCGCCGCGTGGAACGCGAGGTGGTTGAGCCCCGGGGCCCGGCGGTCGTGCGCCCCGGGCCGCATGCCGGGCGACTGCTCGATCACCACATGCGTGTCGGCGCGCCGGAAGCTGCGTCCGTGCGCCCAGCGGCGGTACGGGGCGTAGCCCAGCTCACCGAGCAGCCAGCCCCAGCGCGCCTCGGCGGCGGGCAGGTCGGGGACCCACAGCTCTATGTGGTGGAGCGCGCCGCCGGTGGTGGCGGGCAGCGGGACGGCCCGGGTCGGCCCGTCGGGGGCGTACCGGATCGGGTCGTGGTCCTCGTGCCGGTGGATGAGGAACCGCTCGCCGGCGCGATAGGCCTCCAGGCCCGCCCGGCAGTACGCGACCATGTCATCCGGGAGGTCGGCGAGGGGGTGCCAGGAGAGGCCGGAACACTTCTGCGGCTCTCTGTTGTACGGCTCTCCTCCCCGTCCGTACTCCGCCTCGAAGAACCAGCCGATGCGGGCGCCGCCGCCCGGGCCCCGGTGCTGCATGACCAGGGCGACCTTCAGGTCCTCGGGCGCCAGCTCGACGCCGATCTCCTCGTCGGCCTCGCGGATCATGGCCGCCTGGACGTCCTCGCCCGCCTCGACGTGCCCGGAGGGGCCGTTGAGCAGGCCGTCCCCGTACCCGGTGCCCGCCCGGCGGGCCAGCAGCACGTCGTCGCCCCTGCGCAGGATGAGGTGGACGTCGACCACCTCGGTGTGGCGCCCGGGGCGGGCGGCCCGCGCCACCAGGACATACCGCTCGTCGTCCACCGGCCGGCCCCACAACTCGTGGTCGGCGGAGAGGCGTTCGTAGTGGACGCGCTCGGTGAGCGGGGCCAGCGCCTCCATGAGCCGGGCCGGGGCCAGTCCCGTACCGGACCAGACCCCTTCGACCAGCACGAACCTGCCGCCGGGTCTGAGCAGGGACGCCCAGTGGCGCAGCACTTCGCCGGGGTCCGGCAGGAGCCACAGCACGTGCCGGGCGAGGATCACGTCGAAGGTCCGCTCCCCCACCGGGGGGCTCGTCGCGTCCCCCACCAGGATCTCGGCGTCCCGCCCGGCGAGCTTGGCCCTCGCCTGGGCGGCCATGGCGGGCGAGAGGTCGACGCCGGTCACGCGGTGGCCCTGCTCGGCGGCGAGCAGGGCCAGCGTGCCCGTACCGCACCCGAGGTCGAGCACCTGGGACGGCTCCTGGGGCAGCCAGTCCCGCATGCGGTCGGCCCAGGCCATCCGGACGGCGGAGTCCAGCAGCCCGTGGTCCGGCTCCTGGTCGAAGGAGTCTGCGAGAGCGTCCCAGTCGATCGAGGTCATGTTCCGATGGTGCCAGCCACCACTGACAGTGGAAGCCCATTCACGGTCACCCGCGGTCACCTTTTCCGGGGAGCATGCCCGAGTTGAGCGGTTTTCGGCCACGCTGTGTGTCCTCGGGCGCCGGGGAGAGCTCCCCGGCGTCCGAGGACGACGGCGTGCGGGGGCCTGCTTCCGGCCCATGTGGACGGCTATGGCGTGGACTCGCCACGCCCCCGCCCACGGGCGAGCAGCTTGCCCACCAACGGCCACACCAGCAACAGGAACACCACCGCGTACACGGTGACCGAGAAGGGTGTGTTGACGAGCCCGCTCACACTTCCGTCACTGATCTGGAGCGCGCGCCGCAGCTGTTGTTCCGCCGCCGGGCCGAGGATCACCCCGATGACGGCGGGCAGCACGGGCAGCCCGTACCGCCGCATCCCGAATCCGATCAGACCGATGATCAGCAGGATCACCAGGTCCAGCGCCTCCCCGCCGACCGCGTACGCGCCGACGGCCGCGAAGAAGAGGATCCCCGCGTAGAGGTAGGGCCTCGGGATGCGCAGCAGCTTCGCCCAGACCGGCGCGAGCGGCAGGTTGAGCGCGAGCAGCAGCACCATGCCGACGAAGAGCGAGGCGATCAGGCCCCACACCAGGTCGGGTTCGCGTTCGAAGAGGAGCGGGCCGGGCTGGATGCCGTACTGCTGGAAGGCGGCGAGCATCACGGCGGCGACGGCCGTGGTGGGCAGGCCCAGCGTGAGCATCGAGACGAGCGTCCCGGCGGCCGAGGCCGAGGCCGCCGACTCGGGGCCCGCGACACCCTCGATGGCGCCCTTGCCGAACTGGTCCTTGTGCTTGGAGAGCCGCTTCTCGGTGACGTACGAGAGGAAGGTCGGGATCTCCGCGCCGCCGGCCGGGATCGCGCCGAACGGGAAGCCGATGAGCGGCCCGCGCAGCCAGGGCTTCCAGGTACGCCGTACGTCCTCCTTGCCGAGCCAGGGGCGGCCGACCGGGATCGCCTCGCCCGAGGAGCGGCGCAGGTGGGCGGCGACCCACAGGGCCTCGCCGATCGCGAAGAGGCCGACCGCGACGATCACCACGTCGATGCCGTCGGCGAGTTGGAGCGAGCCGAAGGTGAGGCGCTGCTGGCCGGTCATCTGGTCCAGGCCGACGAGGCCGAGGGTGAGGCCGATGAGCAGCGAGGCGAGTCCGCGGATCCGGGAAGAGCCGAGGACGGAGGTGACGGCGATGAAGGCCAGCACCATGATCGCGAAGTAGTCGGGGGCGCCGATGTCCACCGCGAGGGAGGCGACGGTCGGGGCGAGGACGACGAGCAGGATCGTACCGATCATGCCGCCGGCGAAGTGGCCGCCCGCGGCGGCCGCCAGGGCCTGGGCGCCGCGTCCCGCCTTGGCCATCGGGTTGCCCTCGATGGCCGCGACGACGGCCGCGCTCTCGCCGGGGGTGTTGAGCAGGATCGAGGTGGTGGAGCCGCCGAACATCGCGCCGTAGTAGATCCCGGCGAACATGATGAACGCGCCGGTGGGTTCGAGTCCGTAGGTGACCGGGAGCAGCAGGGCGACGGCCATGGCCGGGCCGATGCCGGGCAGGACGCCGATCGCCGTGCCGAGCAGCACACCGATCGCGGCCCAGAGCAGGTTCATCGGCGTGAGAGCCGTACCGAACCCGTCCATCAGGGAGTTGAGGGAGTCCATTTCTTACAGCACCCCCATCAGCGGGCCACCGGGGAGGGGGACACCGAGCAGGTTGTCGAAGACGAAGTAGGTGACGAGGGAGAGGCCCGCGGCGATCAGCGGGTCCCGGTCGAGGTGGCGGCTGCCGAGCGCGTACGCCGAGCCCCAGAAGAGCAGGGCGCCGGATATCGGGAAGCCGAGGGGGCCGATGAGGACGGCGTTGCCGAGGAAGACTCCGGCGAGGAGCAGGACCGTACGCCAGTCGGCCGGTTCGCTCAGGTCGATGTCCTCGCCGCCCTCGGCCTCGCCCCGGCCGCCGCGCAGGACGTCGAGGGTGAGCAGGACGGCGACGACGACCAGGCCGACGCCGACCACGATCGGGACGGTCTTGGGGCCGACGGGGCCGCGCTGGGTGATCTCGACGTCCATGGTGAGAGCGTCGGTGAGGACGAGGACGCCGAGGGCGAGCAGCAGGGCGCCGACGCCGATCTCGGAGTGTTCGCGCAGCCAGGCGCGGCGCGCGCCGGGCCCGCCGGCGGGTGCCGCGGGGGTCCCGGGGGGTGTCGCGGTGGATTCGGTCGGTGTGGTCACAGTCCCAGCTCCTTCAGGACGGAGTCCACCCGGCGGTCCTCGGCGGCGAGGAAGTCGCCGAACGCGTCGCCGGTGAGGAAGGCGTCGTCCCAGCCGTTCTTCTTGAGGGACTCGCGCCACTCGGGCGAGTCGTGCAGCTTCTTGACGAAAGCGAGGAGTTTGGCGTTCTCCGCGTCGGAGAGGCCGGGCGGGGCGACGATGCCGCGCCAGTTGGTGAAGTCGGTGTCGAGGCCCGCCTCGCGCAGGGTGGGGGCGTCCAGGCCGGGTATCCGCTCCGGTCCGGTGACGGCGAGGAGCCGCAGCTCACCGGCCTTGATCTGGTCGAGGTACTCCCCGAGGCCCGAGACGCCGAAGGCGACCTTGTCGCCGAGGATGGAGGCGAGCAGTTCCCCGCCGCCGTCGAAGGGCACGTAGTTGACGGTCTTGGGCGCGATGCCCGCGGCCTTCGCCATCAGCATGGGGGCGAGGTGGTCGGGGCCGCCGGGCGAGGACCCGCCGCCGACCGGCACCTTGGCGGGGTCCTTCTTCCAGGCGGTGAGCAGGTCGGCGATGGTGCGGTACGGGGAGTTCTTGCCGACCACGACGATGTCCGACTCCTCCGTGATCCGGGCGATCGGAGTGGTGTCGGCGAGGGTCTTGGGGGACTTGTTGGTGTGGACGGCGCCGACGACGCCGAGGCCCATGGACATGGCGAGTTTGCCGTTGCCGTGCTCCCCGACGAGCCGGGTGAGGCCGACGGTGCCGCCGGCGCCCGGCAGGTTGAACACCTCGATGTTGTGGGTCAGCTCCGCGTCCTCGGCGTTCTTCGCCAGGGTGCGTGCCGTGATGTCGTACCCGCCGCCGGGCGTGTTGGGGACCATGAACCGCAGGCCGGGGATCTGCGTGCCGGTGTCGTCGCCGCTGCCCGCGGTGAGCAGGGGCGGCCCCACCAGCACCAGCAGTGCCGACCCGAGCAGGGCGAGGGGAGTGCGGAGTCGCACGTGTGCCGCCTTTCGGATTTCCTTTCGGATTTCCCTCGGAAAACTGTGAAGTGGCCCACATGTTGCCCGCGTGTTAACAAGCTGTCTCTCTTCCGGAACCAACGGACGTTGTGGTCGTTGTGGTCGCGCCCTACGGTGTCGGCGTGATGAAAGTGCTGGTGGTGGACGACGACTTCATGGTCGCGAAGCTGCACAGCCGTTTTGTGTCGGCGATGGACGGCTTCACGGTCGTCGGGGTGGCGCACAACGGCGCCGACGCGCTGCGCGCCGCCGAGGCGCTGCGCCCCGACGTGGTCCTGCTCGACATCTACCTGCCGGACATGGACGGCATCAGCGTGCTGCGCGAGCTGCGGGCGGCGGAGGAGCGGGACACGGGCCGCGCGGTGGCCGACGCGCTGTTCATCACGGCGGCCCGGGACGCGGGGGTGATCCGGGCCGCGCTGCGGACCGGTGCGCTGCACTATCTGATCAAGCCGTTCAACCAGACGGCGCTCCAGGAGCAGCTGCGGCACGTGGCGGCGCTGCGGACCCGGCTGGCGGGGCTGGGCGAGGCGCGCCAGGAGGACGTCGACCAGCTCTTCGGCACCCGGCCGCCGGGGAGCAGGGAACTGCCGAAGGGGCTCGCCGCCCATACGGCGGACCTGGTGGAACGTACGTTGCGGGAGTACCCGGACGGGTTGTCGGCGACGGAGTGCGCGGACGCGGGGGCCCTGTCGCGGGTGAGCGCCCGGCGCTACCTGGAGTACTTCGCGGATACGGGACGGGCGCGGGTGACGCTCAAGTACGGGGGGACGGGGCGGCCGGAGCGGCGCTACCGGTGGATCGGCTGAGTGCGGTGCGGGGTGGTGGAGCCCGCGCGGTGGTTTCCTCAGGGGCCTCTTAGGTCTTCCTTAAAGGAGGCATAAGGATCGGCTCCGCCCCCTGGTGGCGCCGGATTCGGGGGCCGGGAGCGGCTAGTTTGCTGAGCGCCGGAGCGGGGTCGGCACCGGAGGGCAGGGCATCGGGAGGTTGCCTTGCCGGCTGGTGCCTCCCGCTCCGGACTGTTCGCCTGTACAGCTCCCCGCAGCTGGTGCCGCTCAGAAGGAGAACCACTTCATGACCGCTCGTCGTACCGCCACCGGGATCGTCGTCCTCGGCGCCGCTCCCCTCGCGCTGGCCGCGCTCGCCGCCGGCCCGGCCGCCGCGCACGGTTCGATGACGGACCCGGTCAGCCGGGTGGCCGCGTGCTTCGCCGAGGGTCCCGAGAACCCCAGGTCGGAGGCGTGCAAGGCGGCGGTGGCGGCCGGGGGCACCCAGGCGCTGTACGACTGGAACGGGGTCAACATCGCCAACGCGGACGGGAAGTCCCGGCAGTTGATCCCGGACGGCAAGCTGTGCAGCGCGGGCAACGACAAGTTCAAGGGGCTCGACCTGGCGCGCGCCGACTGGCCGTCGTCCCCGATGACGGCGGGCAACCGCACCTTCCGCTACAAGGGCACGGCGCCGCACCGGGGTTCCTTCGAGCTGTACGTCACGAAGGACGGATACGACCCGGCCAAGCCGCTCACCTGGTCGGACCTGGAGGCGAAGCCGTTCCTCAAGGTCACCGACCCGAAGCTGGTGAACGGCGACTACGTGTTCACGGGGATCGTCCCGAAGAAGACGGGCCGTCACCTGATCTACTCGATCTGGCAGCGCTCGGACAGCCCCGAGGCCTTCTACACCTGCTCCGACGTGGTCTTCGGCAAGGACAACGGTACGGTCGACGGCGCCGTACCGGCCCCGTCCGCGCCCACCGAGCAGGAGGTCGCCGCCGGTACGGAGAAGTCGACCATCGAGCACAACGGGCACGGTGACAACGACGCGTCCACCGGCCCCGGCAGCGGAAGCGACTCCGGTACGACCGGGGCCACGGCCGCCGCGGAGAAGCCGGCGGCCGGCCCGGAGGACGACGACGACGCCAACTACCCCGAGGCCAAGAACGCCGCCGCCCCGGCCGAACAGGCTCCCGCCGCAGCCGACTCCGCCGACACCGCCGCCAATACCACTGCCACTGACACCGCCGCCGCGCAGCCCACCGGCTCCGAGGAGAACCTCGCCGAGACCGGCGCCGACGGCAGCACCCCGTACTTCGCGATCGGTGGCACGGCCGCGCTGGCCATCGGCGCCGCGGTGATGTTCGGCACGGTCCGCCGCAGGGCCGTCCCCTCCGGACGCCACGGCCGCTGAGCACCCGCGGACGCGGGTGGGCCCCGGTGTGACGAGCGCTCGTCACACCGGGGCCCACCGCTGTCCGGGACCGCCGACCGGGGGCCGGCGGAAGTCCGGCTAGCCCTGGTGGAAGATGGTCGCGCCCCAACGCGCCTTCCACCGGCCGTCGCCGAACTTCAGGTCCGCCGTACACGTGCCGGTGTCGCCGTCACACGTCAGTCCGGTCACCGGGACCGGAGCGGCGAGCGCCGCCGCGCTCCGCTCCATCGAGCCCGGCGCCTGGTGGAACACCGACGCGTCCCAACGCGCCTTCCACCGGCCGTCACCGAACTTCAGGTCCGCCGTGCACTTGTACGTGTCCCCGTCACACGTCAGCCCCGTCACGGGGACCGGAGCCGCGACCGCCGCCGCGCTCCGCTCCGCCGACCCGGCCTGGTGGAACACCGACGCGTCCCAACGCGCCTTCCACCGACCGTCACCGAACCGCAGGTCCGCCGTACACTTGTACGTATCACCGTCACACGTCAGCCCCGTCACGGGGACCGGGGCGGCTGCCACGGGGGCGGCCGCCGCCGGAGGTGCCGAAGCCGTCGTCGTGGCGGTCGCGGGGCTGGTGAGGCCGATGCCGAGAGCGGCGACCGTGGCGAGGGAGCCGGCCAGAATGCGCAGCACGAGGGTGTCCTTCCGTCGGAACGCGGACACGGGGTGTGTCCGCCGAGGGGAAGACTGCTGCTTCTGGCCGCTCACCAACCGTAATCAACCGGCCCTTCATCACAACGAGTTACGAAACCCGCCGCGGACCCGGCGTGGCGCGGGTCAGCCGAGCACCGACGCGCAGGTGGTCGGCGTCGCCCGGCCCGGGTCCAGCGCGTTGGCCACCTCGTGGAAGGCGACGCGGTCGAGGAGCCCGATGGCCACGTGGTCGGAGAGGTCGACCGGGCAGAGGTCCTGGAGCAGTACGTTGCGCACACCGGGGCCGGTCAGGAACTGGGAGCGGTACGGCGTGACCACCTGGTCGTACCGCGTGGCGATGACGGTGTAGCGCACCCCGGGGACGGTGTCACCGCCCTCGTTGAGCCGCGTCAGGAAGGGGGACCCGGCCACCTGGTCGGCGAGCCCCGGTGTCTTCTCGGTCAACAGGTCCCGCGCGCCCGGGAAGTACGGCAGGAGGCCGGTGAGCCCGAGCAGGGTGGTGCCGTGGTTGTCGGGGGCGATCCCGACCAGGGCGTTGACCTTCGCCGCCCCGCCGAGGAACTTGAGGTAGTGGCGCGGCATCATCCCGCCCTGCGAGTGCCCGACGAGGTCCGCCTCGGCCGCGCCGGTCGCGGCGAGCACCCGGTCGACGTACGTGGCGAGCTGCGCGGCGGAGGCGTCGATGGGGCCGAGGCCGTAGAACAGCGGCACGCCGGGGAGTTGGCCGTAGTCGAGCGAGAAGACGCAGTAACCCCGGTCGACCAGGTAGGGCGCGAGCCCGAGCCAGTTGTCGACGGCGTTCCCGAAGGTGCCGTGGACGAGGACGACCGGACGGGGGTGCGCCGCCGAGGGCTTGCAGGAGTAGTCGTTCCACCCCCTACTCACGGCGGAGGCGGAGGCAGTGGCGGAGGCGCGTGCGGGGGTGTCGATCGTGGTCGCGGCGGCCGGGGTCACGGCGATCGTCAGTGCGGTCAGCAGCGCGGCCAGCAGCACCGGCACACGCTTCCACGACCGTCTGTGCGGATCGTTCCAGGGCAGCATCGGGCGATCTCCTTGCGGCTCAAGGGAAATGGCGATGACTCTCAGCCCATATGGCCCGGACCACAAGGTTGGCTGTTCTCCTGCAAGTTACGCACGAGTAGAAAGCAGAAGGGAAGTTACGCGTCAGTAAAATGTGACGTGCTTCACGTACTCCACGCGCTTCACGTTAGCCTCACGCGGCCAGCGATCCCGGCAGCAACACTCCGGCCCCGAACTTCGCCCGGACCAGGTCGGCCACCGCCTCGATCCGCCGCGCCCGCTCGTCGGCCGGGTCGAACGTCAGCTGCCGGGCGGCCCGGTCGGCCGGGACCAGCCCCTCGGCCCGTACGGAAAGAGCCCGCACCCGCGCCCGTTGCAGTCCGAGCGACCCATGGATCCGGTACACGGCTCCGGCGAGCGCCGCGGAGTGCGCGGTCGGCTCCCGCAGCGCGCGGGTACGGACGGTCGTGGACCGGTCCGCGTACCGCACGGTGAGGGTGAGGGCCCCGCACACCTGGCCCGCCCCCCGCATCCCGGCCCCCAGCTCCTCCGTGATCGAGAGCAGCGCGCGCCGCTGCCGTTCCTGGTGCAACTCGTCCAGCGGGAAGGTCCGTTCGGCCGCGATCGAGCGCGCGGCGGCGTTCGGGACGACCGCCGTACGGTCGATGCCGTGCGCCTTCTCGTACACCTCGCGCCCCAGGCGCACCCCGATGAGCCGCTGGAGCGTCGGGAGCGGTACGGCGGCGGCCGCGCCGATGGTGTCGAGACCGTACGACCGCAGCGTGCGGGCCGTCGCCGTACCGACGCCGGGCAGCGCGCCGACGGGCCCCGGCGCCAGGAACCGCTCGACCGCGCGCTCGTCGTCGGGCACCACGTACGTCGTCCCCGGCGCGGCCTCGTGCGCGGCCATCCGGGCCAGCATCGGGGTGGCGGCCACCCCGATCACACAGCCGGTCCCGAGGTGCGCGAGCGCCCGCACCCGCAGGACGGCGGCGATCCCGGCCGCGTCGAGGCCGAAGTACCGTTCGGCGCCGCGCACATCGACCAGCGCGGAGCCGGGGGGCAGCACCTGGACGACCGGGCTGATGTCCTCGATCAGCCCGAGCAGCGCGGGCAGGGCCGGTTCGGCGTCGCGGGGCAGCCGTACGCAGAGGATCATCCCGCGCTCCCGGGGCTGGAGTGCCACAACTTCCGCCCGGTGGGCAGGCCTTCGCCGGGCGGCCGGAGGTCGGACCACGGGTTCATCTCGTACCCGGTGGACATCTTGATCCGCCGGCCGTTGTCCCCGGACGCGGCGGGGGCGGCCGGAGAGGCCGGCGGGCCGAGCGCCGGTCCGGGAGCCGGGCCGGGCGAAGAAGACGAAGAAGACGAGGAAGGCGAAGGAGCCGTCGCCGCCGCGTCCAGCGCCGCCGCGACCGCCTCCAGCCCGCCCTCCTTCCGCAGCTCCACCAGCTCCGCCAGGTTCCACGCCGCCGCCCCGACCACGCTCAGGCTCTGCGAACCGCGCCGCTGCACCACGCCCCGTACCAGCAGCAGCCAGGAGTGGAACACCGTGTGCGCGCACGCCTCGTGGCTGTCGTCGAAGAAGGCCAGGTCGACCAGGCCCGTCCCGTCGTCCAGCGTCGTGAAGATGACCCGCTTGCCGGAGCGGATCGGCGGGGTCTGGGTCGCCACCTTGGCCCCCGCCACCAGGACGGTCCTGCCGTGGGGCACGTCCCGCAGCCGTTTGGCCGAGATCGCGCCCAGCTCCTTGAGGAACGCGTAGTGATCCCCCATCAGATGGCGGGAGGCGTCCATGCCGAGGACACCCAACTCGGCGCTGAGACGCTCCGCGTCGCCCAGGTCGGGCAGTCCGACGGGAGCGGTCCGCTGCCCGCCGTCCAGCGGGAGTTGGTCACCGCGGGAGCCCACCCGCCGCTGTGCGCCGTGCAGTTCGGACAGGTGCAGCAGCAGGTCCCGGCGGTTGGCGCCGAAGGCGTCCAACGCGCCCACCTGCGCGAGCCGTTCGGCCACCGGGCGGCCCGGCCTGGCCCGCTGCCAGAAGTCCAGCAGTGAGGAGTACGGCTGCCCCGCCTCGATCCGTGCCGCCTCCGCCTCGCTGATGCCGTGGACGTCGGAGAGCGCCAGCCGCAGCCCCCAGGTCCCCGGCGACACCCCTTCACCGGACACCAGTTCGATTCGATGGGTGACGGCCGACCGGTTCACGTCCAGCGGCAGCACCGGCACCCCCCGCCGCCGCGCGTCCGCCAGCAGCAGCCTCTTCGGGTACATCCCCGGGTCATGGGTGAGCAGCCCCGCGTAGAAGGCGGCCGGGTGGTGCGCCTTGAGCCAGGCCGACTGATAGGTCGGTACGGCGAACGCGACCGCGTGCGCCTTGCAGAAGCCGTACGAGCCGAACGCCTCGATGATCTCCCAGGTGCGCGCGATCACGTCGGGCGCGTACCCCCGCTCCCGCGTCAGCCGCTCGAACCAGACCTTGATCCGGCCCTGCGACCCGGGGTCGGACAGTCCTCTCCGCACCTTGTCCGCCTCCTCCTTGCCGCAGCCCGTCATGATGTCCACCATCCGGATGATCTGTTCGTGGAAGACGACCACCCCGTACGTCTCGCTCAACGCGTCCTCCAGGTGGGCGTGGGGGTAGCGGACGGGCGCCCGGCCGTGCCGGGCCTCGATGAACGGGCGCACCATGTCGGCCGCCACCGGTCCCGGCCGGAAGAGCGAGATGTCGACCACCAGGTCGTGGAAGGTCGCGGGCTGGAGCCGGCCGACCAGGTCGCGCTGTCCCGGCGACTCGATCTGGAAACAGCCCAGGGTCTCGGCCGAGCGGATCAGCCGGTACGTCTCCGGGTCGCCCTCGGGCACCTGTGCCGGATCGTCCAGGTCCAGGTCCTCGCCCGTGGCGCGCGCGATCTCCGTGACCGCGTGGGCCATCGCCGACTGCATCCGTACGCCCAGGACGTCGAGTTTGAGCAGCCCCAGCCGCTCGACGTCCTCCTTGTCGAACTGGGCCATGGGGAAGTGCTCGCCGCTGGTGGGCACCACCGGGGTACGGCGCAGCAGCGAGGCGTCCGAGAGCAGCACCCCGCACGGGTGCATGGCGATCCCGCGCGGCAGCGCGTCCAGCGCCTCCACCAGGTCCCACAGCCGGGCGTACTTCGCCCCGCCCCGCTCCGACTCCCCGGCCAGCGCGCGCAGTTCGGGCAGTTCCTCCATCGCGGCGCGGGCGTCCCTGGCCCGGATGTGCGGGAAGGACTTGGCGATCCGGTCGATGTCGGCGGGGTCCATGGAGAGGGCCGCGCCGACGTCCCGTACGGCATGGCGCACCCGGTACGTCTCCGGCATGGCGACGGCCGCGACCCGCTCGGGGCCGAACCGGTCGAGGATCGCGCGGTAGACCTCCAGGCGCCGCGCGGACTCGACGTCGATGTCGATGTCGGGGAGGCCCTTTCTGCGGGTGGAGAGGAAACGTTCCATCAGGAGGCCGTGCGCGACCGGGTCGGCGTGGGCGATGCCCAACAGGTGGTTGACCAGGGACCCCGCGCCGGAGCCCCGCGCGGCGACCCTGACCCCCATCCCCTTCACGTCGTCCACGACCTGAGCCACCGTCAGGAAGTAGGAGGCGAAGCCGAGTCGGTCGATCGTGCGCAGCTCGGCGTCCATCCGGTCCCAGTACTCCCGGTGGTCAGCGCGCCGGTCGTAGCCGCGCAGCACCATCCCGGCGGCGGCGCGGGAGCGCAGGACCCGCGCGGCGCTGCGGCGGTCCGCGCCGACCAGCCGGGGCTCGGGGAAGTGGACGGTGCCGATGCCCAGGTCGTCCTCGGGGTCGACCGCACAGCTCGCGGCGGTCTCCTCGGTCAGGGCGAGCAGCCGGTGCGCGATGTCCCGCCGGAATCCGGCGGCCTCGGCGACCAGCTCGGCGGTACGGACCATCGCGTCCGGGTCCTTGAGCCAGCGCTCCCCGCTGTCGAGGCCGCCGCGCGGGTCGATGGGCACCAGCCTGCGGGCCGAGTCGAGCACGTCGGCGACCGGCCCCTGCCCGGGGTCGGCGTAGCGCACGGCGTTGCTGAGCACGGCCCGTACCCCCTGGTCGGTGGCGAACCCGAGCGTGCGGGCGGCGTGCCGCAGCGAGCCGGGGCCGGTGCCCGTACGGCCGTGGTGCACGATCTCCAGGCGCAGCGCGTCCCCGTAGACCTCGCGCCAGGGCGCGAGGAGCCGGGCGGCCCGGTCGGGGCGTCCCGCGGCGAGGGCCCGGCCGGTCTCGGAGCCGGGTCCGAGGAGCACGGTCAGCCCGTCGCCGTGGTTGTCCTGCCAGGGCAGCAGCGGGCCGCCGTCCCCGGCGGCGTGCGCGGTGGAGACGAGCCGGCACAGGTCGGCCCAGCCGGCCGCGCCGTCCCGGGCGAGGAAAACGGCGCGGGGCGCGGACTCGTCCACGAAGGCCCCGCCCCGTACGGGCACCCGGCGGCGGGCGGTCCCGTCGGCGGGTGCCGTACGGGCCCACGCACCGCCGCCGGATCGCGGTTCCGTACGGACCGTACGGGCCCCCTCGGCGGACCGCTCCCCCACCGCCAGCTCCACCCCGAACAGCGGACGGATCCCCTCCTCGGCGCACGCCTGGGCGAAGCGGACCGTGCCCGCGAGGGTGTCGCGGTCGGTCAGCGCGAGGGCGTCCATGCCCCGCGCGGCCGCGCGCTCGGCCAGCCGCTCCGGGTGCGAGGCCCCGTACCGCAGGGAGAACCCGGAGACGGTGCGCAGATGCGTGAACCCGGGCATCGGCACCTCCTGGCTCCGTCCGTTCTCACCGTTCTCACCTCCCCGTCCCCCACCATAGACCAAGTTTCGAACGTGCGTACGATTAGCGTCCCCGCGCCCACCCGACCCCCTCCCACCTGCGGGGATATCCCGAGCCCTGCGCCGCCCCGGCCCCTGCGCCACCCCGGGAACGCCTCACGCGCCGGACGGGGCCGATGTGCGGGCCCGTCCGGCGCGTGAGGTCGATCAGTCGGTCAAAGGAAAGAAAAGAGGCGCGGCGTCAGCCGATCTGCGCCCCGAACGCCGCCAGCGCCTCCGGCACCGGCTGGAAGAACGTCGTCCCGCCCGCCGTGCAGTCGCCGCTGCCGCCCGAGGTCAGCCCGAGCGCCGTGGAGCCCGCGAACAGCGAGCCGCCGCTGTCGCCCGGCTCCGCGCAGACCGTGGTCTGGATCAGCCCGTTGACGATGTCGCCGTTGCCGTAGTTCACGGTGGCGTCGAGCCCGGTGACCTGGCCGCTGTGCACCTGGGTGGTGGAGCCGCTCCGGGTCACCTGCTGCCCGACCGTCGCCGCGCCCGCCCCGGTGATCGCCTGCGCGCTGCCGTTGTAGAGATCGACCTCGCTGGGGTGGGCGATCCCGGCGGCGTACTGGACCAGGCCGTAGTCGTTGTCGGGGAAGCTGGAGCCCGCGTTGGTCCCGATCGGGGTGCCCTGCGCGTCGGACCAGGTCTGGATGGCCGCCGTGCAGTGCCCCGCCGTCAGGAAGAACGGCTGGCCGTCCTTGACCACGTTGAAGCCGAGCGAGCAGCGTCCGCCGGGGCCCGTGATCGCGTCACCGCCGGCCACGAAGGGCTTGAACTCCCCGGCCACCTTGGACAGTTCGGCCTTGCCTCCCAGGTCCTTCACCACACCGCTGAGCTTCTGCCAGGCGGCGCCCACGACCGTGCTGTCGGCCGTGACGGCGAGCTTGTTGGTCACCGGGTCGACCGCCCAGGACGTGCCGGGGAGGGACGCCCGGTCGGTGAGGGTCCCCGCCGCGTCCTTGAGCTCGCCCAGGGTGTTCTCGACCAGTCTGGCCCGGCCGCCGGCCTCGCGGACCGTCTCGGCGGCCTGCTCGTCCACCACGTTCACCACCAGCGTCTTGGACGTGGCGTCGTAGTACGAGCCGGCCGCGTCGCCGCCGAGGCTGTCGCCGAGCGTCGAGGCGAGGTTTCCGGCCGCCGCGGCCGTCAGTGGCTTCAGGGTGGGAGGGGCCGTTCCTTCGCTGGCGTTCGCAGTCTGGAAGGTAAGGCCGGCCGCCACCAACGCGACCACCGCACCACCTGCCAGCGTCGCCCGCTTCTTCGAAATGCGCCGGTGCTGCACCATCGACCTCCTGTGGGGGGAACCGTGCCGGAGCATGTGGGGTGTCCTGGCACGGGGATGAGGCGCCCACTATTCCGAGACCGGCGAGCGGCACACAAGGCCGAGTTCAGGACGCGCTCACCGCCAGCCGAACGGCCCCGGACCCCTCGGCCATCCGGGGCGGGACAGGAACGGTTCCAGGTGCGAACACCCGGTGCGACCACCGGGGCAGCAGGGGGTAAGGACTAGTCCTGTCCTGAAACAGACCCTCACCGCTCACCTCCGTCCCAGCGGCCCCACGGCTGTCACGGCCGCCGTGGGACAAACGGCGTGAACCGGCCGCGCGGGCCGCCCTGATGGGTGATCAGCCCGCCGGCGGGGAATGCAGGAACACGGTGCTTGTACACGAGGGAGGGGTGGGGGTTGCGACGTCGCGTGCGCGGGGCGGACGGGCGGCATCTGATGGTGGAGCGACTGGGCGACCCGCACGGCAGACCGATCTTCCTGATGCACGGCACGCCGGGCAGCAGACTCGGCCCCGCCCCCCGCGGCCTGGTCCTGTACCAGCGGGGGATGCAGCTGATCGCCTACGACCGTCCGGGGTACGGCGATTCCGACCGGCTCCAGGGGCGCAGCGTCGCCGACGTGGCCCAGGACGTGACCACGATCGCCGACGCCCTGGGCCTGGAGCGGTTCGCCGTCGTGGGCCGCTCGGGCGGCGCCCCGCACGCGCTGGCCTGCGCCGCGCTGCTGCCCGACCGGGTGACCCGTACCGCCGCGCTGGTCACCCTCGCGCCCCGGGACGCGGCCGGGCTCGACTGGTTCGAGGGCATGGCCGCCTCGAACGTCCTGGAGTACACCACCGCGTCCGTGGACCCGGACGGGGTGGCGGCCCGGCTCACCCCGCGCGCCGACGCGATCAGGAAGGACCCGGTGCGGCTGCTGGACGATCTGCGCAGGGAGCTGACCGACTCCGACCGCAGGGTGGTCGCCGACGCCGGTGTCAGGATGATGCTGCTGCGCAACTACCAGGAGGCGCTGAGGACGTCGGCGTACGGCTGGATCGACGACGCCCTCGCCTTCTGCAGCCCGTGGGGCTTCGACCCCGCCGACATCCGGGGGCCCGTGCTGCTGTGGCACGGCGAGCAGGACGTCTTCTCCCCGGTCGGTCACACCCGCTGGCTGGCGGAGCGCATCCCGGACGTGACGACCGTGCTGGAGCCGGCCGCCGCGCACTTCGCCGCGCTGCACGCCCTGCCCCGTACCCTCACCTGGCTGCTCAACGACTGACCCGCGCCCGCGCCCGTTCGGAGTGGCGCCCCGCCTTGCGTCCTTGCCCGGGGGACAATCCCGCGACGTCCCCGGCCGCCGGGAAGAAAGGTGACACAGCATGGACCAGGAGCGCGAGGCGGGCGGGCGGCGCATGCTCGCCGGCCTGCTGGCCGCCAGTCATCTGATGCCCATCGAGCGGCTCCCGGAGGCGACGGCCGCCCACGCACGGGCCGCGGGGTTCACCCAGGTGCTGATCTACCTCGGTGACCTGGAACGGAGGGTGATGCGCCTGCTCGGCGGGACGGACCTGACGGGTGCCGGGCACGCGAGGGAGATGCGCGTCGACGGCACCACTCCCGGCCGGGCCTACCAGTACGGCCACGTCCTCCACGCCGCCCCGCCCGGAGACTCCGGGTCGTCCTGGTGGGTGCCGCTCCTGGACGGTACCGAACGCCTCGGCGTGCTCCGTGTGACGGCGGAGCGGGACGACGCCCGGACGCGGGAGGACATGGACCGGCTCGCGGCCCTCCTCGCGCTGATCATCGTCAGCAAACGGACCTCCAGCGACACCCTGGCCAAACTGGCCAGGACCGGCCCCCTGACCATCGCCGCCGAGATGCAGTGGAACCTGATGCCCCCCAGCACCTACGCCGACGGGCGGGTGGTGATCTGCGCGTCCATGGAACCGGCCCACCGGATCAGCGGCGACGCGTACGAATACGCCGTCGACGGTCCGCTGGTCCACCTGTCCCTCTTCGACGCCATGGGGCACGACACCGCCGCCGGCCTCTGCGCGGCGCTGGCCCTGGGAGCCTGCCGCAACGCCCGCCGGGAGGGCGCCGGTCTGATCACCACGGGCGAGGTGGCGGAGGCGGCGCTGATCGAGGAGTACCACCACCGGCGTTACGTGACCGGCGTCCTGGCCACCCTGGACACCCGTACCGGCCTGTTGAGCTGGGTCAACCGCGGTCACCAGCAGCCCATCATCATCCGCGGCAGCCGCTGGAGCACGCACCCCGAGTGCCGGCCCGCCCACCCCCTGGGCACCGGTCTGGGCCTGCCGGCCACCGTCTGCCGGGAACAACTCGAACCCGGTGACCGCGTCGTGCTCTACACGGACGGCATCACCGAAGCGCGCCGTCCGGGCGGGGAGGAGTTCGGCCTCACGCGCTTCACCGACTTCATCATCCGGCATCACGCCGACGGCCTGCCCGTCCCAGAGACCCTCCGCCGCCTGGTCCAGGCGGTGCTCGCCCACCACGACGGCGCGCTCCGGGACGACGCCACCGTCCTGCTGTGCGAGTGGATCGGCCCCGAGCCGGACGACACCGAGCGGGCGGCGGCGCTTTCCGGCCTGCCGGAGGGCGACGCCCCCGTCTCCCCCGGGATCCGGCGACCTCCCGGTGCCCCCATCGGGTGAACCCGTCGATCGGTGGGCGGCTTCGCCGCGTCAAGGGCCGCAGAAGGGGCACCCGTCTTAGGCGATTCCGGACACTGTCCCCTGTGGCACCCGGCGTCACTCCGCCCTCCCCCCCCCAACGATCGGAACACAGTGAGCGCCAAGAAGAAGAACCCCGTGACGGCTGTCGCCGACAAGGTGGCCGAGAAGGTGCAGGACGCCGTCCGGCCCGGCAACGAGATCCCGGGCGCCCCGGGACCGGTGCCGCCGCCGCTGGACGAGCCGACCGAGCCGACCGGTCCGCTGCCGCCCAAGCCCGACCAGCGCGGGCCCGACACGTACAGCCCGACCGGGCAGGAGACCGGAGTCCCCCCGAAGAAGGTGGCGCAGGGCGGGGAGCGGCTGACGACCGCGCAGGGGGCCCGGCTGTACGACACCGATCACTCGCTCAAGGCCGGCCCGCGCGGACCGGTGCTGTTGCAGGACCACCACCTGCGGGAGAAGATCACCCACTTCGACCACGAGCGCATCCCCGAGCGGGTGGTGCACGCCCGGGGCGCCGCCGCACACGGTGTCTTCCAGGGCTACGGCACCGCGTCGGGGATCAGCAGGGCCGCGTTCCTCGCGAAGGACGTCGAGACGCCCGTGTTCGTCCGCTTCTCCACCGTGCTCGGCTCGCGCGGTTCCGCCGACACCGTTCGCGACACCCGGGGCTTCGCGACGAAGTTCTACACCTCCGAGGGCGTCTTCGACCTGGTCGGCAACAACATCCCGGTCTTCTTCATCCAGGACGCGATCAAGTTCCCCGACGTGATCCACGCCGGCAAGCCGCACCCCGACCGGGAGATCCCGCAGGCCCAGAGCGCGCACGACACGTTCTGGGACTTCGTCACCCTGCACACCGAGGCCACCCACCACACGCTGTGGAACATGTCGGACCGGGGCATCCCGCGGTCCTACCGCATGATGGAGGGCTTCGGCGTCCACACCTTCCGGCTGGAGAACGCCGAGGGCACCACCACGCTGGTGAAGTTCCACTGGAAGCCGAAGCTGGGCGTCCACTCGCTGGTCTGGGAGGAGGCGCAGATCACCGCGGGCGTCGACCCGGACTTCCACCGCAGGGACCTGGCCGACGCGATCGAGGCGGGCGCGTTCCCCCAGTGGGAACTGGGAGTGCAGACCTTCCCCGACACCGACGACCAGATGTTCCAGGGCATCGATCTGCTGGACCCGACCAAATTCGTGCCGGAGGAACTGGCGCCGATCCAGCCGATCGGGCTGATGACGCTCGACGCGAACCCGTCGAACTACTTCGCCGAGACCGAGCAGGTCGCCTTCCACGTCGGCCACCTGGTGCCCGGCATCGACGTCACCAACGACCCGCTGCTCCAGGGCCGCCTGTTCTCCTACCTCGACACCCAGATCAGCCGGCTGGGCGGCCCCAACTTCGGGCAGCTGCCGGTCAACCGCACCCACGCGCCGGTCAACGACATGCTGCGCGACGGCATGCACCAGAGCGCCGTCCACAGCGGTGTGGCGCCCTACCGGCCGAACTCCCTCGACGGTGGCTGCCCGTTCCTGGCCGGCGCCGACACCGGTGCCTACATCGAGGTACCGGTCGAGGTGCCGGCGTCCCGCAAGGTCCGCGAGAACCCGGCGTCCTTCGACGACCACTTCAGCCAGGCCCGGCTGTTCTGGGTCAGCATGACACCCACGGAACGCGAGCACATCGTGGCCGCGTACACCTTCGAGCTGAACAAGTGCTGGGAGCAGGCGGTCAAGGAACGTGCCCTGCTCGTCCTCGCCAACATCGACGGCGAGCTGTGCGAGCAGGTCGCCGCCGGACTGGGTCTGCCGGCGCCGGCGGCGACCGTACCCCTGACCGAGCCGCAGCCCAGCCCCGCCCTGTCGCAGCTGGGCGGCAGGTGGCCGGGCGACGGCCGGATCATCGGCATCGTCACCGCCGGAGACCAGGATCTGTCCGGTGTACGGGAGGTCCGCCGGGCGGTGCTGGACGCCGGCATGGTCCCGCTGGTCATCGCCCCGACCGGCGGGAAGCTCGACCAGGACGGCGAACCCGTCACCGTGCAGCGCACCTTCGCCACCGCCCGCTCCACCGAGTTCGACGCCGTCCTCCTCGCCGGCGCACCGGCCCCCGGGGCCGACGCGCGCGGTGCCCGTGACGCCAAGGTCGACGACGACCTGGCGGTGGCCGCCGGGATCGACCCCCGGGTCCTCCTGCTGGTCACGGAGGCGTACCGGCACGGCAAGGCGCTGGGCGCGTGGGCGGACGGGGCCGACGTCCTGGAGACCGCCGGCATCGCACCCGACGCCCCCGGCGTGGTGACCACCGCCACCGACCACGCGGCGGTGCTGGACGGCGTCACCGAACTGCTGGCCCACCACCGCGCCTGGGACCGCTTCGACCCGGCGGTGGGGCGGTAGCCGGAGCTTCCTTCCCGGTGCCGGACGGGCCCGTGCCCGTCCGGCACCGGGAAGGAGACGCCTACACCACCAGCGGCTCCAGGTCGCGGTGCACCCTGCGCTCGTCCCGCGCCAGCCGGGTCAGCGCGTGGTCCTCGCCGAGCAGCTGGGTCAGCTCCTCCACCGTCTCCGCGCGGATCGGCGCCGCCTCGTCCTTGCGCCCCGACGCCCCCAGCGTCACACAGAGGTTGGAGACGACGGCGAGCACTTCGGGGTGGTGCGCGCCCAGCGACTCGCGCAACCCGGCCACCGCCTCCCGCTCGATGGCCAGCGCCTCTTCCAACTCCCCCAGGTCCGCCTTGGCGTTGGCGAGGTTGACCGTGCAGAAGAGCGTGTGCGGGTGTTCGTCCCCCAGCACCTCCCGCATGGCCCGCAGAGCGCCCTGGAGCAGTTGCTCCGCCAGCTCGGGCGCCCCGCAACCCCAGTGGTAGATACCGAGGTTGTTGATCGCGGCGAGGGTGTACGGGTGCCGCTCCCCCGGCACCTTCATGTACTGGTCCACGACCTCCTGCGCCAGGTCCCTGGCCGCCACCGGCTCCCCGGCCGAGAAGTGGTCGGCGGCCAGGTTCAGGTCGCAGGCCAGCGAGTCCGGGTTGACCTCCGTGCCGTACTTGGCGCGGTAGCGGTTGCGGGTGGCCGTGGTCAGCCGCCGCGCGTCCTCCAGGCGGCCCGCCCTGCGCAGCGACACGGCCAGGCTCTTGGCCGCGACGAGCGTGCCCGGGAACGCCTGCCCCATCTGCTCCTTGAGCGTCGCGTACGTCCGGCTGAGCAGCGCCGCCGAGTCCTCGTACCGGCCGATCTCCCGCAGGTCCCGCCCGAGGCTGGCGGCGGAGGAGAGGGTGTACGGGTGCACCGGGCCGAGCACCTCGGTGCGCCGGTCGAAGACGTCCTGGTCCAACTCCCGCGCACGGGCGAAGTATCCGACCATCCGCAGGTTCAGGGCCAGGTTGTTGGCGGCGGCGAGCGTCCGGGGGTGCGACTCGTGGAAGATCGAGCTGAACCCTTCGTGCGCCTCCGTCGCCAGCTCCATCGCCCTGCCGTACTCGCCGAGGGTGCCCAGGTCCATGGCGAGCCCGCTGGTGGTCATGTACGTGTGCGGGTGGGACGCCCCCAGCACCACGCGCTGGCGCGCCAGGGTCTCCTCGTCCAGCTCCCGCGCCTCCACGTAACGGCCTTGCGAGCGGAGGATGTTGGAGAGGTGGAACCGCAGGTAGAGGTATTGGAGATCGTCGTTGCCGAGCTTCTCACGCCAGACGTCCCGCAGGTCGCTGGCGAGTTCGAAGGCGGCCGGCAGGTCGCCGCGCTTCCAGAGGTAGCGCACGCGGTCGATCATCAGCCGGCGGGTCTCCGGCTTCTTGCACCGGGCGGCGTCCGACGGCACGAGGTGCGGCCAGATGGTGTTGAACCGCTCCCAGGTGCCGGGGTTGTCGATCGGCTCGTCGTCGTCGGGCCTGGCGCCCGCCAGGATCCGGTGGACGGCGTGCCGGGCGTCCTGCTGCTCCTCCTCGGTGAGCTGGGCCCTGATGATCGCCTGGACCAGCCGGTGCACCTGGATGCTGTTGCCGACCTGGTCGACCTTGGCCAGCGCGAACCGGCCGATCTCCCGGATGACGCGGCCGAGGACCAGCGTCTCCTGGAGCGAGGCGTCGTACGGCTTGAGCGCCTCGATCATCTCCTTGCTGTAGAGGAGGTTCGCGGAGATCGGCTCGGGGGCGAAGAAGGCGCAGAGCTGGAGCAGCCGTACCGCCGCGGGTGAGCGTTCCTTGAGCCGCTCGATGGAGATGTTCCAGGTGGCGGCGACCGGTTCGGGGTAGCCGACGGGCTGGTTGAGGGCCAGCACGCTGGGGGCCTGCTGGGCCAGTTGCTCCAGGTAGTCGCCGACGGGGGTGGCGGTCTCGGCGATCCAGGCGGCGGCCTGTTCGACGGCGAGCGGCAGGTCGCCGACGGCGGTGGCGACCTTGTCGGCGTCCGCGGTGCTCAGCCCGGGCGCACGCCGCTGGAGGTGTTCGACGGACTCCTCGCGCAGGAAGACGTCGACGGGCAGCGCGTCGCCGTACTGCGACCAGGTCTGGTTGCGCGAGGTCACCAGCACGTGCCCGGGGCCGCCCGACGGGAAGAAGCGCTTGAGGAGTTCGGGGTCGTCGGCGTTGTCGAAGACCAGCAGCCAGCGCGAGGACGGTACGCCGCGCCGCAGCAGGTCGACGGCCTCCTGCGAGGCGGCGGCCATGTCCTCGCCGCCCTGGGCCCCGAGCCGTACGGCCAGTTCGGCGAGGCCGGCCACCACGTCCGCGACCTGTTCGGAGGAGATCCACCAGACCAGGTCGTAGTCGGCCATGAAGCGGTGCACGTACTCCAGGGCGACCTGGGTCTTGCCGATGCCGCCGAGTCCGTACAGGGTCTGCGGCTGGGGCAGCACCACGGCCATGCCGCCGCCGAGCTGGTCGCGCATCCGCTCCAGGACGAGGGAGCGCCCGGTGAAGCCGGGGTTGCGGGCGGGCGCGTTCCAGATCTTGGGGACGGTGCCGGGGAAGCGCGGGCCCGGCGCGACCGCGTCGGTGAGCTGGACGGGCCGCTCCAGTGCGCGTAACAGGGCGGTGGTGGCGTGGACTTCGTCCAGCCGGTAGAGGTCGACGGGGTTGCGGTCGATGTACGGCGTGGTGAGCCGTACGTCCCCGACCCGCAGCGGCACCAGCTGCCGCCGGCCGCCGCCGGGGTCCTCGGAGGCGGCGCGGGTCCACACCTCCACGGCCCGGGCGGACTTGAGGTAGGCGGCGGACAGCAGCACGACGGTACGGGCCGCCGTCTCGGCGGTCGCGGCCGCGCCCTTGCCGGTCCCCGCCGCGTCCGGATCGGCGGAGACGTCCCGGGGCACGACCCGGAACCCGGCCCGGGTGAGCACCGATTCGACCCAGTCCGCCCACATCCGGTTCTCGGCGACGTAGCTGAGGAAGAGGTCGGCGGGCAACGAGGGGCGGCGGCGGGTGAAGGCGTCCCTGATGCGCAGCCGCGCCTCCTCCCCGACGGTGGGCATCGCGGTGACGGCGCCCTCGGTGACGTAGGCGGTGACCCGTTCGAAGGCGGAGAGCAGCGAGTTGCTCAGCCCGGCCTCGTCGCCGAAGGTCGCGAGGGTCTCCTCGTACGCGTAGTAGGGGCGGTACGGAATCTCCACCGCGCCCCAGTAGGCGGTGAGTTCCTCCCCGGAGAGCCCGGCGGGGAACCGGTCGAACTTGAGCCGGGCGAGGGCGCGTCCGGCGTCGGCCTTCTCCTTCTCGCCCTCGTCGATCCGCATCGGCACGGGGAAGATCTTGATGCCCCGGCCGCCGTAGCGCTCGTCGATCTGGCGGGCGACGGCCGCCGCGCCGTCGATGGACTGGTCGCTGAGGGTGAAGCAGTCGACGAGGACGTCGGGCAGGTGGACGGTGCAGATGTCGGCGATGTCGCTCAGACCGGTCCTGCTGTCGATGAGGACGTAGTCGTAGTGGGCCTTCATGTCGTCGCGCAGCGCGTCGAAGAAGTGGCCGCCGCCGAGCCGGTCGTAGAAGTTGTCCCAGTCGAAGGTGGAGACCGTCGCGGAGTACTCGCGGTTCTGCTTCCCGGCGGACACGAAGTCGAGCGTGCCGCCGGCCGGGAACTCCCAGCCCCGGTTCTCCGGGGTGAGGGAGACGGCGTGCGGCTGGATACGCGCGTAGTCACGGTGCCAGTCGTCGGACCGCTCCACGGGACTGGTCGCGGCCCACGCGTACTCGGTGATCAGGTCGATGACCCCGGTGGTGGCACCGAGGGTGGAAGGGTCGAGGAAGGGGTGGAAGAACCGGTGCAGGCCGGGGGCCTCCAGGTCCCAGTCGACCGCCAGAACGCGTTTCCCGTTGGCGGCGAGAATCCAGGCCGTGTTGGCGAGGGCCATCGTGCGGCCCGTACCTCCCTTGTACGAGTAGAAGGTGACGATGCGTCCGTCACGACGTTCTGTCATCCGTGTCCTCCGCATCGGGCGCCGGGTCGTGCGTCTCGGGCAGGTAGTAGGTCGTCGCGTACTCGGCGGCCATCGGGCCGCGCAGGCGCGGCCGTTCGGTGTGGCCGCCGCCGGCCGGCGGGTAGACCGCCGCGTGTCTCAGGTACTGCTGGGCCGCCGCCTCGACGACCTGCGGCAGGATCTGGCCGAACGCCTCCATGCTGGGCACGCCCTTGGCGGCGGCCCGGCAGGCGGTGCGGCCCTGCCCCATCTTCCGGGGCATGGTCCGCTCCAGCTGTTCGCTCAGCTCCGTCTCGGCCGCCCTGCTCTGCTGGTCCTCGCGGTTCCACGGCACGACAACGCTCACCCAGGGCCGGTGCTCGGCGTCGAACGCGGCGAGCCGCTCGCGCTGTTCCTCGTCGTGCAGCGCCCACCGGTCGACCAGCAGGATCTCCGGCCGGGTGGGCGCCTGTTTGCCGTCGTGCGGTACGGCGACGTCGTCGAACGACATGATGTCCGCCTGGTAGTTGAGCGAGCGCACCAGATCCCGGGCAACGTACGCCAACGGCCTGACGGAGTCCGGGTGGTAGGGATTCCAGTCCTGCGCCGTACCGCCGTAGTAGTGCGGCGTCCGCCCCTCGGGCAGGTCGTGGTGGGTGGGCGCGGCCACGGTGACCTGCATGGGCCGCGGACCGCCGTTGACCCCGAACGCGCTGGGCACCTGGCGGTAGTCGAGGGGCCGGCCGGGACCGACGGCCGCGGTGTCGGCGACACTGACGATGCGTTTGGCGAGTTCGTACACCGCCCGCTCGTACTCCTCGGCGAAGATCCGGAGCTTGATCAGCCCGTAGAGCCCGTCGGTGACGTAACGGTCCCCGAAGTCGCGGTGGTTGAACTGCAACCGCTCGGCGGGGCCCGGGAGTTGTTGCGGCGGCACCGGCACCCAGAGGGCCGGCACGATCGCGTCCGACGGGTTGTTGCTCTTCGCCTGCTGGTAGATGACACGCTGCGCGAACGCGTACCACTCCTTGCCGCACATCTCGCTGGCGAAGTAGCGCGGCGAGAACAGCGGCACGAACACCCGGCAGGTGGAGAGGACTTCGCCGAGCCGTTCCGACCAGCCCTCGCCGGAGCGTATCTCCCGGTCGATGAAGCCGGGCGGCGCGCCCGCCGGCAAATCGGTCATGGCCAGCACATGGCCGCACAGATCCCGGAAGAGCCGCTCGACCCACATGTCCGGGTCGGGCCCTCCCGCCCCGTCCCTCGGTGTGTGTGCGTAACTCAGAAAGAAATACGGCCGATGGTCAGCCGCTCGTTGCCGCGGTGACGCCTGCACACGACCCCCGTCCTGTGTCTTGGCGAACTCATCATTCCGGAGCGGAGCCCCCTCCATCCCCGTGACGTTCGGTCAATCAACGCCGCTTTTCGGTCATCCACGACTCCGCGTGATCCACCGCGTCTTTGATCGGGAAGAGCCGCGCGGATGTTCCGCCCAGTTGTCCCTTCTGTTCCATCCCCCAGGGGAACGAAGCGCCCACGGATTCAAAATCACTGTCGTCGAGGGTGACATCCTCATATTCCACCCATCGCGCGATCCCGTCAGGGCCTTTCACCACACAGCGGTAGGAACGTGTCGGCGCGCCGGCCCGGTATTCCGCGAGATGGAACGCGGTGCAGACGGCGAATCCCACATTGATCATCAGAACGTGCGCACCGGCCGCGGCGAGAGCGCCCAGCGGGGAGTCCTCGCCCAGATGACTGTGCAGCGGATGCACGGCCAGCAATTCCTTCGCCCGGCGTCCGACGGCCGCGAAAGAGGTCTGCGGATGGGCGCTGCGCACGGCCCCCGGATGGGTGCGCACGGACTCGGCCAGCCGGCCCATCCCCGTGGAGGGCGTGGTCGCCGCGTCGAAGGCGGGCATCCGCTCCCGGAACGCGGCCGCCTCCCGGCGTGTCTTCCCCCGGATCCGCGCCAGATGGGCCGAGGAGGTGTCGGAGTTGTCCTCCGTGAAGGCCGGCACGACCAGGGTGCCCGTGTCGCCCACGGCGGTCAGCAGGGCGGTGCGCAGGGTGTCGGCGTCGAGGCCGGTGGAGCGCAGGGAGGCGTGGACGAGGAGGATCGACCCGTCCGTCACCCCCAGGGCCGCCAGCTCGGAGGCCAGTTCGGCCGCGGTCGCGGCGCGGCCGGCCGCCCCGGCCTCCGTGGGCGCCGCCGCCTCGTCCGTCGCGTCAGGCATGGTCGACCTCTTTCCACAGGGCGGCCAGCAGGCTCTTCCCGCCGACCGTGAGTTCGGCCGTGTCCTCCAGCGCGTCCAGCGCCCGGCGCGCGTGGTCGCGGTAGGCGGTGTCGTACGCCGCGAGACCCACGCGTTCGTACGCCCCCGCCAGCAGCTCCGGCACCGGGACCGGCGTGTCCCGCCAGGGCGCCCGGCGGAACTGGCCGGGCACGGTGTCCCGCGCGTACAGGTCCGTGACCTCGGTGAGCGCCCGGAACTTCGCCGCGCGGAAGCCGCGCAGGAGGGCGGGCGCCAGCTCCCCGGCGTCTCCGTGGACGGGGACCCCCAGGGCTCCGTAGCCGGGCGGGCCGCTCCCCGTTCCGGTGGCCGCCGACAGCAGCGGTGTCAGCGTCGACAGCGTCCCCGCCGCCTCCGCCGCCTGGTCCGGTACGGCGTCCCGCAGCAGCCCCCAGGCCGCCGCCAGCCGGGCGCTCCAGCCGGCCGCCTCCGCGTCCCCGAGCCCCGGGTGGACGGGGGCGCCGAAGCGGTCGCGGTACGGATCGAGGTCGTCGAGCGCGAGATCGGGCGCGAGGTCGGGTGCGCCGTCCCGGCCGAGCCGGCGCACGGGCCGCCAGTACGGGGTGGCCTCCCCGGGGCGTACGACCAGCCGCTCCACCGCGCCGGCGCGCACCAGGAAGCCGTGCTCCACGACGCGCACCTCGGCGTCCCCGGACGCGCCGGCGTGCGATCCGGGGCGGGCGCTGTACGGTCCCGCGCCGTCGTCCAGCCGCAGCACCCCGAGGGTCGGCAGGTGCAGGGCGCCGTCCCGGTGGCCGACCCGGACGGGCAGGTCCAGGCCGCCGCGGATCACGGCGGCGGCGACGTAGGCCGCCAGGCGGCGCGCGGTGCCCGTCGCCCCGGGCCGCTCCTCGCGCAGGGCCGCGACGGAGTCGACCAGCCAGGGCCGGGTGTACGGGTGGGCGAGCAGCTCGTCCAGTGCGTCGGAGCGCCGCTCGACCGCGCCGGCCAGCTCCCACGCCTCCTGCCAGGACGCGCCGCCCCGGCCGTCCAGTTCGGCGTGCAGCTCCGCGAGGAGGGAGCGGGTCAGGTCCAGCTGGGCGCCGAGCAGTTCGCCGGTGTCCGTGACGGCGGGCGAGGTGGTCGCGGCGGCCGTACGGGACTCGATGCCGCGGATCAGGGCTTCGAGGTCCGCGCAGTACACCGAGGTCCGGTCGAAGCCGGCGGGCCCCGCGGCGGGCCCGGACGCGGCGCCGGAGCCGTACCGGTGGGTGTAGAGGCCGCCGCCGCAGGAGCGGACGACCGGGCACCGCCGGCAGGTCTCGCTCACCCCGGCGAGGCCGAGCTGACGGGTCCGTACGCCGGGGTGGGCGGCGACCTCGTCCAGGGGGTGGGAGAAGACGTCGAAGCCGGTGGCCGCCGCGCCGTCGTAGGCGCTCTTGAGCGAGTCGACCTGCTCCAGCGTGCCGTCGGTCTCCACGACGACCAGGTCGGTGGGGGCCAGTCCGAGGGACTCGGTGAGGCTGGGGCCGCCGGCGAGGGTGGAGAGCACCGACTCGAAGAGCCGTACCGGCATGGGCCTGCCCTGCTCCTCCCAGCGGTCGAACACGGCGAGCAGCCAGTCGGCGTACGCGGTGGGCGAGCCGTCGGGGCGCGGCGGGGGTTCGTCCCAGGTCGCGTGCGGGAGGAGGAAGTCGACGCGCGGCGGGTCGAGGGCGGCGAGCGCGTCGTACACCGCGAGGGGGTCGTTGGCCACGTCGATCGTGCAGAGCAGTCCGAGGTCGAGGTGGCGGTAGCGCTCCTCGTGGAGCAGGGCGACGGCCTTGAGGACCTGGGGGTGGCTGGTGCGGCCGTCCGCGTAGCGGCGGTGGCGGTCGTTGGCCGTCCGGTCGCCGTCCAGGGAGATGCCCACCCGGACGCCGAATTCGTCGAAGAGGTCGAGATAACGGGGAGAAAGCTGGAGCCCGTTGGTGTGGATGCGCAGATCGAGGGCAGCGATACCGTCGAGGGCCGCGGTGAGTTCGGCGCAGACCTGCCGCAGCCGCGCGGGCCCCGCCAGCAGAGGCTCCCCTCCGTGCAGGATCACTGACACGGAGGGCAGGGCATGAGTCTTGGCATGCTCTGCCAGTCGCAGAGCCGTCCAGGTAATCGCCTCGTCAGAGATCGCCTTCGGGCGGGTGCGCCAGCTCTGGTCGGCGTGTTCGTAGATGTAGCAGTGGTCACAAGCGAGATCGCACCGGCTGTGGACCTTTAAGACGATCTCGCGGAATGGGACCAGGGGTCCAGTCATTCCGCCAGTCTAGAGGGCGGAGTTGAAGCTCGAAACGCGCGCGACACGGCCGGTGGGCATGGGCAGGACCCGGTTGAGCTTCTTGGCGACCTCGGTGTCGCGTACGTCGATCTCCGCGAGAGGGACTCGGTTCTTCTTCGCAGGAGCGAAGGTGACAGAGGTCTGAAAGGTCACGACGGCCGTCCTTGATCATCAGGTGCGAACAGGAGACACGGCACCGTTGCAGTGTCAGCGGCTCGACTTTACTCTTCAGAACTCGTACAGCAACTCGGCACGGGCGGCCGAGACAAAAGCGTTGTCAGGAATTCGCGGCGCGGCGCGGAAGGCGCCATTCAGCTGAACGAGTGACAACACCACAGCAGACGGGGGCGCGCGCATGGCCGAGTTACGCGGACCACTGCACAGTATGGTCTTCCGAAACGCTGATCTGCCGGTTCTCTTCCACCACGCGGACGCGATCGCCATCAGGCGCCAGCGGCAGGCCGTGAACGCCAACCGCAGCCAGCTGGTGCTCCTGGTCCTGGCCGCCGCGCTGGCCGCGCTGCCGTGGGAGGGGAAGCTCGGGGGCTCGTTCCAACTCGTGGGCGCGCTCAGCGCGTTGGCGTACGCGGGCGTACTCCTGTTCACCCTCAGGTCCGCGGGACACCGAGCAAAGTCGCATTGGCAACTCAACCGCTCCGCCGCCGAGTTCATCAAGTCGATGTCCTGGCGGTACGCGGTGCACGGAGCCCCCTTCGATTCCGGGGCCGAGGATCCGGCCGGGCTCTTCACCACCCGGATGGAGGCGGGCCTGCGGGAACTCAAGAAGGTCGGCTGGGAGGACCCGCGGGACGGGGACGCAGCCCCGGCGGGGGCGGCCCGGCTCATCACTCCCCCCATGCAGATGCTGCGTGACAAGGCGTTCAGCGCCCGCAAGGAGACCTACGTCAGGGACCGGCTCATCGAGCAGCGCAACTGGTATCACCGGCGCACGGTGATCTCCCGTCACGCCACCACTCTCTGGGGGGTGACCATCACCCTCCTCACCCTGCTGGCGCTCCTCCTCGCCGTGCTGCGTACGTTCTCCGTCACCGGATCGTCCGCCGTGCTGGGGCTGTTGTCGGCGTCCGCGGCGGCCTGCCTGGCGTGGAACGAGATACGGCGCCATCAACCGCTCATCTCCGCGCACTCGTTGGTGGAGGACGATCTGGCGGCGATGCACACCGCGATGGCGACGATGGTCACCGAGGCGCAGTGGGCGAACGCCGTGTACGAGACCGAGCGGATCGTCTCGCCGCAGCACACGGACTGGCTGGCACGGCACCGGAGTTGAGGCGCGGGCGTCGACGGGGTGGGGGCGTCGAAGAGGTGGGCGCTCGGGGGGCGGCCGAGGGCGCGAACCGTCAGGCCCGCTCCACCCCTTCGCACCAGATCACCGTCACCGGCTTCCCCCGCTCACGCGCGTACCGCACGATGTCGCCCGTCCCGCCGAGGCCGCGGGCCGGGCGGCCGTCCCACACCGCCAGCAGCCGGTCGCAGTGGTCGGCGATGTACGCGCCCGCCGCGTAGTAGGCCTCGTCCGTGGAGTGCGGGAACGCCATCCTGACCTCCAGGGTGGCCCGGTCCTTGAGGTGCCGGTAGCGGGCCAGTTCCTCGGGGTCGTCGAAGCCGTCCTCGTAGTCCCCGCTGGGGATGACGACGGTCAGTTCCGCGCCCCGGTCGAGCGCGAGGTCCGCGAAGAGCTGGTCCGCGCCCGCCGCCAGGCTGGAGAGCGCCTCCAGCGCGCCCGGCTGGGCGCGGAGCACGGCCAGGATGGCGGCCCTGATGTGTGCCCTGGCCGCCGCGGGGATGTCCCGGTGACCGGTCACTCCGATGCGTTCCACTGCCCGCGGCCCCCCGTTCCGTACCACCGACCACCCGGCATTCTCGCAGAGGCGAGCCCCCGTCCGGCCGGGACAGGGGCTCACCGGGCGCCGCGGCCGCGTCAGTAGACGCTGACGCCGTAGACGCTCAGCGCCTCCGTGACCGGCTGGAAGTACGTGGTGCCGCCGGAGGCGCAGTTGCCGTTGCCGCCCGACGTCAGGCCGATGGCCCGGCCGGCCGAGTGGAGCGGGCCGCCGCTGTCGCCCGGTTCCGCGCAGACGGTGGTACGGATGAGGCCGGAGACGACGTCGCCTCCGCCGTAGTTGACCGTGGCGTTGAGGGCGGTGACCGTACCGCTGTGGACTCCGGTGGTGGAGCCCATGCGGGTGACCTGCATGCCGACCGTGGCGTTGGCCGCGCCGGTGATGTCGACGGCGCCGACCGTGCCCGGGTGGGGCACGGCGGGGTTGTCGTACCGGACGAGGCCGAAGTCGTTGCCCGGGAAGCTGGTGCCGACCGTGGGGCCGATGCTGATGGTCTGCGCCGGGTCCGCGTACCAGGGCGGGGAGCCCTCCGTGCAGTGACCCGCCGTCAGGAAGTAGTAGGTGGAGCCGCTGCGGACGTTGAATCCCACGGTGCAGCGCCGGCCGGGGGCGTAGACGGCGTCGCCGCCGGATATGAGGCGGGACAGCGTGCCCGGGGTGCGTTCGACGCGCAGGGCGCCGGCGTTGGCCCCGGCCGCGCGCCGGATCGAGGCGATCTCGGTCGCGGAGACCGTACGGTCGGCCGTGACGACCAGTTCGCCGGTGGCCCGGTCCGTGTACCAGGCGGTGCCCGGCACGTCGGCGGCGAGGACGGCGTCGCTCGCCGCGGCGAGCTGCTGGGCGCCGAAGGCGGTGGACCGGTCCTGTGCGCTCGCCCCGGCGGCCGGGATCGCGAGCGCGGCGGCGGCCACGAGTCCGGTGGCGACGGCCACCAGCCGGGTCCTGTTCGCCCTCGGGCCTGGGGGGTTGGTGCGCTTGATCCTCACGTGTCGTTCCTCCGGGGGAATCGGGGGCCCGGCGGTGGGGTGCCCGGCCCGTGAGGCGCAGCCGGGCGGCCGTCCGCATCCCGGACAGGCGTCTCCCGGCAAGGCCGCCTCTTCCGGATCGTGCGGGTCAGGCAGGATCCGGAAGAGACGGCCCGGCGCTGTTGGGGAGTATTGAGGCCGTCGGCTCCCCGGCGCAAGGGCGCCCTCAGGGCCGCCGCGACGGGCGGTGCCGGAGGGCAGGAAGTGCCGGATCAGCCGGTCACGAGCCGCCGTTCGCCGGCCGGGACGGCGATCGGGAGCCGGTTACCGGGCGGCGGGAACGGGCAGAGGAAGTGGTCCGCGAAGGCGCACGGCGGCAGCACCGCCCGGTTGAGGTCGACGCTCACCGTGCCGTCCGCGTCCGGGGCCGGCGGCCGCAGGAAGCGGAACCCGAAGCTGTCCACCCCGCTGGTCGTGTCGGCGAAGACGACCCACAGGGAGCCGTCGGGCTCCACGGCGGCCTGGAGGGTGTGGTCCGTACCGTCCACGGAGAAGGAGATCTCACCGCCGAGCGTGAAGTCCCGTTCGCGTCCGTCCGCGTTCGGGAGCAGGATCGTACGGCTCTCGTACGGCCGGAAGTGCCCGGTCAGCGCCCAGTCGCCGTCGTACGGGGCCGCCTCGATGCCCAGGAACGACCGCCGGGCCGGGGATCCGGGGTCGATGTCGCGTACCGCCCACAGTCCTTCGCGGCGCAGCACGACGAGCCGGCGTGACCCGGCCGCGATCCTGCTGTCCTCGAAGGCCCCCGTGTCGGCCGTCAGCCGGATCTCCCCGGTGAGCGGTACGCCGTCGGCGGTGAGGCCGTCGCCGTCCCCGGCGGTGAGCACCACCTCGTCGCCGTCCGCGCGCCACTCACCCGGTACGGCGGGCAGGCGGCCCCCGGGGAAGTCGGTGAGCCAGTGGGTGCCGGTGAGGGAGAGCGGGCCGTAGGGCGCGGAGACGGCGAAGACGCGCTGTTCGTGCCAGCGCCTCCACTCCTCGGCCGGGTCGGTGCCGGTCGCCGTGCCGGGTGCGCCGGAGGTGTCGGTGGTCATGCTGATCAGCCTTTCCAGACGGGGTCGGGAAGCCCCAGATGGGACCGCAACGTGGTCCCCGCGTACTCCGTACGGAAGACACCGCGTTCCTGGAGCAGCGGTACGACCCGGTCGACGAAGTCGTCCAGGCCGCCGGGGACGGGAGGGGGGACGAGGAGGAAACCGTCCGCCGCCTCCTGCCGCACCAAGGTGTCGAGCGCCTCGGCGACGGTCAGGGGGGTGCCGATGAAGGACTGCCGGGCGGTGGTCTCGACCACGGTGTCCCGGATGGACAGTCCCTTGGCCTCGGACAGGGCGCGCCAGCGCGCGGCGACCGCGAGCGGGCCGCCGTCCGCCGTCCCGCCCCGGCCGGTGACGGCGGCGGGGTCGGGGTCGGCGTCCGGGAGCGGCCCGTCGGGGTCGTACGCGGAGAGGTCGCGGCCCCAGACGCGTTCCAGGGCGAGGAGGGCGTCGCGCGGGGAGACCTGCTGCCGCCGGATCCCGGCGGCGCGCTCCTGGGCCTCGGCGTCGGTGTCGCCGAGGACGTAGGTCACGCCCGGCATGATCTTCAGGTCGCCGGGCCGTCTGCCGTACCGCGCCAGCCGGGCCTTGACGTCGGCGTAGAAGGCCCGGCCCGCCTCCGGGGTGGTGTGGCGGCCGAGGACGACGTCGGCGGCCGAGGCGGCGAACTCCCTGCCCTCCTCGGAGTCACCGGCCTGGATGACGACGGGGTGGCCCTGCGGGGAGCGGGGGACGGTGAACTCGCCCTCGATCGCGAAGTGTCGGCCGGTGTGCGCGAAGGGGCGCGGGACGCCGTACGGGGCGCCGGGCGCGGCCGGGGTCCAGGAGTCCCAGAGTTCGCGGGCGGTGGCGACGAACTCGGCGGCCCTGGTGTGGCGGTCGGCGCGGTCGAGGTAGCCGCCGCGCCGGAAGTTCTGCCCGGTGACGGCGTCGCAGGAGGTCACCACGTGCCAGGCGGCGCGGCCCTCGCTGAGGCGGTCGAGGGTGGCGAGCCTGCGGGCCAGTTCGAACGGCTCGTAGAAGGCGGCGTTTGCGGTGGCGGCGAGGCCGAGCCGGTCGGTGACGGCGGCGAGGGCGTTGAGCACGGTGATCGATTCGGGCCGGCCGGCGAGGTCCGGGTCGTGGACCGGTCCTTGCTGCTCGTACGGCCGCGGCTCGTCGGCGAGGAGCAGGAAGTCGAACAGGCCGCGCTCGGCGGTACGGGCCAGCCGCTCGAAGGAGGAGAACTCGATCGGCGACCCGGTACGGGAGCCGGCCCGGACGGTGGTGCTGTCGGCGCCGGGGAAGCGGGCGGCGAGGTGGAGGGTCCTGCGGCCGTCGCCCTCGCGGCCGGCGGCAGCGCGGCCGGAAGCACCGCGGTCCGTTGTACTGCGGCCGGCGGTCATGAGGCTCCCCCGGCGTGGGTGTACCGGTTGGCGGGCCGGGTCAGGCCCAGGTGCTCGCGCAGCGTGCCGCCCGGGTAGAAGGTGCGGAACCGGCTGCGGTGCTGGAGCAGCGCGACCGTACCGTTGACCAGCCGTTCCAGGTCGCGGGCCGGTTCGGCGGGCGCGACGTGGAAGCCGTCCACGGCGCCGCCCCGGTGCCAGGCGGCGATCAGCTCGGCGAGGTCGACGGGGCCGCCCCGGTAGTACGGTCCGCCGGCGCCGCCGGTGGTACGGGGCGCGCGCTCCAGCCCCGGTTCCGCCGGGCGTTCGCCGTCCCCGAGGTCGACCGTGAGCGCCGCGAGCACCCGCAGGGCGTCGGGCCGCCGGCCGTGGGCGGCGGCGCGGGCGCGAAGCCGCTCGCGGATCCCCGCCGCCTCCTCCGGGCGGGTGGCCCTGACGAGGACGACGTCCGCGTGGCGGGCCGCGATGTCCTCGCTGTGCTCGCCGGCCGCGTCCACGACGGTGACGGGGTGGCCCTGCGGGGGCCTCGGCACGGTCGCCGGGCCACGGACCCTGAACGTCGTCCCCTCGAAGTCGACAGGGTGGAGCGTGGCGCGGTCGATGAAGCGCCCTGTCGACGTGTCGTGGACGCAGGCGTCGTCCTCGCGGCTGTCCCACAGCCGCGCCGCCACCTCGGCGACCTCGCCCGCCTCCCGCCACACGGCCTCGGCGGGCGCCGCGTGGCGGCGGCCGAAGAGCCGGGCCTGCGCCGGGGTGGTCGACACGTCGACCACCCAGCCGGCCCGGCCGCGGCTCACCCAGTCCAGGGTGGCCACGGCGGAGGAGACGTGGAACGGCTCGGTGTGGGTGGTGGTGACCGTCGCGACCAGCCCGATCCGCTCGGTGGCCGGGGCGACCCGGGACAGGACGGCGAGCGCGTCGAGTCCCGGCCGGGTGAACGAGTCCTGGAGGGTGACGAAGTCGAGGGCGCCCCGCTCGGCGAGCCGGGCGAGGGCGACGTAGTCGGCGGCGTCGTACCGCGGCGGACCGCCGATCTCGGCGGCGAGATGCAGGGGTCGGGTGGCGGACAAGGTCGGGCCTCTCAGCTTCGGTTCAGGAGTCGGAACACCACACGCGCACGTCCTAGGGCGTGTCGGCGAGGTCCCGGTGGTCGGCGGGGTCCGGACGGTCGGCAGGGTCCGGACGGTCTGCGGGATCCGGACGGTCTGCGGGGTCCGGATGGTCTGCTGGGTCCGGTTGGTCTGCTGGGTCCGGGAAGTCTCCGGGGTCCGGGAGGTTGGCAGGATCCAGGTGATCGGCGGGATCCCGGAGGAAGGTCAGGACGGCCCGTGCCACGTCGTCGTTCTGCCGGAAGGCGGGGCCGCCGGTCCGGGGCCGGGTGAAGGCGCCACTGGACCGGGCGGTGGTGTACGGGCCGAGGGCGAAGCGGCGCGGATGCGGGCGCCCGTCGCGCTCGACCAGCCGCCCGTCGTCGGGGTCGACCCGGACGAGCCCGGCGGAGGTGGCGGCGGCGCCCTCCTCGTACAGCGCGCGCAGCAGCGGGCTGCGGGTGCGCTCCGGCGACGGGTCGGGGAGCCGGGCCTCGACCAGGGCGCGCGCTTCGACGTGATGCCCCGGCAGGGACGGGCTCCCCGCCCGGAAGAGTCCGGTCCGCTCGTCGGCCTCGACCGTCGTGTCGGCGCCGAGGAAGCGGACGATCCCGGCCCGGGACAGGGCGAGGAGCTGGCGCAGCCGGGGTCCCGGCGGTCCCGAGGCGAGGTAGCTGAAGAAGCCGTGCCACTGGCCGCCCAGGTCGCCGAGGTCGCCGAGCCGGGTCAACTGCCCGTAGACGGAGAGGAGTCCGAGGAAGACGGCGAGGTCGGCGCTGTGGGCCGGGTCGTGTCTGCGGGTGAGGTCGGCGGTGATGTAGGCGCGCAGGCCGTCCTGGAGCGCCTCGGGCGAGGCGAAGCGCACGCCGGTCAGCGGACGGTCGAGCAGGCCGAGGTCGAGCCGGTCGGCGGGGTCGGGCACGGCGGCGGCGGTGAGCGCGTCCAGCTCCGGGCTGCCGGGCGCGGCGGCGGCGTACTTCTCCTCGAAGTCCGTCCAGGCCATGCGGGTGCGCCCGGGATGGGCGGTGAAGAGGCGGTGGTAGTGGGCGAAGCCCAGCTCCTTGTCGACCAGGGGCCGGACGTCGCGCCGGAAGTCGAGCGGCCGGGGCCCGCGGAGCAGTGCGTCGATCTGCTCGGGACCGAGGAAGCGGGGCAGCGGCGGTCTCTCGCCGGTCAGGCCGTAGCCGATCTTGGAGTGGTACGGGACCCCGCGCCGCGATCCGACGTACAGCACCGGCTCCCGCCCGGACGGGTGGTAGACCAGCTCCTCGCCGACGCCCTCCGCCGGTTCTCCGGGCGCCACCGAGTAGCGCCCGCCCCGGCCCTCGGTGAGCAGCACCATGAGGTCCACGAAGGCGAGGCCGAAGCCGCGCACGATCAGGGGCTCACCGGCGGGCAGGGCCGACAGGTCGCTGTCGGCGGTGAAGTCGGGCGGGACGTGCGTCAGCCCGTGCCGCCGGGCGAACCCCGCCAGCTCCACGTGCTCGGGCTCCGGTTCCGCGTCGAGGTGACCGAGCGTCAGGACCACCAGGTCGGCGAGCAGGGGTTCCGTACGGTCCTCCAGCCAGACGCGCTGTCGCCCGCCGCGCGGTCCGCTGACGCGCAGGGCGCGGGTCGGGTGCCGGTGCAGGGTGACGCCGGGCGGCAGGGCGGCCACGGTCCGCTCGTACACCCAGCTCAGATAGGCGCTCTGCACCCGCCTGCTGGGAAAGGCCTGGCCGCTCAGGGCGACTATCTCGGCGCGCAGTCCCGGATCGGCGCGCGCGGTCTCCCCGGAGAGGCCGGCCCTGCCCTCCGCGACGTCCCGCGCCCAGTCGTGGAGCGCGGGCCCCTCGGTGACGGGTCCGCCGAGCCGGACGGAGTCGTCGGTGAACATGGTGACGTCCTCGGCCATGGAGTTCATCCAGAGGAGCGGCGACTGCGCGCGGCGCCATATCCGGCCACCGCCCGGCGGGAACGGGTCGACCAGGTGGATGGCGAGGGGCCGGCCGTCGTACAGGGCGGGCGCGTTGGCGGCGAACCGTTCCAGGAATCCCGTGCCGCGCGGGCCCGCGCCGACCACGACGACGGACCGGGTGAGGCGCGTAGGGACAGGGGTACGGGTGGGCTCCGAGGACACAGGCATGCGAAGGCTCCGTGGATACAGAGATCGAACACGGGATGTGCCTTCACGTGAAAACGCGGGCGGACCGAGCCCCTCAGCACGATCCGCTTGTGGCTCAGAGGCTAAGCGGTCCGTACCGTCCGCTGTCAAGCTTGTCCATACTCCGGGCGTACCGGGGTGCTCGGTTGACGGGGAAACGGATGCCTGTTCCACTTGGCACATGTATGCGCAGCAGTGGCTGGTCACCCGCTCCCACATCGACTTCGGTCGAGTGTGGTCCTCGTCCTGTTGAGCTGACGCCCTGCACGGCCTCCGTACCACCGGCGCTCATCCGCCGTCTCCCGCGTGCCTTCACATGCGGCGCTCCACGCGTCATCCCCCTCGCGCCCTGTCAGCAGCTGCAGTCGCAGCATCCGCAGCAGTCACAGCAACCGCCGTCACAGTCACAGCAGTTCCCGTCGCAGTCGCACTTGTGGCAGCAGCCCTCCCGCTGCTTCCCCGACCACGGGCCCTCGTAGCTCTCCGCGCAGCACATCCGACACGTACAGCACAGCGCGGCGAAGGCCGCGCAGCCGGCCAGGAATCCGCGTGAGCCCGGCCGGGGCGGCTCGGGGTGCGGCCCCTGGGGCGCTCCCGGCACGCCCGGCGCCCCGGGTGCCTGCGGGGGTGTGCCCGGCAGGTGTCCGGCCGGCGCGCCGCCGTGCCCCGGGTGCGCGCACGCCGTCGTGCCGAACGCCCGGTCCACCGACACCCGCAGTTCGTGGGCGAGCAGCACGTGCGCGAGCCGGCCGTCGGTGAACTCCGCGTCCCGCAGTGCGAGACGGATGCCGTGCACGGCGTCGTCGGCGAGCCGCCGGGCCTCCGCCCGGGGCGTGCCGGTCGCGGTGAGCGGGTTCCAGGCTCCCGACGCGGCGTCGGCCTCCTGGTCCTCCACGGCGTCCAGCAGGTGCGCGAGCCGTCCGAAGAGCCGTCCCGCCTCGGTCAGCGGCGCGCGATTCCCCGGCCGGCCCGCCAGCACGGCGGTGTGCGCGAAGGCGGCGCCCGTCGCCGTCTCGGTCGGCTCGGTGACGGCCGGCAGCGCGGTGCCGGGACCGGCGAGGGCCTCGATCCCCTGCTGCCGGTCGACGGCGTCGACCAGGACGGACGTGTCGAATCCCAGCTCCGCGCCGGTACGGGCGCCCGCCCGGTCCCAGCCGGCGGCGACCCTGCGCGCGGCGGCGGCCAGCGGTCGGCGCTTCAACAGCCCGTCCCCGTCGGCCACGTGGTCCCGTACCTTCGCCGAGGCCAGGACGAGCGACACGGCGGCGGCGAGGCGCGCGCCCTCCCCCCGGGCGACCGGCGCGGTCCGCAGGCCGCGCAGCGGGCAGGGGCCCGCGGTGCGCCGCCGGCCGGGCCCGGGTCCCGACTGAGCCTCCGTCAGGACCGAGACGATCAGGCCGTCGTAGTTGGTGACGACCCGGGACAGCTGCCCGTGGTCGGAGCGAAGTGCCAGGCACATTCCGCAGAGATGGGCCGTCCACTCGGCCTTGAGGCCGTCGGCGAGACGGTGCCCGCAGGGTCTGACGATTCCGAACACGACGGTCCCCCCGGAGTCGTTCGTCTGTGCGGTGGGCATCGTATCGACTCCCCCGTTCACCCGTACGACCCCCGCGTCACCCATCTGGCCCGAACGTCATATTTTGTACCGCGTCAGGGCCCGTACGCAGGAGGAACCTTGACGAACCGCCACATCTTCTGCACCAGTACCGTCACGAATGCCCTGTGCGGCCGCTATCCCCTTGGCGCGGAATCCGCATCATGGTCGACCATAGGGAGTGCGGAACCACTAGTGACCGCGGTGAGAGGAGGCGTCCATGGGATCGGTGCGCAAGGCGAGTGCTTGGCTGGGCCTCGTCGAGGACAACGACGAGCGTTACTACGACGACGAGTACGCCGAGGGTGCGGAGAACGACGACACCTGGCAGACCGACCCCCGGGCGCGGGTCGCCTCCCAGGCCGCCCCCGAGGACCGCAGGATCGCCACGGTCTCCCCGGACGGCTTCCGGGACGCCCGGCACATCGGCGAGCTCTTCCGGGCCGGCACCCCGGTCATCATGAACCTCACCGCCATGGAGCCCTCCGACGCCAAGCGGGTCGTGGACTTCGCCGCCGGGCTGGCCTTCGGGCTGCGCGGCTCGATCGAACGCGTCGCCACCCGGGTCTTCCTGCTGACCCCCGCCGACACCGAGATCGTCAACGGTGAGCCCGCGGGCCGCGCGCAGGACGGCTTCTTCAACCAGAGCTGAGCGGGGCGCGCACCGGTCCGTCCGGTTTCATCCGGGAATCGCCCGGATCACCGGAAGGCGTCGAGACCGGTGAGCGCCTTGCCCAGGACCAATTGGTGCATCTCGACCGTGCCCTCGTACGTGAGGACCGACTCCAGGTTCGTCGCGTGCCGCATGACCGGGTAGGCGAGCGAGATCCCGTTGGCGCCGAGGATCGTGCGCGCGGTACGGCAGATCCCGATGGCCTCCCGGACGTTGTTCAGCTTCCCGAAGCTGACCTGCTCCGGGCGGAGCCGGCCGGCGTCCATCCGCCGCCCCAGATGGTGGGCGAGCAGGATGCCCTTGTGGAGTTCGAGGGCCATGTCGGCGAGCTTGGCCTGGGTGAGCTGGAACCCGCCGATCGGCCGGCCGAACTGCTCCCGCGTCCGCGCGTACTCCAGCGCCGACTCGAAACTGGACCGCGCGGCCCCCATCGCGCCCCAGACGATTCCGTACCGCGCGTGGTTGAGACAGCTGAGCGGTCCGCGCAGCCCGGAGACCTCCGGGAGGACGGCGTCGGCCGGCAGCCTCACCCCGTCGAGGACCAGTTCGCTGGTGACCGAGGCACGCAGTGACCACTTTCGGGTGATTTCCGGGGCGGAGAATCCGGGGGTGCCCGCCGGTACGAGGAAACCCCGCACCCCGTCCGGCTGGTCGGTGGTCTGCGCCCAGACGACCGCGACATCGGCCACCGAGCCGTTGGTGATCCACATCTTGCGGCCGTCGAGGACCCAGTCGGTGCCGTCGCGGCGGGCGCGGGTGCGCATCCCCGCCGGGTCGGAGCCGTGGTCGGGCTCGGTGAGGCCGAAGCAGCCGATCAGTTCGCCGGCCGCCATGCCGGGGAGCCACCGCCGCTTCTGCTCCTCGGAGCCGTAGCGGTGGATCGCGTACATCGCGAGGGAGCCCTGGACGGAGACGAGGGAGCGGATGCCGGAGTCGGCGGCCTCCAGCTCCAGGCAGGCGAGCCCGTACTGGACGGCGGTGGCGCCCGCGCAGCCGTATCCGGTCAGGGACATGCCGAGCGCGCCCAGCCCGCCGAGTTCCCGGGCCAGTTCGCGCAGGACGGGCAGTTCGCCGTTCTCGTACCACTCGGCGATGTGCGGCAGGACCCGGTCGGCCGCCCAGGCGCGGACGGTGCCCCGGATCGCCAGGTCCTCCGGGCCGAGGAGGTCGTCGAGGCCGAGCGGATCACCGGGGTCGAAGGAAGGGACGGGCATGGGGGCTGCCTCCGGCGGCTCGGCGCGGGTCAAACTAGCAGTGTTAGTTACGGCTCGGCGCAGACGTTACGGCGCCGGTGCGGCAACCGCAACGCCCCCAGGGGGCAGCGGGCCGCGGTCAGCCGGACGGGCCGCGGGGCACCAGGGCGGGCCGCCGGCGTGACGGGTCCGGCTGCTGCTCCTTCTCCGGGGGCGCGGCCTTGCGGAGGTCAGGTACGTGACGCTCCTGCGCCCGCTGTTCCGGTATCACGCCCGCCGGCTCGCGTACCGCCGCCTCCGGAGCCGCCGGAGCCGTCGAGGTCCCCGCCGGCTCCGGTGCGCCCGCCGCGGTGCCGGGCGCCGGGCACTCCATGATCCGGGGCAGCCGCAGCGCGGCCAGCGCGCCGAGCAGCAGCAGGGCCGCGCTGACCAGCAGCGTGACGTGCAGACCGTGGACGTACGCGTGGCGGGCGGCGCTCCGCAGGGAGTCCCCGGCCGGTCCGCCCAGCCGGTCGGCGACCTGGTACGCCTCCCCGAGGGACTGGGAGGCGGCCGTGGAGTCCGACGTGCGGACCCCCTTCACGGACGCCAGCGCGGGCGCGTAGGACGCGTTCATCACACTGCCGAGCAGGGCGATCCCCATGCCCGCGCCGAGTTGGTACGACGTCTCGCCGATGGCGGCGGCCCCGCCCGCCTGGTCGGCGGGGGCCTCGCTGAGCATCGACTCGTACGCGCCGAAGAGCGTGGACTGGACCCCGAAGCCGAGCAGGACGAACGCGGCGGTCAGCAGTCCCGGCCGGTCGTGCTGGCCCATCATCACGAGCAGCAGCACGGCGGCGGCGGTGAGGGAGAAGCCCCAGGACACCATCCGGCGCGGCCCGATCCGGCGCAGGGTGAGCGATCCCGTGGCGCCCGCGGCCATCGCGGCGAAGGTCAGCGGCAGCAGCCGCAGCCCGGTCTCCAGCGGGCTGAGCCCCAGCACCAGCTGGAGGTACTGGACGGCGATCAGCTCCAGGCCGACCAGCGCCAGCATCGCGAGGACGATGCAGCCGATGGAGACGGAGAACGTGGGCCTGGCGAACATCCGCATGTCGATCAGCGGGTTGGCCCGGCGGCGCTGCCTCCGGACGAAGAGGACCAGCAGGGCGGCGCCGGCGCAGAGCGGGACGAGGGTGGTGGGGCCGAGCGGGCCCTCCCCGGCGCCGAGGCGCTTCACCCCGAAGACCAGGCCGAGCACCCCCGCCGCGGCCATCAGCGCGCCGAGCACGTCCCACGGGCCGTCGGTGCTGCCCTTGGACTCGGGGAGCACGAGGCGGCCGAGCGGCAGGATGACCGCCAGCAGCGGCAGGTTGATCAGGAAGACCGAGCCCCACCAGAAGTGCTCGACGAGGAAGCCGCCGAGGACGGGCCCCACGGCGGCGCCCACCGCGGCGACCGCCGTCCACACCCCGATGGCCACCGCCCGCTCCCGCCGGTCGGGGAAGACCGCGCGGAGGATGGACAGGGTGGCCGGCATGATCATCGCGCCGCCGACGCCGAGCAGGGCGCGCGCCCCGATCAGCACGGCGGGCGAGCCCGCGAAGGCGGCGACGGCGGAGGCGGCGGCGAAGAGCCCGTACCCGAGCAGCAGCACCCGCCGGCGTCCGACGCGGTCGCCGAGGGTGCCGAAGAGGATCAGCAGGGCGGCGCAGACCAGCGGGTAGGCGTCCACGATCCAGAGCAGCTGGACGCCGCTCGGGTTCAGGTCCGCGGTGACGGAGGGGACGGCCACGTGCAGCACGGTCGCGTCCAGCGCGACCAGCAGGAGGCTGACGCAGAGGACGACGAGGACGACCCAACGGTTGGCACCGCCGACGGCGGCGCGCGACCGTGCGGCGGCCGTGGTGGTCCCGGTCATCTGAGTACCTCCCGATGCGTCCCCCGCACTCGGAGGGCCGACCGGGACCCTAGCCTCACCGGGCGACCCCACAGCGACCCAGCGTCGACGCGCGGGTGATCCGCCACAGTACGCGAGGGAACGCGCATGTCACGTGGTGCAGGTCTCACGGTTCGGATCATCCGGTGTGGCGTGCGCCACACCGGACATCTCCGTCGCGGCCGGGGCTCCCGCAAGCGGCGGGGAAATTCCACACGGCGTCCCGGTGAACTCATTCTGTTCCGCACAAAGACAGTTCCGGGAACGCCATGCCGGTGAATAGGGTTCGGAGTCCCGTGGATTTCGGGAACGGGGCCGGATAAACCGTGACCTGAGACATACTCCACATCACATCGTCATCACAAAGAGACCTGATCGCCCTGTTCGGTCACTCACTCGCTGTAACGTCGATTACGTGCGCACCAACATCTTTGCCCGCCTGGATCGGGAGCCGGAGCCGCCGAAGATAGAGATCCCGCGGATGAGTCGCACCCGCAAGGCTCTCCTCGGCGGAACGTTGGCGTTCTATCTCGCCATCGTCGTCGCCGTGCTCGCCGATTCCTGGCTGGTGACCCTCGACTGGAAGGTCATGCTGTTCCGGCCGTACCAGCAGTGGCCGGGACTCCACGCCTTCCTCGACTACTTCGTGGTGCTCGGGCAGCGCGGCCCCACGGCCGTGATGATCGCGGCCTGGCTCGGGTGGCGCTCCTGGCGCCAGCACACGGTGCGGCCCCTGCTGGCCCTGGGCACCGCCCTGCTGCTGCTCAACATCACCGTCGGGGCGGTCAAGATCGGCCTCGGGCGGCTCGGCCCCCACTACGCGACCCAGATCGGCTCGGCCGAGCTGTTCGCGGGCGGCGATATATTTCCTTCGGGACACACCGCCAACGCCGTCGTGACCTGGGGAATCCTGGCCTATCTGGCCAGTACGCCCCGGGCCAGGCGGTATCTGTCGATCACGTCGTCCATGGTGGCCCTGGGGGTCGGCGCGACCACCGTCTACCTGGGTACGCACTGGCTGAGCGACGTCCTGCTGGGCTGGGCGGCCGGGCTGCTGATCCTGCTCGCCCTGCCGTGGTGCGAGCCGATGATCGGCCGGATGGAGCGCGCGATCCTCGCCGTACGAGACTCCGTCCTGGACCGGCTGCGCGCCCGCGGGAGGCTCGCGGCGCCGGCCCCGGTCGCCGCGGGCGGTCCCCGGCCCGTCCCGGTGCGGGGCGGACACCCGGAGGACGACGACGCGCCGCGCGAGCCCATCGGCGCCGGTCACCCCGGGCGGACGGCGGCCGGGCGGCCCGCGACGCACACGCAGCCGCGCCCGCACGCGGTCCGCTCGGAACGTACGCCCATCACCCCGGCCGGCAGCCGCCGTCCGCCGCGCTCGCGGCCGGTGACGGGCGGCTGAGCGGCCGCCGAGGACACCGGGACGCCCCGGGAGGGGCTTTCAGGGCGCTTGGAGGACACGAAAGGCCCCCGGCCGAGGCCGGGGGCCTTTTCCGCGCTCGTGCGGCGTCTCAGCCGCGCCAGCACCGCACCACCCGGTTGTGCTCGACCTCGAAATTGAGGCGCCCCACCACGTACTCCATGGTGATGATCGCGCCGGGCGGCAGCGCCCGGACCGTCGTCCAGCCGCGCTGCCGGGCCCGGCTCCCGGCGTCGTCGGCGTCGAGCCCCACGTACGAACCGAGGTCGTCGGAGGGCGGGTCCTGGGGGGTCGGTGTGGGTGCCATGCCACTCACGGTAGGCGCCCCGGGGCGAGGAAGGAAGCCGGGCAATCGCCGGACACGGACCCTTCCCGCCGGTCCGCCGTCACACTTGTGTCACAGGATCACGCCTCCTGGAGCAACGCCCCGACTTCACTCGTTCGGCCCTCCGATTCGGCACTCCGGAGTAATTCCACGCCCCCTAAGATCACATAAATTCACCCTTACCGAATTCACACCGCCGCCGTCCCGGCGAGAGTGCCGGAGAATTGTCGGACCATGCGGAATTCACGATTCCCTCGCACGATCCACCGACGGCGGACACGGCCGGCCCGTTCGTTTTCGGTCACTTCGCTCTCAAGTAAGCGCGGCGTGAGCGCCGGGCAGACCCGCGGGGCGGGGCTCGCGGACCCGCCCTACGGCGCGGCCGCCGCGGGCTCCAGGCGGACGCAGAGGCCGTTGTCGGCCGCGTAACAGGGAGCGGCCGACCAGGCCCCGGGGCCCCGGCGGACGAAGCGCGGGTAGACGAGGATGTTCCGCTTGTCCCAGATGTCGTCCAGGATGCGGGAGATCCGGACGCCGTCCGCGTCCGGCGCGGGCCGCAGCCACAGGTCCCACCGCTGCCGCCGCCCGACCGGCGCGTCGGCCAGCAGGGCGTACGGGAGGGTGAAGGCGAAGGACGACCCCCGGCCGGTGACCGGGACCCGGTGGACCGCGCCGCCGCCGCGCAGCCGCGCCTCGGCCACCGCGCCGGGCCGCGCCTCGGCGCCGTACAGCACTCCCCCGACCGTCATCGCGCCCCGCTCGCAGCGGATCGCGCCGGCCTCGGCGTGCGGGGTGCGGACCCAGCTGCGGACGGCGAGCCGGCCGTCGCCCGTCGGGTACGGGATCCGGGCGGCGACCCGGTCGGAGCCGGGGATCCGGTCCACGAGCGCCCGTACGTCCCTGACCCCGGGGCGTACGGCGTGTTCGCCGTCGGCCCCCGTCCTGACGTCCCAGTACCCCTCGGCCAGATGCACCGTGCTGGGCAGGACGGCCCGCAGCGCCGGCCCGGCGCCCGCCCCCGGCCCGTGCCCGCCGCCTCCGGTGAGCGGCAGCCGTACCTCGTGGTCGGTGCCGTCCTCGGGGGCGCCGTCGCGCCGGCGCAGGACGAGCACCGGGGCGGGCCCGGCCGCTCCCGCGAGGTCGAAGGTGATGCCTCCCGCGGAGTCGGCGATGCAGTCGGCGATCCGTTCCGCCGCCCGGCGCCGTCCGTTCCGCCCGCTCCTGGGGTCCTCGCTCATGGGGTCCTGCCCTTCCGGATCACGTCGACGGCGAGGTTGCGCGCGCTGTGCGCGCGGGCCAGTACGGCGCCCCGGCCCCGGTGCAGCGGGTCGCGCAGCCTGCCGCGCGAGCCCTTGGCCAGCTCGGTGAAGAGCGCCTCGTGGCGGGTGGCGATCAGCGCGGGGTCGAACCGGGCGGAGGCGGCGAGCGCGGCCCGGCCGGTGCGGCCGCGCAGCGCGTCGTCCTGGATCAGGGCGAGGAGCGCGCCGGAGATCGCGTCCAGGTCCCCGTTGCGCACGAGCCGCCCGTCGACCCCGTCCTCGATGATCTCGGCGGGGCCGTGCGGGCAGTCGGTCGCGACGACCGGGACGCCGCAGCGCATCGCCTCGACGATGGTCATGCCGAAGGACTCGCGGCTGGAGGTGACGGCGGCGACGGACCCCTTGACCCACTCCGCCTCCAGCGGGGTGGCGGACCCCATCAGCAGGACGTGCTCGTGCAGGCCGTACTCCTCGACCAGCCCGCGCAGCGTGTCCTTCTCGTCGCCGGACGCGTCGCCGCCGCCGTAGATCCGCAGGCGCCAGTCGGGGCGGACGTCCACCACCCGGGCGAAGGCCCGTACCAGCAGGTCGTACCGCTTGACCCTGGTGAGCCGGCCGGCCGCGACCACCCATTTGCCGGTGCAGTCGGCGGGGGCGACGGTGGGCGCGGGCACGCTGTTGGGAATCGCCGTGATCCGTACGCCGGGCAGCCGCAGCCCGGTCCGGTAGGCGCGGGAGTCGGCCTCGGTGACGGTGGTGACGGCGTCGAGCAGCCGGTAGCGGTGGCGGATCTCGCGGCGCAGGCGGCTCGCGTGGGTGTCGAGGCTCAGGTGCTCCTGGCCGACCCGGACCGGGCCCCGGCGCGCCTGCCGCGCGAGGTGGACATTGAGCCCGGGGCGGGTGCCGATGACGACGTCCGCCTCCAGGGAGCGCAGGTGGGCGCCGATCCGGTGGTCGGTGAGGGCGCTGTACTGGCGGTACCTGCTGTCGCCGGCCGGGAAGATCCTGGCGCGCCCGTGCTCCGCGGCCTCGCCGTCGTACCGGGGGCTGCCGGGCCGCAGGTCGACCAGGTGCCGCAGTTCGACGCCGGCGGGCGCGCCCAGGGCCGGCTCGTCCCGGTGCCGGAAGACCGAGACGATCTCGACCTCGTGCCGCTCGGCCAGCGCGGCGGCGAGCGTGAACGTCGCCCGGATCGTCCCGCCGACGGCGTAGGCGTTGTGGAGCAGGAAGGAAAGGCGCATACGTGGGTGGGTCCCCCTCGTCGTCCCTGTCGTATCGGCTCGACCGGTTAGACGCTCGAATGGAGCGTTCGGTGCCGATTTCGAGCAGATGCGCGCGATCCGGTACGGGCGGCGCGCCGGCGACCGAAAGGACCAGGCGTTTTCCGGCCACCTCCCCCGATCATCGACTTCCCGATGTGTCGACCGTGACGGCACGGTCGCCACCTGCGCCGAATCGATCCGTCGACGTGACGACCGTCCCGCCCGGGACCCCGGGTCAACGTGCCCGTCCCCGCCGGGCGTTGGACGCGGTGACTGATTCCCGCCGATCGGTCGCCGCGGTGCCGGACGGTTCGATTTCCGTTCCCCGATCCGCGTGACCCGGGCCACGGCTCACCCGTTGTCTTCTGTACGAGCCGGGAACAGCCCGGCCCACGCACCGAGTTCGAGGAGCCACCCGTGCCGCGCATGCTCGATGTCAGCGAGGACGTACGCGCCGAGATCGGCGACGAGGAAGCCGACCGGCTGCTGGCCGGCGACAACTCCCCGGGCAGTTACGACTGCACGTCCTGCCGCACCCCTGGCGACTCCGAACAGGAGCGGACCAGCACGGTGCTGTTCGTCGGCGAGGAGACCGCGGTCCTCGCCTTCGCCCACGCCACCTGCATCCCCTCCCAGGTCGTCCAGGTCGCCGAGGACCAGCTCCAGGGCGCCGTCCGGTCCATCACCGGCAACGAGCCGGCGCAGTCCGGCGCGGCCGGCGCCGACCAGGGCGACCAGGCCGTGCTGGGTGTCACCAGCGGCCTGGTGCTGATCGAGGGCGATCTGCACCCGGCGCTGGTGGTCGAACCGACCGCCCCGATCGCCCGGCCGGGTACGGCCGGCAGCACCGACGAGTTCCTGCCGCTCCTCGCCGAGCAGGGCTTCCGGCACGTCTCGGACCTGGAGACGCTGCCCACCCTCCTGCCCGGCTGGTCGGTCCTGCTCGCCATGGGCCAGCTGCACGCGGTGCTCCAGCCGGGCACCGGCGGCAGCGGTTCCGTCGCCTGGTGGCAGGCCCACCAGCCCCTCCAGGTCACCGAGGGCTGGCGGGCCGCCGCCAACCGGTCCAGCACCGTCCTCGTCTTCGCCGCACCGGTCGGCTCCATCGGCCAGCAGCCCCGCGAGGACCTGCTGCGCGAAGCCCTGGAGAAGGCGGCGGCCAACGGCCGGCTGGTCGCGGCCGCGATGCCGCTGGCGGGCACGTGACGACGGCCGCACGCCCGGCCGTACGGCTCACAGAACCCCCGCGAGCGGCGAATTCGCCGGGCACCCCGCATCCGGACGACACCGGGGTCGTTGGCACCTACGTGCACGCATACGACCCCCCACGCCCGCAGTACCAGAGCCAGATCCCTTCGATGCGCCCCGCGCAGGACGTCGCGGACGGCTATTCCACGACGCCCATCTACGACGCGCTGTACTCCGAGTTCCGCCGGTCCTTCCGGGCGCTGCCCGGGGACCGGAGCAACGAGGAGAATCTGGGCTTCACCGCCTTCGGCACCGGACTGCACGCGTCGTCGCACGGCGGGTACGGCGGCCACGGCCACACGGGTCACGGCCACACGCCGTACGTGGGGTCCTGGCAGCGCGACCCCCGCCAGCCGGGCGCGCGGCACACCCCGGCGGCCCTGCCGCCGGGCCCGCGCCGGGGGCACTGAAGCCCGGGACGCCGGAAGGCTCAAGCCCCGGGACGCCGAAAGAAAAGGCCGGAAGCTGTGGGGTGGGGGGGGGGGGGCGCCCCCCCCGCCCCCCCCCCCGCCGGGGGGGCCCCCCCCCGGGCCCCCCGGGGGCCGGGGGGGGGGGGGCCGGGCCCGCCCCCCCGCCGGGGGGGGGGTGTGGGGGGGCCCCCC
>NZ_JBIURL010000018.1:116029-154923 GCF_044740805.1 Streptomyces sp. NPDC088261
CCCGCGGCCCCCCGCCGGGGGGACATCCCCCCCGGGCCCGCCGCACGCCACCCCCCCGGCCCCCACAAAACACCGCGCGCCGGGGGGGGGGGCCGGGGCCGCCCCCCCCCCCCCCCCCCCCACAGCTTCCGGCTTTCCCGTGCCGCTGTCCGGCCGGGCTACTTCTTGCGGCCGCGCTTCTCGCGCACCCGTACGGAGATGTGGATCGGCGTGCCCGCGAAGCCGAACTCCTCGCGCAGCCGGCGCTCCACGAAGCGGCGGTAGCCCGCCTCGATGAAGCCGGAGGCGAAGAGCACGAAGCGCGGCGGCTTCGATCCGGCCTGCGTCCCGAACAGGATCCGGGGCTGCTTGCCGCCGCGGACCGGGTGCGGGTGCCCGGCGACCAGCTCACCGAGGAACGCGTTCAGCCGTCCCGTCGGGACCCGGGTCTCCCAGCCCTCCAGCGCCGTCTCGATGGCGGGGACCAGCTTCTCCATGTGGCGGCCGGTGAGGGCCGACACGTTCACCCGGGGCGCCCACGCGACCTGCGCCAGCTCGGTCTCGATCTCCCGTTCGAGGTAGTAGCGGCGGTCCTCGTCCAGGGTGTCCCACTTGTTGTACGCGATGACGATCGCGCGGCCCGCCTCGACCGCCATCGTGACGATGCGCTGGTCCTGGACGCTGATGGACTCGGTCGTGTCGATCAGGATGACCGCGACCTCGGCCTTCTCCACGGCGGCCGCGGTGCGCAGGGACGCGTAGTAGTCGGCGCCCGCCTGGAGGTGGACCCGGCGGCGGATGCCGGCGGTGTCGATGAACTTCCAGACCGTGCCGCCCAGCTCGATCAGCTCGTCCACCGGGTCACGGGTGGTGCCCGCGATCTCGTTGACGACCACCCGGTCCTCCTTGGCGACCCGGTTCAGCAAGGACGACTTGCCGACATTCGGGCGGCCGATGAGGGCGATGCGGCGGGGGCCGCCGACGGTGAGGCCGAAGGTCTGGGCCGGCGCGTCCGGCAGCGCTTCGAGGACCGCGTCGAGCATGTCGCCCGTACCGCGGCCGTGCAGGGAGGAGACGGGGTGGGGCTCGCCCAGCCCGAGGGACCACAGGGCGGTCGCGTCGGCCTCGCCGCTGAGCCCGTCGACCTTGTTGGCGCAGAGCACGACGGGCTTGCCCGCCTTGCGCAGCAGCCGTACCACGGCCTCGTCGGTGTCGGTGGCGCCGACCGTGGAGTCCACCACGAAGACCACCGCGTCGGCGGCCTCGATGGCGTACTCCGCCTGGGCCGCGACGGAGGCGTCGATGCCGAGGACGTCCTGCTCCCAGCCGCCGGTGTCGACGATCTTGAACCGGCGGCCCGCCCACTCGGCCTCGTAGGTCACCCGGTCGCGGGTGACGCCCGGCTTGTCCTCGACGACCGCCTCGCGGCGGCCGATGATGCGGTTCACGAGGGTCGACTTGCCGACATTCGGGCGTCCGACGACCGCGAGGATCGGCAGGGGGCCGTGACCGGCCTCGTCGATCGCCCCCTCCACCTCCTCGGGGTCGAAGCCCTCGTGTGCGGCGATCTCCATGAACTCCGCGTACTCGGCGTCGCCAAGCTCTCCGTTCGCTTCCCCGGAGTCGATCTGGTCGTTCATGAAGTCCGTACCTCGTTCATCCATCGTGATCGGTGCGCCGCAGCATGCGGCGCACTACTGAAATACTCGCGCGCTTCAGACGTCGCGCGCTCCGACCGCTCCTACAGCGGTCCGGACGCCTGGCGTCCGGTCAGTCGCCTGGCGTCGGCCAGGTGGGCGGTCAGCCGCTCCTGGATCCGTACGGTGGCCTCGTCCAGCGCCTTGCGGGTCCGCCGGCCGCTGCCGTCCCCCGCCGCGAAGGCGTCGCCGAAGACGACGTCCACCCGGCTGCGGAGCGGGGGCAGTGCCCGTATCAACCGTCCCCGGCTCTCCGTGCTTCCCAGGACCGCGACCGGCACGATCGGCGCTCCCGACCGTACGGCGAAATAGGCGAGCCCGGCGCGCAGGGAGGCGAAATCGCCCTCACCGCGGGTGCCCTCGGGAAATATCCCCAGCACCCCGCCGTGGGCGAGCACGACCAGCGCGTCGGTGATCGCGGCCCGGTCGGCGACCGTACGGTCCACCTTGAGCTGCCCGATGGACCGCAGGAACGGGTCCAGCGGGCCGACGAACGCTTCCTTCTTGATGAGGAAGTGCACCGGCCGGGGCGCGGTGCCCATCAGCATCGGGCCGTCGACGTTGTGCGAGTGGTTGACGGCGAGGATCGCCGGGCCGCGCGCCGGGACCCGCCAGGCGCCCAGGACCCGGGGCTTCCACAGGCCGTACATCAGGACCGTGCCGATGCCCCTGCCCACGGCGGCGCCCGCTTCCGACGGGGCCCTGCCCGGCCGGTTCGCGGGACGCGCGCCCTGTGCGGGCGGGGCGCTCACCTGACGGCCCGCTTCTCCTCGACCAGGGTCACGACGCACTCGACGACCTGCTGGAGGGTCAGTTCCGTGGTGTCGACCTCGACCGCGTCGGCCGCCTTCGCGAGCGGGGACGTCTTCCGGCTGGAGTCGGCCGTGTCCCGCCTGATCAGCGCTTCCCTGGTGACGGAGACGTCGACCGCGTCCTTGCCCTTGAGCTCACCGCTGCGGCGGGCCGCGCGGGCCTCCGGGGAGGCGGTGAGGAAGATCTTGACGTCGGCGTCCGGCAGCACGGTCGTACCGATGTCACGGCCCTCGACCACGATGCCCTTCGCGGCCGCGGCGGCGATGGCGCGCTGGAGCGCGGTGACGACGGACCGTACCTCCGGGACCGCGCTGACCGCGCTCACCTTGGCGGTGACCTCCTGCGTACGGATCGGGCCCGAGGCGTCCTCGCCGTCGACGGTGATCGTCGGGGCGGCCGGGTCCGTACCGGACACGATCACGGGCTTGCCCGCGGCGTCCGCGACGGCGACGGCGTCCGCGACGTCGATGCCGTTGTTGATCATCCACCAGGTCATGGCCCGGTACTGCGCGCCGGTGTCCAGGTAGCTGAGCCCGAGGTGGGAGGCCACGGACTTGGAGGTGCTCGACTTGCCCGTGCCGGAGGGCCCGTCGATGGCGACGATCACAGCGGCCGGGGCGGTCCGGGCGACGGATGCTGCGGTTTCCACGGAGGCGGACACCTTCCTGGTTCACGGGTGGGAGCGGCGTGCGGGCACGCGGGACGTCGATACGCCCTCGTACAAGGTTACCGAGTACTCGGCACCACAAATGCACTCGTTCGGCGGCGGCACCCGCCGGACGGCGTCCGCCACCCGGCGGCGGCCCGGCCTACTGGCGGATCGACCAGCCGCGTTCCCGCAGCGCCTCGGTGAGCAGCGGGGCCGCCGAGGGCTCCACCATCAGCTGCACCCGGCCGGCCTGCTGGCCGGTCGCGTGCTCGATCCTGACGTCCTCCACGTTGACCCCGGCCCGCCCGGCGTCCGCGAAGATACGGGCCAGCTCGCCCGGCTTGTCGCTGATCAGGACCGCCACGACCTCGTAGGCCGCGGGGGCGGTGCCGTGCTTGCCCGGGACCCTGACCCGGCCCGCGTTGCCCCGGCGCAGGACGTCCTCCACGCCCGCCGCGCCCTCGCGGCGCTTGTCCTCGTCGGCGGACTGGAGGGACCGCAGCGCCCCGACGGTCTCGTCCAGGTCGGCGGCGATCCCGGCGAGCACGTCCGCGACGGGCCCCGGGTTGGCGCTGAGGATGTCGACCCACATCGCGGGGTCGGAGGCGGCGATCCGGGTCACGTCGCGGATGCCCTGGCCGCAGAGGCGTACGGCCGTCTCGTCGGCGTCCGCGAGGCGGGCGGCCACCATGGACGAGATCAGCTGGGGGGTGTGCGAGACGAGGGCGACCGCCCGGTCGTGAGCCTCGGCGTCCATGACCACCGGGACGGCGCGGCAGAGCGCCACCAGCTCCAGGGCCAGGTTGAGCACCTCGGTGTCGGTGTCCCGGGTCGGGGTCAGCACCCAGGGGCGGCCCTCGAACAGGTCGGCGGTCGCGGCCAGCGGGCCGGAGCGCTCCTTGCCCGCCATGGGGTGCGTGCCGAGATACGCGCTCAGGTCGAGCCCGAGCGCCTCCAGCTCGCGCCGGGGGCCGCCCTTGACGCTGGCCACGTCCAGGTAGCCGCGGGCGATCCCGCCGCGCATCGCTTCGGCGAGGGTGGCGGCCACGTGCGCGGGCGGTACGGCGACGAGCGCCAGGTCGACGGGTCCTTCGGGCGCCCGGTCGGTGCCGGCGCCGAGGGCGGCGGCCGTACGGGACCGGGTGGCGTCGTGGTCGGTGAGGTGGACGGTGACCCCGCGGGAGGCGAGGACGAGGGCCGCGGAGGTGCCGATCAGGCCGGTTCCGATGACGACGGCGGTTCTCACTGGGCGATGTCCTTGCGAAGGGCTGCCGCGGCGCCGAGGTAGACGTGCGCGATCCGGGAGCGGGGGAGGTCGGACTCGATGTGGGCCAGTATGCGGACGACGCGCGGCATGGCGCCGGCGACGTCCATTTCCTGGGCACAGAGGAGGGGCACGTCGACGATACCGAGTCCCCGGGCGGCGGCGGCCGGGAAGTCGCTGTGCAGGTCGGGGGTGGCGGTGAACCAGATGCTGATCAGGTCGTCGCGGGCGATCGCGTTGCGCTCCAGCATCGCCGTGAGGAGCTGCCTGACCTGGTCGTCCATGTGACCGGGCTCGTCCCGCTCCAGCTGGACGGCGCCCCGCACCGCTCGTACCGCCACGGCGTCCTCCTCGGTGGTCGCGTGCGGCTTCCAGGGTAGACCGGGCGGCGGAGGGCGGCCCGGGGCGGCCCTGGCCGGCCGCCTCTCGGGACGCGGCGACGGGTCCCGTACCCTTCTCGCGCATGACGCCCGACGCTCTCGTACGCGACCACACCGTCTACTCCTGTGTGATGGGATCGCGGGCGTTCGGCCTGGCGACGGAGGGCAGCGACACCGACGTCCGGGGGGTGTTCCTGGCGCCGACCGCGCTGTTCTGGGGCTTCGGGAAGCCGCCGACGCATGTCGAGGGCCCGGCCGACGAGCAGTTCTCCTGGGAGCTGGAGCGCTTCTGCGCGCTGGGGCTGCGCGCCAACCCGAACGTGCTGGAGTGCCTGCACTCCCCGCTGGTCGAGCGCCTGGACGACACCGGCCGCGAACTGCTCTCCCTGCGCGGGGCGTTCCTCTCCCGGCAGGCCCACACGACATTCGTCCAGTACGCGCTCGGCCAGCGCGGGAAGCTGGAGGCGGACCTCCGGCAGCACGGCGCCCCGCGCTGGAAGCACGCCATGCACCTGCTGCGGCTCCTCGCGCTCTGCGGGGACCTGCTGCGGACGGGGCGGCTGGTCATCGACGTCGGCGCGGACCGCGAACCGCTGCTCGCGGTCAAGCGGGGCGAGGTGCCCTGGCCGGAGGTCGAGCGCCGGATGAACCGCCTGGCGGCGGAGGCCGACGACGCGGCGGCGGCCTCCCCCCTTCCCCCGGAAGCCGACCACGCCCGGATCGAGGACTTCCTGATCCGCGTCCGCCACGCGTCAGCGCGGAGTTTCTCGTCGGCGCGGCGCTTCTAGTCAGCGCGGCGTTTCGATTCGGCGCGGCGTTTCGAGGCGCACCCGGACGACCAGGGCGCGCAGCGCGTCGCGGGCGGCGGCCCCGGGCAGCTCGGGTAGGGAGGTGCCCGCCCTGGCGTCCTCCAGGGCCGTACGGAGCGCCTCCAGGTCCTTCTCCAGCCGGTCCCGGTCCGGGACGCCGTCCGTGCCGTGCTCGGCCTCGGCCTTCGCGGCGATCAGGTCCGGCAGGTAGGCCGGCGCGGCCATCTCCCCGAGCAGCGTGGGCAGATGGGCCTCGATCCCGCCGCCGCGCATCAGGTGGATCCCGGTGAGCAGGGCGCGGAAGGTGTAGAGCAGGGGCTTCAACTCCCCCGTCCGCTCGAAGAGCCGCGCCTGCGTGGCCGCGAACCCCGCGTAGTGGTGGGCGTGATGGGCGGTCAGCAGGCCGGGGGCGAGCGAGGCCAGTTCGGCGTGGGCGTCGGTGGTGTGGACGACCAGGGGCGACAGGAGCTGTTCCAGGACGTAGCCGTTGCGGCGCAGCATCAGCCGGGCGAACTTGCGCAGGTCGTGGGTGACGAGGTCCATCTCCACCCCGTCCCTGTCCCCCATCCTGGTCCGGGTCTCGTCCGGTTCGTCCAGTCCTATGAGGGCTTCCACCGGCAGGACATGGGCGCCGCGCAGGTCGATGTCGGAGTCGCGGGAGGGGAATCCGTAGAGGTGCGCCCCCGACACCGTGGCGAACAGCAGGGGGTCGGTCTCCTCCGCGAGGACCGGACCCAGGTCGGTGACCGGCAGTCCGGCCTCGCGGAGGCGGGATGCGGACGGGGTGCGCCGCGGGGATTCGTCGGGCGGGGTCGCGTGGCGCGTGGCGGTGTGCTCGTGCATGGGTCAAGCGTCCCAGAGCGCCCCCAGGGAGAGCAGGTCGCTGCGGTACTCGATGCGTTCGGCCCATTCCTTGGGCCAGGCGCCCGCGCCGAGATGGGCGCCCGCGAAGGCCCCTGTCAGGCAGGCGATCGAGTCGGAGTCGCCGCGCGTGCAGGCGGCTCTGCGGACCGCGGTGACCGGGTCATCCGGGAAGAGCAGGAAGCAGAGGAGCGCGGTGGCGAGGGCCTCCTCGGCCACCCAGCCGTCCCCGGTGGCCAGGCAGGGATCGGTCTCCGGGGAGGGGGCGCGCAGGGCGTCCTGGACCCGTTCCAGGGCCGCCAGGCACTCGTCCCAGCCACGCCGCGCGAACTCCTCGGGGCCGGAGTCCTGGGAGTACGTCCACAGGTCGCCGAGCCACGGGTGGCGGTAGCGGTCGCGGTTCTCGTACGCGTACGAGCGCAGCTGGCCGACCAGTCCCGTCGGCTCGCCGCCCCGCGCCATCAGGTACACCGCCCGCGCCGTGAGGTCGGAGGCGGCGAGCGCGGTGGGGTGGCCGTGGGTGAGGGCCGCCTGCAACTGGGCGGCCCCCGACCGCTGTTCGTCGCTGAGGAAGGGGACGAGGCCGACGGGAGCGACCCGCATGTTCGCCCCGCAGCCCTTCGAGCCGGTCTGGCTCGCCGCCTGCCAGGGCCGGTCGCTGTCGAGGAGCATGCACGCCGTCATGCACGTCCGTCCGGGGGCGCGGTTGTTGTCCGGCGAGTGGTACCAGGCGACGAACTCCTCGCGCACCGGCCGCACCAGGCGCAGCGGGCCGAGGACGCCCCGGTCCGTCGCGGTGCGTATGCCCCGGGCGAGCGCGAGGGTCATCTGGGTGTCGTCGGTGACGATCGCCGGCCTCGGCAGGTCCATCTCGCGCCAGGGGCCGCACTTGGCGAGGATGGACGGCACGTCGTTGAACTCGGTCGGGAAACCGAGGGCGTCGCCGATGGCGAGCCCGGTCAGCGATCCCGTGGCGGCTTGTTTGGTGAGGGTCCTGGTGGAGATCACGTGGTCCGTCCTTCCGGTCGCAGGAGGGGTGGATGCAGGGTCGTGGCGGCGCCCGCGCGGTAGAGCGCGGCGGGTTTCCCCCGGCCGCCGGTGCGGCGCGGGGGCCCCTCGACCGCCTGGACGAAGCCCGGGGTGGCGAGGACCTTGCGCCGGAAGTTGGGGCCGTCCAGTTCGACGCCCCAGACGGTCTCGTACACCTGGCGCAGCTCCGCGAGCGTGAACTCCGGGGGGCAGAACGCCGTGGCGAGACAGCTGTATTCGAGCTTGGCGCCGATCCGGTCGTAGGCGTCGGCGAGGATGGCGCCGTGGTCGAAGGCGAGGGTGACGAGGGCGTCGGGGGCCGGGGGCGGGGTCGTGGCCGGGGCCGGGGCCGGGGTCCGGGCCGGGGAGGACGGTGGCCGGGCGGGGGACGGTCCGGTGCCGCGCGCGGGGCCCGACCGCAGGACCCGTGACAGGTCCGTCCACCGCGCGAACGCCGCGTCGCCGCCGCCGCGCGGCTCGGGCAGGTCGGGGACGAGCGCCGCGTACGCCACGGACACGACCCGCATCCTCGGGTCGCGGTCGGGGTCGCTGTAGGTCCGCAGCTGCTCCAGGTGGAGCGCGCCCGCGGTGTGCTCCGACAGGCCCGTCTCCTCGGCGAGTTCACGGCGGGCGGCCTGTCCGGCGGACTCCCGGGGCAGGACGAAGCCGCCGGGCAGCGCCCAGGCGCCCAGGTACGGCTCCAGGCCGCGCTCCACGAGCAGGACGTGGAGCCGGTTGTGGCGGACGGTGAAGACGGCGAGGTCGACGGTGACCGCGAACGGCGTGAAGGCGGAGGGGTCGTACCCGTCGGGGACGCGGGGGGCCCGCGGACTCCCCCGCCCGTCCTCCGGCTCCCGCCCCCGCGGGTTCACCGTCGCTCCGGCAGCGGCGGCGCGAAGTGCCACCCCCGGTCGAGCAGGGCGTCCACCGCCGCGACCGCCGTGTCGAGCCGCTTCTCGTGCGGGCCGGTCAGTTCCACGAACTCCCGTCCGGTACGGGTCAGTTCGGCGCGGAACCGGTCGGTCATCCAGGGCCGCAGCTCCTCGCCGTCCCGCAGCCCGTCGTCCTCGAACGGCACGTCCTCGTGTCCGGTGAGCAGCCACAGGTGACGGCGCGTCCGGCCGGCGATCTCCTCGACGAGCGGGTTGCGCCCGCCCACGTACCGCTCGTGCCAGACGGTGGTGGCGAACGCGTCCGTGTCGCAGATCAGCACCGGAGACCCGGCCCGCGCCGCGCTCTCCTCGGCCTCGTCCTGCCGCCGGGCGATCAACGGGAAGTCGTCCGTGGCGAGTTCGACGTCCTCCCACCGCGCCCGGGGCTCCCGCGCCCGCAGCGCCGCGAGCTTGTGCTCGCTGAACTCCCGCCCGTACTCGGGTACGTACCCCGTCCGCGCCCACACCCCGCCCCGCGCGCGGTAGTGCGCGGCGAGGGCGCGGGCCAGCGTCGTGGTGCCGGTGGACTCGGCCCCGAGGACCACGACCCGGCGGGCGAGCGCGGCCCGGACGGGCGGCTCCAGGAAGTCCCAGCAGGCGGCCGGATCCTCGCGCACGGCCGTACCGGAGACGGGGAAGACCGTACGGCCGGGGTCGACGCACACGGACGCGGCGCCGAACCGCCGCCCCAGCTCCTCCCCGTACGCCTCGGAGGTGAAGACCACGTCCACGCGCCCGGGCACCGCGTCCCGGAAGACGGCCATGTGCGCGTCCCAGACCGCCGGGTCGTTCACGTCCATCGGGGTGTCGTCCAGGGCGCCCACCACCCGTACGTCCGGGTGGACTTCACGCATCCACGCGACCCGGTCGGCGAGGGGGACCGACTCCACGGAGGCGGCGCAGACGAGCACGGTGAGGTCGGCGCAGCGGTCGCGCGCGGTCCGTACGAGATGGTGGTGGCCGGCGTGCGGCGGATAGAACTTGCCGAGCACCAGGCCGTGTCCGTACCCGCTCATCCGGCGCTCACCACCAGGGGGCGGTCCGGCGAACGGGCCGTGTCCCGGGACCAGTTGCGCAGTCCGGCCAGGCACAGGGCGAGGAAGCCGACGTAGAGCAGCGAGGTCAGGTAGAGGTCCTTGTGGGCGTAGAGCGGGATGTAGACGACGTCCGCGGCGATCCAGAGCCACCAGGACTCCAGCAGCTTGCGGCACTGCCCGTAGGTCGCCATCAGCGAGAGGGACGTGGTGAGCGCGTCCCAGAAGGGCACGGTCGAGTCGGTGGCGCGGCCGAGCAGGAACGTCAGGCCGAGTGTCCCCACCACCCCCGCCGCGCAGAGCACGCCCCATTCGGTGCGGGTCGTACGCCGCACCGCGGGCGCGGGTGAGTCCGGGCCACCCCCGTGGGTCCAGATCCACCAGCCGTACACGGCGAGGGTGATGAAGACGGCCTGCAACGCCATGTCGGCGTACAGGCCCGCCTGGAGGAACAGCACGACGAAGAACAGGTTGTTGGCGATGCCGACCGGCCAGTTGGCCACGTGCTGACGGGCGACGAGCCACACGCAGAGCGCGCCGCTGCCGAAACCGAGCACCTCGGTCCAGCTGACCGGGGTGTCCAGCACGGTCACCAGGGGCCGCTGCAAGGGATCGAGGATGTCCGCGAGACTCACGCCCGCCTCCTTAATGGTCATGTTGACTATAAAGGCGAACGGCCTTGCCCCACAAGGGAAAAAGCCCGCGGCCTGAACGGCCGCGGGCTTTTTCCTGTCGTACGACGGGGCTGTCTACAGCCCGACTTCCTTCATCAGCATGCCGACCTCCGTGTTGGTGAGGCGGCGCAGCCAGCCGGACTTCTGGTCGCCCAGCGGGATCGGGCCGAAGGACGTCCGGACGAGCCGGTCGACCGGGAAGCCGGCCTCGGCGAGCATGCGGCGGACGATGTGCTTGCGGCCCTCGTGGAGGGTGACCTCGACCAGGTAGTTCTTGCCGGTGTTCTCGACGACCCGGAAGTGGTCGGCCTTCGCGTAGCCGTCCTCCAGCAGGATGCCGTCCTTGAGCCGCTTGCCCAGGTCGCGCGGGAGCGGGCCCTGGATGGCCGCGAGGTAGATCTTCTTCACGCCGTACCGGGGGTGGGTGAGGCGGTGGGCCAGCTCACCGTGGTTGGTGAGCAGGATGATGCCCTCGGTCTCCGTGTCGAGCCGGCCGACGTGGAACAGGCGCGTCTCGCGGTTGGTGACGTAGTCGCCGAGGGACTGGCGGCCGTCCGGGTCCTCCATCGTGGAGACCACGCCGGCGGGCTTGTTCAGCGCGAAGAAGAGGTGCGACTGGGTGGCGACGGTCAGCCCGTCGACCTTGATCTCGTCGCGGTCCACGTCCACACGCTTGCCCTGTTCGAGGACGATCTCGCCGTTGACCTCGACGCGGGACTGCTCGATCAGCTCCTCGCAGGCGCGGCGCGAGCCCATGCCGGCGCGGGCGAGGACCTTCTGGAGGCGCTCGCCCTCCTGCTCGGCGCCCGGGTTGGTGCGGGGCGTCCTGATCTCGGGCTTGTCCGCGTACCGGTCGCGGTTGCGCTGCTCGATCTTCGCGTCCAGCTCACGGGGGCGGGCCTGGCCGCCGGGGCCCCTGCGGGCGCGCGGAGGGGTCTGGGAGGGCTTGGGGCCGCCCTTGGCTCCGCCGCGAGCCGCCGCGCCCCTGGCGCCGCGCGGGGCGCCCGTGGCACCGGCGCCGCCGGTGGCTCCGGAGCGGCCGACGTCGTACCGGCGCTCCTCGGGGCGGGGGCGGGAGAGGCGCTTCTGCTCCTCGTCGCGGCCGGCGCCGGGGGCGCGGTCGTCCCTGGGGCGGTCGTCCCTCGCGCGGTCGTCGCGGCCCCGGTCGTCCCGGCCGCCGCCGCTCCAGCCGCTTCCGCTGGTACGGGGGGTGCTGCCGCCGCGGTTGCCGTCCCGGCCGACGCCGCCGCCGCGGGCGCCGCCCGGGCTCCGGCCGCCGCCTGTGCTCCGGCCGCCGCCCGCGCCGCCGCGGCCGCCCGCGCCGCCGCTCCTGGCGCCGCCGCCGTTCCGGTTCGCGCCGCTCCCGCTCCCACTCCCGCTGTTCCGGTTGCCGCTTCCGCTGTTGCTGTTACCGCTTCGCATCAAATTTCCGTCTTGTCGTCTGCGTGAGTTTCCGGGGCGTACGGTGCGTCCGGATCGAACGACGGGACACCTTCAAGGGTCTCGGCCTCGATCGCGTCCGCCTCGGGGAGGAAGGGCGCGAGCTCCGGAAGCTCGTCCAGGCCGCGCAGGCCCATCCGCTCCAAAAAGTAGTTCGTCGTCCTGTACAGGATCGCACCTGTTTCGGGTTCCGCGCCCGCCTCCTCGACGAGCCCGCGCTGGAGGAGGGTCCGCATGACCCCGTCACAGTTCACTCCCCGTACGGCCGAGACCCTCGATCTGCTCACCGGCTGGCGGTACGCGACCACCGCGAGGGTCTCCAGGGCGGCCTGCGTGAGCCGGGCGTGCTGGCCGTCCAGGACGAAGCCCTCGACGGCCTCCGCGTACTCGGGGCGCGAGTAGAAACGCCAGCCGCCGGCGACCGTCCGCAGCTCGAAGCCGCGCCGCTGGACCGTGTACTCGTCGGCCAGTTCGCGCAGGGCGTCGGCGACGGCCCTGCGCGGGCGGTCGAGGATCTTGGCGAGGTGCGTCTCGGAGACGGGTTCGTCCACGACCATGAGGACCGCCTCCAGGGCGGGCTTGAGGCCGAGCTCCGCGACCGTGCTCCGCTGCCGCTCGCTCATGACCGCTCCTCGTCGCTCGCGTGTTCCTGGTCGAATTCGTCGGTCACGGCGGGCGCCGCGTCCTGGTCGCCGCCGGTCCAGCGCACCATGAGGGTCCCGAGGGCCTCCTCCTGGTCCAGCGCGACGGCCCGCTCCCGGTAGAGCTCCAGCAGGGCGAGGAAGCGGGCGACGACGGTGAGGGTGTCGGCGGCGTCCTCGGTGAGGGCCTGGAAGCTGACCTCGCCCCGCTCTCTGAGAAGCGCGACGACGTGCCCCGCCTGCTCCCGTACGGAGACCAGGGGCGCGTGGATGTGGTCGACGTACACCTGCGGGCGCGGTCTGGGCTGCATGGCCTTGACCGCGAGCCGCGCGAACCCCTCGGGGCCGATGCTGATGACGACCTCGGGGAGCAGCTCGGCGTGGTGGGGTTCCAGTCCGACGGTACGGGGGTAGCGGCGGCTCTCCTCGTCGAGGCGGGCGTTGAAGATCTCGGCGATGCGCTTGTACGCGCGGTACTGGAGGAGCCGCGCGAAGAGCAGGTCCCGCGCTTCGAGCAGCGCGAGGTCGGCCTCGTCCTCCACCTGCGCGGCGGGCAGCAGCCGGGCGGCCTTGAGATCGAGCAGCGTCGCGGCGACGACGAGGAATTCGGTGGTCTGGTCGAGGTCCCAGTCGGGCCCCATGGCCCGGATGTGCACCATGAACTCGTCGGTGACCTTGGAGAGCGCGACCTCGGTGACGTCCATCTTGTGCTTGGAGATCAACTGGAGCAGCAGGTCGAACGGCCCCTCGAAGTTGACGAGCCGCACGGTGAACCGCGCATCGGCGTCCGCCGCGCCGGGGTCTGTGGCCTCCACCACATCCCCGCCGCCGCCCGACGACGGCGCCACGCCGGGCACCGTCCCGCCTTCGGGGCCGACGCCCCCGGGCCCCGCCTCCACGGCGGGCTCCGCCGCCGACGCGGCCACGGTCCCGGCTCGCGCCGGACCGGACGATGGGGGCGCGGCCTCGGCCCCGCCGGGAACGGCCTGCCTGCCGGCCGTGGGCCGCACCACGGCGGTCGAAGCCCCGGCCCCCCGGTCGACGGCGTCGGGACCCGACCGGGGAGCGGACTCCCCCACCGACGCGGGGGCCGGCGCGGCCTGCGCGGGAACGGGCGGTGGCGGCGGGACGGGGTCCGCTCCCGGGCGGATGGCATCCGGCTCCGGCTCCGGGACGGGCGCCTCCGGCGATGCGGGTGGCGTCTCGGTGCGCGCGGGACCGGACGGTGCGGGGACGGGGGCGGGTCCGGTGAGAGCGGTCCGCGTCGCGGGCGGTGGGGGCGCCGTCCTCGCAATCGGGGGCACGGCGGACGCCGGCGGCTCGGGGGGTGCCCGGCGGGGCGAGGGGGTGGGTGCCGGCTCGTCGCGCGCGGGGCCCGGCAGCGGCCGGGTGGGCTTGTCGGCCGGAGGGGTGGGGGGCCGCTCGGTGCTCGGTGACGGGGGTTCTTCCGCGGGCGTTCCCGGAGGGTTCGCTCCCGGGCCGCGGCCCAGCGCTCGGCGCGGGGGGCGGGTGGTGTCGGGAGGCGGGGGCATCGGGGTCCTGGGTGCGAGGGCGGAGGTGGCGCGGCCCCGGCAGGCTATCCTCAGCGCCCGCGCAGGCGCCGTACGAGGATGCTCGCGTCGCCCCGCGATTCGAGGTCCGCCAGGACCACCGCGACCGCCTCGCGGACGATCCGCCCGCGGTCCACGGCGAGCCCGTGCTCGCCGCGCAGCACCAGGCGCGCGTGCTCCAGGTCCATCAGTTCCTCGGCGGAGACGTAGACCGTGATCTTCTCGTCGTGCCGTTCGCGCCCGCTGGGACGGCGGTTCGCGCCCCGCCCCCTGCGCCGCTGCTGACCGCCCTGCGCCTCCTGGGGCCGCCGGTTCTTCACCGGTCCCGACTGGTCCGTGTCGGCCCCGCCCGTACGGCCGCGGGACGACTCCGCCGAGTCGCGCCCGGTGGCCGCGTGCTCCTCCGCCGCCGGGGAGGCCGGGGAGCCCGCGCCGGGCGGCGTCCCGTCCGCCGGGTCGCCCTCCCCCGGCGAACCCGCCGAACCCGCCGCACCGGCGGAACCCGCCGGCCCCGCCGGATTCGGCACCCGCGCCTCGCCGTTGGCGTTCGCGTTGCGCCGCCGCTCCCGCTCCGCGGGCGACGACGACTGGAGCGCCGTGCCCCCGGTCGTACGGAACAGCTCGTCGGCCCCGGGCAGACTCACTCGGCGTGACACCGGGCGAGCACCTCCCTGGCGAGCTGGCGATACGCGGCCGCACCCACGGAGTTCGAGGCGTACGTGGTGATCGGTTCACCGGCGACCGTGGTCTCCGGGAAGCGCACGGTCCGCCCGATCACCGTGTGGTAGACGTGCTCGTCGAAGGCCTCGACGACCCGCGCCAGGACCTCGCGGCTGTGCACCGTACGGGAGTCGTACATCGTGGCGAGGATCCCGTCGAGCTCCAGGTCGGGGTTGAGCCGCTCCTGGACCTTCTCGATGGTCTCCGTCAGCAGCGCCACCCCGCGCAGCGCGAAGAACTCGCACTCCAGCGGCACGATCACCTTGTGCGCGGCGGTCAGCGCGTTCACGGTCAGCAGACCGAGCGACGGCTGGCAGTCGATCACGATGTAGTCGTAGTCGGGCAGCAGCGGCTTGAGGGCCCGCTGGAGCGTCGACTCGCGCGCCACCTCGCTCACCAGCTGCACTTCCGCCGCGGAGAGGTCGATGTTGCTCGGCAGCAGGTCCATGTTGGGGACCGCCGTCTTCAGGAGGACCTCGTCGGCCGCCATGCCCCGCTCCATGAGCAGGTTGTAGACGGTGAGGTCGAGCTCCATCGGATTCACGCCGAGGCCGACCGACAGGGCACCCTGCGGGTCGAAGTCGACGAGCAGGACGCGCCGGCCGTACTCCGCGAGCGCGGCACCCAGGTTGATGGTCGACGTGGTCTTGCCCACGCCGCCCTTCTGGTTGCACATCGCGATGATCGTCGCGGGGCCGTGGTCCGTCAGCGGGCCTGGGATCGGGAAGTACGGCAGGGGACGCCCGGTGGGGCCGATCCGCTCGCGGCGCTGGCGGGCAGCGTCGGGTGCGAGGGTGGCCGCGTACTCGGGGTCGGGCTCGTACTCGGCGTCGGGGTCGTAGAAGTGCCCCTCGGGCACTTCGTTGTAGTCGGCGAATGGGCTGGACTCTCGCCCGCCCTCGTTGCCGGCCATGGCGTTCACGTGGTGGCCGTCCATCATCTGGTGGGCTGTCGTGTGCTGGTGGGTGGCGAAGGTGCGGACAGCGACGGAGCCGACAGCCTCCAGCCCGGACGACGGGCTCCCGCCCCTCGCAGGCATCCCTGGCTGACCACCCCCGGGAGTAAATGTCGACTCATTCACAAGTCGTCTTACCTCCTTGGACGTGACCAGGAAACTTATCGATAGGTCAGCGTGGCACCATGCCGACGATGGGCGACTCTATGGCGTGTCACCGGTCCGCAGCAACACAATCCGCCGGACCCGGCCCGATGTGTCGGTGACCGAACACCTCTCTGTCAAGGGCGCACAGGCCTCTCACCACAGCAGGTGCCACACGTTTCACGGGTGCGCGAATCGGTTGAAGAGTTACGTTTCCCGCGAGTTGACCCCGCGTTCGAGCCCGCCCGGGCACGCGGCCGGCCGGACCTCGGGGGGCAAGATCCGGCCGGTGTCGTGATGTTGACGAATCGCGTTGACGAGTCAGCCGAGAACCGCGCTCAATTCGGCGTGATTCAGCCCATGCGCCTCCGCGACCTCGCGGTAAACCACCTGACCGCCGTGGGTGTTGAGCCCCTTCGCGAGCGCAGGATCGCGCCGCAGCGCCTCCGCCCAGCCCCGGTCGGCCAGTTCCACGACGTACGGGAGCGTGGCGTTGGTCAGCGCGAAGGTCGACGTGTGCGGCACCGCGCCGGGCATGTTGGCGACGCAGTAGAAGACCGAGTCGTGGACGCGGAAGGTCGGGTCCGCGTGGGTCGTCGGGTGCGAGTCCTCGAAGCAGCCGCCCTGATCGATTGCAATGTCGACAAGTACACTTCCGGGCTTCATCCGGGCGACGAGCGCGTTGGTGACCAGTTTCGGCGCCTTGGCGCCGGGGATCAGCACGGCCCCCACGACGAGGTCCGCGTCGACGACCGCGCGCTCCAGTTCGTACGTGTTGGACACGATGGTCTGGACCTTGGTGCCGAAGATCCGGTCCGCCTCGCGGAGCTTGTTGATGTCCCGGTCGAGGAGGGTGACGTGGAAGCCCATGCCGACGGCGATCTGGGTGGCGTTCCAGCCGGAGACGCCGCCGCCGATCACCACGGCGCGGCCCGGGGCCGTACCGGGCACGCCGCCCGGCAGGACACCGCGCCCGCCCGCCGAGCGCATCAGGTGGTACGCGCCGACCTGCGGCGCCAACCGGCCCGCGACCTCGGACATCGGGGCGAGGAGCGGGAGGGCGCGGTTCGCGGTCTCGACCGTCTCGTACGCGATGGCGGTGATGCCGGAGTCCAGGAGGGCGTCGGTGCAGGAGCGGGACGCGGCGAGGTGCAGGTAGGTGAAGAGCGTCTGGTCCTTGCGCAGCCGGTGGTACTCCTCGGCGATCGGCTCCTTGACCTTCAGCACCAGGTCGGCGGCGGCCCAGACCTCGTCGGCCGTGTCCAGGATCCGGGCGCCGGCGGCGGTGAACTCACCGTCCGTGAGGGACGATCCGGCGCCGGCCTCCCGCTCGACGACGACCTGGTGGCCGTGGCGTACCAGTTCGTGGACACCGGCGGGGGTGATGGCCACGCGGAACTCGTTGTTCTTGACCTCGCGGGGGATACCGACCAGCACGTCGATCACGGTCCTTGGCTCAGGGGAGGGTACGCCGCGAGTGGGTGCGGCGAAACCAGTCTAATGAAGGACTTCCCCCTGTCTAGCCTTGCAAAGCATTATTCCTGCGCGGAGGTGCTGCGGATTTCGTAGGCAGAACCGTCTTCCTCCGTTCCAAGGAGCCGGTCGGCGACGGCCCGGTGCAGGCGGGCGGCGGTCGGGTCGCCCACCCGGTCGAGGGTGTCGGCCAGCCTGATCCGCAGCGCCGCCTCCAGCCGTACGTCCCCGGCCTGCCGCGCCCAGCCGACCGCCTCCTCGCTGGTGCGCAGCGAGTCGTAGGGGTGGCCCGCGTGCTCCTCCACCCGGGCGGCCTCGCCCAACGCCCGCGCCTGGCCGGTGAGATCGCCCAGGCGGCGGTGGCCGGCGGCGGCGGCGCGCCAGTCGCGCAGCGCCTCGACGTACCGGCCCGCGTAGGCGTGGACCGCGCCGAGGCGGCCGTACAGCCGCGCCTCGTCGGCCCGCTCGCCCCGGCCGATCCGCTGGGCGAGCGCCCTGCCGTACCAGTCGGCGGCCCGCTGCCAGTCCTCCAGGTCCTGGTGGGCGCCGCCGACGGATTCCATCGCGCGGCCGGTGGCGTAGTGGTCGTTCGCGGCCCGTCCGGCGTCGAGGGCGGCCCGGTAGCGGGCCAGCGCGTCGTGCGTACGGCCCGTCCTGGCGTCGAGGTCGCCGATGTTGAGCAGGGCGGCGGCCTGCTCCCGGTGCAGGCCGCGCCGCCGCGCGATGTCGAGGACGAGGTGGTGCAGGCCGTACAGCTCGGGGGCGGCGGCCTCCGTGCCCCGGTGCGCGGCGAGCGCTCTGACCAGCGCGGCGACCAGCCGGCGGGCCAGGGTGTCCAGTTCGCCGTCGGCGACGGCGAGGCGGGCGGAGGCGATCAGCGCGGGGAGCCGGGTGCGCAGCCAGTCGTCGGCGGCGGCGGCGTCCGGGAAGCGCAGGGCGCGGGGAAGTTCGGAGAGCTTCCTGCGGGCCGCGGAGCCCTCCGGCTCGGTGACGGCGCGGCAGGACTGGAGCAGCCGTACGGTCCGCTCCAGCATCCGGGCCCGGGCGAGCCGGAGTTCGCCGGGCCGGTCCTGGCCGAGGAGGCCGCGCAGCAGCGGGACGAGGCAGGCGGGCACCTCGTACAGCTCCCCCGCCGGGTCGCCGGCGTGCCGCAGCATGCCCACGGCCACGAAGCCGTCCAGGGTCGTCCGGGCGTCCGTGACCGAGCAGCCGGCCAGCGCGGAGGTGGTGTGCGCGTCGGTGAGGCCGGTGGGGGCGAGGGCGAGCAGGCGCAGTATGCGGGCGGTGGAGGGGGCGAGGGTCGCGTACACCAGCCCGAAGACGCGGGCGAGCGGGCGGTCGCCCACGGGCCTGCCGGGGTCGTCGGGCAGGGCGCGCAGCTGGGCGGCCACGTCGGCGACGGACGCGGTGGGGCGGGCGGCGAGCCAGCCGCCGGCCAGGACGAGCGCGGCGGGCTGGCCGCCGCACTCCTCCACAAGGGCCTCGGCGGCCTGCGGGTCGACGGTGATCCGTACGGCTCCGGTGTACCGGGCCAGCAGGTCGACGGCGGCCTTCACGTCCATCCCGCCGAGGGTGCAGGGCCGGACGTCGGGGATGCCGGTGAGCGGGCCCTGCGCGACGGCGACGACGAGGCAGTCCGGGTTGTCGGGGACGAGGGGGTCGACCTGCCCGGCGTCGGCGGCGTCGTCGAGGAGCAGCAGCACGCGCCGGACGGCCAGGGCCTCGCGGACCATCTCGGACAGCTGGTCCTCGCCCGCGCCGGGCGGCCCGGTGATCCCGAACGCGGCCAGGATCTCGCGGGCGGTGGCCTCGGTGGGGACCGCGTCACCGCCGGTCTCGGTGAGCCGGGCCCGTACGACCCCGTCGGGGTAGCGGTCCGCGAGCCGGCGGGCGATCTCGTGGGCGAGGGCGGTACGTCCCGACCCGGGGCGCCCGGCGACGAGGAGGACGCGGGCGCGGGGTTCCTTGCGGCCGGAGATGGTGTTGAGCCCTGCGCGCTCGATGTCCTCGTGCAGCGCCTTGATCTCCCGGACGCGCCCGAAGAACGCGGCCTGCCCGTCCCCGGAGCCCGGGGCCCCGGGCGCGGCGTCGAGCCCGGAATCGACGAGGTGGTCGCCGGGGTCGCCGGACGCGGGAGAGAGCCCGCCCTCCCCACCACCGGGCGCGTCGGGCGACCTGTAGACCATCCCGCCAACCCCCCGCCCGGCGACGGCGGCCGACTGCGCGTGCCCTGCGGGCGGCGAGCCACCGGCCTGCACGACGCCGGACAGGTCCCCGTCCCGGGTACGGAAGCCCTCCTCACCGCCGCCGGAGCCACTGCCGACCTCCGGCGTCACCGTCCCCCGCCCCCCGCCACCCGCACCCGAAGGCGCGCCCTCCGGCGACAACCCGCGCGCGGAAGCGGCCCCAGGGCGGCCCCTCTCAAGCCCGTCCGACGCTTGAGAACGCCCCTCGGCCGCCAGGCCGGGCACCCCACCCGAAACGTCCGCCCCCGCCGCCGACCCACGCGCGGAAGCCACCCCACGACGAGCAACATCAAGCCCGTCCGACGCTTGAGGACGACCCCCCGCCGCAGGACCGGCCGCTCCACCCGCAGGCGCAGCCTCCGGCGACAACCCGCGCACGGAAACCGCCCCAGGGCGGCCAGTCTCAAGCCCGTCCGGCGCTTGAGGACGAATCCCGGCCGCGAGGCCGGGCACCCCGTCCGCAGGCGCAGCCTCCGGCGACAACTCCTGCGTGGAAGCCGCCCCGGGCCGGGCAACATCAAGCCCGTCCGGCGCTTGAGGACAAACCCCGGCCACAGGACCGGGCACCCCACCCGCAGCCTCCGGCAACGACCCACGCGCGGAAGCCAACCCAGAGCGGCCAACATCAAGCCCGTCCGGCGCTTGAGGACGACCCCCCGCCGCAGCACCGGGCGCCCCGTCCGCAGGCGCGACCTCCGGCGACAACTCCCGCGCGGAAGCCAACCCAGGCCGGGCAACATCAAGCCCGTCCGGCGATTGAGGACGAACCCCGGCCGCGAGGCCGGGCAACTCGCCCGTAGAAGCCGACCCACGGCGGCCAGATTCAAGCCCGTCCGGCGATTGAGGACAAAGCCCGGCCGCGGGGTCCGTGGTGGTCGTGGCAACCGGCTCCTCCGCGACGGGCGAGGAGCCCGGCCCCGCACCGACCGGCACCGGCGGCCCCGCCGCCGTTCCGTCGGAGTCCGTCACGTCCACCCCACCCGCCACCGCCGTGCCCACGTCTTCCCCGGCCGGCACCGCCGTGCCCACCGCCTTCTTCGCCGCGCGAGGGCGCTTCCCGTCACCCTTCGCGCCCTTCCCCGACCCGGTCTTCCCGGTCTTCCCGGACTTCGAGGCCTTCGCGGCCTTCCCGCGACCAGCACCGGCACCCCCGGCGCCCCCGGCGCCGGCCGCGCCGCCCGCGTCCGAGGCGGCGGAGCCGCCCACCGCCTGATCCGTCACGGGCCACGCTCCGTCCGCCTGCGCACGAGCCGAGCCCGGCGGGTCTCCGCGCGGGCGATTCGAGCGTAGTTCACTCTCTGCGACCGACCGGGTGAGGCAGCGCGGACACGTCCCCCAATCGGATCAGCAGTTCTTCAGACCGGATCGGGTGCGAGCGCGAGCAACAAGCGCAACGCCTCAGGACGTGAACGGCCGCGCCGGCCACGGCGCCTCCGCCGGCCGCAGCGCCTCCACCCCGTCCCCCGCCAGCACCGCCGACAGCGCCAGCACCCCCACCGCGAGGCACATGTTGTGCAGTTCGCCCCTGACCACGCCCCGCACCAGCTCGGCCAGTCCCACCCGCGCCAGCTCCATGTCCGCCTCCTCCTCGGCGACCTCGAAGCGCGCGCCCCCCGCCTCCGACAGGTCCCGGGCCAGGAAGATCCGTACCGCCTCGTCCGAGCCGCCGGGCGACGGGTAGACGTCCGTCAGCACCCGCCAGTCCCCGGCCTTGACGTACGCCTCCTCGTACAGCTCCCGCTGCGCCGCGTGCAGCGGATTCTCGCCCGGTACGTCGAGCAGGCCGGCCGGGATCTCCCAGAGCTTGTGGCGCACGGGGTGCCGGTACTGGCGCAGCACCACCACCCGCCCGTCGTCGTCCAGCGCGAGGATCGCCACGGACCCGGGGTGCACCTGGTAGTCGCGGGACACGGTCGCGCCGTCGGGCATGACCACATCATCCGTACGGACGCTGGTCTTGTTCCCGCGGAAGGGGACCTTGGTCGTGGTGACCCGCCACTCTTCCGGAGCGTCCTCGATGGTCATGAAACGTCCTCCCACACAGCAGCGCACCAGCGGAAACCGGGGCGCCGGTCCAGAAGGACCCGCGCCCCGGTGCCTACCGTATCGCTTACGGCGGGACGGTCAGTTGCCCCGCAGCTGCGCCGCCCGGCGCTCCACCGCGGCCTTCACCAGGCCCGCGAACAGCGGGTGCGGCCGGGTCGGCCGGGACCGGAGTTCCGGGTGCGCCTGGGTCGCCACGAGGTACGGGTGCACCTCGCGCGGGTACTCGACGTACTCGACGAGCTTGTTGTCCGGGGACGTACCGGAGAAGACCAGGCCGGCCTTCTTCTCCAGCTCCGCGCGGTACGCGTTGTTGACCTCGTAGCGGTGGCGGTGGCGCTCCTCGACGTACGGCTCACCGGCGTGCACCTCGCGCACGATGGACCCCTCGGCGAGCTTCGCCGGGTACAGGCCGAGCCGCATCGTGCCGCCGAGGTCCCCGGCGCCCTCCACGTACGCGAGCTGCTCCTCCATCGTGGAGATCACCGGATGTGCCGTACCGGAGTCGAACTCGGTGGAGTTGGCGTCCGGGATCTCCGCGACGTTGCGCGCCGCCTCGATCACGATGCACTGGAGCCCCAGGCACAGGCCCAGCAGCGGGACCTTGTTCTCGCGGGCGTACCGGATCGCGCCGACCTTGCCGGTCACGCCCCGCTCGCCGAAGCCGCCTGGGATGAGGATCCCGTCCACGTCCTCCAGCTGCCGCGCGGCGCCCGCCGGGGTCTTGCAGTCGTCCGAGGTGACCCACTTGACCGTGACGCGCGCCCGGTTGGCGAAGCCGCCCGCGCGGATCGCCTCGGTCACCGACAGGTACGCGTCGGGGAGGTCGATGTACTTGCCGACCAGCGCGACCGTGACCTCGTGGTCGGGGTTGTGGACGCGGTCCAGCAGGTCGTCCCAGACCGTCCAGTCCACGTCGCGGAACGGCAGGTCCAGCTTCCGTACGACATAGGCGTCCAGGCCCTCGGTGTGCAGGACCTTCGGGATGTCGTAGATCGACTTGGCGTCGATCGCGGCGACGACGGCGTCCTCGTCCACGTCGCACATCAGCGAGATCTTGCGCTTGATGGACAGCGGCACGTCCCGGTCGGCGCGCAGGACGATCGCGTCGGGCTGGATGCCGATGCTCCGCAGCGCGGCCACCGAGTGCTGGGTCGGCTTGGTCTTCAGCTCGCCGGACGGGCCGATGTACGGCAGCAGGGAGATGTGGACCACGAACACGTTGTCGCGGCCCACCTCGTGGCGCACCTGGCGCACGGTCTCCAGGAAAGGCTGGGACTCGATGTCGCCGACCGTGCCGCCGACCTCGGTGATCACGACGTCGACGTCGTCGGTCGCCATGCGCCGGATGCGGTGCTTGATCTCGTTGGTGATGTGCGGGATGACCTGGACCGTGTCGCCCAGGTACTCGCCGCGCCGCTCCTTGGCGATGACCGTCGAGTAGACCTGGCCGGTGGTGACGTTGGCCGAGCCGTCGAGGTCGACGTCGAGGAAGCGCTCGTAGTGGCCGATGTCCAGGTCGGTCTCGGCGCCGTCGTTGGTGACGAACACCTCACCGTGCTGGAACGGGTTCATCGTGCCGGGGTCGACGTTCAGGTACGGGTCGAGCTTCTGCATGGTGACCCGCAGGCCGCGCGCCTTGAGCAGCGCACCCAGACTGGAGGCGGTCAGGCCCTTGCCGAGGGAGGACGCGACACCCCCGGTGACGAAGATGTGCTTGGTCGTCGAGGGTGTCGAGGATCGGTTCGGCATGGCCAAGACGGGGCTCCCGTGGTCGCGGTCTGAGGTGCGTGCCGGTGCCGGGCCCTGAGAGTCTCGGAGGGAATCTCCGGGAGGCCACCGTCGCTGCGGGTTCGGGGCCTCATTGCTGAGCAAGGGAGTCCACCGGTCCACGGGCTACCAGGGTATCAGCGCCGAAGGGAGGCTGGTTCCGGCCACACGGCGCCCGCTGCCGCACCCCTCGGGTCCCGCCGGATTCCCCGGGATTCCCGCCGCGTCACCCTTGGCTCACCCGTTCGGCGGACCCATGTTGCCGGGAGCGTGGCGCGGAACTCCGAGGTGCGTCGTATCCTGCTCGGACATTCGCTGCCGATGCAGGCCGGCAAACGGCACCACCCCGCCCGTGTTCCCGGAAAACATGCTCGTCAACGACCCTTAGACCGCAGTTATCGCCCTTCGGGGCGAACGTGGCCGTTCGACTGGAGATGCACGTGGCCGGGCGCATCGAGGATTACGCACTCATCGGAGACATGCAGACCGCCGCCCTGGTCTGCCGGGACGGCACAGTCGACTGGCTGTGCCTGCCCCGCTTCGACTCACACGCCGTTTTCGCGGCCCTGCTCGGTACGGACGAGCACGGCTTCTGGCGGCTCGGACCCGCGTACGCGGCGGGTTCCGAGCCCCCGAGGGCGGCACGCCGCCACTACCGCGGCGATTCGCTGATCCTGGAATCGGAGTGGGACACGCCGCGCGGCACGGTCCGCGTGACGGACTTCATGCCGCCCCGCGACGGCGCCCCGCAGCTCATCCGGATCGTGGAGGGCGTCAGCGGCCGGGTGCCCATGCGCTCCGCCCTGCGGATGCGGTTCAGCTACGGCCGGGTGACCCCGTGGGTCCACAAGGTCGACAACCGTACGGTCGCCGTCGCGGGCCCCGACTCGGTCTGGCTGGACACCGAGGCGGAGACGTACGGCGAGGACCTCACGACGTACTCCGACTTCACCGTGGCGCCCGGCGACCGCGTCGCCTTCACGATCAGCTGGCAGCCCTCGCACAAGGAGCCGCCCGCGCTGCCCGACCCGGAGGGGTCGCTGGACGCCACCTCCGATTTTTGGCGTGAATGGGTCGAGCACTGTACGTATCACGGCCCTTACCGGGAGGCGGTGATCCGTTCGCTGATCACCCTCAAGGCCCTCACGTACGCGCCGACGGGCGGCATCGTCGCCGCCCCGACGACCTCCCTGCCGGAGGAGATCGGCGGGGTACGGAACTGGGACTACCGCTACACCTGGCTGCGGGACGCCGCGATCACGCTCTCCTCGCTGCTGCGCACCGGCTACCGCGAGGAGGCCCGCGCCTGGCGCGAGTGGCTGCTGCGGGCCGTCGCCGGCGACCCGGAGAACCTTCAGATCATGTACGGCATCGCCGGTGAGCGGGAGTTGGGCGAAGCGGAGCTGGACTGGCTGCCGGGGTACGAGCGTTCGGGCCCGGTCCGGGTCGGCAACGGCGCCGCGCACCAGCTCCAGCTCGACGTGTACGGCGAGGTCACCGAGGCGCTGCACTTGGCGCACATGACGGGCCTGGCCCGCAACGACTACGCCTCGCTGCTCCAGTTGAAGCTGATCCGCTACCTGGAGAAGCACTGGGACCAGCCGGACGAGGGCATCTGGGAGGTCCGCGGGCCGCGCCGGCACTTCGTGCACTCGAAGGTGATGGCGTGGGTCGCGGTCGACCGCACGATCAAGCTCATCGAGTCCGGCGACGCGGACGGGCCGCTGGAGCGCTGGCGCGAGCTGCGGGACGACATCCACCACGACGTCTGCGAGAAGGGGTACGACAAGGAGCGGAACACCTTCACGCAGTCGTACGGCTCCAAGGAGCTGGACGCGTCGCTGCTGCTGATCCCGCAGATGGGCTTCCTCCCGCCGGACGACAAGCGCGTGATCGGCACGATCGAGGCGATCCAGCGGGAGCTGTCCACGGAGGACGGCTTCATCATGCGCTACCCGACCTCCGGCTCCGAGGCGGGCGTGGACGGCCTGGAGGGGGACGAGGGCGCCTTCCTGGCGTGCTCGTTCTGGCTCGCCGACGACCTCGCGATGATCGGCCGGGTCGACGAGGCCCGCAAGCTCTTCGAGCGCCTGCTGGCCCTGCGCAACGACCTGGGCCTGCTGGCGGAGGAGTGGGACCCGCGCCTCAAGCGCCAGGTCGGCAACTTCCCGCAGGCGTTCAGCCACGTGCCCCTCATCGACACGGCACTGCGGCTGACGGCGTCGGGCGCGTACGGGGGCTGAGAGCGGCACCACAGGTGGGGCCCCGTCCTTCCGGGCGGGGCCCGTACACGTGGGTGACCCGGCGACCGGAACGTACCGGTACGGGTAGCCTCCGCCCTATGGAGAGCCAGGACGGGATCACGGTGCAGCGCGCCCTGGAGCTGCCAGGACTCCGTGCCGGGCTGCCCGAGGTCGTCGCGGGCGCGGACCGGCTGAACCGTAGGGTGCGCTGGGTGCACGCCGGGGAGGTGCCGAACATCGCCTCGCTCCTCAAGGGCGGCGAACTGCTCCTCACCACGGGACTGGGCCTCGGCACCCGCCCCGCCGAACAGCGGGCCTTCGTCCGCACGCTGGCCGAGCGCGGGATCGCGGCGCTCGTGGTCGAGCTGGGGCCGAGGTTCGACCGGCTGCCCGCCACGCTCGTGGAGACGGCCGGGGCGGCCGGGCTGCCGCTCGTGCAGCTCCACCGCGAAGTGCCCTTCGTGACGGTGACCGAAGAGGTGCACACCGAGATCGTCAACGGGCACTACGCGCTGCTGCGCCGCGCCGAGGAGGTCCACCGGCGCTGTACGGAGGCGCTGCTCGACGGGGGCGGGGTGCCGCAGGTGCTCCGGATCCTCGCCGACTTCGCCGTCAATCCGGTCTTCCTGGAGACGGCGGAGGGGCGGTTGCTCTACGCGGCGGCCCCGGTGGCGGGACCCGCCTCGGCGCCGGCCGCCGCCGACCCGCTCCAGATCTGGGAGGGGCTGCGCGGGCAGCGCGCGGCCCGGGCGTCGGGGCCGCCGGCGGGCGCCGTGCTGGTGGACGTCCCGGGCGGCGGGCACGGTTCCGGCGCGGTACGGGCCCGGCTGGTCCTCCTCCCCGTGTCGGCGCCGCTGCTGCCGGTGCACCGGATGGCGGCGGAGCGCGCGGCGGGCATCCTCGCGGTCGTGCTCATGCAGGCCCGCCAGGACGAGGAGCTGGCCGCGCGGGGGCGCGGCGACTTCCTCACGGACCTCGCCGAGGGCCGGATCCGCGCCGAGGACGCGCCCGCGCAGGCGAAGGTGCTGGGCTTCAGACCGGGCGACGGGCCGCTGCTCCCCGTGGTGATGCGGCTGGCCCCGGAGCTGTCGCCGTCCGGCACCTGGGCGCTGCTGGCCAGAGCCGTACAGGACGAGCTGTCGTCGTCGGTCGGGGGAGGCGTGCCGGTGCTGCTGGGGGTGCGCCCGGTGGAGGGCCGGGTGCCGCTGCTGGTGGGGCTGCGCTCCGACGGCGAGCGTACGGCGGTGGCGGACCGGGTCGCGGCGGCGCTGCGGGCCGGCGTGGAACGCGCGGGGCTGGAGCGGCCGGGCGCGCGGCCACCGGTCGTGGTGGTCGGGGTCCCCGGCAACTGGGCGGCGGCGAGCGCGGGGCTGCGGCACGCGGCGGAGACCGCGACGGCGGCGCAGGGCCTCACCGACCTGCCGTGGTACGACGCCCGCCGCCTGGACATCGACCTGCTGCTGTGGCGGCTGCGGGACCACCCGGACCTGGCGGCCTTCGTGGACCGCGCGATCGGCCCGCTGCGCGCCCACGACAGGACCGCGCGGCCCGCCCTGCTGCCCACCCTGGAGGTGTTCCTCGCGCACGCGGGCCGCAAGGCGGAGACGGCGCGTGAGCTGCACCTGAACCGCCAGACGCTGTACAACCGGCTGGCGCGGATCGCGGAGCTGCTGGGCACGGACCTGGACGACCCGCAGACGGTGCTCGCCCTGAGCCTGGCGCTGCGCGCCCGGCGTCACGCGCCGTGAGACCGCGGGGCCGGATCCCCCCGCTCAGCGCACCCATCCGCTCAGCGCACCCGTCGCGGCTGCGTCAACTCGTCGTAGACGCTGAGCATCTGGGCGATCGAGTCCTCCTCCGTCGGCCACGTCGCCGCCTGCGCCCGGCCCGCCGCGGCGAGTTCCTTCCTGCGGTCCGCGTCGCCGAGGAGCCGTACCACCGCCGCCGAGAGCGCCACCGCGTCGCCGTACGGCACCCACTCCGCCGCGTCGCCCACCAGATCGGGGTTGCCGCCGACCGCCGTGGCGACCAGGGGGACGCCGAGGCGCAGCGTCTCCTGCGCGAGGACGGAGCGGGCCTCCCAGCGGCTGGTGAGCAGCACCAGGTCGGCGGCGTCGAGGAGTTCGCCGACGTCGTCCCGGCGGCCGACCAGCCGGACGGGCAGGTCCGCGCCGTCGATACGGCGCTGGAGGCGCGCCCGCTCCCGGCCCTCGCCCGCGACGACGAGCAGCGGGACGGGGTCGAGGCCGCGCCACGCGGCGGCGGCGTCGAGCAGGGTGTCGTACCCCTGATGCGGTACGAGCGCGCCGACGGCCATCAGCAACGGGCGGTCGGCCGCGCCCAGTTCGGCGCGGGCCTTGTTCCGGGGACCGTCGGGGAGCGGGCGGGCGGCCGGCACCGCGAGCGGGGCGAGGCGGGCGTCCCGCGCCCCGCGCCGGCGGGCCTGGTCGACCAGCTCCGAGGAGGTGCCGAGGACGACCGCCGCCGTCCTGACGACCCGCCGCTCCAGCAGCCGCGTCAGTGACCCGCGCGCGCCCTCGCCCTGCGAGCGGGTGTGCCAGGTGACGACGAGCGGCACCCGCTGCCCGCCCAGCGCGAGCGCGGTCCGCGCGGCGGCGTGCAGTCCGTGCGCGTGCACCACGTCCGCCCCGGCGCAGGCCGCCCGCAGCGCGGCGACGGCCGCCGGGTCCCCGCGCCTCGGTACGGGTACGTGGTGGGCCCCGGCGCCGCCGTAGTCGTACGAGCGCTCCAGGTCGGCGGGGGCGCACACGGTCACGCGCACTCCCCTGGCGACCAGGCCGGCCGCCAGGGAGCGGACGTGCGCGCTGCTGCCCGCGCTGCCGCCGCCGAGCACCTGGACCGTACGCAGTGGTGTCACGTGGCCAAGGCTCCTGGGTCGGGATCGGGGGGTACGTCAAGGATGCCAGTCCGTACGCACGTTCCGACACCGCGGACGCGTCGTTCGTGTGTCCAGGGCCTCGACTCCCCCACCAGATTCACCCAACCGGGTGACACGCGGAGAGGGAGGTCACCCGGGGCGCGGGCCGTCGGCGCGGGCCGTGGCGAGAAGTTCCTCGGCGTGGGCGCGGGCCGTCTCCGAGTCCTCCTGCCCCGCGAGCATCCGCGACAACTCCCGTACCCGGTCCTCGCCTTCCAGGACCGTCACACCGGAGCGGGTGACCGAGCCGTCGTTGGTCTTCTCGACCAGCAGCTGGCGGTCGGCGAACGCCGCGACCTGGGGGAGGTGGGTGACCACCACCACCTGCGCGGACTGGGCGAGTTTGGCCAGCCGGCGGCCCACCTCGACCGCCGCCTTGCCGCCGACCCCCGCGTCGACCTCGTCGAAGAGGTACGTCGGCACCGGGTCGGAGCCCGCGAAGACCACCTCCACGGCGAGCATCACGCGGGACAGCTCACCGCCCGAGGCGCCCTTGGCGATCGGCCGGGGCTGGGCGCCCGGGTGCGGGGCCAGGAGCAGTTCGACCTCGTCGACGCCGTGCGGGCCGTACACGACCGACCGGCCGCCCACCTCGATGCCGGACGTCTCGTCGGCCGCCTCCGTCTGCCGGATGTCGAACGACACCCGCGCGTGGGGCATGGCCAGCGAGGCCAGTTCCGCCGTGACGGCCTCCGCGAAGAGCGCCGCCGCCGCCGACCTGGCGTCGGTCAACGCCTGGGCGAGGCCGGACAGTTCGGCGCGCAGCGCGTCCCGTTCCGCCGTCAGCTCGCCGATCCGCTCGTCGTCGCCCTCCAGCTCGGCCAGGCGCGCGGTGCTCTCCTCGGCCCAGGCGAGGACACCGTCGATACCGTCGCCGTACGTGCCGTACTTGCGGGTCAGGGAGGTGAGGGACGCCCGGCGCTCCTCCACGGCGGCCAGCCGCAGCGGATCGGCGTCCAGGTTGTCGGCGTATCCCGCCAGCTCCCCGGCGACGTCCGCCAGCAGGATGGAGATCTCCCCCATCCGCTCGGCGAGCCCGGCGAGGGCCGGATCGTGCGCCCGCACGGCGTCCAGGGCCCGCCCCGCGCCCCCGACGAGCATCGTCGCGTCCACGGCCTCCGGGTCCTCGGGGTCGCCCGCGAGCGCCGCGTGGGCGACGGACGCGGCGGAGGCCAGCGCCTCCGCGTGGCCCAGCCGCTCGGCCTCGGCGGCCAGTTCGACGTCCTCGCCCGGCAGCGGCTCGACCCCGGCGATCTCCGCCAGGCCGAAGCGCAGCAGGTCCGCCTCCTGCGCCCGTTCCCTGGCGCGGGTGGTCAGTTCGTCCACCTCGCCGGCGACCGCGCGCAGCCTGCGGTAGGCCGCCGCGTACGTGGCGTGCGGGTCCGTGACCGCCGCGCCCGCGTACCGGTCGAGGGCCTGCCGCTGCCGCGCGGGCCGCAGCAGGCCCTGCTGGTCGGTCTGGCCGTGTACGGCGACGAGGTCGTCCGCCAGTTCGGCCAGCACCCCCACCGGCACGGAACGCCCGCCGATGTGGGCGCGCGAGCGCCCCTCGGCCGAGACGGTCCTGCTGATGAGCAGCGCGCCGTCGTCCAGCTCGGCACCGGCCTCCTCGGCCCGTACCGCCGCCGGATCGCCCGGTGACAGGGTGATCCGCCCCTCGACGACCGCCGCCTTCGCGCCGATCCGCACCAGGGCGGCGTCGGCCCGTCCGCCGAGCAGCAGCCCGAGGCTGGTGACGACCATGGTCTTGCCCGCGCCGGTCTCACCGGTCACCGCCGTGAAGCCGGGCGACAGCTCGACGACCGCGTCGTCGATGACCCCGAGCGACCGTATCCGCATCTCCTCCAACACGGTCATGACCATACGAGGTCCGGGGGCCGCCGTGCGACGGACCCCACCCCCCATTCGCACGGACGTACGGTGTCCGGCCCTCCGTACGACCGGTCGCGCGGCCCTCTCCGTACCTCAGACACCCGCCCTGACCTGCGCACGCCCGCCGGTACGGCTCAGTGCGGCGCCCCGCGCCAGCCGGAGACGGGCAGCGCGAACTTGGCCACCAGCCGGTCCGTGAAGGACGCGTGATGCAGCCGGGCCAGCCGTACGGGCACGGCCCCGCGCCGCACCTCCACCCGCGCGCCCGGCGGCAGCTCGACGGTTCTGCGCCCGTCGCACCACAGGACCCCGTTGGGGGTGTTCGGCTGCACCTCCACCGCCAGGACCGTCGTCGGCGAGGTGACCAGCGGCTTCGCGAACAGCGCGTGGGCGCTGATCGGCACCATCAGCAGCGCCTCCACCTCGGGCCACACCACGGGCCCGCCGGCCGAGAAGGCGTACGCCGTCGAGCCGGTGGGGGTCGCGCAGATGATGCCGTCGCAGCCGAAGCCGGTGACCGGGCGGCCGTCGATCTCCAGGACCACCTCCAGCATCCGTTCGGGGGACACCTTCTGGACGGCCGCCTCGTTGAGCGCCCAGTCCCGGTGGACGATGTCGCCGTTGCTGTGCACGACGACGTCGATCGTCATCCGCTCCTCGACCTCGTAGTCGCGGCTGACGACCCGGGCGACCACCTTGTCCAGGTCGTCGCGCTCCGCCTCGGCGAGGAACCCGACCCGGCCCAGGTTGACGCCGAGCATCGGCACACCGGAGGCGCGGGCGAACGCGGCGCCGCGCAGGAGGGTGCCGTCGCCGCCGAGCACGATCAGCAGCTCACAGCCTTCGAGGACACCGGGGGTGGCCTCGGGAACGGTCTCCACGGCCGACGGCAGCGGCAGGTCGACCGCCTCGCCCGCCAGCACCCGTACCACGATGCCGTTGCGCAGCAGCCCGGTCACGACCAGCTCGGCGCTGCGGATGGCCGCCGGTCTGCCGGTGTGCGCCAGGAGGAAGACGGTGCGTGCTCGGTCGGTGGTGTTCGTGGCCGACGTGGGTGACGTCAACGACGTCGTATTCACGTTCACGGTCGTCGCGGTGTTCGCGGTGTTCGCGGTCGGCATGGTGTTCGCGGTCAACGTGGTGTTCGTGGTCAACGGGGTCCCTCCGCCACTGCACGGTCGACGTCCGCCGGATCGAGTTCGGGCGCTCCGGCGTGGAGCCACAGAAAGTACTCGACGTTCCCGGACGGCCCGGGCAGCGGACTGGCGGTGACACCCCGCACCCCGAGGCCCAGCGCGGCGGCCCGCCGGGCCACGGCCCGTACGGTCTCCGCGCGCAGCTCGGGGCTGCGGACCACGCCTCCGTTGCCCAGCCGCTCCTTGCCGATCTCGAACTGTGGTTTGACCATCAGGACGAGGTCCGCGTCGGGGGCGGCGCAACGCACCATGGCAGGCAGCACCAGGCCGAGCGGGATGAACGAGAGGTCGCCCACGATCAGGTCCACGGGCTCACCTCCGATGTCGTCGAGCGTCAACTCCCGTACGTTCGTACGGTCCTTGACGGTGACCCGTTCATCGCCCCTGAGCGACCAGGCGAGTTGGCCGTATCCGACGTCGACCGCGACCACGTGGCCGGCCCCGGCCCGCAGCAGGACGTCCGTGAAGCCGCCCGTGGAGGCGCCCGCGTCCAGGGCCCTGCGGCCCTCGACGGCGAGACCGAGGGGGGTGAACGCGGCGAGGGCACCCGCGAGTTTGTGCCCGCCCCGCGACACGTAGTCGGGATCGCCGTCGTCCTCGGTGACGACCACGGCGGCGCTGGTCTCCACCTGCGTGGCGGATTTGGTCGCGGTGGCACCGCCGACCTTCACCCGGCCCGCGGCGATCAGCTGGCTCGCGTGCTCGCGGGAGCGGGCGAGCTTGCGGCGTACCAGTTCGGCATCGAGACGGCGGCGTGCCAGTCCTGCCACGTTCGGTTCAGCTCCTGTGGTCGTACGCGTGAGGGGGTGCCGGGGGCGCCGGGGGTCCCTGCGGGGCCGGGCGTGCGTCGAGCGCGGTCAGCGCGTCGCGCAGCCCCCGGTGCACATCCTCGTACACCTCCTGGTGCCCGTCGGCGGGGAGGTGGTCGGCGTCGGCCAGCCGCGTGAGCAGCTCGTCCGCGGCGGGGTCGCCGGTCGGCACCCGTTCCACCCCGAGCGGCCGGGGGGCGGCCGGCTCGAAGGCGGGCGGTGGGACGGGCTCTGGGACGGGCGGGGACGCGGGCGCCGGGGAGCCTGTCGTGCCGGGGGCGGGACCGGCCGGGGGCGCCGGGGAGTCGGGTGTGTCCGCCACGGAGTCGTTCATGCCCCGACGCTACCCCGAAGCCCTGCGGTACCGTCGCTCACGATGGCGACGAAGGAGGAGTGCCGCGGCGCACTCGAAAAGCTCTCGGACAATCTCGCGGGCGCGGACGGGGACATCCGTACCGCGGCCGGCTTCGACCGTTCCCTGAGCTGCCACATCACCGATCTGGACCTCACGTTCCGGGGCGAGCTGGTGGGCGGCCGGATCGAGGTGCGGGACAGCGTGCCGGGGCCACCGCCCGACAAGGCGCAGATCCGCCTCGCGATGACGGGGGACGACCTGGTGGCGCTGGTCGACGGCGAGCTGCACTTCGCGCGCGCCTGGGCCTCGGGACGGGTCAGGCTGGAGGCGGGCTTCCGGGACCTGCTGCGCCTGCGCGCGCTGCTCTGACCGCCCGGGAGGCCGACGGCCCGGCCGCGCGAGGGGGCCCGGCTGCGTCCGGGGGGCTGCCGACCCCCCTCTGGTGAGGTTAGCCTTCCCTCGCAAGCATCGAGGAAGGGCACCGTATGAGCACCGTCTCCCACGTCCCGTACCGGTACTTCGACGTTCACGTGGTCCGCACCGAGCGGATCACCCCCGGCACGCTCCGCGTCGTCCTCGGCGGCGCCGGCCTCGCCGCCATGGCCACGGCGGGCCGCGACCAGCGCGTCAAGCTCTTCCTGCCGCACCCCGGCCAGGACGGGCCCGTCATGCCGCCCATGGAGACGGACTCCGACGACTGGTACGAGAACTGGCGCGCGCTCGACCCCGGCGTACGCGGCATCATGCGGACGTACACCGTCCGCGAACTGCGCCGCGAACCGTCGGAGGTGGTCATCGACTTCGCGCTGCACGGCGGTGCGGACGACCCGGGCGCAGGACCCGCCGCGCGCTGGGCCGGTACGGCGGCCCCCGGCGCCCGGCTCGGGCTCCTCGCCCCCGTCGAGGAGGACAACCTCGGCTACGACTTCCGGCCGCCCGCGACCACCGACTGGGTCCTGCTCACCGGCGACGCGTCCGCGCTCCCCGCCCTCGCCGGCATCCTCGAATCCCTGGCCCCCGGCCTCCCGGCCCGCGTCTGGATCGACCTCCACGACCGGGAGGACCGGCAGGACCTCCCCACCAAGGCCGACGCCGAGATCACCTGGCTGGTACGGGACCCGCACGGCGACTCCCCCAGCATCCCCACCACCGCCGACGCGATCCGCGCCGCCACCCTGCCGCCGGGCACGCCGTACGCGTGGGTCGCCGGCGAGTCGGCGACGGTGAAAGCGGTACGGCGCCACCTGGTCGCGGAACGCGGATTCGACCGCAGGGCCGTGAAGTTCACCGGCTACTGGCGGCGGGGGACCTCGGAGGACCAGCTGCTCCAGGCGGACGAGGACGCCTGAGACAGGAACGCCCGGCGGTACGGGCCCGCACCGCCGGGCCCGTACCGCACTCCTCGTAGCACCGTCCTCGTAACACCAGCCTCGTACCAGCAGCCCCGTACCGCCGCCCCCGAGCCCTACAGGCCGAGCCTGGCCAGCGCCTTGCCCGCGTCCAGGTCGGCCGCCCCGTCCCCCGCGTGGGTCCACGCCGCCGCGCACAGCGCCCGCAGCCCGTCCATCGCCCCGCCGTCCCCCGCGAGCGCCAGCTCACCGCCCCGCACGGACGCCGTCCATCCCCCGCAGCCGAACCCGCCCTCCCTCTCGGCGACTTCGGGCTGACCGGTCAGCAACCCCCGCAGATCCGCGTCCACATACGTCGGCCGGTGCGCGGGCTCCGCCGCGAGCAGCCGCGCCGCGTCCGTCACCCCGGTCAGGACCAGCAGCGAGTCGACCCCGCCGTTGAACGCGCCCTCGATGTCCGTGTCCAGCCGGTCCCCGACGACCAACGGCCGCTCCGCTCCGGTACGGAGGATCGTCTCGCGGTGCATCGGAGGCAGCGGCTTCCCCGCGACCCGCGGCTCCGCCCCCGTCGCGATCCGCACGACCTCGACGGCCGCGCCGTTGCCCGGCGCGATCCCCCGCGCGCTCGGAATCGTCAGATCCGTGTTGGAGGCGAACCACGGAACGCCCCGCGCGATGGCGTAACCGGCCTCCGCGAACCGCCCCCAGGCCAGGTCGGGCCCGCCGTACCCCTGCGCCACCGCGACCGGCCCGTCGTCGGCCGACTCGACGGGTTCGAGGCCGCGTTCGCGCAGCGCGACCCGCAGCCCCTCACCTCCGATGACCAACACCTTGGAGCCGTCGGGCACTTGCTCGGCGATCAGCCGGGCGACCGCCTGCGCCGAGGTGATCACATCGGCGGGATCGGCCGGCACTCCCAGCTCCGTCAGGTGCGCGGCGACGGCGTCCGGGGGGCGCAGGGCGTTGTTGGTGACGTACGCCAGGCGCATTCCCGCGTCCCGGGCCGTGCCCAGCGCGTCCACCGCGTGCGCGATGGCCTCCCCGCCCGTGTACACCACCCCGTCGAGGTCGAGCAGCGCTGTGTCGTACGCCTCGTTCAGCGGTGTCGTACTGCCGCGGGGGCTGGTCGTGCTCTGCTGCTCGCTCATCGAGTCTTCCGCTCCTCGCTCGGGACATCTCCCTCGATCATCGCTCATCCCGTACCCCACATACGATGCACGGATGAACACCACAGGTCCGCCGGACGCGAACAGAGGGCTGCGCCTGATCCCGATCCGCGGACTGCGCTACGTCCCCGAGCGGGTGGGCAGCCTGTCCGCCGTGACCTCACCGCCGTACGACGTGGTCATCAGGCCCGACGGACTCCACCACCTGGAGTCGGCGGACCCGCACAACATCGTCCGGCTGATCCTGCCGCAGGCCGCCACCGCCGCGGAGAGGCACCGGCAGGCGGCGCAGACGCTCGCGGCGTGGCTGGCGGAGGGGATCCTCGCCGCCGATCCCGAACCCGCCCTGTACGTCTACGAGCAGCGCAGGGGCGACCTGCTGCAACGCGGGGTCATCGGGGCGCTGGAGCTGTCCGTACCGGCCGACGGGATCGTCCTGCCGCACGAGGACGTGATGCCGGACGTGGTGGAGGACCGGGCGGCCCTGATGCGGACGACGGCGGCGAACCTCGAACCTCTGCTGCTGACGTACCGATCGGAAGACGCCACCCCTGGCACGGAAACGGACACGACCGGTACGGGCGCGGTCATCGGACGCACCCTCAGCCGGCCGCCGCTCCTCGCCACCACGACGGAGGACGGCTTCGCCCACCGCCTGTGGTCCGTCTCGGACCCCGCCGACCTCGCCGAGATCCGCACCGACCTCGCGCGCCACCAGGCGCTCATCGCCGACGGGCACCACCGCTGGGCGACGTACCTGCGGCTGCGCAGCGAGCATCCGGCGGGCAGCCCCTGGGACTTCGGTCTTGTCCTGCTGATCGACACGGCCCGCTACCCGCTCCAGGTCCGCGCCATCCACCGGCTGCTGCACCGGCTCCCGGTCGCGCGGGCCGTCGACGCGATCGGGGACGCGTTCCGGGTCCGTACGCTCGACGTCGCGCTGCCGGAGGCTTTGGCCGTGCTGGCGGAGGCCGCGTCGGAGAGCAACGCGTTCCTGCTGGCCGGGGACGGCCGCTTCCACCTGGTGGACCGCCCGGACGAGGGCCTGCTGGCCCGTACGGTACCGGCGGAACACCCCGCCGCCTGGCGGGAACTGGACGCGACGGTCCTGCACGCCACGCTGCTCGATCACCTCTGGCGGATCCCGGACGCGCCCGAGCACATCGCCTATCTGCACGACACGGCGGCGGCCGTCACCCAGGCCGAACGGGTCGGGGGGACGGCGGTGCTGATGCATCCGGTCCGCGAGGAGGTCGTACGGGACCTGGCGCGCCAGGGGGTCACGATGCCGCGCAAGTCGACGTCGTTCGGCCCCAAGCCGGCGACGGGGCTGGTCCTGCGGAGCCTGACGCTGGGCTGAGGGCTGAGACGGGAAAAGGCGAGGGGGCGGCACCCCGGTCGGGTGCCGCCCCCTCACCTCACCGCTCAGTGCTTGGTGTCGCCGACCTCGTCATCGTCTTCTTCGTCGTCTTCTTCGTCTTCTTCGTCGTCATCCAGATCGGCCGCGACCTCGACGTCAACGTCGTCGTTGTCGGCCTCGTCGTCATCGTCGTCCTCGTCATCGACCAGGGCGTCGACGAACTCGACTCCGTCCAGCTCGGCGAGACGGTCCGAGGCGTCCGTCGCGCCGTCCTTGTCCGCCTCGACGGTCCTGCCGAACCATTCGCGCGCCTCGTCCTCACGCCCGGCCGACAGCAGGGCGTCGGCGTAGGCGTAGCGAAGACGGGCGGTCCACGGCTGTACGGAGTGGGACGCCAGCTCGGGACCCTGCAACGTGACGATGGCGGCCTCGATCTGCCCCATGTCCCGCCGCGCTCCGGCCGCGACCATCCGCATCTCGACCTGACCGGCCTTGTCGAGCTTGGCCACCTCGGGTTCGCCGGCCATCGCCATCGCGCGCTCCGGACGGCCGAGGCCGCGCTCGCAGTCCGCCATGACGGGCCACAGGTCGACGTTCCCGGTCATCCGCTTCGCGGCCCGGAACTCGGCCAGCGCTTCCGCGTACTTCTGGGTGGCGTACGCGGCGAAGCCGGCCGCCTCGCGGACGGCCGCGACCCGGGAGGCGAGCCGCAGGGCGATACGGGAGTACGCGTACGCCTGCTCGGGGTCGTCGTCGATCAGCTGGGCGACCATGACGAGGTTCCTGGCGACGTCGTCGGCGAGCGTCTTGGGCAGGCTCATCAGCTCCTGCCGCACGCTCTTGTCGACCTCGTAACCGGTGATCTCGTCGGGGATCGGCAGCCGCTTGATGGGCTCCCGGTCGCGCTCGCGCTCGTCGCGCCGCGCGTAGCCGGTCCCGCGCTCGCCGTCCCGGCTGCCGTAGCCGCCGCCGGGGCGCCCGCCCCGGTCGTCGCGGCGGGCGTACCCACCGCCGCCGGACGCGGGACGGCCACCACGGTCGTTGCCGCGGTCGTTGTCCCGGCGGGGGCCGCTGCCGCCCGGCCGGTCGTCGCGGCGCTGGTAACCGCCGCCCGTGCCACCGCCGGTGGGCCGGCCGCCACGGTCGTCACGACGGGGCCCACTGGTGGACCGGTCGTCACGACGGAAACCGGACCGGTCGTCGTCACGGCGAGGGGTGCTGGGGCGTTCGTCACGACGGTCGTCGCGGCGGAACGCGGGCCGGTCGTCGTCGCGCCGGGGCGTGCTGGGCCGGTCGTCGCGGCGCTGGAAGCCGCCGCCACCGCCCCGGTTGTCGTCCCGCTTGAAGGCAGGACGGTCGTGGGTGTCACGGCGGGGGGCACTGGACCGGTCGTCGCGCCGGGGACCACCGGAGCGGTCGTCACGGCGCTGGTAACCGCCGCCGGTCCCACCGCCGGTGGGCCGCCCGCCACGGTCGTCGTCCCGCCGGGGGCCACTGCCGCCCGGCCGGTCGTCACGGCGCTGGTAACCGCCGCCCGTGCCACCGCCGGTGGGCCGGCCGCCCCGGTCGTCACGACGGGCGGGGCCCCCACCCGTGCTGGGCCGACCGCCGCCGAAGCCACCGGAACCGCTGGGACGGCCACCGCGGTCGTCCTCACGGCGCGGACCGCTGCCGGCCGGCCGGTCGTCGCGGCGCGGACCGCTCGGGCGGTCGTCACGCCGGTCGCCACGGAACGAGGGCCTGCCTTCGCCACGGTCGTCACGACGGGGGCCCGAGGGCCGGTCGTCACGCCGCTGGAAGCCGCCACCACCGCCGCTGCCAGCGCCGGTGGGCCGACCGGTCCCCCGGTCGTCGCGGCGAGGGGCTCCGCCACCGGTGCTCGGCCGGCCGCCCGTGCTGGGCCTGCCGCCCGTACCACCGCGACCACTACCGGCACCGCCGGACGCGCCCGCACCCGCGGGACGGCCGCCGCGGAACCCGCCCCGGTCGCCACCGCTGTCCCTACTGCGACGTGGCTCGCGCTCAGGTCGGTCGTCGGAGGAATTGGGGGACATCGGTGGCTCCTGTCTGCGGGTACCGCAGTAATTCTCGCGCGGCCGACCTTCGGACGCGCGTCGGGAAAGAAGTACGGAAGAAAAACGGGAAAAACAAAAAGGACCCTTGGTCCAGCATGAACGCTGGACCAAGGGTCCTTGAAAGATTGTTCGGCGGCGTCCTACTCTCCCACAGGGTCCCCCCTGCAGTACCATCGGCGCTGTGAGGCTTAGCTTCCGGGTTCGGAATGTAACCGGGCGTTTCCCTCACGCTGTGACCACCGAAACCCTATCGGGCTCTAGCGAACAAGCACACTCTTCAATTGAGTAAAAGACGCTAGTTCAACCGGTGCGACAGTTCGCAACCCGGGAACTACACAGTGGACGCGAGCAACTGAGGACAAGCCCTCGGCCTATTAGTACCAGTCAGCTTCAACCGTTACCGGTCTTCCACATCTGGCCTATCAACC
>NZ_JBIURL010000019.1:0-135961 GCF_044740805.1 Streptomyces sp. NPDC088261
CCCTTGACGCCCGGACCGGACCCGCGACAATCAACACCAAGGGGCGGCCCCACCCCGCACCACACAACCCGGCCACCCCCGACTACCCCTCGGTCTGAACCGATGGCCACCTCGGACCTGTTGCCGCGTCTCCGCACCACACATATTGACCGTCGGGCTCCACCGTCATGCCGTAGTCGTACAGGCTGGGACTGCCCATGCCCACCCATGCGTCCCACGCCTCCTCCAGCTCGTCCGCTAAGCGGCGTGGTCCGCCCTGATGTACCACCGTGCCGCCGCCGCCTCCGCAGCCATCACCGCCACCGCCGACGGCGGACAGTGTTGCCCAGGAGGTTGCCCAGGAGCCGGGACTGCACCCACCCTCGTCGTGCAGCCACGCGTTCAGGCCGTCTTCGTCCTCCGCTGTGGTGATTCGGACGTCCGGCAGGGCGACTCGCAGCGCGAACCGTAGGTGGACATCGTTCCGCAACGGGCCCAGGTTTCTCGTCATCGGGCGTTCGGCTTCGGCGGGGGCTGTTCCTCGTACCTGGCTGAAGGTCCGGCCCGGACCGGTGGTTCCCCTCGCGGACATGAACTGGGCCAGTCCCTGCACCCAACCCGTCGCCGACGCGCCGTCCTCCGCCACCGTCAGCGCGACATGCCCCAGCCGGCCCCACGGGGTCACGATCCTGCCGCCCGGGCGGGTCTGTGCCACCCAGGCCCACGGGATCCGGTCCACCGCGTACGTGGCCATCACCCGGTCGTACGGTGCCCCCGCCGGCCACCCCGTGCCGCCGTCGCCCACCACGACCCGTACACGGTCACCCGCTTCCCCGAGGCGCTCCCGTGCCCGTACCGCCAAGCCTGGATCCACCTCGACGGTGGTCACCAGCTCGGCCCCGGCCCGCCACGCGAGCAGCGCGGCGTTCCGGCCGGTGCCGGTGCCCAGTTCCAGGACGCGGTGGCCCGGTTCCAGCAGGAGCGAGTCGAGCATGTCGGCCACGACCGCCTCGCAGGAGAGGCTGGAGGAGGGGAGACCGTCGGTGACCTGGGTGACGGCGGCGCTGTCCGGATCCCCGTACACCTGCGCCGACCACCCGTCGGGGTCGCCGTCCCGGTCCACCGGCACGTACGCGCGGCCGTCCCAATACCACAGCCGGTCCGGTGCGAAGAGGTGGCGTGGTACGGCGTCGGCGGCCCGGCGGACCCAGGGTGACCGCACCGGCCAGTCACCACGCCGGTCCATCTCCGCCGCCAGGCCGCGACGCCACGCATCCGATGAGTCCACGCGTTCCTACCTCTTTGCTTGCCGTCCGGGGCTCGGCGGGTGTCTCAGGATGACGTCAGCGCTTTCCGCTCATCCACTGCTTGCCGCGGATGCACCCCAATGCGGTCACTTCACGTCTGCGTTGACCCCCAGCGGTCGGTGTTGTCCTCAATCGCCGGACGGGCTTATTCGGCAGGCGGCCCCGTGCGGGTAATGACCGGTGCCGGTCACTGTGTCCTCAATCGCCGGACGGGCTTGATCGCCCCTCGGCCTGGAAGGGACCTGGAAGGGGCGGCCGGGAAGCGACGGGGGCCGCCGCCCCCTCCGTCGGCGTCGTACTCTGGATGTACCCCGGCCCGTGCGACGTGTCGGGTCCTTCGCGTTGTCCCCTCAGCCGCACCGCGGCAGCCCCGCTCAACGGATCTGGACGGAAACCACCCTTCATGAGCCTGCACGGTCTGCTCGACGCCGTCATCAAGGACCCGGCGCTCGCCGAAGCGGTGAAGGCCGCCGCCGGCGGTCACCGTATGCACGTCGACCTGGTCGGGCCGCCCGCCGCGCGGCCCTTCGCCGTCGCCGCCCTGGCGCGGGAGTCGGGACGGCCGGTGCTCGCCGTGACCGCGACCGGGCGGGAGGCCGAGGATCTGGCGGCGGCGCTGCGGACGCTGCTGGACCCGGACACCGTCGTGGAGTACCCGTCCTGGGAGACGCTGCCGCACGAGCGGCTCTCGCCCCGGTCCGACACCGTCGGCCGGCGCATCGCCGTCCTGCGCCGCCTCGCCCACCCCGCCAAGGACGATCCCTCCGCCGGGCCGGTCAGTGTGGTCGTGTCCCCGATCCGGTCCGTCCTCCAGCCGCAGGTCAAGGGGCTGGGGGAGCTGGAACCCGTCGCCCTGAGGAGTGGGCAGAGCGCCGATCTGAACGAGGTGACGGAGGCCCTTGCCGCAGCCGCCTATGCCCGTGTGGAGCTGGTCGAGAAGCGCGGTGAGTTCGCCGTACGCGGCGGGATCCTCGATGTGTTCCCGCCCACCGAGGAGCACCCCCTGCGGGTGGAGTTCTGGGGCGACGACGTCGAGGAGATCCGTTACTTCAAGGTCGCCGACCAGCGTTCGCTGGAGGTCGCCGAGCACGGGCTCTGGGCGCCGCCCTGCCGTGAGCTGCTGCTGACCCCGCAGGTACGGGAGCGGGCCGCCGCCCTCGCCGAGGTCCACCCCGAGCTGGGCGAACTGCTCGGCAAGATCGCCGAGGGGATCGCCGTCGAGGGCATGGAGTCCCTGGCCCCGGTGCTGGTGGACGACATGGAGCTGCTGCTCGACGTCCTGCCCGAGGGGGCCATGGCGCTGGTCTGCGAACCGGAGCGGGTACGGACCCGGGCCGCCGACCTCGTCGCGACCAGCCAGGAATTCCTCCAGGCGTCCTGGGCCGCCAGCGCCGAGGGCGGGAAGGCCCCCATCGACGTGGGCGCGGCCTCGCTGTGGGGCATCGCGGACGTCCGCGACCGGGCCCGTGAGCTGGGCATGATGTGGTGGTCCGTCTCCCCGTTCGCGGCCGACGAGGACGTCTCGGCGGAGACGATCCGGCTCGGGATGCGCGCCCCGGAGTCGTACCGCGGCGACACCTCCCGCGCCCTCGCCGACACCAAGGGCTGGCTGGCCGACGGCTGGCGCACGGTGTACGTCACGGAGGGCCAGGGCACCGCCTCCCGTACCGTCGAGGTCCTGGGCGGGGAGGGCATCGCGGCCCGCCTCGACACCCCCGAGGCCGGGAACGGCCGCGGCCTCGTGGACATCTCCCCGAACGTCGTGCACGTCGCCCGCGGCTCCATCGACTGGGGCTTCGTCGACCCCGCGCTCAAGCTCGCCGTCCTCACCGAGACCGACCTCTCCGGCCAGAAGGCCGCCGGCAAGGACGGCCAGCGCCTGCCCACGAAGCGCCGCAAGACCATCGACCCCCTCACGCTGGAGGCGGGCGACTTCATCGTCCACGAACAGCACGGCGTGGGCCGGTACGTGGAGATGGTGCAGCGCACCGTCCAGGGCGCGACCCGCGAATACCTACTGGTCGAGTACGCGGCCGCCAAGCGCGGTCAGCCCGGCGACCGGCTGTACATCCCGACCGACCAGCTGGAGCAGGTGACGAAGTACGTCGGCGGCGAGGCGCCCACCCTGCACCGCCTCGGCGGCGCCGACTGGACGAAGACCAAGCAGCGCGCCAAGAAGGCCGTCAAGGAGATCGCCGCCGACCTGATCAAGCTCTACTCGGCGCGCATGGCGGCCCCCGGCCACGCCTTCGGCCCCGACACCCCCTGGCAGCGGGAGCTGGAGGACGCCTTCCCGTACGTGGAGACGCCGGACCAGCTCTCCACGATCGCCGAGGTCAAGGAGGACATGGAGAAGACGGTCCCGATGGACCGGCTGGTCTGCGGCGACGTCGGGTACGGCAAGACGGAGATCGCGGTACGGGCCGCCTTCAAGGCCGTCCAGGACGGCAAGCAGGTCGCGGTGCTCGTACCGACGACGCTGCTGGTGCAGCAGCACTTCGGTACGTTCTCGGAGCGGTACGCGCAGTTCCCCGTCTCCGTGAAGGCCCTCTCGCGCTTCCAGTCGGACGCCGAGGCCAAGGCGACGCTCCAGGGGCTGCGCGAAGGCGCGGTCGACATCGTCATCGGTACGCACCGGCTGTTCTCGTCCGAGACGAAGTTCAAGGACCTCGGTCTGGTCATCGTGGACGAGGAGCAGCGCTTCGGCGTCGAGCACAAGGAGCAGCTCAAGAAGCTCCGCGCCAACGTGGACGTCCTCACGATGTCCGCGACGCCCATCCCCCGTACGCTCGAAATGGCCGTCACCGGCATCCGCGAGATGTCGACCATCACCACCCCGCCGGAGGAGCGCCACCCGGTGCTGACCTTCGTGGGCCCGTACGAGCAGAAGCAGATCGGCGCGGCCGTCCGCCGTGAACTCCTGCGCGAGGGCCAGGTGTTCTACATCCACAACCGGGTGGAGTCGATCGACCGGGCCGCGGCGCGGCTGCGCGAGATCGTCCCGGAGGCGCGGATCGCCACGGCGCACGGGCAGATGGGTGAGAGCGCGCTGGAACAGGTCGTGGTCGACTTCTGGGAGAAGAAGTTCGACGTGCTGGTCTCCACGACGATCGTGGAGTCCGGCATCGACATCTCGAACGCCAACACCCTGATCGTGGAGCGCGGCGACAACTTCGGCCTGTCCCAACTCCACCAGCTGCGCGGCCGGGTGGGCCGCGGACGGGACCGGGGTTACGCGTACTTCCTCTACCCGCCCGAGAAGCCGCTGACCGAGACCGCGCACGAACGGCTCGCGACGATCGCCCAGCACACCGAGATGGGCGCGGGCATGTACGTGGCCATGAAGGACCTGGAGATCCGCGGCGCGGGCAACCTGCTCGGCGGCGAACAGTCCGGCCACATCGCGGGTGTCGGCTTCGACCTGTACGTCCGCATGGTCGGCGAGGCGGTGGCGGACTACCGCGCCGCCGTGGACGGCACGGTGGAGGAGGCGGCGCCGCTGGAGGTCAAGATCGAGCTGCCGGTCGACGCGCACGTGCCGCATGAGTACGCGCCGGGCGAGCGGCTGCGCCTCCAGGCGTACCGCGCCATCGCCTCCGCCACCACGGAGGCGGACATCAAGGCGGTGCGCGAGGAGCTGACCGACCGCTACGGCAAGCTGCCGGAGCCGGTGGAGAACCTGCTGCTGGTGGCGGGCCTGCGGATGCTCGCGCGGGCGTGCGGGGTGGGCGAGATCGTGCTCCAGGGCCCGAACATCCGCTTCGCGCCGGTGGAGTTGAGGGAGTCGCAGGAGTTGCGCCTCAAGCGGCTGCATCCCCGTACGGTCATCAAGCCGGCGGCGCACCAGATCCTGGTGCCGCGTCCGACGGCGGGGAAGATCGGCGGGAAGCCCGTGGTGGGACGCGAACTGCTGTCGTGGACCGGGGAGTTCCTGGCGACGATCCTGGGGTCCTGAGACCGCCTGCCCCCGATCCCCCTACTGAGGCCCCGCGTTCCGCGCCTCAGTAGGGGGATCGGGGGCATACGTCTCCCTGCCGGGCCGGCCGGCGGGAAGCGTAGGGTGCGGGCGTGGACGGACGTGGGGTACGGGTGGCGCGGGCTGGCCTGCGCGGTGGGGCCGTGGTGCTGGCGGTCGCCGTCCTCGGCGGGTGCGAGGGCGGGATCGGCATCGACCCGGGACCGGCCGCTTCGGCCGGGGCGCGGGATCCGGGCTCGGACACGGGGTCGGGGTCGGGCGGTTCCGGCGCGGGCCCGCTGAAGAACCCCGACGGGACGAAGCGCGGGCTCGCTCCCCTCACGTCGGAGGCGGACAGGAGCGCGGGCCGCGAGCTCATCGAGCGGGTGAAGACGAAGGGGCGCGGCCCCAAGACGGGCTACGACCGCGACAAGTTCGGCTACGCCTGGCTGGACTCCGCCGACGGGGTGCCCTTCGCGCACAACGGCTGCGACACCAGGAACGACCTGCTCGCCCGGGACGGCGAGCGGCTGAAGTACCGGTCGGGGTCCGACTGTGTCGTCGTCTCGATGACGCTGCGGGACCCGTACACCGGAAAGACGATCGAGTGGCGCAAGCAGTCCGCGTCGAAGGTGCAGATCGACCATGTGATGCCGCTGTCGTACGACTGGCAGATGGGCGCGGCCCGTTGGGACGAGGCCAAGCGCAAGCAGATCGCCAACGACCCGCTCAACCTCATTCCGGTGGACGGCCCCACCAACGGATCCAAGTCGGACTCGGGCCCGGCGTCCTGGCTGCCGCCGGACAAGCGGATCCGCTGTTCGTACGCGGTGCGCTTCGCCCAGGTCTCGCTCAAGTACGAACTGCCCGTGACGGCGGCGGACAAGAAGGTGATGCTCCGTCAGTGCGGCGGCTGACAGGGGTGGTTGGTGAGTGCGGGCTGCGGTAGGGCGGCTGTACGGCCCCGTCGGGCGTGGCCCGTACGCCGTCAGCCGTCCAGGTTCGCCAGGTCCACCACGTCCTTGTCGGCCGGGACCTCCGCCGCGACCGGGCGGTCGAACTCCGAGAACGCCATGGTCCCCTCCTCCTTGCCGGTCCAGACGATCTTGAGCAGGTACGGCTTCCCCTCCGCCGCCACGTGCACGGTGTAGTCGGACGAGCCGTCCGTCTCCGTCAGCGTGAGCGCCGGCTGTCCGTCGACCGTGCTCGCCGGGCCCTTGCGGGCCACGCTGTCGCCGCCCTCGAACGCGGACAGCAGCTCGTCCAGGTCGCAGAAGCCGACCAGATCCTTGGCGTCGGGTTCCTTGGCGTCGGCCTTGATCCACCGGTCGGCGAGCATGTCGACCGCCGCGTCCACCTCGGCCTTCGGCCGGCCCTTGCCCTGCGACCGCAGCAGCTCTTCGTCGTACTTCATGTAGACGGTCTGGCCGGTCTTGGTGAGGGTCACCGTGCCCTGCCCGTTCATCGACATCGTGCCCGCGCAGTCGCCCTTCTTGTCGAGCGCCACGTCGACGGCGACGCGACCCTCCGGATCCGGCATGTCGGCCTTGAGGGTCAGGGAGGTGGCGGCGCGGGTCGCGGCGAAGGCCCGGTCCAGGACCTCGGGGCCCGACTGGTCCGCGAAGGGGGCGGGCTTCTTGGTGGCCTTCGCGGCCTTGGTGGACTTGGTGGCCTTCTTGGCCGGGCCGTTGTCGCCGCCCGTGCCCGTGCCGCAGGCAGGGAGCGTCAGGACGGCGGCAGTGCAGAGGGCGGCGAGGGCGCCACGGCGGGCGCGCGGCGAGAGGTGTATCTGCATGGTGATCTCCGGGAAAGTCGTGTGGCGATGAGTCAATGACAACAGATGCTGTGAACCGAGTCAACCACGATTCTCGGTATCGCCTACGTCCACCACGGGAATCCGTTCGAAAGGGGTGCGCGCCGCTATGCTCGGTCCGACACGACAGCCGTGCGGGTGAGGGAGGCAGCCAGGTGCCGGAGAACGCAGCGGAGGTCACGGCCGCCGGGATCGCCCGGCTCGCGGGTGTCGGAAGGGCCGCCGTCAGCAACTGGCGCCGCCGCCACAGCGACTTCCCGCAACCGGTCGGAGGCACCGAGACCAGTCCCTCCTTCGCCCTCGGCGAGGTCGAGCAATGGTTGCGCGACCAGGGGAAACTCGCCGAGGTCCCGCTGCGCGAACGCGTCTGGCAGGAAGTCTCCGGCGACCCCGCGGGCGCCGCCTCCGCCCTGATCCGTACGGGCTGCGCCCTCCTCCTCGTCCACGAGCGCCCCATGGTCTGGCTGGAGCTGGCCGCCGCCAGTGACGTACGGTTCGCCGAGCTGCTGCCCGCCGCCCTGGACGACGTCCTCACCGCCCGCCTCGGCGAACGGGCTGACAGACCGGTTCACACCCCCGGCGCCCGAGAGCTGCGTTCGCGCGTGCCTCTGCTGCGGGCCGCCGCCGAACTGGCCAAAGACCTCGGCGCCCGCCAGGCGTTCGAGTTCCTGCTCGGCCGCTACCTGGACGCCAACCCCCGCCAGTACACGCTCACCCCGCCCGAAGCCGCCGCCCTCATGACCGCGCTGGCGGGCGCCACGGTGGAGGGTGTGAGCGTGCTCGACCCCGCTGCCGGCACCGGCACGCTGCTGCGCGCCGTACCGCACCCGGCCGCCCTGCACGCCCAGGAGGCCGTCCCCGAGCCCGCCGCGCTCACCGCGCTGCGCCTCGCCCTTCATACGGAGGCGGAGGTGCGCGTCCACGCGGGCGACACCCTGCGCGCCGACGCGTTCCCCCGGCTCGCGGTCGACGCCGTCCTCTGCCACCCGCCGTTCAACGAGCGCAACTGGGGCCACGAGGAACTGGCCTACGACCCGCGCTGGGAGTACGGCTTCCCGGCCCGTACGGAGTCCGAACTGGCCTGGGTCCAGCACGCCCTGGCCCGCCTGCGCCCCGGCGGCACCGCCGTCCTCCTGATGCCGCCCGCCGCCGCCTCCCGCCGCTCCGGCCGCCGGATCCGCGCCGACCTGCTGCGGCGCGGCGCCCTGCGGGCCGTCGTCGCCCTGCCGGCCGGCGCCGCGCCCCCGTACGGCGTCCCGCTCCACCTCTGGGTCCTGCGCAGGCCCGCCGCCGGTGACCGGCCCGCGCCCGAGCTGCTCCTCGTCGACACCGCCGGGCTCGCCGCCCCCGGGGGCGGGCGCGACACCCTCGACTGGTCCGCCGTCCACAGCACGGTCCTCGACGCCTGGGGCGCCTTCGAGCGGCAGGGCACGGTGGAGGAACGGCCGGGCGTCTGCGGCGCGGTGTCCGTCATCGAGCTTCTGGACGACGACGTGGACCTGGCCCCCGCGCGCCATCTCCCGCCCCCGGCCGCCGCGAGCGGCACCGCCGAACTCGCCCTCGTACGGGAACGGCTGACGGACACCCTGCGCCTCACCCACGACCTGGTCCCGCCGGCCGTCACGGCGGCGGACGGCGCGGGGGAGGCGGCCCGGGCCCCGCTGCCGGGCGTCACCGTCACCGTCGGCGAACTCGCCCGCGCGGGGGCCCTGGTGCTCCACGCGGGCGGCACCGGCACAAGCACCGGCACAGGCGCGGGAACAGGCACAAGCACCGGCACCCCCGCCCCCACCCCCACCCCCGTCCTCACCGAACAGGACGTCCTCGCCGGCCGCGCCCCCTCCGGCGCCCTCCCCGAAGGGCCGCCCGAAGAGCCCGTACGTACGCGGGAAGGGGACGTCGTCGTCCCCGTCCTGGGAGGCGGCGCCGTGGTGCGCGTGGTCGACGCCGCGACGGCCGGTGCCGCCCTCGGCCGCAACCTCCAGCTGCTGCGGCCGGATCCGGCCGCCCTCGACCCCTGGTTCCTCGCCGGATTCCTGCGGGGCACCGCCAACAACCGCCGGGCGAGCAGCTACGCCTCCACCGCCACCCGGCTCGACGTACGGCGTCTGCGCCTGCCCAGGCTCCCGCCCGCCGACCAGCGGCGGTACGGTGAACGCTTCCGCGCGCTGGCCGCCTTCGAGGATGCGGTGCGGCTCGCGGGACAGTTGGGGGAACAGCTGGTCCGAGGGCTTCACGACGGCCTGACGGACGGCAGCGTCGACCCCGGCTGAACCAACGGCCGCGGATCCGTTCCGTGGCCGGTAAGGGCCCCTGCGGGCCCGGTTCGGGGAGGAGTTGTCGATGCGGTACCAGTTCCGCGCAACCCGGGGGCGGGGTGTCACCGTCGCTGTATACGCTCGTCCCCGTACCGCGGATTCCGCCTCGTCCCCAGGCCTTCAGGAGCAGTGATGCACGGCCACGGCTACGTGCCGCCGCAGCGACCGACAGACGGGACCTCCGTCGTCGTGTTGCGTGTGTTCTTCGCGCTGGCCGCTGTTCTCAGCTGCGGGTTCCTCGCCTGGGCGCCGATGCTGCGGCTCGCCATCATCACCCGCAAGGGCCTGAACTGGGCGCTGTTGGCCCTCACCGTCGCGATGCTCGTCCTGTGCGTGGCGCTGATCGGCACGGACGAGACCGAGGACCTGTCGGCCACCCAGTCGGACGTCAGCGTCGGGCTGCTCCTGCTGACCGCCGTCTCCGTCCTCTTCTACTACCTGTACGCGGACATCGTGCACTTCAGCCGCAGGAACGCGCAGGCGGCCCACCCGCAGCCCGTCCCGCCCCAGCCCATCCCGCCCCAGGCCGCGTACGGCTACCCCCCGGTCGGTACGGCCACCCCGCCGCCCGCCGTGCGCCCGCACGTCCCGCCGCCCCCGCCCGTACCCCCGGCGCACCACCCCGCGGACTCCGCGCGGACGAACACCCCGCGGCCGGACGGGCACGGCACGGGCGGCCCCCGCGCCACCGACCACCCCCGCACCGACCACCCCCGTATCGACCAGGTGCGCGCCGAGCTGGACGAGTTGAGCGACTTCCTGCGCAAGGGCAAGGGCCAGGAAGGCCGGTGAACGGGCGGGTCATCGCGGACCGTTACGAGCTGTCGACGGTCATAGGCCAGGGCGGCATGGGCCAGGTGTGGACCGCGTACGACCAGCGGCTCGACCGCCGCGTCGCCGTCAAGCTCCTGCGCCCCGACCGGATGACCGCCGCCAGCGGCGCCGACGAGATGCGCCGCCGCTTCGTCCGCGAGTGCCGGGTCACCGCCCAGGTCGACCACCCCGGCCTGGTCACCGTCCACGACGCGGGCAGCGACAACGACGACCTGTACCTCGTCATGCAGTACGTGGAGGGCGCGGACCTCGCCGACCACCTCGCCGAGCACGACCCGTACCCCTGGCCCTGGGCCGTCTCCGTCGCCGCGCAGCTCTGCTCCGTCCTCGGCGCCGTCCACGCGGTGCCCATCGTCCACCGCGACCTCAAGCCGCGGAACGTGATGGTGCGGCCCGACGGTACGGTCACGGTCCTCGACCTCGGGGTCGCCTCCGTCCTCGACACCGACACCACCCGCCTCACCCACACCGGTTCGCCCATCGGCAGCCCCGCGTACATGGCGCCCGAACAGGCGATGGGCGGCGCCGTCGGCCCGTACACCGACCTCTACGCCCTCGGCGTGCTCCTCCACGAACTCCTCAGCGGGAACGTGCCGTTCGCGGGCTCCACCGTCCTCGGGGTCCTGCACCGCCATCTGTACGAGGCGCCCGTGCCGATCCGCCGGCTGCGGGCCGAGGTGCCCGAGCAACTGGAGCGCGTCGTCCTGCGGTTGCTCGCCAAGGACCCGCAACACCGGCCCGCCGGCGCCCAGGAGGTGTACGAACACCTCGTCCCGCTCCTGCCCGCCCGGGGCGGCCCCACGGGCCCGCTCGACCCGACCCGCCCCTTCCTGCGCCCGCACGCCCCCTGGCCGGACCGCGCCACGACCGTGCCGTCCCCGCCGGTGACGCAGCAGGCGCCCGTCCCGGCCGAACGGCCGGACGTGGCAGCGGCGGTGGACGAGGTCAAGCGGCTGCTGGGGGAGGGCAGCATCACGCAGGCCGTGGACATCCTCGGCGGCATCCTGCCCGCCGCCGCGGCGGAGCACGGCGAGTACTCCCCGGTGGTCCGCATCCTGCGCAAGCAGTACGCGTCGACCCTGCTGGACGACGGCCAGTACCGGCGCGCCCTCCCGGAGCTGCGCCGCCTCGCCGACGACCGGACGGCCGAGGCGGGGGCAGGCGACCCGCAGGCGCTCCAGTTCCGGTACGAGGCCGCGCAGTGCCTCGAACAGCTCGGCGAGACCGCCGCCGCGCTCGCGGAGTACCGTGCGCTGGTGCCGTACTACGAGAGCATGCGGCAGCCGGGCGGCGACGCGGGCCGGGCCTTCGAGATCCGCCACCGCATCGGGCACCTGCTGCTCGCGGTGGGCGACCACGCGGCGGCGCGGCAGCAGTTGCGGAGCCTGCTGTGGGACACGGAGCGGGCGTACGGCCCGTACCACCCGCTCCCCGCCGAACTGCGGCGCGCGCTCGAACACCAGCAGCAGTTCCGGGGCGCGTGATGACGCTCCGCGGCCAGCTGATCAGGTTCGCCCTGGTCGGAGTGGTCAACACCGGGACGTACTACGCCCTCTACCTGGTCCTGCTGACCCGGCTGCCGTATGTCGCCGCGCATGTGATCGCGTTCACACTCTCGATGGTCGGCTCGTTCTTCCTCAACAGCCGCTTCACCTACCGGACCCGCCCGACCTGGCGCAAGTTCGTGCTCTTCCCCCTCACCAACGCCGCGAACTTCGTGATCACCACCAGCGGTGTCTACCTGCTGGTGGACGTGCTGCGCCTCAGCAGCCGTTACGCCCCGCTGGGCGCCGCGGGCGCGGCCGTACCGATCACTTTTGTGGTCTCCCGCGCGATCATGCTCCGCCCCGACCGGGACCCGGAACCGACTTCTCCGGCGGGGCGCACCCCAATCTCCCGGTGAATCGTTGGTCGAACCAGTGGCCCCTGCCACGCGGACTGCCTAACATCGATCACTGCAAGGCCTTGTGCATCGCCGCACAATCACGCCGGGAGGCTCCCTTTGCACCGCCGCCGTCGCACCGCGCTCTCCTTCTCCGTCGCGCTCCTCGCCGCGGCTCCCCTGCTCACCGCCTGCGGCAGCGACGCCCATCCCGGGGCCGCGGCGGTGGTCGGCGGGCAGCGGATCGAGGTGTCCACCCTCCAGGGAGCGGTACGGGACGTCCGTACCGCCCAGGAGGCGTCGCCCGAGTCGGCCGAACTCATCAAGAACACCGGCAGGCTCAGCCAGATCAAGCTGAACGGCATGATCTTCGACCGCGTCCTCCAGCGGGCGGCGGACGACGCCGGCGTGACGGTGAGCCGCAAGGAGGTCCAGGCGGCCCGGCAGCAGGCGGTCGCGCAGTCCGGCGGCGAGAAGCAGTTCCTCGCGCTGGCGCTCCAGCAGGGCGCGGTCACCCCGGACCAGCTCGACGACGCGATCCGCCGTGACGTCCTGCTGACGAAGGTCGGCGCGGCGCTGGGCGCGGACTCGATGACCCCGCAGGGCCAGCAGAAGCTGGTGGCGGGCCTGGCGGCGACGTCCAAGAAGCTGAGCATCGACGTGAACCCGCGCTACGGCAGCTGGGACAACGGCAAGGTCCAGCTGGGCGACGCGAAGACCCCGTGGATCACCCAGGTGACCAAAGAGGCCCCGCAGGAACAGCCGACGGACGCGTAGATCAAGCGCGTCCGGCCGCATATCAAGCCCGTCCGGCGTTTGAGGACACCCATCCACCGGGCCGCCACATCCAGCCCGTCCGGCGATTGAGGACAAGCCCGCCGGGCGGGCCCCGCACGCTCCGGAGGTAGGTTCAAGGGGTGACCCAAGAACCTCCCGCCCCCCACGACCCGGCCACCCCCGGCCGCATCGTTCTGCTCACCGCCAGCCACCGTGTCGCCCCCGGCCTCCTCTCCTGGCCCGCCTGGCAGACCCTGCACGCCGCCGACCGCGTCCTCTGCGCGGACCCCGCGCACCCGCAGCTCCCGTACCTCCGCGAGGCCGGCGTCACCGTGGAGCACACCGCGCCCACCGCCCACGAGCTGGTCGAGGAGTGCGCCGGCGGCCGTACCGTCGTCGTCCTCCCCACCGCCGACGGCGACGGCACGGACGCCGTCCTCACCGACGGCCTCGCCCGCCTGGCCGGCTCCGGCCGCGTCCAGATGCCGGACCTGGAACTGCTCCCCGGCTCGTACGACCTCCCCGGCGCCCGGCTCCTCGACCTCGTCCAGGTCATGGACCGCATCCGCGCCGAGTGCCCGTGGTCCTCGGTCCAGACGCACCAGGGCCTCGCCAAGTACGGCATCGAGGAGGCGTACGAACTGGTCGAGGCGATCGAGGACGGCGACGGCGACGAGCTGCGCGAGGAGCTGGGGGACGTCCTGCTCCAGGTGGTCTTCCACGCCCGCATCGCCCAGGACGGCCTGGACGACGACATCGAGCCGTTCTCCATCGACGACGTCGCCGGCACGCTCGTGGACAAGCTCATCCACCGCCACCCCCACGTCTTCGGCGACGAGACCGCCGAGACCCCCGAGGACGTCAAGGCGCACTGGCTGCGGACCAAGGCGATCGAGAAGCAGCGCGATTCGGTCACGGACGGCGTCCCGCTGGGCCAGCCCGGGCTCGCCCTGGCGGCGAAGCTCGCGGGCCGGGTCCGTACGGCGGGACTGGACGTACCGCCCCCGGCGGGCGACGGCATCGGCTACCGACTCCTCGCCCTGGCCATGGAGGCGGAGCGCGCCGGCACCGACCCGGAAACGGCCCTGCGCGCCGCCGCGCGCGCGTACCGGGACGCGATCCGCGCCGCGGAGGGCCTCGCGAAGTAGCTCGTACCGACAGCCCCGTACCGCCAGCCCGCACCGAGAGCCCGTACCTACCGCCCGAACCGACAGCCCGAACCAGCCACGATTACTGTCAAGGCATGTCCACCCCCGACGCGCCCGAGCTCTTCACCTGGGAGTTCGCCACCGACCCCTACCCCGCCTACGCCTGGCTGCGCGAGCACGCGCCTGTCCACCGGACCGAGCTGCCCAGCGGCGTGGAGGCCTGGCTCGTCACGCGGTACGCCGACGCCAAGCGGGCGCTCGCCGACCCCCGGCTCTCCAAGAACCCCGTCCACCACGCCGGGTCGGCGCACGCCAAGGGCAGGACGGGGATCCCGGGGGAGCGCAACGCCGAGCTGATGACCCACCTGCTGAACATCGACCCGCCGGACCACACCCGGCTGCGGCGGCTCGTGTCCAAGGCGTTCACCCCCCGCCGCGTGGCTCAATTCGCACCACGCGTGCAGGAGTTGACGGACCGCCTCATCGACGGCTTCGCGGCGGAGGGCGAGGCGGACCTCATCCACGACTTCGCCTTCCCCCTCCCCATCTACGCGATCTGCGACCTGCTCGGGGTGCCGCGCGAGGACCAGGACGACTTCCGCGACTGGGCCGGGATGATGATCCGCCACGGCGGCGGCCCGCGCGGCGGCGTCGCGCGGTCGGTCAAGAAGATGCGGAGCTATCTCGCCGAACTCATCCACCGTAAGAGGGAGAACCCCGGCGACGACCTGATCACCGACCTGATCCGGTCGAGCGACCAGGGCGAGCACCTCACCGAGAACGAGGCCGCCGCGATGGCCTTCATCCTCCTCTTCGCCGGGTTCGAGACGACCGTCAACCTCATCGGGAACGGCATGTACGCGTTGCTGCGCCACCCTGAGCAGCGCGCGCTGCTCCAGGCGTCGCTCGACGCGGGCGAGAGCGGCCTGCTGGCGACCGGCGTCGAGGAACTGCTGCGGTACGACGGGCCGGTGGAGCTGGCGACCTGGCGGTACGCCACCGAGCCGCTGACGCTCGGCGGACAGGCGGTCGCGACCGGCGATCCGGTCCTCGTCGTCCTCGCGGCGGCCGACCGGGACCCCGCGCGGTTCGAGGACCCGGACCGGCTGGATCTCGCACGGCGTGACAATCAGCATCTCGGTTACGGACACGGCATCCACTACTGCGTCGGCGCGCCGCTCGCCCGCCTGGAGGGACAGGCCGCGCTCGGCACGCTGCTGACGCGCCTGCCCGACGTGCGACTTGCGGGAGATCCGGCCGATTTGCGGTGGCGGGGCGGGCTCATCATGCGGGGATTGCGCACACTTCCGGTGCAGTTCACGCCTTTGCCCAGCTGATTGACCGCCATGAAATAACTGACGGACCGTCAGGAATGTGACTTTCACGTGATCTCCCCTGCATCGACTTGTGACAAGCGTTCGAGTCCGGCTACCTTCACCGACAGCTCAGCAGCCACACGCTGTAGTCGATTTCACGTGTGACGCTCCCTGCGTCGTACGGCACACGGAAGGCAACCGCATGTCCGCGAACGGCCGACACCGTCGCCCCCGCCAGGCGCCCGCTCTGATCGTCGCGGCGGGGGTGACCGGCTCCGCGATCGCGATCCCCCTCCTCGGCGCCACCTCCGCCAGCGCGGCGGACGCCTCCACCTGGGACCGCGTCGCCGACTGCGAGAGCGGGGGCGCGTGGAGCGCGGACCTCGGCAACGGTTTCTTCGGCGGACTCCAGATCGCCCAGGAGACCTGGGACGACTTCGGCGGCGGCGACTACGCGACCCGCCCCGACCTCGCCAGCCGCTCGCAGCAGATCGCGGTCGCCGAGAAGGTCCTCGACGCGCAGGGCCCGTCGGCCTGGGCCAGCTGCGCGCCCGTCGCCGGACTCCTGAAGGACACCGCGGAGCCGCTGGTCGACCCCGGGGCGGCCCCCGGGACGGTCGAGGAGTCCGCGAGCCCCGAGGCGTCCACCGGCGGCGCGGCGGACACGGACCGGGCGGAAGGCTCCGACACCACCCCCAGCACCCCCGACAGCACCCCCTCCGCCGGCACCACCCCCTCCGGCAGCGCGAAGAGCGCGGGCGGCGAACGGGACAGCGGTGACGGTACGGAGAGCGGCGCCACGGACGCGGGCACCCTGAGCCCGTCCCGCTCGGCCACCCCCTCCTCCCGGGCCACCACGGACACCGTCAAGGGCAAGCACCGCGGCGGCGCGGCCCCCGAGGACCCGGCGACCCCCGGCGCGACCGGCCTCACGCCGGACAACTCGGGCGAAGAGCGTGAATCCGGGCGTCACGCCTCCCGGGGTGACGGACTGACACGTGACGCGGAAGGCGTGACGGCGGATGCCGCCGGCGCCGCCGACGGCGAATACGTCGTCCGTCCCGGTGACTGCCTGTGGCGTATCGCGGACGAGAACGGCGTCGAGGGCGGCTGGTCCGCGCTCTACGAGGCGAACAAGGACGCGCTCGGCTCCGACCCCGACCTCATCCTCCCTGGCCAGACCGTCGATCTCGGCGTGAAGTAGGAGCAGTTGACGGGCCGCCCCCGGCCGGCCCGCGGCCCGCCCCCGGTCCGTTTCCGGGGGCGGTTGGAGGCCCTATGTCCACTTCTGCGCAAGTGAGACAAGGGTCTCTTTGTCTCAACAGAGGACCTTTGGCCCCCAGGTGGCACGGTTTCGGCCCTCACCTGCGAAAACACAGAAGGCACACAGGGGAGTTCGGGCGATTTTTCCCGGATCGGGTTCTTTGAACATCAGGGGCACCTGTGTCTACGGTCTGAACCGCTCGCACCGCGGGCCCCGTCGACCGTCACGCCGAATCCTGCCGTCGGTCGGGGGGAGTAGTCGTCGCGTCAAGCGCCGAAGGCAGGAGCGGGGGACCCACAGGTTAGGTGCCGGCCCCGGCCGTCGAGAGACGGCCGACGACCGGCTCGGGGTGAAGCCGCGTACAGCGAGGGCCGGGAGGCCCCCACTGGCACGCGGCCGGGCAACTCACTTGGCCCGAACCCGACAGCTGACCTCGCAGGCGTCGGTGAGGAGATAGCTTCATGCTGCGTTCCAAGGCCAAGCACCGCCGTCCGTCCAAGGCCGTCCGCTACGCCACGCTCGCCGGGGTGACCGGTGCCGCCGTCGCGGTCCCGCTGCTCGGCGCCACGTCCGCCTCCGCCGCGACCACCGCCGAGTGGGACCAGGTCGCCGCGTGCGAGTCCGGCGGCAACTGGTCCATCAACACCGGCAACGGCTTCTCCGGCGGGCTCCAGTTCACCCCGTCCACCTGGGCCGCGTACGGCGGCACCGCCTACGCGCCCAACGCCTACCAGGCCTCCAAGTCGCAGCAGATAGCCGTCGCCGAGAAGGTCCTCGCGGGCCAGGGCAAGGGCGCGTGGCCGAGCTGTGGTGTGGGCCTCTCCGGCGCCTCGAACGACTCCGCCCCGGCCGCCCCGTCGCAGCCGGCGGAGCAGCCCGCCGCGCAGCCGCGGCAGTCGGCGCCGCGGCAGTCCACTCCGCAGCAGTCCGCCCCGTCGACGTCGACGCGGAGCACCGAGCAGCCGGCCTCGCGCGGTACGAGCCGTCCCACCACGATCAAGAAGGGTGACGGCGAGTACAAGGTCAAGTCCGGCGACACCCTGTCGAAGATCGCCGCCGGTCACCACGTCAAGGGTGGCTGGAAGAAGCTGTTCGACCTGAACAAGGACATCGTCGCCGACGCGGACGTGATCTTCCCGGGCCAGCAGCTCCACCTGAGCTGACCCACCCCCCCCGGGGCCATCCGTCCCCCTTTGTGGCCCCACCCCCGGACCACCCCGGCCCCGCGCGTTCTTCCCCCGTACGCGCGCGGGCCGGGGTTTCCCCGTTCCGGCCGCCCGGGTGTCGTACGGCCGGAACAGCCGGCCGCGGGCCGTTCGCCCCCGTGTCATCAGGATGACGTCTTCATTTCGTCCCAGCGGGCGGGCACCGGCCTGCCGGAGGGCCGGGGCCGGTTAGGCTCGTGTCGCGCGGCCGAGCGGCCCCGCACCCAAAGCGTCACATCCCATGAAGGAGATGCTCGTGCCGTCCATCGACGTCGTCGTAGCCCGGGAAATCCTCGACTCCCGAGGCAACCCCACGGTCGAGGTCGAGGTCGGCCTCGACGACGGCAGCACCGGCCGTGCTGCTGTCCCCTCCGGTGCCTCCACCGGTGCGTTCGAGGCCCTTGAACTCCGCGACGGTGACCCCAACCGTTACCAGGGCAAGGGTGTCGAGAAGGCCGTCCTCGCCGTCATCGAGCAGATCGGCCCGGAGCTGGTCGGGTACGACGCCACCGAGCAGCGCCTCATCGACCAGGCGATGTTCGACCTGGACGCCACCCCGGACAAGTCGTCGCTCGGCGCCAACGCCATCCTCGGCGTCTCCCTCGCCGTCGCGCACGCCGCCTCCGAGGCGTCCGACCTGCCGCTCTTCCGCTACCTCGGCGGCCCGAACGCGCACCTGCTGCCCGTTCCGATGATGAACATCCTGAACGGCGGGTCGCACGCCGACTCGAACGTGGACATCCAGGAGTTCATGATCGCCCCGATCGGCGCGGAGTCCTTCTCCGAGGCCCTGCGCTGGGGCGCCGAGGTCTACCACACGCTCAAGCGCGTCCTGAAGGACAAGGGCCTGTCGACCGGCCTCGGCGACGAGGGCGGCTTCGCCCCGAACCTGGACTCCAACCGCGCCGCGCTCGACCTCATCCTCGAAGCGATCAAGGAAGCCGGTTACGCGCCGGGCCGCGACATCGCGCTCGCGCTCGACGTCGCCGCGTCCGAGTTCTACAAGGACGGAAAGTACGAGTTCGAGGGCAAGTCCCGCTCGGCCGCCGAGCTGACCGAGTACTACGAGGAGCTGGTCGCCTCCTACCCGCTGGTCTCCATCGAGGACCCGCTGTACGAGGACGACTGGGCCGGCTGGAAGGTCCTCACCGACAAGCTGGGCTCCAAGGTCCAGATCGTCGGCGACGACCTCTTCGTCACCAACCCCGAGCGCCTCGCCCGCGGCATCGAGGAGGGCTCCGCGAACGCCCTGCTCGTCAAGGTCAACCAGATCGGCTCGCTCACCGAGACGCTGGACGCCGTCGAGCTGGCCCAGCGCAGCGGCTTCAAGTGCATGATGTCCCACCGCTCCGGCGAGACCGAGGACGTCACCATCGCCGACCTCGCCGTCGCCACCAACTGCGGCCAGATCAAGACCGGCGCGCCCGCCCGCTCGGAGCGCGTGGCCAAGTACAACCAGCTGCTGCGCATCGAGGAGATCCTCGACGACGCCGCGGTGTACGCGGGCCGCAGCGCGTTCCCCCGCTTCAAGGGCTGACCCCGCCGGGTCGGCTGCCTCCGACCGCGCCGCCCGGCGCCCGCCGGCCGCGCCGCTCGGCGGGCGCCGACCAGCCCGTCGTCCGTACGTCCCCGTCCCCGGTCCCGTACCGTGTCCGGGGACGTACGTACGTGACAGGGGAGGCGGACCATGGCCGGGAACCGGGACCGGTTCTCCACCGCGACCAGGCTGCGGGTGCTCGGGGAGCAGACCGCGGCCCGTGTCTACCGCTCGCAGAACCGCCGCCAGGCCCGCCGCTCCCGGCTCACCGGACGCGCCGCCTTCCTCGCCCTCGTCGTCTGCACGCTCGTCGTCGCGCTCGCCTATCCGATGCGCCAGTACGTCTCGCAGCAGAACGAGATCGCCGACCAGGAGAAGCTTTCCCGCGAGGCGCGCGAGCGGGTGGAGGAGCTGCGCGACGAGAAGGCGCGCCTCCAGGACGACGCGTACATCGAGCGGCTGGCCCGCGAGCATCTTCACTACGTGATGCCGGGGGACACCGGCTACACGATGATCGACCCGGGCGCGGCGCGGCAGGAACGCGAGGACCAGGGCGCGGCCGACCGCCCCTGGTACTCGAACGTGCTGGACAGCGTGGACAACGCGGACCGCCCGGACACGTAAACACCGGACACGCAACACGTAACACCGGACAGGCAACACGCAACACCGGACACGCAACACTCGACGCAGAACCTAGGCAGGCATGGACACGCCCCCTCCGCAGACCGAACGCACCGAGCCCACCGAGGCGGACGTCGCGGCTTTCAAGGAACAGCTCGGCCGCCCGCCCCGCGGGCTGCGGGCCATCGCGCACCGCTGTCCCTGCGGACAGCCGGACGTGGTCGAGACCGCCCCGCGGCTCCCCGACGGCACGCCCTTCCCGACGACGTACTACCTGACCTGCCCGCGCGCGGCCTCGGCCATCGGCACGCTGGAGGCGAACGGCGTCATGAGGGAGATGTCCGAGCGCCTGGCGACCGATCCCGAACTGGCCGCCGCGTACCGCGAGGCGCATGAGGACTACCTGGCCCGCCGGGACGCCATCGAGGTCCTGGAGGGCTTCCCCAGCGCCGGTGGCATGCCCGACCGGGTGAAGTGCCTGCACGTCCTGGTCGGCCACTCGCTGGCGGCGGGCCCCGGCGTGAACCCGCTGGGGGACGAGGCGCTGGCGATGCTGCCGGAGTGGTGGCGCAAGGGCCCGTGCGTGACGCCGTGCGGGGCCGCCCCGGACGACGACCGGGCCCTCCCGGAGGACGGCCGGCCCACCCCCGAGGACAGCCGGCCGACCACCCCCCAGGACAGCCGGGCGACCGAGGGGAATCCCGCATGACCAGGGTTGCGGCCATCGACTGCGGTACGAACTCGATCCGCCTGCTCGTCGCCGACATCGATCCCGGTACGGGCGAACTCACCGACCTGGACCGGCGGATGAGGATCGTCCGGCTGGGCCAGGGCGTGGACCGGACGGGCCGGCTCGCCCCCGAGGCGCTGGAGCGCACCTTCGCCGCCTGCCGGGAGTACGCGGACGTCATCGCCGAGCACGCGGTGGAGCGGATCCGCTTCGTGGCGACCTCCGCCTCCCGCGACGCGGAGAACCGCGACGACTTCGTCCGGGGGGTCCTGGACATCCTGGGTGTCGAGCCCGAGGTCGTCACGGGCGACGAGGAGGCGGCGCTCTCCTTCACCGGCGCCACGAGCGAGCTGGCGGTCCGGGACAGCTGCCTGGTCGTGGACATCGGCGGCGGCTCCACGGAGTTCGTCGTCGGCGACGACCGGGTCAGGGCGGGACGGTCCGTGGACATCGGGTGCGTACGGCTGACCGAGCGGCACCTCCTGCACGACGGCGTCCTCAGCGACCCGCCCACGGCCGCCGAGGTCGCCGCGATGCGCGCCGACATCGAGGCGGCCCTGGATTTGGCGGGGGAGACCGTTCCGCTGGCGGAGCCGCGCACGCTGGTGGGGCTCGCCGGTTCGGTGACCACGGTCGCCGGGATCGCGCTGGGCCTGCCCGCGTACGACTCCGCCGCGATCCACCGCTCCCGGGTCCCCCTCGCGCGGGTGAAGGAGATCACCGAGCGCCTTCTGCACGCCACGCACGACGAGCGGGCGGCGATCCCGGTGATGCACGAGGGCCGGGTCGACGTGATCGGCGCGGGGTCCCTGATCCTCCTGGCGATCATGGAAAGGACCGGCGCGACAGAGGTCGTCGTCAGTGAGCACGACATCCTCGACGGCATCGCGCACGGGGTCGCGGCGGACACGCGAACGCGCTGACCCGTGGCTGTCGGCTGTTCCGACTCATCGGGGCTCCCGTGAGAGACATTCAAGGATCTCGTACTTCCGCAATCTGTCGAATCGCCGGAGTTCCGGGAACAGAGACTCCCAATCATTCAGTGCTGCGTGACAGTAGTCACAATGCAGACAGTGATGGGGAGATTTCAGCGTAAGGGGAAAACGGGTACATAGCAGGCCGTGCTGTGACCTTGCGTGGATCATTCGCTGATTCAATATGCGGCCTGCGCTCATCAGGTCTTTTCGCGCTGTGCTGTGAACCGTATGCTCTGAGTAACTCGGCCGGCGCATATGTCCAAGGTGGCCAGGAACTCAAAGGGAGAAGGCTCCAGTGCTTGCTCCCAAAGGATCGATGTTTCGTGGCTTGCCCGCTGTTGCCGCGTTAGTTGTGCAATGACAAGCCGGTGTGTGCAGTTTCTTCAACGATGTCGGCTCGACGCGATACGCGGGCGTTCGATTGCATGACAATTGCACTGCCGCTGCAGATTCCGACGCGCTACTCCCTCCTGAAGGGGATTCATATGGACGAGAAGGTCTTAGCTGCTCAGAAATGGGTCAACGCCACCTACGGAAACGTTGCCGGGTACGCCAGATGTTCCGAAAACGGACAGACAGGCTGGCCCACCATGTACAGCCTTACCATGGGTCTTCAGCATGAACTGGGTATCAGTCCGGTTGCCGCTAATTTTGGTGATGGAACCCTTTCCAAGGTCGCCGCCCTCGGTGCTATCGGAATCGGGTGGAACAAGAACGCAAATATCGTCAAGATTATTCGCCACGGCTTGTTCTGTAAAGGCTACTGGGGTGGTGACACGAACGTCTCCAGCTTCGACGCCGACGCAGCATCGTCTGTTAATCAGATGAAGAACAACATGGGTCTTGCCGAAGATGGTGGCGTCGTCCAGGCCAAAGTACTCAAGGCGATCCTCAACATGGACGCCTATGTCGTCCTCGCCGGCGGCTCGGACAAGGTGCATTCCATTCAGCAGTGGCTCAACGGTCGTTACTGGACAAAAAGCACCTTTTCTGTAGGTCCCACGGACGGTCACTATTCACGTGACGTTCAGCAGGCCTTGATGAAAGCTATTCAGCTGGAGATCGGTATTCCGGAGAGCCAGGCCACCGGAAATTTTGGAGCAGGTACGCAGGCGGGTCTGAGGGCCAATACTGTAGGTCCCGGCTCGGCGGGAATTTTCATGCAGTTGTTCTCCGCCGCCTGTGTCTTCAACGAACCGGTGTCGAGTGCACCGGAAGACGATCAGAGGACTCACTTCACCGGAAGCTGGGATTCTGATATCGAAGGCTGGGTGCGGGGCTTTCAGCGATTCTCTGCACTCGATGTGACCGGGAAGGGCGACTATGCCACCTGGGCGCAGCTTTTGGTTTCCATGGGTGACCCGGATCGCCCGGCCAATGCTTCTGATACTGCGTACACCATGACGCCGTCACGAGCGCAGAGACTGTATGTGGACGGGTATCGTTACGTGGGGCGGTATCTCAACGAGGCATCTGCCGGCGGTGGGTCCAAGATGCTTGAAGAGGGAGAGCTGGCCAACATCTTCGCCGCTGGTCTCCATGTCTTCCCCATATTCCAAGACAATGGAAGATCGCTGGCGGAATACAAGTGGAACATAGGCTATGCGCATGGCCAACTCGCCCATGACCAAGCCGTGCATTTTGGATTCAACCGGGGCACTGTCATCTACTTCGCTGTCGACTACGACGCCACCGTGGAAGATATGCCTCATATATTGGAGTATTTTCGTGGAGTGACCTCAGGTTTGGCTTCCAGGGGTAAGCGCTACCTTCACGGGGTGTACGGATCCCGCAACGTTTGTGCACGGGTAACCCAAGACGCCTATGCCACGTACTCGTTCGTCTCCGGCATGTCGTGGGGTTTCTCCGGCAACCTGGGATTTCCGCTGCCCGCGAACTGGTCGTTCAACCAGATCAAGGAATATCAGGTTACCGACGGCGGTGATACCTTCGCTCTGGACCGGGATGTGCACCGGATCGGTTCCGACAGCGGCCAGAACAATGTCAATCGCCCTGTTTCTCCGGCCGCCGAGTTCATCGCGAACATCGACAAGCTGTACAATCTGGCTAAAAGTTACGGCAAAGGTGACGCGAACCGACTGGTTACAGATTATTACCGCAAGGTCAGGTATGCCGGTACCCAGTGGCGAGTCCTCATCGGTGGCGTCGACTCCGCATTCATCGACTATGCCGACAGCAACGGTGCAGAACTACTGTCCGAGCTCACCGATCCTTTTACTGGCCAGACACTTGGCCCTCAGCACCTTCTTGCCACTGCGGCCGGGCACTTCATCAAGGCCCCCTCGGCTGATTTGCACACGGCTAATGCGGGGGACGTGGCAGGATGGGCCGGGGACCTGATGACGTTCTACGGGGAATGGCGCCGAGACAGTGACTCATACGCCTCGGGCTACACCTACTGCACCGAACGCCTTGCAAAGATCGGAGTGAACTCGACCTTCGGGATAGGCGACCTCATCGAGGATGCCGACGGGTTCTTGCTGGCTGAGAAGATGCGGGCCGGCAAGCCCATCAACGAGGCGGTACGGGAGCACTACGCGGGCAGTGGCGGAGCCGCTCGTTTCCGTGACTATCTTGCCAAGCGGTTCGGCGCCTCGGCGGACACCGCGGCCGACGCGGCCTTCGACGTCCTCACCAACATGACGGACCCCGTCATCTCAGGAGGGCGTGCCTACCTCGTCCTGTCCACTGCGGGGGAAGGCGTGATCCTTCCCCAGCTGCTCCCGTCGGACCGGCTGAGGGAGTACTGCGGCGGTTTCGCGGACTCGCTCATCGCCCGCGCCGGTCTGGAGAGCCGCAATCAGGCCAAATATCTCGCACATCACGCAAGGCTGTTCAGCAAGGGTGCATGAATGGGTAGTTGGATCATCGCGGTAGCTATCGGCGCCATCGGAGCGTTGTGCCTCAGTTTCCGTACAGGCGCGCGCTTGCGCGGCGCCCTGAAAGCCGGTCTGGTCATCGCTGTCCTCTGCGGCCTCATGGGTGCGGGGCAGGTCTTCTTCGCCGACCCCGCACGCATGTGCGACCCGCTCGAGCCCATACCTGACTGGAATCGGTACGAAGAAAGGCTTTTCCCTCCGCGAGCCGCCTGCCACTGGGCAGACGGCCGCACCTACGAGCTCGTCTCGGTCTGGGTCAATCCCATGCTGTTTACCGCCCTGGGGGTGGCCGTCGTGTGTCTACTCGCGCTCGCCGTCTCTCGTTACCGGAAAGGACCACTGCATTGAGCGAGTCCCCTCCTCGACCCAGCCGTCGCCAGGCTCTCGGAATGGCCGCCGGCGTCTCGGCCGGGATCGTGCTCGGCGCCTTCCCGTCGTCAGCTGTCGCAACCCCGCAAGGAGGAGAGTGGCGAAGCAGGCGGTCGCAGAACAGTTGGCCCGTCATCGACAGTGACCGTGCGGAGAAGTTCCGGATCGAAGGCACCAACGTCGATGTGGCGCTGTTGGGAGGGGACGTTGCCACGGTGCTCCTCTACGTGGCTCGCCGGTTCTCCTATGAGCTCGGCGCTCTCCGCTCGGCGGAGGTGGTGGGCCACACGGCGGACCGGCAGGTCGGCGTCGGCTTCGAGTCGAACCACCTGTCCGGGACCGCGCTCGCGATTCGCCCACTCCTCTACCCCCTCGGGGCCTCGAAGGACACGGGCATGTCGACTTCCGAGCGCACGGTGGTGGACGACATTCTCGCTGATTGCTCAGGTGTCGTCTCCTGGGGTGGCGAGCTGGCTCCGGTCAAGGAGTCCCACTTCCAGATCGACGTGCCACCGGCGGACGCGCGCCTGGTCCGACTCGCTCGGCGGATCCAGGGGTGGGACGACACGCCGGGCCAAGGCGCCGGAACCATCGACGCCTTCGCACCGAGCCGGATCCGTCGGGCCAGGACAGCAACGGGAGCACGCCGGCCGCGCGCGTGACCGCGCCGGCGTCGCCGCACCTGTGAGTGGCTCCCCTTGCGCGAGAGCGAGGAGACGGGCATCTCGTCGGCGCGGGTGCAGGGCCTCCTGGTACCTCGGTCTCGCTGCTGTGCGAGCGACTCCAGGAGGCCCTGGACCGCCGCCTACGGAGCCGCGCGGAGAGCCCCGCGAGAAACTTCGTGAAGTTCTTCACAAGGAAAACGGCTCGCTTGGACGCTCTTCGTCTTCCGTAGGGCCGTCCGGTGGCCGAAGAGGCTCCCCGGACCTCAATGCGACACCGTTCCGGGGGCGTTACGCGCGGATGAACCCACGGGGTGGTCCACTCCGTGTAAGAGGGAGAGAGGCAGCTCACGGGGGGTGAACAGGGCCTCGCTCACCCCTCCGGTACGGTGCCGGAGAAGGGCCTCCCGGTAAGGTGGCCGCGCAGTGTAGCACGGGGTACCCAACACCTTGTGAAGGGGCTCACGAGCACCCCCTCCCAGGGGGGTGGATACTCGATGGCATGAGCACCACGGAGCGTCCCAGGATCCTCGTTGTAGGCGGTGGGTACGTAGGCCTGTACGCAGCTCGTCGCATTCTGAAGAAGATGCGCTACGGGGAGGCGACCGTCACGGTCGTCGACCCTCGCTCGTACATGACGTACCAGCCCTTCCTCCCCGAAGCTGCCGCCGGCAGCATCTCGCCCCGGCATGTCGTCGTCCCGTTGCGGCGCGTCCTGCCCAAGGCGGAGGTGCTCACCGGCCGGGTCACGACCATCGACCAGGACCGCAAGGTCGCCACGGTCGCGCCGCTCGTCGGCGAGGCCTACGAGCTGCCCTTCGACTACCTGGTCGTCGCGCTCGGCGCGGTCTCCCGTACCTTCCCGATCCCCGGCCTCGCCGAGCAGGGCATCGGCATGAAGGGCATCGAGGAGGCCATCGGCCTGCGCAACCATGTGCTGGAGCAGCTGGACAAGGCCGACTCGACCACCGACGAGGAGGTCCGCCGCAAGGCGCTGACCTTCGTCTTCGTGGGCGGCGGCTTCGCCGGCGCGGAGACCATCGGTGAGGTCGAGGACCTGGCCCGCGACGCGGCCAAGTACTACTCGAACGTCACGCGCGAGGACATGCGGTTCGTCCTCGTCGACGTCGCCGACAAGATCCTCCCCGAGGTCGGCCCGAAGCTGGGCACGTGGGGCAAGGAGCACCTTGAGGGCCGCGGTGTCGAGATCTACCTCAAGACCGGCATGGACTCCTGCGTCGACGGTCATGTGGTGCTCAACAACGGCCTGGAGGTCGACTCCAACACGATCGTCTGGACGGCCGGCGTCAAGCCGAACCCGGCGCTCGCCCGCTACGGTCTCCCGCTCGGCCCCCGCGGCCACGTGGACACCACCGAGAAGCTCCAGGTCCAGGGCACCGACTACATCTGGGCCGCCGGCGACAACGCCCAGGTCCCGGACATCGCCGCCCGCAAGGCCGGCGTGGAGAACGCCTGGTGCCCGCCGAACGCGCAGCACGCGCTCCGGCAGGCCAAGGTCCTCGGCGACAACGTGATGTCCGGCATGCGGGGCTTCCCGCAGAAGGACTACAGCCACGCCAACAAGGGCGCGGTCGCCGGTCTGGGCCTGCACAAGGGCGTCGCGATGATCGTCGCCGGCAAGGTGAAGATCAAGTTCAAGGGCCGGCTGGCCTGGTACATGCACCGGGGTTACCACGGCATGGCGATGCCGACCTGGAACCGCAAGATCCGGGTCTTCGCCGACTGGACGCTCGCGATGTTCCTCAAGCGCGAGGTCGTCTCGCTGGGCGCCATGGAGACGCCGCGCGAGGAGTTCTACGAGGCCGCGAAGCCGGCCCCGGCGGCCGCTGTACCGCAGCCCGCGCAGGAGAAGGCCAAGGCCTCCTGACCGGCGCCGCCGGTACGACCGCGACCCGGTGAAGGGCCGCCCGCCATCCGTGGTGCGGGCGGCCCTTCCCCGTGTCCGGGCCCGCTCCGGGCGGATACGGCCCGGCAGGGCCCGTACCAAAGTGCATGGTGAATGCAGGTATTTTGCCTTCTCATTGCGTGCTGTCGGGACTGCAAGTGACCGCCTCCGGTGTTTACCTGGCGTTGTGTATGTCCGGTATCCACCACCACGGAGGTGTACGCCATGGCCGACGCCGCGCCGCGGCTGACCACTCTTGCCGAAGAGTTGCTGGGGGCGCCGCTCCCGGTCCGTATCCGTGCCTGGGACGGCAGCGAGTCGGGCCCCCCGAACGCACCCGTCCTCATCATCCGCAACCGCCGGGCCCTGCGCCGACTCCTGTGGAAGCCCGGCGAACTGGGCCTGGCCCGCGCCTGGGTGGCCGGTGAGATCGACGTCGACGGTGACCTGTACGCGCTGCTGGAGCGGCTTGCCGGGATCATCTGGGAGCGCGGCACGGACGTGAAGGACGCGGTCCATCCCGTACTGGACCCCCGGATGCGGGCCGCGGCCCGCGGGCTGGTCGCGATCGCGGGGCCGTGGCCGCCGCCCGCCCCGCCCCCCGAGGAGATCAGGCGGCGGCACGGCGCGACGCACACCAAGCGCCGTGACAAGGAAGCCATCAGCCACCACTACGACGTGGGCAACGACTTCTACGCGATGGTCCTCGGCCCGTCCATGGTCTACTCCTGCGCCTACTGGGACGCGGGCCCGGGCACCGGCGGCGCGCCCGACGCCGGGACCAGCCTGGAGGACGCGCAGCGCGACAAGCTCGACCTCGTCTGCCGCAAGCTCGCGCTGAAGAAGGGGGACCGGCTGCTCGACGTGGGGTGCGGGTGGGGCTCGATGGCCCTGCACGCGGCCCGCGAGTACGGCGTCCGGGTCACCGGCATCACCCTCTCCCGGGAGCAGGCGGCGTACGCGCGCGAGCGGATCGCCGAGGAGGGGCTCGCGGACCTGGTGGAGATCCGCGTCCAGGACTACCGGGACGTCAAGGACGGTCCGTACGACGCCATTTCGTCCATCGGCATGGCCGAACACGTGGGTTCGGTCCAGTACCGCGAGTACGCGGACGACCTCTACGCCCTCCTCAAGCCGGGCGGCCGGCTGCTCAACCACCAGATCGCCCGCCGGCCGGAGAAGAACGAGGACGAGTACCGCATAGACGATTTCATCGACGCGTACGTCTTCCCCGACGGCGAACTGGCCCCGCTCGGCCGGACCGTCGCCACCCTGGAAGAGGCCGGCTTCGAGGCCCGTGACGTGGAGTCGATAAGAGAGCACTACGCGCTGACCCTGCGCCGCTGGGTGGCCAACCTGGAGAAGCACTGGGACCGCGCGGTCCGGGCCACCTCGCCGGGCCGCGCCCGCGTGTGGCGGCTCTACATGGCCGCGTCCGCCCTCTCCTTCGAGACCAACCGGATCGGGGTCAACCAGATCCTGGCCGTACGGCCTCCGGAGAACGGCGCGTCCGGGATGCCGCTGCGGGCCCGCGACTGGCGCTGACGCGGGGGGCGCTGACACGGCGCCGCGACAGAGCGCCGGACGGGCTCCAGGCCCGTCCGGCGCTCGTGTCTCTCGCGGAGAACCGCTATTCGGTCTTGATCGCCGTCAGCATGTTCAGCCGCGCGGCGCTGCGCGCCGGCCACAGGGCGGCCAGTACGCCGACCACCCCGGCCAGCAGCAGGAAGATCCCGATCCGCTCCCACGGGACGACCAGCACGTACCCGGGGATCGAGCTCTTGATCGTCTGGCCGATCGCCCAGGCCAGGAAGCCGCCGAGCGCCACCCCGACCACCGCGCCGAAGAGCGAGATGACCACGGCCTCCAGCCGGATCATGCGCTTCACCTTCGCCCGGTCGAGACCGATGGCCCGCAGCATGCCGATCTCCTGCTGCCGCTCGAAGACCGACATCGCCAGGGTGTTGACGACCCCGAGGACCGCGATGATCAGGGCCATCGCCAGCAGGCCGTACATGATGTTCAGCGCGGTGTTGATGAAGCCGCCGAAGGTGTTCCTGATGTCCTGCCGGTCCATGATGCTGATGCCGGGGTTGTCGCCCAGCGCGTCCACGAGGGCCTGTTCGTGAGCGGCGCTCGCGCCGCCGTCCGTCCTGACCCACACCTGGCTGATGTACGGCCGGGACTCGTGGGCCTCGACGGTGTCCGTGGAGAGGAGCACCGCGTCGAGGAACTCGTTCTCCTCGAACGTGGCGCCGATCCGCAGCGAGCCCTTCTTCCCGTCGTCGTACGTCACCGGCAGGGTGTCACCGGTCCGCCAGTGGTTCGACTTCGCCGTCTTGCCGGAGACCGCGATCTCGCCCCGGGCGAGGGTGTCCAGCGAGCCCGAGAGGGTGGTGACCGCGAACAGCCGCTCGATGTCGCCGGGGGTGACGGCCGAGGCGGAGTGGAACTTCCCCTTCACCCTGAGTCCCGCCGACTGCTGCGGGGAGAGCGCGCTCACGCCGGGCGCCTTCTCCAGCGCGGCGGCCGCCGACGGGTCCAGGCCGCCGCCGCTCGCCATCTGCACCATGTAGTCGGCGCGGATGTTGTCCGTGGTCATCTTGTCCACGGCCTGCCCGACCGTCACCCCGATGACGGTGAGCCCGGTGACCAGCGTGAGGCCGATGGCCAGCGCGGAGGCGGTGGCTCCGGTACGGCGCGGGTTGCGCACCGCGTTCTGCGCCGCCAGCTTGCCGGAGACCCCGAACACCCCCCGGAGCGGCGACCGTACGAGCGCGATGACCGGGCGCGAGAGCAGCGGGATGAGGATGATGACACCGACCATCGCCAGGAACGCGCCGATGCCGATGAGCGTCCGGCCGTCGGAGCCGGCGGCGGCGCCCGCGACGATCCCGGCGGAGCCGATGAGGGCCAGTGCGCCGCCGATCGAGTTCCGTACCACCAGCGACTTGGTGGTCGCCAGGCCGTGCACGCTGCTCATCGCCGCGACCGGCGGGATCTTCGCCGCGCGGCGGGCGGGCAGCCAGGCGGCGAGCACGGTGATCAGCACGCCGACACCGAAGGCGGCGGCGACCGCCGTGGGGGAGACGACGAGCGGTCCGGCGGGGAGCCGCGCGCCGAACGAGCCCATGACGGACCGCAGTCCGGTCGCCAGCCCCAGTCCGACGACGAAGCCGACCGCCGACGCGATCAGGCCGACGACCGCGGCCTCGGTCAGGACGGAGCGCTTGACCTGGCGGCGCGAGGCGCCGACGGCCCGCAGCAGGGCCAGCTCCCTGGTGCGCTGGGCGACGAGCATGGTGAAGGTGTTGGAGATGAGGAAGACGCCGACGAACAGCGCGATGGCGGCGAAGGCGAGCAGGATCTGGTTGAGGCCGGAGAGCCCGCTCTCGATGTCGGCGGCCTGGTCGTCGGCGAGCTGCTTGCCGGTCTGCGCCTCGGCGTTGTCCGGCAGAAGCGCCTTGACCCCGGCGAGCACGGCCGCGTCGGAGGCGCCGGGCTCGGCGCTGACGGTGGCGTCCTTGAAGAAGCCGGGCTCCAGGTAGAGCTTCTGCGCCACGGCGGTGTCGAAGAGGACGAGGCTGCCGCCCGCGTTGACCGCGCCGTCCTCGGTGGTGAAGACACCGCTGAGGGTGAACTCGCGCACCGGTCCGTTGGTACCGACCCGCACCGTGTCACCGACCTCGTATCCGCCCTTGTCGGCGGTGGTGCGGTCGAGGGCCACCTGGTCGTCCCGCTGCGGGCCCGCGCCCTCGGTGAAGGTGTACGCGGGGTCCTGGCCGCCCTTGGCGGGGACGAAGTTCGAGCCGGAGTTGGACCAGCCGCTGCCGATCAGCTTGCCGTCCTGGTCCGCGACCCCGGCGAAGCCGTCGACCCGGCCGACGACGGAGGAGACACCGTCCAGGGCGCCTATCTTCGTGAGGGTCGCGGCGCTGATGCCGGGGTTCCGGGCACCGCCCTCGTCCTCGCCGCCCCCCGGGCCGCCGCCGTCATTGCCGCCGTCGCGGCTGTCGTGCGAACGGACGGCGACGGAGACGTCCTTGTAGCTCTTGGCCGACTGGTTCCTGAAGGCGTTGCCGAGGGTGTCGGTGAAGACCAGGGTGCCGGAGACGAAGGCCACGCCGAGCATCACGGCGAGCACGGTCATCAGCAGTCTGGCCTTGTGCGCGAGCACGCTGCGCAGGGCGGTACGGAACATGGTGGAAGTCCTGGTGGGATGGGCCGGGTGGGACGGGGCGGGCCGGGCGGGTGCGGTCGTACGGCCGTACTGGCGTGCGAAGGAGAGCGTGCGGCGGTGGTCGTACGACCCGTCAGCTCGTACGGCCCTTGGCGTCGAACGCCTTCATCCGGTCGAGCACGCCGTCGGCGGTGGGGTGGAGCATCTCGTCGACGATCCGGCCGTCGGCGAGGAAGATCACCCGGTCGGCGTAGGAGGCGGCCACCGGGTCGTGGGTCACCATGACGACCGTCTGGCCCAGCTCCCGTACGGAGTTGCGGAGGAAGCCCAGCACCTCGGCGCCCGCGCGCGAGTCCAGGTTCCCGGTCGGCTCGTCGCCGAAGATGATCTCCGGCTGCGAGGCGAGGGCGCGGGCGACGGCGACCCGCTGCTGCTGGCCGCCGGAGAGCTGGGTGGGCCGGTGGCCGAGCCGGTCGGCGAGGCCGATCATCGTGATGACCTGATCGAGCCACGCCTGGTCGGGCTTGCGGCCCGCGATGTCCATGGGAAGCGTGATGTTCTCCAGGGCCGACAGCGTGGGCGGCAGGTTGAAGGCCTGGAAGATGAAGCCGATCTTGTCCCGGCGGAGCTGGGTGAGCTGCTTGTCCTTGAGGGAGCCCAGCTCGGTGTCCCCGATCCGTACGGACCCGGCGCTGAAGCTGTCGAGGCCGGCGACGCAGTGCATCAGCGTCGACTTGCCGGACCCGGACGGCCCCATGATGGCGGTGAACTCGCCCTGGCCGAAGTCCACACTGACCTGGTCGAGGGCGACCACCTGGGTCTCGCCCTGTCCGTAGACCTTCGACAGTCCGGAGGCGCGGGCGGCCACGGCGGTGGCGCGGTGAGCGAGCGGGGTGGTGGTCACGGCGGGGGACTCCTGTCGACGCGCTGAGTGGACCCCTTCATCGTCTCGGCCGTCCGGCGGCGGGGCGTCAGCCCCGATGCCCGTTCCCGGGGCCCTCTTGGGACTGACCGGAGCCCGCCCGGCTCCTCCTCCGGGATGACACCACCCCCGAGAGAGGGACGACGTGCCCCCGGACAGGTACGACTTGAGTGACCGGGCGGCGACTTTTCGTCATTTCCGTACGCCGCAGTAGGTAATGACCACCCGCGCCCACCATGTGTCGATGGCTCATTCCATGTGCTGACGCACCCTCAGGTGTCAGTAAAATAAGACAACATCGGGCCATGGGGCTGAAATTCGGGGCGCGCGCCCCGATATGCTCGTGTGCCAACGCGGAGCCGCGCCACGCCCGGGTGGTGGAATGCAGACACGGCGAGCTTAAACCTCGCTGCCCCTCTCGGGGCGTACCGGTTCAAGTCCGGTTCCGGGCACATATCCGACTTTTCGTTCAGCACCGGAAGCCCTCATTCCGGTCCGACGACTTCTCCGCCCGGGCCGGCCGGCCCGCCGCCGCCCCACCGGTGTGATCGACGGCACCCGTTTCGGGTCACGATCCCGGAAAGATCCTCCCGGAGCAGTAGGGTGTTCCTTTTGCTCGCCCATTACTCTTGTGCCAAGGCCACGCTGGGTGGCCATGGAGGAGTGAGATGAGGAGCAGCAACCCGGTCTTCTCGCGACGGGGCTTCAGCCGCGACAACGGCCATGCGGGCTTCACCGCGGCACCGGCCGGGGGCCCCGCCGTAGGAACCAACCCCTACGCGACCAACCCTTACGCGCCTCAGCAGGGCACTCAGCCCGGCGGTCCGCAGGCGCCCGCCCGCGCGGACGTCATGACGATCGACGACGTCGTGGCCCGTACGGCCATGACGCTGGGCACGGTCGTGCTCACGGCCGTCCTGTCCTGGGTCCTGCTGCCCGTGGACGACGCGAACCTCGGCACGTCGTACGGCATCGCCATCGGCGCCGCGCTCATCGCCTTCGTCTTCGCGATGATCCAGTCGTTCAAGCGCACGCCCGTCCCGGCGCTGATCTTCGCGTACGCCGCCTTCGAGGGCGTCTTCCTCGGGGTCATCAGCAACGCGGTGAGCACGTACATCTCGCCCGGTGTCGTGATCCAGGCCGTGCTCGGCACCATGGCGGTCTTCGCCGGCGTGCTGATCGCGTACAAGATGCGCTGGATCCGGGTCACCCGCCGCTTCTACGGCTTCGTGATGGCCGCGGCGATGGGCTTCCTGATCCTGATGGCGGTCAACGCGCTGTTCGCCCTGTTCGGCGGCGGTGACGGCCTCGGTTTCCGCAGCGGCGGCCTCGGCATTCTCTTCGGCGTGATCGGCATCATCCTCGGCGCGTGCTTCCTGGCGCTGGACTTCAAGCAGGTCGAGGACGGCGTCGCGTACGGCGCTCCGCGCGAGGAGTCCTGGCTGGCGGCCTTCGGCCTCACCGTGACGCTCGTGTGGATCTACACGGAGATGCTGCGGGTCCTGTCGATCCTTCAGGGCAACGACTGACACGGCGGCAGAGCTGCTGACAGAGCGACAGACAGACGCGAAGGGGTCCGTGGCGGGTGCCACGGACCCCTTCGCGTGCCCGGGGCGCGTAGGGTCGCGGGGTGCTCGATACAACGCCCCTGACGGCTGCCGTGGACCGATTCGCCGACCGCCTGCGGTCCGCCCCCCGCAGCAGGCTCCAGCGGGGCGCGGCCGCGGAGGCGCTGGCGCTGGCGAGGGAGCTGTCCGTACGGGCCCAGCGGCTCGAAGCGGCCGGCGAGGGCGGCGGCGCGGACGGGAGCGGCGCGGGCCCGGGGCCGGAGCCCCGGCTCATGCCGGACGCGGGGGTCTTCGTGGTCGCGGACCAGCTGACCGTCGCGGCCGCCGACCTGGCGGAGGCACTGCGAACGGCCCCGTCCTTGGTGGAGCTGGACGAGGCCGTGAGGTCGGTCGAGCGGGCCGTGGCGCGAGCGAAGCTCTGACGGAGGCTCCGACGGGACGGACACCGCCCTAGAGCGAGGCTATGACGCGGTCCGCGAGGATGTAGACGTGCTCCCCGCCGTCCCCGCCGGTGTCCGCGGCGGGAGCGTCGGTCGAGAAGGTCAGCGTGTACGCCCCCGAGACCCCCGAGCCGCCCAGCAGGAACGGCGCGCCGCCCTGCCGCAGGGACTCGGCCAGCCGCTCCGCGGTCTCGCGGTGGCCGGGCGTCATGCAGAGCGTGGTGCCGTCGGTGAAGACGTAGACGTCGAGCGTGCCCAGCGGTCCCGGCCGCACGTCCGCCAGGGCCGTACGGGTCTCGGCGAGCTCTTCGAGCCGGGCCACGGTCCGCTCGTGGTCGGTGACCACGGGGGTCTGCACCGGTACGAAGTCCGGGTGCGAGGGGTGCCGGCGGCGGGCGGCGGCCAGCTCGGGGGAGTCCTCGGCGTACTCGCCGGCGAACTCGCTGACCTCGCTGACCTCGCTCAGGTCGGGCAGGTCGGCGAAGCTGTCGTCCGCGTCGGTGAACCCGCCGCCGTCGAGGGCGTCGAGGTCCAGGGACTCCAGGGAGTCCAGCGCGTCGACGGGCTCCAGGGACTCCAGCCCGGCGAAGTCGGCCTGGCGGGGCACGTAGAAGGGGCCGCCCTCCTCGGTGCCGAGCCCGGCGAGACCGCCCAGCAGGGACGGGGTGTCGGCCGCGTCGCGGGCCTCCTGCGCGGCCCAGAAGGCACGCGCCTCGGCCAGCTCGCGCTCGCGCTCCTCGGCCAGGGCCTCGGCGACGGCGGAACGTATCTCCTCGGTCGGTGTGGCGCTTCTGGCCTGCGGTACGGACACGGCGGGCCCGGCGGGGTTCGCGGCCAGCTCACCGCGCAGGGCGGCCACCTCGCGACGCAGCCCGTGGGCGGCGTGCAGTGCGGCGACTCCCACGGCCGTCGCGGCGGCCGTGGTCAGCAGCAGGGCAAGAGATGTGGCGCTCACTGACAACTCCCGGTCTCAATAGATACCCCCGACTTCCTACATCAGCTTGTCGTGGGTGCGGGGCCCGCCGTCAGTGCATTACGTCATGAATGGGACAGGTCTTTGGGCCTTAGGTTCAGTCTCCATCCGGACCTGACCAGCTCAAACGAATCTCCCCGTGGAAGAGGTCACATCCTGGGGGAGATTCAGTCACGACTGGGGATCGGCGCGCGTCCGCGGGGGCGCGGACGGGCAGGCCCCGGGTGGCCTCCCCGTCCGTTCCGTACCAGGTCAGCAGCCCGCTGCCAGGAGGAATGCGGACCCCGGGCGGTGCGGAACCGCCCGGACGGGCTCAGCTCAGCCGCTCGATCACCATGGCCATGCCCTGGCCGCCGCCCACGCACATCGTCTCCAGGCCGAACTGCTTGTCGTGGAACTGGAGGCTGTTGATCAGCGTGCCGGTGATGCGGGCGCCGGTCATGCCGAAGGGGTGGCCGACGGCGATCGCGCCCCCGTTGACGTTGAGCTTCTCCAGCGGAACGTCCAGGTCGCGGTAGGACGGGATGACCTGCGCGGCGAACGCCTCGTTGATCTCGACCAGGTCGATGTCGCCGATGGTCAGCCCGGCGCGGGAGAGCGCCTGCCGGGACGCCTCGACCGGGCCGAGGCCCATGATCTCCGGCGACAGGCCGGTGACGCCGGTGGAGACGATCCGGGCCAGCGGGGTCAGGCCCAGGTCACGGGCCTTGGTGTCGGACATGATCACCAGCGCGGCGGCGCCGTCGTTCAGCGGGCAGCAGTTGCCCGCCGTGACCAGGCCGTCGGGGCGGAAGACGGGCTTGAGTCCCTGCGTGCCCTCCAGGGTGACGCCCGCGCGGGGGCCGTCGTCCTTGGTCACCACCGTGCCGTCGGGAGTGGTCACGGGGGTGATCTCCCGCTCCCAGAAGCCGTTCTTGAGGGCTTCCTCGGCGAGGTTCTGGGACCGTACGCCGAACTCGTCCATGTCCCGGCGGGTGACGCCCTTGAGGCGCGCCAGGTTCTCCGCCGTCTGCCCCATCGCGATGTACGCGTCCGGGACCAGGCCGTCCTCGCGCGGGTCGTGCCAGCCCGCGCCCTCGCTCTGCGCGACCTCCGCCGTCCGCGCCTCCGCGTCCGCGAAGAGCGGGTTGTGCGTGCCGGGCATGCCGTCCGACGAGCCGTTGACCTGGCGCGACACCATCTCGACGCCGGCCGAGACGAAGACGTCGCCCTCGCCCGCCCTGATCGCGTGCATCGCCATCCGGGAGGTCTGGAGCGACGAGGAGCAGTAGCGGGTGATCGTGCAGCCGGGGAGGTGGTCCATCCCCATCTGCACGGCCACGACGCGGCCCAGATTGTGCCCCTGCTCGCCGCCGGGCAGCCCGCAGCCCAGCATCAGGTCGTCGATGTCGCGGGGGTCCAGCTCCGGGATCTTGTCGAGCGCGGTACGGATGATCGTGGCGGTCAGGTCGTCGGGCCGCAGCTCCTTGAGCGAGCCCTTGAAGGCCCGGCCGATGGGGGAACGGGCGGCAGAGACGATCACGGCTTCGGGCATCGGACGGCTCCCAGGATGCTGGACGGCGGAAATCGGGACTGTCTGGGAAGTTACCCGTACGTAGCGCTCGGGTCACCGAAGCGGTCGTGTGATGCGGACCTCTTTTCTAAGCGCTTGCTCAGTGAGGGCGGTGCGGGCGCAGGGTGCGGGGGCGTACACGGAGCGCACGCGCACGCCCGGCGTACCGGGGCGCGCGGTCGGTTTTGGTCGCGCACCGGATCGCGGCCCGACTCTGGCGCGATTCGCGCGCCACCGTCCCGGAGCGGCGGCCGTCCATGATCGGTATGCGCCACTCCCTCCATACCGGTGGCGCGCGGCCGTCAGGTCTGCTGGGGGGTCGTCCCCTGGCGCGCCCTGCGGGCCCGCCGCGCCTCGGCGGGGGACTCGGCGTTCGGGTCCGCGACGCTCGCGCCGCGCGGGGTGGTGTTGTGCGGGGCCGCCTCCTGGGCGGCGAGGTCCTCGTCCTCGGAGAGGGCGTCCAGCGCGCCCGCCTCCTGGGGCGCCGCCTCCTCCGGCGTGACCGGGTGCCTGCGGCGCCGGTGTTTGAGCAGGGCCCACGGCCCGCGCGCGCCCGTGACCTCCGTACCCGCGCGGGACGCGGCGGCGGAGGCGGCCTTGGCCACCGGGAGCATGTCCTCGTCGCGCGACACGTCGAGGTGATCGGTCTCGGGCCACAGGCCCAGCACCGCGCACAGCGTCGGCAGGACGGCCATCGACGCCGTCGCGTACCCCTCGGCCGACGGGTGGTAGTTGTCGGGCCCGAACAGCTCCCGCGGGTTCTCCGCGAACTCGGGACCCAGCAGGTCGCCCAGCGAGACCGTGCGGGCCCCCTGCTGGACCGCCACGATCGTCTGCGCCGCCGCCAGCTGCCGGCTCACCCGGCGCGCCAGATAGCGCAGCGGCTGGTACACCGGCTCGATCGTGCCGAGGTCCGGACAGGTCCCCACGACCACCTCGGCGCCCGCCGTCCGCAGCCGCCGTACCGCCGCCGACAGGTACCGCACCGAGCGGGTCGCCGACATCCGGTGCGTGACGTCGTTCGCGCCGATCATGATCACGCAGACCTCCGGCGGCTCCGCGCCGGACAGCAGCAGCGTCACCTGCCGGTCCAGGTCGTCCGAGCGCGCCCCCGGCAGCGCCACGTTCCGCAGGTCCACCGGCCGCTCCGCGACCGCCGCCAGCCCCGACGCCAGCAGCGCCCCCGGGGTCTGCCCCGCCCGGCGCACGCCCTGCCCCGCCGCCGTCGAATCGCCCAGCATGCCCATCCGCAGCGGATCGGTGTGCCCGAAGGCCAGTCCGTACCAGCCGTTGCCGCTCGGCGGTACGGGTGCGATCCCGCCGCCCACCGACCGCTTCGCCAGCTGCGCCTCCGCCAGCAGGATCCCCACGCCGGCCGCGCCGATCAGGCCGATGCTCCCGCCCCCGTAGGCCGCGCCCGCCGCGATCCGCCGTGCCACCCTCGCCCTCGACACAGTCCGAGCCACCTCCTCCTCGCCGCACGCCGTACGCCGCGCGCCCTACGCGTGAGTACGTACACCAGCTAACTGCCCCGTAAGGACCGTCGCCCAATCTCGCGCGTCTCCGCATACGCTGGCCGGACCATCACGGAGACCCCGGAGACATACGGTGCAATTCCACGACTCGATGATCAGTCTGGTTGGCAATACCCCGCTGTTGAAACTGAACAGCGTGACCACGGGCATTCGGGCGACAGTCCTGGCCAAGGTCGAATACTTCAACCCGGGCGGTTCGGTGAAGGACCGGATCGCCCTGCGCATGATCGAGGCGGCGGAGCAGAGCGGAGAGCTCCGGCCGGGCGGCACGATCGTCGAACCGACCAGCGGCAACACCGGCGTCGGACTCGCGATCGTGGCCCAGCAGAAGGGCTACAAGTGCGTCTTCGTCTGCCCTGACAAGGTCTCGATGGACAAGATCAACGTCATGCGGGCGTACGGCGCGGAGGTCGTCGTCTGCCCGACGGCCGTCGACCCCAGCCACCCGGAGTCGTACTACAACGTCTCCGACCGGCTGGTCACGGAGACGCCGGGCGCCTGGAAGCCGGACCAGTACAGCAACCCGAACAACCCCCGCTCGCACTACGAGACCACCGGTCCGGAGCTGTGGGAGCAGACGGAGGGGAAAATCACCCATTTCGTGGCCGGTGTGGGCACCGGCGGCACCATCTCGGGCACCGGCCGCTACCTCAAGGAGGTCAGCGGTGGCAGTGTGCGCGTCGTGGGCGCCGACCCCGAGGGGTCCGTCTACTCGGGCGGCTCGGGCCGGCCGTACCTGGTCGAGGGCGTCGGTGAGGACTTCTGGCCGACCGCGTACGACCGGACGGTGACGGACGAGATCGTCGCCGTGTCCGACAAGGACTCGTTCCGGATGACCCGCCGGCTGGCCAAGGAGGAGGGGCTGCTCGTCGGCGGCTCCTGCGGGATGGCGGTCGTGGCGGCGCTGAAGGTCGCCGAGGGGCTCGGCCCCGACGACGTCGTGGTGGTCCTGCTGCCGGACAGCGGGCGCGGCTACCTCAGCAAGATCTTCAACGACGAGTGGATGAACGACTACGGGTTCCTGGAGCAGACCGGGGGCGCGGCGGCCGTCGGTGACGTCCTGCGCCACAAGGAGGGCCCCATCCCGACCCTCCTCCACATGCACCCGGAGGAAACGGTCGGCCAGGCCATCGAGGTCCTGCGGGAGTACGGCGTCTCCCAGATGCCCATCGTGAAGCCGGGCGCGGGACACCCGGACGTGATGGCCGCCGAGATCATCGGCTCGGTCGTGGAACGGGACCTCCTGGACGCGCTGTTCACCCAGCGGGCCGCGCTCGGCGACGCGCTGGAGAAGCACATGTCGGGGCCGCTGCCGCAGGTCGGTTCCGGTGAGGCGGTCGCCGACCTGATGGCCGCGCTGAGCGGTTCGGACGGCGCCGACGCGGCGATCGTGCTGGTGGAGGGGAAGCCGACCGGTGTCGTGAGCAGGCAGGATCTGCTCGCGTTCCTGTCCAAGGACGTGCCCCACCCGGCACATTGACCCGGGGTTTCGCACATTCGCGAAAGTGGTACGAGGGCGACACGTCCACGCAGCACCCGCTTAACACGCGTACGGCACATTGGTTGTTGTCGGCGTCACGGACTACGGAGCGGCTCCCGGACCTCCATGGACGCCCAGGACACGAGAACCGGCCCTGACCCGGATCGTGTCCCTCGCGGGGACCGTCGTCGTCCCGCCCCCCAGCAATGGGGGTGCGGCGGTCCCCGCGCTTACTTTTTCCGCTTCCTTTTTTGCGCGCGTACGCGTTGCTTTGCCGGCGCTCGTACGCGTTCCCTTTCCCGCGCTCGTACGCGTTCCCTTTCCCGCGCCTGTACGCGCCGGTCCTCAGTCCTCCCAGTCGGATTCGCGCCGCCGCCGCGCCGCCCACGGCCAGCCGTGCGACGAGTGCACCGTGTTGACCGCCACGATGCCCAGCCAGCAGACGATCAGGCCCTTGACGCCGGCCGTGCCGCTGGCGATCGCGGACAGCGGGACGGCGAGGATCAGCGAGATGATGCCGAAGCCGAACCGCTCGCCGAACCCCTCGGGGCCGGCCGGCGAGCGGCTGCTGCGGGCCGCCGACATCTGCTGTTCGGCGAGCTGGCGCCGTACCCGCCGGTCGACCGTCCCGTCGATGCGCTGCTCGACCTTCCCCAGGAACGACTCGACGAGCGCGGGCTCGTACTCCGTCCCCAGCTCCCGGCGGGCCTGAAGGGTCGCGTCGAGCTCCTTCTTGAGCTCAGGATCGAAGGCTTCCATGCGGACCACCGTACGAAGCGGGAGTGCTTGCGGTCCCTGGGGGTAACCCCCCATTTTCCGGCCCCCCGGACGGGCCGGGCCCGACGTCCAGGCATTCGCCTCGCGTTCACCCGGTGAACATCCTGCGCTCAGCGGGCGGCGGCAACATCGGCACACTCGAACGGCCCTTCCGTCGGAAGACATCCAAGGAGACCCGTGAAGATCCTCCGCAAGATCTCGTCAGCCGCACGCCGGGCGCAGCCGGGCTCCGGCCGGCCGGCCGCCGCCCCGCGCGGCACCCGGATCCAAGACCTCGACGCGGCGAACCGGGTGACCGCGACGGAGGCCGCGCGCGTCCGGCCGGTCACGACCACCGAGATCCTCAACACCCACCGCAAGGCCTTCCCCCACCACGGATGGGTGGAGATCGACTCGGGGCTCTGTCCGCCCTTCGTCATGTTCTGCGCGAACGACGAGGCCGTCGCCCTCGACACCGTGTGGAACGGCCGCTTCGGCTACGAGTCGGCGAGCCTCTACCACTGGAGCCGCCTCGCCGCCGGCAGCCGTACGGTCGTCGACGTCGGCGCGCACGTCGGCTACTACGCGATGATCGCGGCCCTCTCCGCCCCCAAGGCGAAGGTGCACGCGTTTGAACCGGTCCCGCCCATCCACGCCAGGCTGGCCGTCAACCACCGGATCAACGGCGTCAAGAACCTGGTGCTGCACCAGAAGGGCGTCTCCGACCATGTGGGGTTCGCGGACATCAACATCCGCTTCCCGCTGGTGAACCTGCTCTCCACCGGCTCCTCCCTGGAGGACTTCACCAAGCCCGTGGCCAGCGCGATCACCAGCCGGGTGCAGCTGGTCTCCCTGGACGACGCGCTGGGGGACACCCCGGTCGACCTGATCAAGATCGACGTCGAGGGCCACGAGCCGAGTGTCCTCGCCGGGGCCCGGCACCTCCTCAAGCGCGACCGGCCCGTCGTCATCCTCGAAGCGCTCCAGTCGACGCTGCTGGACCAGCTCACCGAGCCCTTCCGGGGCCTCGACTACACCTTCCGCTGGATCTCGGAGTCCGACCGCCGGCTCGTGCCGATCGCCGACGGGCGCCCGGGCAAGAGCCGCAACCTGATCTTCGCGCCCCGGGAGAAGGAGTACGCCTGACCCGGAGCCGTGACCCGGAGCCGTGATCCGGAGCCGGACCCGGAGCCTTGACCCCGGAGAAGGGCTGCGTCTGACAGCTGCCGCGCTTGCCCGGCTTGCATATAGTCATGCAGAGTTGTGTGTGGCTGAATGGATGCCAAAAGGGGGCATGCGCGCATGATGTCGTCCCACCCGCCGTACCCGGTGGCCGCCGCCGTGGTCGTCCTGGACGGGCAGAGCCTCCCGGTGGCCGACGTCGTACGGCTGGCCGACGGCGCCGCCCGTCCCGTCCCCGGCACGGACTCGATGAAGCGCGTCGAGCGGACCTGGGACGTGGCGCGCGAGCTGGCCGCGTCGGGACGGGTGTACGGGCGGTCCACCGGCGTCGGCGCCAACCGCACCGAGGCCGTGCCGACCGAGGCCGCCGCCGACCACGGGCTGCGGCTGCTGCGCAGCCACGCCGGGGCCATCGGCGGCGCCCTGCCCGCCCGCGAGGTCCGGGCGATGCTGGCGGTACGGGCCAACCAGCTCCTCGCCGGGGGCGCCGGGCTGCGCCCGACCGTCGTCACCGCGCTCTGCGAGGCGCTGGAGACCGGCGCGTACCCCGTGGTGAACGAATTCGGGTCCGTCGGTACGGGCGACATCGCGGCCCTCGCCCAGCTGGGCCTCGCCCTCGCCGGTGAACACCCCTGGTGGGGCGGGCGGCCCCCCGGGGCGCAGCCCCTCGACAACAACGACGCGCTGGCGCTCATCAGCAGCAACGCGCTGACGCTCGGTCAGGCGACACTCGCGCTGGACGAGTTGCGCCGCCTGGTGACCGCCACCGAACTGGTCGCCGCGCTCTCGCTGCTGGCCGTCGACGGTTCGTACGAGACGTTCGCGGAACCGGTCCACGCGGCGCGCCCGCACGCCGGTTCGTACGCCGTCGCCGCCGACATGCGCCGGATGCTGGGCGCCCCCGACCGCCCCGCGCCGCCGCTCGGCCGGATCCAGGACCCGTACGGCTTCCGGTGCGTGCCGCAGATCCACGGCCCGGCCAGGGACGCCGCCGACGCGTTGGAGAGCGCGCTGGCCGTCGAGATCAACGCCGCCGCGGAGAACCCGCTGATCGTCCCCGGGACGGAGAGCGAGCCGGCGCCCGCCGCGTACCACCACGGCGGCTTCTACCTCGCCCAACTGGCCCTGGCCTTGGACCACTTCCGGCTCTCGCTCGTCCAGACCGCCCGGCTGTCCACCTCCCGCCTCGCCGCCCTGAACGAGCCCGCCTTCACCCGGCTGCGGCCGTTCCTCGCCGACGCCGAACCCGCGAGCTCCGGCGTGATGATCCTGGAGTACGCGGCGGGCGCGGCGCTGGGCGATCTGCGGGCCTACTCGGCGCCGGCCTCCCTCGGTCACACCGTCCTGTCCCGGGGTGTGGAGGAACAGGCCAGTTTCGCCTCGCTCGCGGCCCGGCAGACCCTCCGCGCGGCGGGTGCGTACCGGCTGGTCGTCGGGTGCGAACTGGTCGCCGCCGTACGGGCGTTGCGGCAGCGGGGGCTGCGGCCCGAGCCCGGTCTGCCGGTGGGGCGGGCCTTCGAGCTGGCGGAGTCCGTACTCCAGGAGTCGTCCGCCGACCGGCCGTTGACCGATGATGTGACGGGCGCGGCCGCGCTGCTCGACCGGTTCACCGATCTGGCGGCGGACGCGGGGGGCCGTGCGGGGCGGGCGACGCCCCGTACCACCGCCGTACCCGCCACCGCCGTTCCGACGGCGGTCCTGCCGCCTGTCCCGTCGCCCGTCCCGCCGCCCGTCGGGCCGCTCGTCCCACCGCCCGACCCGGACCTGAGAAGGGGGATCGCGTGAGCGACAGCCCTGCCGCCCGACTTCAGCAGCTCTTCGAGGGCCACCGCCTCACCCCCACCCAGCGGCGCATCGCGCACAGCATGGTGCGCCGGGCCGGGGACGTGCCCTTCCTGTCGAGCGTCGAACTCGCCGAGCTGGCCGGGGTCAGCCAGCCGTCCGTCACCCGCTTCGCCGTCGCGCTCGGTTTCGACGGGTACCCGGCGCTGCGCAAGCACCTGCGCGACGTCGCGCCGACGGGGCAGGACGCGGGGGCGGCGCCGTACAACGAGTACCAGCAGGCCGTGCTGGGCGAGATCGAGAATCTCCGGCATCTGGCCGAACTGCTCGCGGACCCGGCGCCGGTCGAGCGCGCCGGCCGACTCCTCGCCGCGTCCCGGCCGCTGCCGGTGCTCGGGCTGCGGGCCGCCTCGTCGCAGGCGCGCGGCTTCTCGTACTTCGCGGCCAAGGTCCATCCGGACGTACGGCTGCTGGACGAGGGCGGCACGATGCTCGCGGACCGGATCGACACGGCCAGGAGCGCGGGGGCGAGCGCCCTGCTCTGTTTCGCGCTGCCGCGCCACCCGAAGGAGGTCGTGGAGGCGCTGGCTTACGCGCGCGCGGCGGGGCTGACGGTGGTGACGGTCGCGGACTCGGCGTTCGCGCCGGTCGCCGCGTACAGCGACCTGCTGATCCCGGCGGCCGTTGGCACGGGCCTCGCCTTCGACACGGCGTGCGCGCCGATGCTGCTGGGGCGGGTGTTGCTGGAGGCGATGTGCGACCACCTGCCGGAGGCGCAGGCGCGGCTGGAGGAGTTCGACGCGGGGGCGGCGGCGCGGGGGCTGTTCGTGGAGTAGACGCCGCGGGTGGTCGGTAGACACCGCGGGTGATCAGTAGACAGCGCGGGCGGTCATTTCTCAGAATTCGCTCAGGAAGCCCCACTACTCTCCCCGGCACACACAGGCCGTGAGGAGGCGGATCGTGGGGCGTGCGGGACGCGGTGGACAGACGCTGGTGAGGGTCGCGGTGGTGGTACGGGCCGGTGCGGTCCCGCTCTGGTGGCTCGGGGTGGCCGCCGCCGGGATCGGGCTGCTGATCCCCGGTCTGACGGGGCGCGCGATCGGCGTGTACGCGGGGGTGGCGCTGTTCGTCCTGTCGGCGGCGGCCGTGACGCTGACCCGCCGCCGCACGTACACGGCCTGGGCGGAACGCGCCTCGCGGGCGGGCCGGTTCGACGTGCTCCAGGACCGGGCCGTGACGATACGGAACTGGCGCCGCGCCCATGTCTGGTGGCTGGCGGGCGGGTTCGCCGCCGCCGTCGCCGCCTCCTTCGCGGTGCCGGTCGCCGCGGGCGCGGTGCTGGCGGGCGCGGGGGTGGGCCTGTGGCTCAAGGCGGCCTGGCTGGGCCGCCTGGAGCGCCGGGACGACGCGCTGCTGTGGGTACGCGCGGACTGGGCCGGCTCGGGCGCCCCCACCGGCAAACGGGTCCAGGGCTACCGCACCACGGGCCTAGCCGCAGGCAACGCGGCCCCGGGCGGCGCCCGCCGCCACGGCCCCTGACCGGACCGCCCCACACCACCACGCACCCGCCACCCAACGGGCCGTGGATCCCCCCACACACACGGGCGGCGACGCCCCTACGCGGCCGCGTTGACGGGCCGTACTTCCCCCACGCGGGCGCGCCCGTCGCGTGCGCGGGCGGCGATCGCCGGGCTCGGCCGGGTTGATGGGGGGCACGTTCCCTCCTGCCGGGCGCGCCCGTCGCCTGCATGGGCAGCGTTCGCCTCGCTCGGCCGCGTTGGCGGGGGCGTGGCTTTCCCTGCGTTGGCGCTCCCCTCGCCTGCGCGGGTGGTGATCGCTTCCCTTGGCCGCGTTGGCTGGGGCGTGGTTCCCTCGCGCGGGGCGTTGCCACCGCCTGTGCGGTTCGGCCGCGTTCGCGGGCCGTGGCTCCCCCCGCCGGCCGTTCCCCGTCGCCTGCGCGGGCGGCGATCGCCTCGCTCGGCCACAACCGGGGGCCGTGGGTTCCCCACGCCGGCGCACCCACCGCCTGGGCGGGCGGCGACCGCCTGACTTGGCCGCGTTCGCGGCGGCGTGGCTCCTTCGCGCGGGTGCTCCCACCGCTTGCGCGGCTTGGCCCCCCTGGCGGGTGCTCTGATCGCCTGCGCGGGCGGCATCCGCGTGGCTGGCAGCGTTGACGGGGCGCGGTTTCCCCGCGCGGGCCTCCCACCACCCACGCGCGGCGACCGCTCACTCCGACACCCCACCCGTGCTCGCACCTCCTGTGCCACCACCGGCCGTGCTCTTTGGGGCGTTCCCCGCCTGTGCCACCCCCGGCGGTGCTCTCTGTGGCTGCCCCCGCCTGTGCTTCCCGGGGTGCGTTCACCCGTGATGCCTAGGGAAATGCCCGCCCGTGTGCCCCGGGTGTGTTCGGCCTGACTTCCTTCCCGGGCGCCCCTGGCGGTACTTTCCGGGCTGTGCCCGGTGGTAGTTCTTGGGCCACTTTCGGTTGTGCCCTTCGGGCGGCCCCCCGCCCGTGGTCCTGGGCCGCGTCAGCCGTGCCCCCGGGGCCGTGCCCGGCCCATACCTTCCGGGCCGTGCCTGCCCGTGGTGCTTGGGACGCGTCAGCCGTACTCCCCGGGCCGTGCCCGCCGGTGCTTTCCGGGCCGAGCCCGGCGGTAAGTTCTGTGCCGCTTTCGGCGGTCCCCCCCGGATGGGGCGGCCTCCGTCGGCACCATCTTCGGCCGGCCCCGCCCGTGGTGCCCCGGGCCGTGTCCAGAGCGCGCTCCCCGAACTGCTCCCGTCCGTACCTCCGGGCTGTGCCCGGCGGTAGTTCCGTGCGGCTTTCGGCGGTGCCTCCGGGGCGGCCTCCGCCCAAGCTTCCGTGGGGGGCGCCCTCCCATGCTTTCCGTGCCGCGCCCTCCCATGCTTCCGGGCCGCGCCCGACGTACTGCCCGGGCTGTGACGGGCCCTACTCGCTGGGGCCGCGCCCGTCCGGGCTCTGCGTGCCGGGGCCGCCCGTACCGCCCGCGTCCCGCCGTGCCGTGTGGAGCCCCACCCACGCCGCCAGTACCGCCACGCAGGCCGTGAAGATCAGGCCCACCGTTCGTAGGTCCAGGACGAGTGAGAGCGCGCCCACGCCGATCACCGGGAGGGAGATGCCGATGTAGGCGATGACGAAGAACGCCGAGATCGTGCCTGCCCGCTGGGCCGGCGGGGCTGTCGCGCCGATGGAGGTGACGGCCGAGCGGAAGGCCAGGCCCTGGCCCAGGCCGGCCGTCACCGCGCCCGCCACCAGCAGGCCCAGCGACTCCGCCGCCAGCGACGCCGCGACCAGTGCCAGGCCGCCCACCAGGACGAAGCTGCCCAGGGGCAGCGCCCTGCGGCCGCCGACCCATCCCATCGCGAGCTGTCCCACGGTCGAGGCGAGGAAGGTGGAGAAGACCACCGCGCCCACCACCGCGAGGTTGTCCTCGTGCAGCGTCTGGGTCGCGAAGCTCGGCGCGACCGAGCTGAACAGCCCCAGCAGCGCGAAGCCCGCGAACGCGGCGAGCGCGGCGGGACCGAACACCCCGCGGACCTCGGGCGGGACCACCAGGCCTTGCGGAGTCGGCCGGGGCCACCGCCGTACCCGCCCCGCCTCCCCGTCCCGGACGGATGCCCGCCGTTCGACGCTCTCCGGGAGCAGCAGCGTCAGACAGGTCGCCACCGCCAGCAGCACGAGGTGCACCAGGAACGGCAGGCGCAGCGGGTGCGTCGCGTACTCGGCCAGCAGCCCCGCCAGCAGCGGCCCGCACCCGAGCCCGCCCATGTTGGCGGCGGTCGCCGCGAGACCCGCGCGCGCCTTGTGCGCGGGGGAGGCCAGGTCCAGCACGGTCGCGGTGGCCGCGCCGCTGAACAGACCGGCCGAGAACCCCGACAGCAGGCGCCCCACGAAGAGCAGGCCCAGCCCGCCCTCGAACAGGAAGCACAGCGCGCTCGCCGCCGACAGCCCCACCGCGATCAGCAGGACCGGCTTCCGGCCCACCGTGTCGGAGTAGTTCCCCGCGAGCAGCAGGACCGCGATCACGCCCACCGCGTAGACGGCGTAGACCACCGTCACGATGAACTCGGAGAAGCCCAGTTCCTCCCGGTAGAGCCCGTACAACGGGGTGGGCAGCGTGGTGCCCGCCATGCCGATGGCGAACACCACCGCTGCCGCCGGGTAGCCGAGGTGTCGTGGTGTGGTCCGCATGGGTCTCAGGATGCGCGGAATCGGCCCGGCGGACCGGCTCCGCCACGGCGCGTGGCCGACGGGCGGCCCCTACGCCCCCGCGCGGTACGCCTCCAGACGGTCGGCCAGTTCCCGGGGGCGGCCGAGCATCGGGCAGTGGTCGCCGGGCATCTCGTCGGGGGTGATGCCGAGCCGTTCCCGCACGATCCCCCGCATGTACGCGGCGGGGAAGAAGCGGTCGTCCCGGGACAGCAGGAACTTCGTCGGCACGTCCGGCCACGCGTCCAGCGGCCAGGGCTTCATGAAGGGGGTGGCCGACTGCGGACGCGCGTGTTCCTGGGCCCGCGCGGCCAGCTCCGGCGGAGTGTCGTGGTGGAAGAGGGCGACGGTGTCGTCCGGATCCCTGCCGTCCCGCTCGTCCTGCTCGCGCCTGGCCCGCTCGAAACCGGTGTTGCCCCACCACTCGCCCGGGCTCTCACCCGGCGCCGGGATCTGCGCCTGGAGCAGCACCAGCAGGCCGACCGGCACGCGGTCGCACACCAGCGGGGCGGTGAACCCGCCGAAGGAGTGGGCCACCACGACCAGTTCCGTACGGTCACGGTCACGGTCACCGATGGCCCGGACCGCCGTGTCGGCGTACTCGGCCAGTCCGGCCGTGTCGTCGTCGCACGGCAGGTCGACCGCCACGACGTCGTGGCCCCGCCCGCGCAGCTCGGCCTCCAGCAGGTGCCAGTACCAGGCGTCGGTCCCGGCGCCGGGAAGCAGTACGTACGTGGCCATCGTCAGAGACTCCTCGGGGGCGTGTCATGATCCGCGGGCGACGCGTCCGCGGGCGATGCGTCCGGGTGCGACGCGTCTGCGGCTGACGCGTCCGCGCGCAACGCGTCCGCGTGCGGTCCGCCCGACTCGGCGACGATCTCCTCGACCGTCTGGGGAGTCCGTACGGTAGCGAAGCGCACCCCGTCGCGGTCTCCGCCGCCGTCGGGGGACTGTACGAACCCGTAGATCCCCGGCCGGGCCAGGCTGTTGTACGCGTAGTGGTTCGAGAAGTAGTACGCGCCGGTGTCCAGCGCCGCCACCAGGTCCCCCTGCCCCAGCAGCGGCAGGGCCCGGTTCTCGGCGAGGAGGTCGCCCGCGAAGCAGGCCGGTCCCGCGACGTCCTGGGCCACCACCTGGGCCGTGCTCGGGCGCCCCTCGGCGTCGTACGCGGCGATGCGCAGCGGCCAGGAGGCGGGGTCGTAGACCGTACGGGTGGCGAGCTGCGCGCCCGCGTGGGTGACCGCGATCGGGCGGCCGCCCGCGGACTTGGCGTACTCGACGCGGGCCAGGACCGTGCCGTGCTTGGCGAGCAGCGAGCGGCCGAACTCGGTGACCAGGCCGTACCTGCCGTCGAACAGCCCGGGGACGGTGTCCCGCAGCAGCCGCGCGTAGGTGGCGTACGTCGGGGTCTCCTCGTCCGAGGCGAAGTTGACCGGGAGGCCGCCGCCGAGGTCCAGGGTGTCGATCTGCCGCCGGCCGACGGCCGCGTTGATCTCCTCGGCCAGTTCGTACGCCGCCCGGACGCCGCGTGCCAGCAGCTCCAGCGGGACGCCCTGCGAGCCGGTGTGGGTGTGCAGCCGGGTGAGCCAGGGCCGGTCGAGGCAGGCGCGGACGACCCAGGCGCGGGAGCCCTCGTCGCGGAGCGCGACGCCGAACTTGGACGTCGCGGTGGCGGTGGACAGCGCGCCGATGGAACCGCCGCCGACCTGGGGGTTGACGCGCAGGCCGATCGGGGAGCGGGGGCCGGGGGCGTCGGCGACGAGCGCGTCCAGGCGGCCCAGCTCCTGCGGGTTGTCGGCGTTGACCGCGATGCCGAGGGCGAGGGCCTCGCGCAGCTCGGCGGTGGTCTTGGCGGGGGAGTCGAGGACGGTGTGCTCCGCCGGGACGCCCGCGGCCCTGGCCAGCGCCAGCTCGCCGGGGCTCGCGACCTCGGCGCCGATGCCCTCGTCGTTCAGCAGCCGCAGGACCGGCACCAGCGGGGTGGCCTTGACGGCGAAGGCGTGCAGGACGGCGGTGCCCGGGGCGGTGACCTCGGCGAACGCGGTACGGAGCGCGGCGGCGGAGGCGCGGATCCCGGCCACGTCGAGCAGGGCGATCACGGGCCGGTCCTCGGTGAGCAGCCCTTGCGCGACGGCGGCGCGCACGGCGCGGTCACGCCGGGCGGGCGCGCCGCCGTCCCGGTCGTGCTGGTCGTCGCGCTCGCGCTCGTGGTCACGCTCGCGCTCGTGGTCGCTGTCGTGGTCGCGACCCCGGTCTCGGTCTCGGTCGTTCTCGCGGTCCAGGCCCATGGTGGCCAGCCAATCATCGTTGTCGGCCGATCGCCGTCGATTTGCGGTCGATCTGCCCCCGATCGGACCGCGTGCGCCTCGCGCCTGTTGACTACAACTATTCATCCGTTCAGGATGTGAATAGATCGGCCAACATGACGTGCACGGCCCACATGATCCACTGTGCACCACCCCCATGGAGGAGGCACCGCCATGTCAGGACCCCGCCCCGTACGGGCAGCGCGCGGTACGGAACTGAGCGCCCTGGGATGGCAGCAGGAGGCCGCCCTCCGCATGCTCCAGAACAACCTCGACCCCGAGGTCGCCGAACACCCCGACCAGCTCGTCGTCTACGGCGGCACCGGCAAGGCCGCCCGCGACTGGCGCTCCTTCGACGCCATGGTCCGTACGCTGCGCACGCTCAAGCAGGACGAGACGATGCTCGTCCAGTCCGGCCGCCCGGTGGGCGTGATGCAGACGCACGAGTGGGCGCCCCGCGTGCTGCTCGCCAACTCCAACCTGGTGGGGGACTGGGCGAACTGGGAGGAGTTCCGGCGCCTGGAGGCCCTCGGGCTCACCATGTACGGGCAGATGACGGCCGGCTCGTGGATCTACATCGGGACCCAGGGCATCCTCCAGGGCACGTACGAGACGTTCGCCGCCGTCGCCGCGAAGAAGTTCGGCGGCACGCTCGCCGGGACGATCACCCTCACGGCCGGGCTCGGCGGCATGGGCGGCGCCCAGCCGCTCGCCGTGACCATGAACGACGGCGTGGTCATCTGTATCGACTGCGACCCGCGCGCCATCGAGCGCCGGATCGAGCACCGCTACCTGGACGTGCGGGCCGACAACCTCGCCCACGCCCTCCGGCTGGCCACCGAGGCCCGCGACGCGCGCCGCCCGCTCTCCATCGGGCTGCTGGGCAACGCGGCCGAACTGCTGCCCCGCATGCTCGCCGAGGGCGCCCCGGTCGACATCGTCACGGACCAGACCTCCGCGCACGACCCGCTCGCCTACCTCCCGCTCGGCGTGGACTTCGACGACATGGCCGCGTACGCCGCCGAGAAGCCCGCCGACTTCACCCTGCGCGCCCGGGAGTCGATGGCGCGGCACGTCGAGGCGATGGTCGGCTTCATGGACGCGGGCGCCGAGGTCTTCGACTACGGCAACTCCATCCGGGGCGAGGCCCAGCTCGCCGGGTACGAGCGGGCGTTCGCCTTCCCCGGCTTCGTACCCGCCTACATCAGGCCGCTGTTCAGCGAGGGCAAGGGGCCCTTCCGCTGGGCGGCCCTGTCCGGCGAGGCGTCCGACATCCACAGGACCGACCGGGCGATCCTCGAACTCTTCCCCGAGAACGAGTCCCTCCACCGCTGGATCAAGCTGGCCGGCGAACGCGTCCACTTCCAGGGCCTCCCGGCCCGCATCTGCTGGCTCGGGTACGGCGAGCGCGACAAGGCGGGCGAGCGGTTCAACGACATGGTCGCCTCCGGCGAGCTGGCCGCGCCCGTCGTCATCGGCCGCGACCACCTGGACGCGGGCTCGGTGGCGTCCCCGTACCGCGAGACCGAGTCCATGCTCGACGGCTCCGACGCCATCGCCGACTGGCCGCTCCTCAACGCCATGGTCAACGTCGCCTCCGGCGCCTCCTGGGTCTCCATCCACCACGGCGGCGGCGTCGGCATGGGCCGCTCCCTCCACGCCGGACAGGTCACCGTCGCCGACGGCACGAAGCTCGCCGGCGAGAAGATCCGCCGCGTCCTGACGAACGACCCGGGCATGGGCGTCATCCGCCACGTCGACGCCGGTTACACCATCGCGGAGAGGGTCGCCGAGGAGCGCGGCGTCCGCGTCCCGATGCGCGAGGGCGCCGCCGAGGAATCCTCCACGGCAGAGTCCCCCACCGCCGGGTCCGCCCCCGCCGGGTCCGCCACCTCCTCGACGGACGGCACCCCCGCGTGAGCCCCCGGACCCCGCACCCCGCGCCGCCCGCCCGCGAACCCGGCACCCCCGCCGGGGACGCCGGGGAAGCGGGGGGAGCCAGGGCGGCCGGGGCGTCCGGGAACCCGCCCTCCTTCCAGGAGATGTGGCGCGACCTCGCCCCCCTCGGACGCGACGCCACCAGCCACGGCTACCGGCGCTACGCCTGGACCGCCGCCGACACCGACTGCCGCGCCTGGTTCCGCGCCCAGGCCGAGACCCGCGGCCTGGCCCACGAGATCGACCGCAACGGCAACCAGTGGGCCTGGCTCGGCGACCCCCTCGCCGGGGACGCCGTCGTCACCGGCTCCCACCTCGACTCCGTCCCCGACGGCGGCGCCTTCGACGGCCCGCTCGGTGTGGTGTCCTCCTTCGCCGCCCTGGACGAACTGCGCCGCAGGGGAGCGCGCTTCACCAGGCCCCTGGCCGTCACCAACTTCGGCGACGAGGAAGGGGCCCGCTTCGGTCTCGCCTGCGTCGGCTCCCGTCTCACCACCGGGCAGCTCACCGCCGAGAAGGCGTACGAGCTGCGCGACGGCGACGGCGTCTCCCTGCCCCGGGCGATGGAGGCCGCCGGACACGACCCCGCCACCCTCGGCCCGGACCCCGGGCGCCTGGCCCGTATCGGCGCGTTCGTCGAACTGCACGTCGAGCAGGGCCGCGCCCTCGACCTCTCCGGCGACCCGGTCGGCATCGCCTCGGCGATCTGGCCGCACGGCCGCTGGCGGTTCGACTTCCACGGCGAGGCCAACCACGCGGGCACCACCCGCCTCGCCGACCGCCGCGACCCGATGCTGACGTACGCGGAGACCGTCCTCGCCGCCCGCCGCGAGGCCGAGCTGGCCGGAGCCCTCGCCACCTTCGGCAAGATCTCCGTCGAACCCAACGGGGTCAACGCCATCCCCTCCCTCGTCCGTGGCTGGCTGGACTCCCGCGCCGCCGACCAGGCCACCCTGGACACCGTCGTCGCGGGGATCGAGGCGGCGGCCCGTGAGGCCGCCGAACGCGCCGGGATCGACCTGACCGTCGTACGGGAGTCCTTCACGCCCGTCGTCGAGTTCGAGCACGCCCTGCGCGACGAGCTGGCCAGGATCCTGTCCGGTCCCGCCCCGCGTCCCACGTCCGGACCCACGTCCGGTCGCGCCGCCGGCCGTACCTCCGTCCCGGTCCTCGGCACCGGCGCCGGGCACGACGCGGGTATTTTGTCCGGATCCATTCCAACCGCCATGCTGTTCGTACGGAACCCGACCGGCGTATCGCACTCCCCGGCCGAATCCGCGGCCGAGGACGACTGCCTGGCGGGCGTCCTCGCCCTGGCCGACGTACTGGAAGGACTGGCGTGCGCATGACGCAGGGACCGCAGCAGTCGCAGGACCGGCAAGGCCCCCGTAGCACCTACTGGCTGGAGCATGCCTGGCTCGACCACCACGTCGAGCCCGGCGTGGCCGTCGAGGTCGCCGACGGCAGGATCACCGCCGTCCGCACCGAGACCGACACCCGGCCCCCGGGCGCTGTGGCCCTGCGCGGACTCACCCTCCCCGGGCTCGCCAACACCCACTCGCACGCCTTCCACCGCGCCCTGCGCGGCACCACCCAGGTCGGCTCCGGCACCTTCTGGACCTGGCGCGAGCTGATGTACCGCACCGCCGCCCGGCTCACCCCCGACACGTACCACGCCCTCGCCCGGGCCGTGTACGCCGAGATGGCCCTGGCCGGTATCACCTGCGTGGGTGAGTTCCACTACCTCCACCACGGCGCCAACGGCATCCCCTACGACGATCCGAACGCGATGGGCGAGGCCCTCATCGCGGCCGCCGCCGACGCCGGCATCAGGATCACCCTGCTCGACACCGCCTATCTCTCGTCCGGCGTCTCCAAGCGGCGAGGCGGGGCGGCCCCCGACCGTCACCAGGTCCGCTTCTCCGACGGCACCGCCGACGCCTGGGCGGAGCGGGCCTCCGCCCTCAAGGACGGCCCCCACGCCCGGATCGGCGCGGCGATCCATTCCGTACGGGCCGTCCCGGCCGAACAGCTCCCGACCGTCGCCGCGTGGGCCCGGGCCCGCCGCGCCCCCCTCCACGTCCACCTCTCCGAGCAGGCCGCCGAGAACGAGGCCTGCCTCGCCGTCCACGGCCGTACCCCCGTGCAGCTCCTCGCCGACCACGACGTCCTCGGCGCCCGCACCACCGGCATCCACAACACGCACGTCACCCCCGAGGACATCGCGCTGCTGGGCGCCACCCACACCGGCACCTGCATGTGCCCCACCACCGAGCGCGACCTCGCCGACGGCATCGGACCCGCCGCCCAGCTCCAGCGCGCGGGCTCGCCGCTCTCGCTCGGCAGCGACAGCCACGCCGTGATCGACCTCTTCGAAGAGGCCCGCGCGATGGAACTCAACGAACGGCTGCGCACCCGCACCCGGGGCCACTGGACGGCCGGCGCCCTGCTCCACGCCGCCTCCGCCGACGGCCACGCGGCGCTCGGCTGGCCCGAGGCGGGCCGGATCGAACAAGGGGCGCTCGCCGACCTCGTCACGATCGCCCTGGACTCGGTCAGGACAGCGGGACCCCTGCCCCGGCTCGGAGCGGAGACCGCCGTATTCGCCGCCTCCGCCGCTGATGTACGCCACACGGTCGTGAGCGGTCGTCATGTCGTCCGGGACGGGGTCCACACACAGGTCCCCGACACCGCGCGGGCCCTCGCCGACGCGATCGGAGCCCTGTCCCGCCGCGCCTGACCCCCGCGGGCCCGACGGACCCCCGTCCCGCACCACTCGACGTCCGGCCCGCGGCCAAGCCGCCGAAGGAGCGCACCTCCCCCATGCCCACGAGCACGCCGGACACCCCCCGGCACACCCCCACCACAGCGGCGACCACCGCCCTCACCCACATCGCCGGTCTGGTCACCAACGACCCCTCCCTCGGTGATGGATCCCCCATCGGTCTGATCCAGGACGCGGCCGTCGTCATCGAAGGCGACCGTGTCGTCTGGGTCGGTGAATCAAGCAAAGCACCCCCCACTGACAACGCCCTCGACCTCGGCGGCCGGGCCGTCGTCCCCGGCTTCGTCGACTCCCACTCCCACCTGGTCTTCGCCGGCGACCGCACCGCCGAGTTCAACGCCAGGATGTCCGGCCGCGCCTACACCGCCGGCGGCATCCGCACCACCGTCGCCGCGACCCGCGCCGCCTCCGACGCCGACCTGGACGCCACCCTCGCCCGCTATGTCGCGGAGGCCCTGCGCCAGGGCACCACCACGCTGGAGACCAAGTCCGGCTACGGCCTGACCGTCGAGGACGAGGCACGCTCCCTGCGCCTCGCGGGCGAGCACACCGACGAGGTCACCTACCTCGGCGCCCACATCGTCCCGCCCGACCACGCCGACGACCCCGCCGCGTACGTCGCGCTCGTCACGGGCGACATGCTCGACGCCTGCGCCCCGTACGCCCGCTGGATCGACGTCTTCTGCGAGACCGGCGCCTTCGACGGCGACCAGGCCCGCGCGATCCTCCTCGCGGGCCGCGCCAAGGGCCTGCACCCCCGGATCCACGCCAACCAGCTGTCGTACGGCCCCGGCGTCCAGCTCGCGGTCGAACTCGACGCCGCCTCCGCCGACCACTGCACCCACCTCACCGACGCGGACGTGGACGCGCTCGCCCACAGCGACACGGTCGCCACGCTGCTCCCCGGCGCCGAGTTCTCCACCCGCGCCGCGTGGCCCGACGCCCGCAGGCTCCTCGACGCGGGCGCGACCGTCGCCCTCTCCACCGACTGCAATCCCGGCTCGTCCTTCACCTCCTCGATGCCGTTCTGTATCGCCCTCGCTGTACGGGACATGCACATGAGCCCCGACGAGGCGGTCTGGTCGGCCACGGCCGGCGGCGCGCGGGCCCTGCGCCGTACGGACATCGGCCGCCTCACCCCGGGCGCCCGCGCGGACCTCACCGTCCTGGACGCCCCGAGCCACGTCCACCTCGCCTACCGCCCCGGCGTCCCGCTGGTGTCGTCGGTCTGGCGGAGCGGGGTCCGCGTCCTGCCCGGAGAGCGCGACCTCCGGAACCGCCCCTGAAACCTCTCCCGCCCCACCCCTCCCGCCTCCTCGACGGATCCGTCACAGGGTGGGCGACCGGCACTGTCCGCGAGGGTTTTGGGCCGGTACCGTCCTCACGAGTGCGCGCCCACGCGCGAGTTCATGGGGGACGTGGACGCGGCAGCGGACCGGGGGGTCGACTTGAGCGACGTACGCAGTGCCGCGCGCATCCGGGTGGTGGCGCCGGCCGACCTGAGCGAGGCGGAGGCGGCGGCCTGGCGGGAGCTGCGCGCCACGTCCGGCACCCCCGCCAACCCGTTCATGGAACCGGAGTTCACCCGGGCGGTCGGCCGGGTACGCCCCCGGTCCAGGATCGCCGTCGTACGGGCGGCCGACCGGGACGGGGACGGTGACGGTGATGGGGCCGAGCCCGTGGGCTTCTTCCCGTACGAGAAAGGCCCGTTGGGCCGGGGCAGAGCCATCGGGATGGGCGTCTCGGACTGCCAGGGCGCGGTTCTCCGCCCCGGACTGCGGCTCACCGCGCGGGAGTTGCTGCGCGCCTGCTCCCTCTCCGCCTGGGAGTTCGACAACCTCGAAGCGGGCCAGGACCTCTTCGTCCCGTCCGCCGCCGAGGAGTTCGCGTCACCCGTCATCGACATCAGTCAGGGGTACGAGGCGTACGAGGCGGTCCTGCGCGCCCAGTCGCCCAAGTTCCTCAGAACCACCACGGCGAAGGAACGCAGACTCGGCCGCCAGACGGGCGGGACACGCTTCGTCTTCGACGAACGCGACCCCCGCGCGCTGCGCACGCTCATGGAGTGGAAGTCCGCGCAGTACCGCAGGACGGGCCGCCGCGACCGCTTCGCCCAGGAGTGGATCACCGAGCTGGTACGGCAGTTGGCGGCCACGCGCACACCCGGCTGCTCCGGCGTCCTCTCCGTCCTGTACGCGGCGGACCGCCCCGTCGCCGCCCACTTCGGGCTCCGCTCGCGCACCGTCCTGTCGTGCTGGTTCCCCGCGTACGACCCCGAGTTCGCCAAGTTCTCGCCCGGTCTGATCCTCCATCTGCGGATGGCGGAGGCCGCCGCCGCCGAGGGAATCGGCCTGCTCGACCTGGGGCGCGGCGCGGCGGAGTACAAGGACGCGCTCAAGACCGGCGCGCTGAGAGTGTACGAGGGGTCGTCCGTACGGCCGGGGCCCCGGGCGGCCGTCTCCTGGCTGGGCCGCGAACCGGCCCGCCGCGCGCACGGTTTCGTACGGAACCGGCCCAGGCTGGCCGGTTACGCGCAGCGGACCCTGAACCAGGTGGGCCGTCTGCGTGAGCGGTGACCACGGCGGAGCGGACGGGGGGAGTACGCGGTGCTCGACCGGACATGTACACCGGACACGATGACCGAGGAGGAGGCGGCGCGGGCCGCCGGACTCCCCGACCTGCCGCCGCTCGCGGTCGCCGAGATCGATCTCGACGGCCCCGACGGGGAGGTGCTGTCGCTGCGCCCTGCGCCCGGCGGCCCGCCCCTCGGCGAGGGCGGGGTGTACGCGCTCGTACGACTTCGGGGCCACCCGGCCGCGACCGTCCTCGCCCACGTGCGCGCCGGTGAGGACCCGGCGGAGGTGCTCGCGGAGGCGTTCCGCGCCGAGTGGGCCGTACGGAAGCGGCACCACGCGCAGGGCAGGTCCGCCGAACACCGGGCGCGCGCCCAGCCCGTGCCCCCGCCGTCCGCCGAGCGCCCCACCCCGCCGCTTCCCCGCGCCACCGTCGTCGTCGCCACCCGCGAGCGCGCCGGGCAGCTCGCCCGCGCGCTGGACTCCCTCCTCGCCCAGGACCACCCGGACTTCCAGGTCCTCGTCGTCGACAACGCGCCCGTCACCACCGCCACCCGCGACCTCGTCCAGGGCCGTTACGCGGGCCGCGTCGACTACGTCCTGGAACCGGTCCCCGGCCTGGCCACCGCCCACAACCGGGGCGTCGCCGCCGCGCGGGGGGAGGTGCTCGCCTTCACCGACGACGACGTCGTCGCCGATCCGCACTGGCTCACCGCCCTCGCCGAGCCGTTCGCCGCCGACCCCCGCCTCGGCTGCGTCACCGGCCTGATCCTCCCGGCCCGGCTCACCACCCCCGCCCAGATCCTGCTGGAGAGCCACGGCGGCTTCGCCAAGGGCTTCACACCCCGGCTGTACGACCCGGCCGCGCCGCCCGCCGACGAACCGCTCTTCCCGTTCACGGCGGGCAGCTTCGGCTCCGGCGCCAACATGGCCTTCCGCGCCCAAGTCCTCGCGTCCGTCGGCGGGTTCGACCCCGCCACCGGCACCGGGACACCCGCCAGGGGCGGCGACGACCTCTACGCCTTCGTCCGGGTCCTGAGCGCGGGACACCGCCTGCGCTACACGCCCGAGGCGCTCGTCTGGCACCACCACCGGGAAACGTGGCAGGACTTGAGAAACCAGGCGTACGGATACGGCGCCGGCCTCACCGCGTACCTCACCGCGATCCTGGTCCGCCGCCCGGCCCTCCTCCCGTCGCTCCTGCGGAAGTTGCCGCGCGGCCTCGCCCACGCCCGGGCGATCACGGCGCACCGGGACGGACCGGCCGGGGGAGCGGTGCCCGGCGCCGGTCCGGCCGGGAGAGCGACGCCCGGCGGCGCATCGGCGGGCAGCGCACGGGACGGCGCCGGAGCCCCCGGAGCCTTCGGAGTCCCCGGCGTCCACGGCGCCCAGTCCCACCCCTGGCCGCGCAGCCTCTCACGGCTGGAGCGCCGGGGGATGCTCCACGGCCCCCTCGGCTACCTCAAGGCGCGGCTGCGGCAGCGCGGGAGCAGCAGGCCATGAGCGGGCGCGGTGCACCCACGAGCCCCCCGATCCCCGTCCTCCTCTACCACGCCGTGACGGACCACCCACCCGCCTGGATCGCCGAATTCACCGTCGCGCCCCAGGACTTCGCGGCGCAGCTGGACGCCGTGGTGGCCAGCGGCCGTACGCCCGTGCCGATCAGCGTGCTCGTCCGCCACCTCGTGGATCGCCGCCCGCTGCCGCCCCGGCCCGTCGTCCTCACCTTCGACGACGGCTTCGCCGACCTGCCGGGCCCCACGGCCGAGGCGCTTGCCGCCCGCCACCTGCCCGCGACCGCCTACCTGACCACCGGAGCCATCACGCCGGGCCGCGTCAGCCTCCTCCCGCCGGCCCCGATGATGCGGCTGACGCAGGCGCCGCGACTGGAGTCGTACGGGATCGAGGTGGGGGCGCACACCGTCACCCACCCCCAGCTGGACACGCTCCCCGCGCGCGAGCTGCACCGCGAACTGCGCCAGTCCAAGGCGGAGTTGGAGGACGTCCTCGGCCACGAGGTGGCGCATCTGGCCTACCCGCACGGCTACAACAGTCCCGCTGTACGTCGCGCCTCCGCCGACGCCGGGTACGCGTCGGCCGTCGCCGTACGGCACGCGCTCTCCTCGTCCCGCGACGAGTCGTACCGCATCGCCCGGCTCATCCTGCGCCGCCGGCACACCGTGCGGGACGTCGAGCGCTGGATGGACGGCAGACCGGCGGAGGGGGAGAGGGCGCGGGTCGCGCCGTTCGGCGATGCGTTGCCCACGGTGGGGTGGCGGGTGTACCGCAGGGCGCGGGCCCGTCTGCGCGGACCCCGGTTCGCGGGGTAGTACGGGCCGCGCGCACCCCAACTCCCTTGTGCAACAGGGGCGTACGAGAACAACACAAACACGATGACCGTTCTTATACTTCGCTTCAGGGACAGCGGCGTGACGGCCGCGACCACATCTGTGGGGGGAGTCGCACTGTGCAGCACCGTGTGTCCACACCGGTCTCGGGGGGCGGCGCGCCTCCCTCCGTACAGGAGCCCGTTCCCGAGGCGGCGGACTCCCCGCGGATAGTGGACGAGCCACTTCCCGGGCGCACGGCACGCGCCCCCTTTCGCCCCCAACTCCTCTTCTCCTGGCTCCCGTTGGTCGTCGGCGGTGGGCTGTGGGCCTGGTCGTTACCCCGGATCGGGTTCCGCGACATCGGGGAGTTCGGGCTCCTCGACCGCTTCCCGGTCGTCTTCTACGTCTCGCTGGCCGTCCTCTCGGCCGGCTTCCTGGTCAGCCTGCGCCGGGCCGCTGCCGCGCCCTGGTGGCCGCCTGCCTACTGCGCCGCCATGCTGGTCGCGCTCAAGGCGCCGCCGGCCCTGCTGTACGACTCGGTGCGCTACGCCTGGGCGTCGAAGCACGACGCCGTGATCGCCCGGCTGCTGGCCGAGGGCACCTTCCATCCGTACACCGAACTGTCCGGCGGGATGTCGGCGTACGACCAGTGGCCCGGCTTCTTCTCCCTCAACGCGGCGCTGGTCAGGACCTTCGGGGTGGCGGGCGCCGCCGCGTACACCAACTGGGCGCCGGTCGCCTTCGGGTTGCTGATGATGCCGGTGCTGGTGCTCATCTACCGCACGTTCACCGACGACCGGCGTCTGGTGTGGACGGCGGTCTGGATCTTCCAGCTGGCGAACTGGGTGGGCCAGGACTACCTCGCTCCGCAGGCCTTCGCGTATCTGCTCTTCCTGACCGTGTTCGCCGTGGTCGTACGGCACTTCGTGCGGCCGGGCTCCGCCGGACGGCTGCGCGAACGCGCCCGCCTCGACCCGGCGGCGGCGCCCGTGCCGCCGTCCACCACGCGCCGCCAGCGGGCGATCGGGGTGGCGGTGCTCGTCCCGCTGATCGCCGCCGTCAACGCCTCGCACCAACTGACGCCCGTCATGCTGTGCATGACCCTGATGGCGCTCTGCCTCACCCGCCGCTACCGCAACCTCGGGCTGCTGGTGGTGTCCGGGGTGGTCATGCTCATCTGGGACCTGACGATGGGCCGCCCGCTGTTCCTGGACACGCTCGGCACGCTGCGGGACTCGGCGGGCCAGCTGCTCCAGAACTCCCGCCCCGGGTTCGCGGGTGAACCGACCGGTCCCGGGCCGGAGTTGGTGGGCACGGCCAACATCCTGATGGTCGCCGCGCTCGCCGTACTGGCCGGGGCGGCCGTCCTGCTGCGGCGCGGGCTGACGCGCGGCGCGCTGCCGCTGCTGCTGGCGGCGGCGGCGCCGGTGCCGCTGTTCGCGGTCAACGACTACGGCGGCGAAATGCTGTTCCGCGTCTACCTGTTCGGGCTGCCGGGCACGGCGTTCTTCGCGGCCGCCGCGCTGGTGCCGGCGGCCGCCGGGGCGGGGCGGGCGCGGCGCGTCGCGCGCCGGGCGGCGGGGGTGGCGCTGCCGGTGGCGCTGGTCGTCCTGCTGGCCGGGTTCCTGCCCTCGTACTACGGCAAGGAAGGAATGCAGTACGCGCCGCCGGCGGAGACCGCGCTGGTCGAACGCGCCTACGACCGGGCGCCGGAGGGGTCGCTGATCCTCGCGACGACCGGGTCCTTCCCGGGCGCGTACCACCGCTACGACCGGTACGAGCGCTGGTTCTTCACGGAGCAGGAGGTGCCGGAGAACCTGAAGATGCTCAAGGACCCGGCGGCGTACCTGGACGCGGGCATCCCGGCCGGCCGGACCGCGTACGTGATCCTCACCCCGACGCAGGAGGAGGCGACCATCGGCGAGGGCTATCTGCCGGCCGGCGGCTTCGCGCGCATGACCGAGGCGCTGAAGCGCTCACCGCACTTCCGCGTGGTGGAGGAGAGCCGGTACGGCCTGGTCCTGGAACACGTCGAGCCCACCGCACCCACCCCCTGACGTGGAGGCCGCCGAGATGCGACCAGAAAACCCCGAGAACGACGGCGCCCCGCCCGAAGGGACCCCGACCCCCGACCGGCCCAGCGTGGCCGAGGCCGCCACGGCCACCGCCCCCGAACCCGGACCGACCACGCCCACCACCCCCACAGACCCACGCCCGGAGCCCACCGCCCCCTCCGCCCCACGCCCGGAGCCCACCGACCCCGCCGCTCCGCGCCGCACCCCCCGCATCCTCCCGCCGCGCGACCACCTCGTTCTCCGGGGCGGTCTCGCTCTCTCCGGCTGGGTGGCCCTCGCCGTCACCGCGCTGCCCGGTGGGGCGGCGGGGCGGTGGGTGCCGGTGCTTCTCTTCGTCGGGCTCGGGCCCGGTCTCGCGCTGCTGCTTCCGCGGCGGCCACGTCCCGGTGCGCGGCTGGAGGTGCTGGCGCTTGCCGCGCCCCTGAGCCTGTCGCTCGCGGCGCTCGACGCCACGGCGCTGTTCCTGGTGTCCGGCTTCTCGGTGACGCTCTTCCTCGGCTCGCTCGCCACCGTCACCACCCTCGCGAGCCTCCTGCCCGCCCTGCCGCTCCCCGCAGCGGCACGCACCGCCTCCGGGAGCGCCGCACACCAACCGCCGGACTCCGACCCGGCACCCGCGCCCGACCCGGCACCCGCGCCGGACCCCGAGGCGTCTCGATGACCGAGCGGGCGCACCGGGACCCCCGTGGAGCCGCCCTCCTCGCCCTCGCCCTCACCGTCGTCGGCGCGCTGCTCACCGGTGCCGGCCTCTGGATCGACCGGCAGGAGAACGCACCCGCCCCACCGGCGAGTTGCGCCCCCACCGCCCTGCTGGAACCGCCGTGCGGAGCCTGGTGGGGCGCGTACGTCCCGTACGCGGAGAACGGGTCGCTCACCGACGCCGTCCACAGCCTGGAGAAGAAGATCGGCCGCAGGCTCGACCTCGTCTACAACTACCACGACATGTCCGGCACCGACCGCGACGGAACCCTCCTCACCCCCGACGAGAGGGAGTTGGGCGAGGACCGCATGCTGATGCTTGCCTGGGAGTCCACCGTGTGGACGGAGCCGCACCACCGCGACTGGACCGAGACGCAGCTCGGTTGGGACAGGGTCGCCGCCGGTGACCTCGACGAGGAGATCATCGATCCGCAGGCCCGCCGCCTCAAGGCGTACGGCAAGCGCGTCTTCTTCTCCTTCGACCAGGAGACCGACTTCCGCACCCCCGACGCCGGCACCCCCGAGGAGTTCGTCGCCGCCTATCGCCACCTCCACGACCGGTTCCGGCAGCTCGGCGTGGACAACGTGGTGTGGGTGTGGACGGTGTCCGGCTACCTCGGGAACGCCGAGCTGATGAAGCGGCTCTACCCGGGGGACGCGTACGTCGACTGGATCGGCATGGACCAGTACAACTACTTCCGGTGCCACGACTCCCCGGACTGGCTCGACTTCGACCGCAGCCAGCGCCCGTCGTACGACTGGCTCCGCGCGAACATCTCCGACTCCAAGCCGGTGATGCTCGCGGAGTTCAGTACGGCACCCGACCCGGCCAGGCCCGACCGGCAGCGCGAGTGGTACGAGGACATCCCGCACACCGCACCCACCCTGCCGAGGGTGAAGGCACTCGTGCACTGGAACCGGCCGGTGCCCGGCGCCAACTGCGATCTGACCGTCAACAAGGGCCCGGCGCTGGAGGGTTACCGCGAGGCGGGCCGTGACGGCTACTTCAACCAGCCGCTGCCCCGGGGGTAACGCCGTACGAGGGGAGCGGAACGTACGGTGAGCGCCGCGCCCGCCACCCCCGCCAGCCCCAGGAACACCGGCACGGGCGCGGCCGCGAACGGGTGCTGGGCCGCCCAGCCGGTGATCACCAGCACCCACAACACCCCGGCCGCGACCCGGCCGTCGGCCCGTACCGCCCACAGGGCCACCGCGGCCAGCCCGAGACCCAGCAGTTGCAGCGCCACCGGCAGCGCCCGCAGGACCTCGTCCCGGCCGAACCGCCCCCCGCCCGCCTCCACCAGGACCTCCACGACCGGCCCGTGCCACGGCCCCGACGCCCGGTCGGGCCGTACGCCCAGCAGCGGCGGCGCCGCGTGCAGCGACGCGAAACTGATCAGCAGCCCCGTCCCGAGCAGCACCGGACGCGGCCGGACCAGCGACGCGGCGGCGCACTGGACGACGATCAGCAGCACACCCCCGGCGAGGGTGAGCGGAGGCAGCGCGTCGAACAACTCCCGCCCGGTCAGCGGGTCCTGGCCGAGCGGCACCACGCGCGCCAGCGGCGACCAGAAGAGCCCGGCGGCCAGCCCGAGCAGCAGCCACAGCAGCGTGATCCAGCGCTCCTCACGCTCGCGAGCACGACTCGGCGACACCGGCGGTCGTCCTGCGGGGCGGTCCACGGGGCGGTCCACGGGATGGTGCGCGCGGTGGCGCACGTGGTGGTACGCGCCGCGCGGATACGCCTTCTCCCGCGCCCAGTTGGTGCCGTACCCGTCGTCCGCCCGCCCCGCCCCGCGCCCCGAGCCCTCCCGCCGCACCGGCCCCACCACCCGCGCCGGCGAGGCCGCACGCGCCGCCCGCCCGCCGAGCGCCCCCCGCAGCCCCGGCGCCGCCACCAGCGCGACCAGCGTCATCGACCCCAGCATCGCCAGGCCCGCCCCGGAGATCCCCGTCGGCCCGAGCAGGAAGAGCGCACTGCCCAGCACCAGCAGGCACATCGCGCCCTGGAGGACGGCGAGCATGCCCGTACGGCCCTGGACCCGCAGCACCCCGATGTACAGCTCCACGACCACGCGCGGCAGCGCGGCGGCCGCCAGCAGCCGCAGCACGGTCGTGCCGTGCTCGGCGTAGTCGGGCCCGAACGGCGCGAGCACCTGCGGGGCGAAGAGCACCAGCACCAGGACGACGGGCACCAGCAGGACCGCCATCCGCCGCAGCGCCCCCCGTACCCCCTCCGCCAGCCGCTCCGGGCTGTGCGAGGCGTGCGCGGTGAGCGAGGAGGCCATGTTGATGGCCATGAACTCCATCGTGCCGCCGACCGTGTACGCCGTGTAGAAGAAGGCGTTGTGCGCCGCGTCGAAGCGCACCGCGACCATCACCGGCAGCAGATTGATCATCGCGAGGCTGAACAGCGCCCCCACCGAGTCCCCGGCGAGGAACCGCCCGATGTCCCGGAGGCTCAGCGGCTCGCGGTCGTGGTCGGCCTCGGCCTGCCGGGGGATGAGCCTGCGGAAGATCAGCCAGCCGAGCGGCAGGACGGACAGGGCGATGGCGGCGGCCCACGAGACGAAAACCCCGAGGACGGGCATCGCGGTGGCGAACGCGACGAGCAGCAGCAGCTTCCCGATCGAGAAGACGGCGTTGCCGACCGGCACCCAGACGGCCTTCCGCAGGCCGGTCAGGACCCCGTCCTGGAGGGTGAGCAGCGCCCAGGTCACGCAGGACGCGGTGAAGACGAGCCCGGCGGTGGGCCCGTCGAGGGGCGCGTACGACGGACCCCAGAGGTCGAGGGTCAGCAGGAACACCACACAGGCGACGCACACGACCAGCGAACTGACGGCGTACGCGCGCAGGACCAGCGAGCCGGTGGCGCGCCCGGCCCGGGGCACGTACCGCACCACCGCGCCGATCATCGTGGTGGCGGTGAGCGAGGCGAGCAGCCGCATCGCGGCGATGGCGGCGGAGCCCTGCCCGACGGCCTCCTCCGTGTAGTAGCGGGCGGCGACGAGCCAGAAGCCCAGGCCCAGGGCGGCGGAGACGCCGGTGGAGAGCATGAGCGCGTAGGCGTTACGGAACATCGAGTCGTGCCCGGCCGGCGCGGCGGCCTCCGGCTTCCCCCCGGCCGGGCCGGCGGGACCGCGCAGCCGGGTGGTCTCGGCCACCTCAGCCGCGCCCGTCCCACACGGCCGGCCGGGCGCCGGACGCGGTGAGCACCCGGATGATCTCGTCGGCGCGGCGCGGATCGGCGGGCAGGGCGTGCCGGGCGAACCAGGCGGCCGGCGCGGGGTGCGGGGAGGGATCGGTGAAGAGTTCGCCCGCGTAGGTGTCGAGCGGGGGGTCGTAGAGATAGCCGGTGGTGATACGGCGCCGGGCGAGGGCGGCGACGGCCGCGTCACGGTCCTCGACGAGCAGGGGCACGCGGAACAGGGGCTGGACCCCGGCCCCCTCCCGGCCCTCGCCGCCACCCCAGGGGGTGTCCAACAGCCGCCGCGCACCGGCCCGGTGGGCGTCCAGGCGGGCGTCGAGTCCGGTGAGCAGCCGCTCCGTACGTCTCAGGCGGGTGCGCCCCGGCCGCAGCCGGTAGTCGTGCATGTCGACGCGCACCCAGGAGTGGAATCCGTCCAGCCCCGGCTCCCCGGCCAGCGCCTGCTTGAGGTCACCGGCCCGCAGCGGCATCCGGATCGCCTCGCGCTCCTCCCGGCCGAGCGCCCGTAACGCGGCGCGGGCGGCCCGTACGAGACGCAGCCCGCGCACGCCGGCCTCGGCGTAGGGGCGTACGGCGTAGGCGAGTTCGGCGCGGAGGCGGGTGGGTGTCAGCAACTCGTCCCGGGCCAGGGCCAGTTCCGTACGGAGAGCGGGATCCGCGACGGCGAGGAAGCCGCCGGTCTTGGCCCCCACGTGCTTGGAGAGGCTGAACACGGACGCGTCCCCGAAGCCGCCGACGGGCCGGCCTCCCACCACGCTGCCGATCGCGTGCGCGGCGTCCTCGATCAGTGGAATCCCCAACCTGTCGCAGCGGGCGCGCAGTTCGGGAGCGGGGTCGGGATTCCCGTACAGATGGGTGGTCAGTACGGCGGACAGCCCCCGCCAGTCGGCGTCCGGCACGCGGTCCGGGTCGATCGACCCGTCGTACGGACGCAACGGGGCCTGTACGGGCCGCAGTCCGGCGGCGAGCACGACGAAGAAGATGACGTCGTCGTTGACCGGCGACATGAGGACCCGCCCGCCGGGCGGGCACCAGTGGCGCAGGGCCAGGTACAGCCCGAACCGGCACGACGGCACGTAAAGACATTCCCTGCCGAGGCGACGGCGCATCAGCGACTCCAGACCGGAGTACACCGTGCGCGCACTGAACTCCGCCGGGCAGCTCTCCCCAAGAGCCATACCGATTCCCCCCTGCCCCGGGCTCAATGTGGCCCATACCGGACGGCCCCGTCAATAAGGCGGCAGGACCGGGCCCCCGGACCGCTGTCGGTACGATCCACGGATGCGGCGCGTTCTGGTGGTGGGTATCAGCGGGGCGGGCAAGTCCACGCTCGCGCGGACCCTGGCCGGCGAACTCGACCTGCCCTACTACGAGATGGACGCCCTGCACTTCACCGGCCCCGGCTGGGCGGTGGACGAGGACTTCGCGTCGAGGGTCGCCGGTATCGCGGCCTCCCCGGCCTGGATCTTCGACTCGTTCGGCTACCCCGAGGTCCGCGACCTGCTGTGGGAACACGCCGACACGGTGATCTGGCTGGACTACCCGAGGCGGGTGGTGATGCCCAGGGTGCTGCGGAGATCGCTGAGCCGGACCGTACGCCGGGAACGCATCTTCGGCGGCAACAGGGAGACGCTGGCGGGGTGGTTCCGCCGGGACCACCCGGCGTGGTGGGCATGGTCCCAGCACGGCGCCCGGCGCGAGGACATAGGCGGGCGGACGACTGATCCCCGATTCACCCCGCTGCGGGTGGTGCGGTTCGGCACGCCGGGCGAGGCGGCCAGGTGGCTGAAGGCGCCGGGCCGGGGCGAGGAGTGAGAAGCGGCCCCACCCCGCACCCCCGGCCGGCTGGGCCGGTGCCCCTCACTCCTCCGCCGTCAGGTCACTCCTCCACCATCAGGCCCTTCCGCAGCTTCTCCAGCGTCCGGGTGAGCAGGCGCGACACGTGCATCTGCGAGATGCCCAGTTCCTCGCCGATCTCCGACTGCGTCATGTTGGCCACGAACCGCAGGGAGAGGATGTGGCGGTCCCGCTGGGGGAGTTCCGCGATCATCGGCTTGAGGGACTCGACGTACTCGATGCCCTCCAGGCCGTGGTCGTCGTATCCGATCCGGTCCGACAGCGCGGCCTCGGAGTCGTCCTCCGTCGGCTGGGCGTCCAGCGAGCTCGCGGTGTACGCGTTGCTCGCCGTCATTCCCTCCACCACCTCGTCGTGGGTGAGGCCGAGCCGTTCGGCCAGCTCGCCGACGGTCGGGGCCCGGTCGAGGCGCTGCGCCAGTTCGTCACTCGCCTTGGCGAGGTCGAGGCGCAGTTCCTGGAGCCTGCGCGGCACCCGTACCGACCACGACGTGTCGCGGAAGAAACGCTTGATCTCGCCGACGATCGTCGGCATCGCGAACGTGGGGAACTCCACGCCCCGGCTCAACTCGAAGCGGTCGATGGACTTGATCAGGCCGATCGTGCCGACCTGGACGATGTCCTCCATCGGCTCGCTGCGGGAGCGGAAGCGGGAGGCCGCGAACTTCACCAGGGCGAGATTCAGCTCGACCAGGGTGTTGCGGACGTACGCGTGTTCGTACGTGCCCTCCTCGAGCGACTCGAGACGGGCGAAGAGCGTCTTGGACAGGGCCCGGGCGTCGACCGCCCCCACCTCGTCGAAGGGCGGGATCTCGGGCAGGTTCTCCAGACCCTCGGCGGGTGGGTTTCCCCACGCCTCGTCGGGTAGGTTTCCCGGATCCCCGGTGGGCAGGTGCTCCGGATCCCCGGTGCGGGGTTCACCCTTGGTACGCGGTTCGGAAAGCGGTTCGTCGAGCCGGGGTGCCATGGTCTCCTCCATCATTCTCGGCATGTGGCCGCCGATGCCCCTACACGTTGCTGCGGTTTGCGGCGCCTCCGAAGCCGGTCGTGTGGAATGTGTTCCTCCTAGCCCTACCCGGTCGGTACGGGCAGTTGCAAGTGTTAATTGTTCTGTTTGCCCTTATTGTGGGGGACTTCGGCTACCGGTCGGCCGGTGAAAGGCGTAATGTTCGACCGGCGTCAACGGCAGTCATAGGCATGCGACGCGCGCGAACTTCCGACGATGGCTACCAGACACGAAGAGGGACGGGAATGGACCGGCAGACGGTCGGCAGCGCGAACCGGGGCCGGCTTCGGGTCGAGGTTCGGACCGAGGGTCGGAGCGAGGTCGTCACAGCGGCCGGCGAGTTGGACCACCACACGGCGGACGTCCTTCGCGTGCCGCTGGAGGCAGCGCTGGAGCAGGGCCGGGTACGCCTGGTCATCGACTGCTCACAGCTCGAATTCTGCGATTCCACCGGGCTCAACGTCCTGCTCGGTGCCCGTCTGACGGCGGACGCCGCCGGCGGCGGGGTTCATCTGGCGGGCATGCTGCCCGTCGTGGCCAGGGTCTTCGAGATCACGGGGGCGGACGCGGTCTTCACCCTTCATGATTCCGTCGAAGACGCCCTGGCGGACTGAGGCGGACGCGGGTACGTGGCCCCTCACTCTCCCCGCCCCGCCACCGTCCGCGCCGGGCGTGCCGTCCGCCGGACGGGTCCTGCTGACTTTCGCACCCGTGATGTGGGTGTTGTCACGATACGCAGGGGCAGGAGTCTCCCCGCAGGCCCACCGACCCCGCTCTCCCCTAACCGGTCTGTGATGTGTAGTGATGTGCAGTGATCTTTCGTGACGAACTGGAATTCGGTGAATCGGTGAGGTGAAGCGCTGATGAGCACCACCCGGCAGCCTCCGCCGGGCGACCTCGGCCCCGAGCCGGACGACGCGGGAACCACCCCCGCCCCGTCCGACCGGCGGGTACGCGCGCTCGCGCTGTCCGACGCGAGCGGGGTCGTCCCGCTCGCGCGCGACTTCACCCGCCAGGCGCTGTACGACTGGGGCTGGCTCCCCGCGGCGACCCCCGACCGGCGGGCGGCCGCGGAAGACGTCCTGCTCGTGGTCTCCGAGCTGGTCACCAACGCGTGCCTGCACGCCGACGGGCCGGAGGAACTGCGCGTCTCGACCCACGCGAAGGTCCTGCGCCTGGAGGTCATGGACCACGGCGAAGGCCAGCCCGAACCCCGTACCCCGCACCGCGCGGGCCGTCCCGGCGGCCACGGCATGTTCATCGTCCAGCGGCTCAGCCTCGACTGGGGTGTCGTACGGAACCCCGGCGAGACCGGGAAGACGGTCTGGGCGGAGCTGGCGGCACCGCCGTCGTGAGGGGCCGCACCGCCGTCGTCGGTGGTCCGCCCGCCCCCCTCTCTCCGGAGCCGCCGGCTGAGAGATGGACCACAGGCGGGAGCGGAACCATCCCTTCGCATTCCAAGGCGCTTCACAGGATCGGCTCCCTGACCCGCAGGCGCCGCCGATCGCTACCCAAGGCCCGCCCGGCGCGGACTACCATCACCCCATGACCCGTGTACTGCTCGCCGAGGACGACGCATCCATCTCGGAGCCGCTGGCCCGCGCCCTGCGTCGGGAGGGTTACGAGGTCGAGGTCCGCGAAGACGGTCCGACCGCCCTGGACGCCGGCCTCCAGGGTGGGGTCGACCTGGTCGTCCTCGACCTCGGCCTGCCCGGAATGGACGGCCTGGAAGTCGCCCGCCGGCTCCGCGCCGAGGGCCACACCGTGCCGATCCTGGTGCTCACCGCCCGCGCCGACGAGGTGGACACCGTGGTCGGGCTGGACGCCGGCGCCGACGACTACGTGACCAAGCCCTTCCGCCTGGCCGAACTGCTCGCCCGGGTGCGTGCCCTGCTCCGGCGCGGCGCCAGCGACCCCGCCCCGGCGCCCGCCACCCACGGCGTGCGGATCGACGTCGAGTCGCACCGCGCCTGGATGGGCGAGGAGGAGCTCCAGCTCACGGCGAAGGAGTTCGACCTGCTGCGGGTCCTGGTCCGCGACGCCGGCCGGGTCGTCACCCGCGACCAGCTGATGCGCGAGGTCTGGGACACGACGTGGTGGTCGTCCACCAAGACCCTCGACATGCACATCTCCTGGCTCCGCAAGAAGCTCGGCGACGACGCGGCGAACCCCCGCTACATCGCGACGGTACGGGGCGTCGGCTTCCGCTTCGAGAAGAGCTAGCCGGAAGGGCACCTTGCGCCGTCGTCTCATCAATTCCACGCTCGCGGTGGTGCTGGTCGTCATCGCGGTGTTCGGCGTGTCCCTCGTCATCGTCGAGACCCGCACCATCACCAGCAGCGCCCAGGAGAGCGTGGACAACGAGGCCGTCCGGATCGGCAGCATCGTGGACAGCCGCCTGCTCGGCGGCGAGAACATCACCCCCGGCATGCTGGCCGACCAGATCAGCAAGGACCGCTACGCCCGCGTCGACCTCCCCGGCCACCCGCCCGTCCAGTTCGGCGAGCACCCCACCGGCAGCGTCATCCGGGGCAACGCCACCGGCGAGCAGGGCGAGAAGGTCGTGGTCGAGGAGCGCCGCTCCTCCGTCAACCGTGAGGTCGGCCGCACCCTCCTGATCATCGGCGGGGTGGCGCTCCTCGCCGTCGTCGCCGCCGTCCTGCTCGCCGTACGGCAGGCCAACAAGCTCGCCTCGCCGCTCACCGACCTCGCCGAGACCGCGGAACGCCTCGGCTCCGGCGACCCGCGCCCCCGCCACAAGCGGTACGCGGTGCCCGAGCTGGACCGGGTGGCCGACGTCCTCGACTCCAGCGCCGAGCGGATCGCCCGCATGCTCACCGCCGAGCGGCGCCTCGCCGCGGACGCGTCGCACCAGCTCCGCACCCCCCTCACCGCCCTGTCCATGCGGCTGGAGGAGATCTCCGCCACCGACGACCTGGACACCGTCAAGGAAGAGGCCACGATCGCGCTCACGCAGGTCGAGCGGCTGACGGACGTGGTGGAGCGGCTGCTGACGAACGCGCGCGACCCCCGTACCGGCTCCGCCGTCGCCTTCGACATCGACGAGGTCGTCAAGCAGCAGCTGGAGGAGTGGCGCTCGGCCTACCGCAGCGCGGGACGGGCCATCGTCTGCTCGGGCCGCAACGGCATGCGGGCCGTCGGCACCCCCGGCGCGGTCGCGCAGGTCCTCGCCGCCCTGATCGAGAACTCACTGATGCACGGCGGCGGTACGGTCGCGCTGCGCACGCGCGTCACGGGCAACCAGTCGGTCATCGAGGTGACCGACGAGGGCCCCGGCGTGCCCGCCGACCTCGGGGCGCGGATCTTCGAGCGGTCCATCAGCGGCCGCAACTCCACCGGCATCGGCCTGGCCGTCGCGCGCGACCTGGCGGAGGCGGACGGCGGCCGGCTCGAACTGCTCCAGCAGCACCCGCCGGTCTTCGCGCTCTTCCTCAGCCGGGAGGCCCGTACCCGCAAGGCGCCGCACGCCCCGCGGGGCGAGGAGGGCGGCGACCGGCCGGTCCGCTGACCGGCTCGTCCGCTGATCAGCTGGTACGGATCAGCTCACCGGTCAGCTCTGTATCCGGTCCCGGTCCCGACCGCGCTCCAGGAACGATTCGCCCGCCTCCGCCGGGAGCGGCACGGCCCGGAACACCCAGCTGCGGTACGACCAGAAGCGGAACAGCGTCGCGACCCCGATGCCCAGGAACTTGAACACGTTGCTCTGGAGCGGGGTGTCCCAGCCGAACCCGTACGTCGCGGCGTAGAGAACCCCGTTCTCGATCACCAGGCCGACCACGCTGAACAGCAGGAACAGCGACAGTTCCTTCGTACGGCGGGTCTTGTCGCGCTCCCGGTACGTGAAGTACCGGAAGCCGACGTAGTTGAAGACGATCGCCACGACCGTGGCCAGGATGCCGGCCCGTACCACCGGTAGGTCCGTAGCGTGCCGTACGAGGTTGAAGACCACCAGGTTCACCAGCAGCCCCACGGCGCCCACCGCACCGAACTTGGCCGCCTCGCGCACGAGCCGGTCCAGTCGCGCGCGGAGTGCGCCCCGTTCGCCCATGTGCCCGCTCAGCCCCGTCCGGTCGATGTCCTGTGCGGCCATGCTAACCAGCGACCCCGGCGGCCGACCCGGGGCCGGGTCCGTGGCCCAGGACACACCTGGGGCGGTTGTGACGCGCTGTAGGCCCCGCCGGGGCCCGTCCCGACGCCCTCCGACTCCTCCGGGACGGCTCGCGGACTCCGTCCCTTCGCGCGCCGGATACCCTGGGGGCGTGACGTTCCCGGTAGTCGGCATGGTCGGCGGCGGTCAGCTCGCCCGTATGACCCACGAGGCGGGCATCCCCCTCGGCCTCAGGTTCAAGCTCCTCAGTGACACCCCCCAGGACTCCGCGGCCCAGGTGGTCGGCGAGGTGGTCATCGGCGACTACCACGACCTGGACACGCTGCGTGACTTCGCGCGCGGATGTGACGTGATCACGTTCGACCACGAGCACGTGCCGATCGAGCACCTGCGCGCGCTGGAGGCGGACGGCATCCCGGTACGCCCCGGTCCCGACGCGCTCGTCCACGCCCAGGACAAGGGCGTGATGCGCGCCAGGCTGACCGAGCTGGGCGCGCCCTGCCCGCGCCACCGCGTCGTGACCGACCCCGCCGACGCGGCGGCCTTCGCGGCCGAGGTGGGCGGCTTCCCGGTCGTCCTCAAGACCGTGCGCGGCGGCTACGACGGCAAGGGCGTGTGGGTCGTACGGTCCGAGCGCGACGCCGAGCAGCCCTTCCGGGCCGGCGTCCCCGTCCTCGCCGAGGAGAAGGTCGACTTCGTACGGGAACTGGCGGCGAACATCGTCCGCTCCCCGCACGGCCAGGCCGTCGCCTACCCCGTCGTCGAGTCGCAGCAGGTCGACGGGGTCTGCGACACCGTCATCGCGCCCGCGCCCGGCCTCTCCGACGAGCTGGCGGGCGAGGCCCAGCAGCTCGCCCTGCGCCTCGCCAAGGAACTGGGCGTCGTCGGCCACCTCGCGGTCGAGCTGTTCGAGACGCCCGACGGCCGGATTCTCGTCAACGAGCTGGCCATGCGCCCGCACAACTCCGGGCACTGGACGCAGGACGGCGCGATCACCTCGCAGTTCGCCAACCACGTCCGGGCGGTGCTCGACCTGCCGCTGGGCGACCCCCGGCCGCGCGCGCCCTGGACCGTCATGTGCAATGTCCTCGGCGGCGACTACCCCGACATGTACCAGGCGTACCTGCACTGCATGGCCAGGGACCCGCAGCTCAAGATCCACATGTACGGCAAGGACGTGAAGCCGGGCCGCAAGGTCGGGCATGTCAACACCTACGGCGAGGACCTGGAGGACGTGCTGGAGCGCGCCCGCCATGCCGCCGGCTACCTGCGAGGAACGATCACAGAATGAGCACCCCTCTCGTCGGCGTGGTCATGGGCTCGGACTCCGACTGGCCCGTCATGGAGGCCGCGGCGAAGGCCCTCGACGAGTTCGAGATCCCGTACGAGGCCGACGTCGTCTCGGCGCACCGGATGCCGCGCGAGATGATCGCGTACGGCGAGCGGGCGGCCGGCCGGGGCCTGCGCGTGATCATCGCGGGCGCGGGGGGCGCGGCCCACCTGCCGGGCATGCTCGCCTCGGTGACCCCGCTGCCGGTGATCGGCGTCCCCGTACCGCTCAAGTACCTGGACGGCATGGACTCGCTGCTGTCCATCGTCCAGATGCCCGCGGGCATCCCGGTGGCGACGGTGTCGGTCGGCGGGGCGCGCAACGCGGGGCTGCTGGCGGTACGGATCCTCGCGGCGCACGACCCGGAGCTCCAGGCCCGGATGCGGGACTTCCTCCAGGACCTCAACGAGCAGGCGACGGACAAGGGCAAGCGGCTGCGCGCCAAGGTGCAGGGTGTGGACAGCTTCGGTTTCGGGAAATAACCGCCATGGACTCCACGCACTTCCTCGAAGAGGCGCACGACCTGCTGGCCGAGTTCCCCGTGGTCGACGGCCACAACGACCTGCCGTGGGCGCTGCGTGAACAGGTCCGCTACGACCTGGACCGCCTGGACATCGCCGACGACCAGTCGGCCCATCTGCACACCGACATCCCCCGGCTCAGGAAGGGCGGGGTCGGCGCGCAGTTCTGGTCCGTGTACGTCAGGTCCGACATGGCCGGGGACGACGCGGTCAGCGCGACGCTGGAACAGATCGACGCCGTCGGCCGGCTCCTCGCGTGCTATCCGCAGGACCTGGTCCGCGCGCTGACCGCCGACGACATGGAGACGGCCCGCCGGCAGGGCCGTATCGCCTCCCTGATGGGCGCGGAGGGCGGGCACTCGATCAACGACTCGCTGGCCACGCTGCGGGCGCTGTACACGCTGGGCGTGCGCTACATGACGCTGACCCACAACGACAACCTCGGATGGGCCGACTCTGCTACGGACACGCCGTCGGTGGGCGGCCTCTCCGCCTTCGGCCGCGAGGTCGTCCGCGAGATGAACCGCGTCGGCATGCTGGTCGACCTCTCGCACGTCGCGGCGACGACGATGCGGGACGCGCTCGCGGTGACCGAGGCGCCGGTCATCTTCTCGCACTCGTCGTCCCGGGCGGTCTGCGACCATCCGCGCAACATCCCCGACGACGTCCTCTCCCTCCTCCCCGCGAACGGGGGCGTCGCGATGGTCACCTTCGTCCCGCAGTTCGTCCTGCCGGAGGCGGTGGCGTGGGCGGCGGCGGCCGCGGAGAACATGACCGCGCACGGGCTGCACGCGCTGGACAGGACGCCGGAGGCGATGAAGGTCCACGAGGCGTTCGAGGCGGCGAATCCGCGGCCGCGGGCGCTGGTCTCGACGGTGGCGGACCATCTGGACCACATGCGGGAGGTCGCGGGCGTCGACCACGTCGGCATCGGCGGCGACTTCGACGGCACGCCGTTCACCCCGGTGGGCCTGGACGACGTGTCGGGCTACCCGAACCTGATCGCGGAGCTGCTGTCGCGGGGGTGGTCGCGGTCGGACCTGTCGAAGCTGACGTGGCTCAACGCGGTGCGGGTGCTTCGGGGGGCGGAGGACGTGGCTCGCACGTTGTCCGCGGAACGCCCGCCGTCGCGGGCGACGAGGGCGTCGCTGGACGGCTAGCGTCTGCGCGTCTGCGCGTCTGCGCGTCTGCGCGGGGCCTTGCGTGTCCTCGCGCCGGACGGGCGTCTGCGCCCCGGTGGTGGGTGCGACTACCTGCCTGTCCTCAAACGCCGGACGGGCTTGGGTGTGCCGTGGTGCCGGGGGCCGGGGCCTCCGGAGGCACGTATGTCCGGACTGCATGTTTTACGGCGCGTGCGAGCCCTTGTTTTGCGTAACGGTAGCCATGCGCCACAAAACACGCTTTACGTCCGGCCACACGCACCTCCTCCGACCCCACCCCCCTCACGCCGGGGGTGAACTGAACGACCCCGCCCGCCCCGGGGTCCCTGCCGCCCGGTGCGCGGGTGCGGCTTAGGGATGTCCTCAAGCGCCGGACGGGCTGGAGGGTGCCCCCGCGCGCCGAGCGCCGGTGCGGGTCAGGGTCGTCCTCAAGCGTGGGACGGGCTTGGGGGGCGTCCGGGCGGGCCTGGGTTGCCGACAGCGCGGGTCACCGACGTCCTCAAGCGCCGGACGGGCTTGAAATGCCCCGGTGCGGGTCCGGGCTGCCTGCCGCCCCGCGCCGGGGTGGGCCGGGTAGTGACGCGGGCCTGGAAGGGGGACGGGCAGGGGTCGTGTCCGGAACGTAAAGCGTGTTTTGTGTCGCATGGCTACCGTTACGCAAAACAAGAGCCCGCACGCGACGTAAAACATGCAGTGCAGGACACGACCCCTGACCGGCCCCCGGCGACAACCCGCACCCCGCCCACCGGCCCGCAGCGGGCACAATCAAGCCCGTCCGGCGATTGAGGACATCAGTAGCCCGCACCCGGCACCGGGCGCGCGGGCACCACCAAGCCCGTCCGGCGCTTGAGGACATCAGTGAGCCGCGCCCGCGCCCTGGGCAGAGGCCAAAACCAAGCCCGTCCGGCGTTTGAGGACATCAGTAACGCGCACCCGGCCCCGGGCAGACGCACAAACCAGCCCGTCCGGCGCTTGAGGACAAGCAGTGGGCCGCGCCCACCACCGCGCCGCAGAAGCCCGTCCGGCGATTGAGGACAAAAGCCTGGCCGCCAGGCCCAACCGCTACGCCCTTTCCACCGGCAGCGTCAACGTGAAAACGCTTCCCACCCCCACCTCACTACTCACCCCCACCCCACCCCCATGCGCCTCCACCAACTTCCGCACGATCGACAGCCCCAACCCACTCCCACCCGTCTGACGACTCCGTGACTTCTCCGCCCGCCAGAAACGGTCGAACACGCGAGGAAGCTCGTCCGCAGCGATCCCACCCCCCGTGTCCGCGACCTCGATCAGGACGTGGGCACCCTCCGCACGGGCCCGTAGCGTGACCACGCCCCCGCGCGGGGTATGCCGGATCGCGTTCGAGACCAGGTTGCCCACCGCCTGCCGCAGCCGTACGGGATCCGCCTCCAGAAGCAGCCCCGGCAAGGGGGAAGGGAAGGACCCGGAAACGGAGAGCCCCACCCCCGCCCCCTCCGCGTTCACGCGATGCGCGACCGCCGTCTGCGCCAGCAGTTCCCCCACGTCGACCCACTCCTTCCGCAGCCGCAACTCCCCCGCGTCCGCCGCCGACAGGTCCCGCAGGTCGTCGATGACGTGCTGGAGCAGCAGCGCCTCCTCCAGGAGGGACGTCAGGAGGATCTGGTCGTGCGCGACGACCCCGTCCTCCGCCGCCTCCAGCCACCCCCGGATGTTGCTCAGCGGCGTCCGCAGCTCGTGCGCGACATCGCTGACCATCGCCTTCCGTACGGACTCCAACTGCTCGCGCCGCTCCGACATGGAGTTGAACGCCACCGCGAGACGCCCCAGTTCGTCACCCCCGGTCACGCGCACGCGCGCGGAGGTGTCGCCGTCCTCCATGCGCCGGGCCGCGTGGGTCAGGGCCCGGAGGGGCCGTACGAGCCGGATGCCCGCGAGGGTCGTGACCGTGACGGTCAGCAGGAGGACCAGCGCCGAACCCCCGGCGATCCGGGCCCGGTTGCCCCGTGACAGGTCGAAGAACGTGGTGGCCGCGCGAGCCGGACTGCTGACGTACAGCAGCGCGACGGGCGCCACGTACGGCGCGAGCTGCTCCGCGCGGCTGGTGCTGATGCAGGTGTTGACGAGCGAGGTGTTGTCCTCGGAGGGCGCCTTGGTGGGACCACCATCACCCGCGGCGGCCGGAACGCTCGCACTCGGCGTGGCACGAGGCCCCTGTCCCACGGTCCGCCGATCGACGGCCCCGAAACCCAAGCCGGCGCCGCGGATCACCGTGGGACCCGCCCCCAGGTCGCCGGCGCCCAACGCGGTCGCCCCCACCGCGCTGCCCGCCCCCACCCTCGGGCTCGACCCAGGAACCGCGCCCGGGGCGGAGGTCGCGCCCCCGTCGGGAACGGCCCCCGTCGGCAGCACCGTCAGCGGCGGTACCGCCACGCCCCGCCCCTCGCGAGGCTCCTGGGTCGGCATCGGCACCGGAACCGGCGCCGAGTACGGCGGCGTCCACGTGAAGTCCCTCGCCAGGACCACCGGCGGCGCGTGGACCCGGTCCAGGCACTTGTCGACCAGGGTGCTCAGCGCCCCCAGCGCCCTGCTCTCCGTACGGGTCGGCGCGTCCAGGGCCGTCTCCGTGCAGCGCTGCCCCGCCGCGAGGTCGCCGTTCGGGACGACCACGCGCGGTCGGCCGTTCGGCTCGTCCGTGACCTGGGCCGTGATGCCCAGGGTGTCGCTCAGACAGGCCGCACTCCGCGACGCGGCCCGGCGCAAGGTCTCGCGTTCCTTCGCTGGCAGCAGGAACGGGCCCACCGCGCGCGGGTCGATCCGGTCGGCCGAGCCGGTCCGCGACAGGTCGGGGGTGACCGCGAGCGGGTTGACGATGGCGGTCGGCTTCGACGGAGGCCGGTACGGATGCTCCGGCGCCGGTACGGAGTCGGCGACCGCCACCTCGCCCTGCCGCAGCACGATCCGGTGTTTCGTCTCCTCGGCGAGGGACGCGACCGTGGGGCCGACCCCGTCCCAGCTCGGATGCGTCGCCGCGTACCCCAGCAGCCGGTCGTAGATCTTCGCGTCGTCGGCGAGGGCCTGGCCCTGCTCCTTCTGGATCGCGACGGCCGTCGTCCTGACGACGACCCACGCGGTCGCCGCGACCGAGCAGACGGAGACCAGCACGGTCACCGCCAGCAGCCGCAGCAGCAGGCTCCGGCGCAGAGGGACGTCCCCGCCGGCGTTGCTGGCGGCCGCCCCGCCCCTACGACGCATGGGCGGCCCTCCCCGGACGCCCGGGCCCGCCGCCCTCGCCGGGCCCGGCGACCGCAGCGGGCCCGCCGCCCGCACCCGGCCCGGCGCCCGCCCCGGACCCGTCGCCCTCACCGAGCCCCGGACCCGGCCCCGTACCCCTGTCGTCCGCGAGCTTGTACCCCACCCCGTACACCGTCACCAGCGTCCGCGCCGCCCGCGGTCGCGGCTCGATCTTCTTGCGGAGGTTCATCACGTGCACATCCACCGTCCGCGAGGTGATGTACCGGTCGAAGCCGTGCAGCTGCTCCAGGATCTGGGCCCGCGTGAAGACCTGCCCCGGCCGCTCCGCCAGCACCTCCAGCAGCCGGAACTCGCCCGGTGTGCACTCGATCCGCCGCCCGTGCGCCCACACCTCGTGCCGCCCGGGGTCGACCCGCAGCGCCCCGACCGTCAGGACGGGGTCGGAGGGCGGTACGGCGGCGGCCGTACGCGCGCTCCTGCGCAGCAGCGAACGGATCCGCGCCATCAGCTCGCGCGGGCTGAACGGCTTGGTCATGTAGTCGTCCGCCCCCAGGTCCAGCCCGAGCAGCAGGTCGTCCTCGGTGGAGCGCGCGGTGAGCATCAGCACCGGCAGGTCGGACTCGGCGCGCAGGATCCGGCACACGTCGAGACCGTCGACCTTCGGCATCATCACGTCCAGTACGAGGAGGTCCGGCGGCCTGCGCCGTACCTGCTCCAGCGCGGCCCTGCCGTCGTGCACGACCACGACATCGTGGCCCTCCCGCTCCAGGTAGCGGCGGACCAGTTCGGCCTGCTTCGTGTCGTCCTCGGCGACCACCACGTGCGCGCACATGCGTGCGAGTCTAGGAACGGCGGCGGGTCAGGAGGGGCGGGAGGGGCCCGAGGGGGCCGGGACCATCGACGCACCATGGGTTCCTGACAGGTTTCTGACATTTCCCGCCGGGCCGGACGGACATGCTGGGCTCCGCCCGCCGGAAGCCGTACGCCCGAACGCCCCGTCCGCCGCGACCCCCGTCCGCTCCCATGACACGGTGGCAGAACTGCCGTCACCGACGACCCCGGAGCCTCGTAATGGCAGATCTGGACGATCCGTACACCCCGACCACGAGCACGAGCACGTCCTCTTCCCCCGCCCCTCCCTCGGCCGCCCCGTCCGCAACGACGGACACGGCCCCCACCGAGCCCGGCTCGGACGAGCGGGCCCGGGCGCTGCTCGCCGCCCACCCCGTCATCGACGGTCACAACAGCCTGGCCCGGACGCTCCGGCACACCGGCCCGCACGACCTGGAGCTGGGCGAGGCGGCGCTCGACACCGATCTCCCGCGGATCCGCGCGGGAGGGATCGGGGGGCAGTTCTGGTCCCTGGTCGTGCCCGGACAGGCCGTCGACCAGAACCGCGCGATCAGTTCCACCCTGGAGCTGATCGATCGCGTACGGTCCCTGATCTCGGACTGCCCGGAAGGCCTGCGCCTCGCGCTGAACACCGCTGACCTGGCCGACGCCCGCAACCGCGGCCGGGTGGCCTCGCTGCTCGGCCCGGTCGCGGGGGCCGCCCTGGGCGACTCGATCGGCACCCTGCGCGGCTATCACACGCTGGGCGTACGGTGTGTCGCGCTCGCCGGGGCCGGCTGGGCGGCCGACGGACTGACGCGCTTCGGCCAGGAGATGGTCAGGGAGATGAACCGCCTCGGCGTGCTCATCGACCTGTCCGGCACCACCTCCGCCACGGCGCGCGCCACGCTCGCGGTCGCGAAGGCGCCGGTCCTGCTGTCCCACTCGGCGGCCCGCGCCCTGACCGACCACCCGGCCAACGCCGCCGACGACGTCCTGGAACTGCTCCCCGCCAACCGCGGCGTCTGCATGGTGAGTTTCGCCCCGGAACAGGTCACCCGCCCCGCGGGCCGGCCGTCCGTCCGGGACGTCGCCGACCATGTCGAGCATGTACGGGAGGTGGCGGGCCCGGAGTCCGTGGGCCTGTCGGGGACGTACGGCCTGGAGGCCGGAGGCCCCCGTACCACCGGCCTGGAGGACACCTCCCGCTACCCCCGGCTGATCGCGGAACTCCTGGACCGGGGCTGGGACGAGACCGATCTGGCGGCCCTGACCTGGGGCAATGCGGCACGGGTGGTACGAGACACGGAGTTCGCGGCCCGGGCGGCGCAACAGCGCCGCGGTCCGTCGACCGCGACGATCGAGGACCTGGACACCAGATGAGCCCGCGCGCGCCCGCCGAACCGTAACGCACACCTCACCCCTTGCCGGGCGGGCGGTCTGGCGCGGGCCCCCCAGGCACGGCCCTCAGGCGCGAGGCCGCCCCATCGCCCGGTACGTCCACCCCGCCGCGCGCCACACCTCGGGGTCCAGGGCGTTGCGCCCGTCCAGGATCAGCCGGCGCGACGCCGCCGCCCCCAGGACCGCCGGGTCCAGCTCGCGGAACTCCCGCCACTCCGTGAGGTGCAGGACGACGTCGGCGCCCCGTACCGCCTCCAGCGCGGAGTCCGCGTACCCGAGCGTCGGGAACAACTGCTTGGCGTTCTCCATGCCCTTGGGGTCGTACACCGTCACCTGGCCGCCCTGGAGGTGGATCTGCCCGGCGACGTTGAGCGCGGGGGAGTCCCGTACGTCGTCCGAGTCCGGCTTGAAGGTCGCGCCCAGCACCGCGACCCGCTTCCCGAGGAACGACGAGTCACCGCCGACCGCCTCCCGCGCCAGCTCCACCATGTCGCGGCGGCGGCGCATGTTGATCGAGTCGACCTCGCGCAGGAACGTCAGCGCCTGGTCGGCGCCCAGCTCCCCGGCGCGCGCCATGAACGCGCGGATGTCCTTCGGGAGGCACCCGCCGCCGAAGCCGATCCCGGCCCGCAGGAACTTCTTGCCGATGCGCTCGTCGTAGCCGAGCGCCTCGGCCAGCTTCTGTACGTCCCCGCCCGCCGCCTCGCAGACCTCGGCCATCGCGTTGATGAAGGAGATCTTCGTGGCGAGGAACGAGTTCGCGGCGGTCTTCACCAGTTCGGCGGTCGGGAAGTCCGTCACCACGAACGGCGACCCCTCGGCGATCGGCGTCGCGTACACCTCGCGCAGGATCCGCTCCGCGTGCTCGCTGCGCACCCCGGCCACCAACCGGTCCGGGTGCAGGGTGTCCTGGAGGGCGAAGCCCTCGCGCAGGAACTCGGGGTTCCAGGCCAGCTCCACCCCACCGCCCGCGGGTGCCAGCTCGGCGATACGGGCCGCGATCCGCTCGGCGCTGCCGACCGGCACGGTGGACTTGCCGACCACCAGCGCGGGCCGGTGCAGGTGCTTGGCCAGGCTCTCCATCGCGGAGTCGACGTAACTCATGTCGCACGCGTAGTCGCCGTGCTTCTGCGGGGTGTTGACGCAGACGAAGTGCACGTCGCCGAACTCGGCGACCTCCGCCCAGTCCATCGTGAAGCGCAGCCGTCCGCTCGATCCCTCGATGCCGGCGACGTGCTGGGCGAGCATCTCTTCGAGCCCGGGCTCGTACATCGGGACACGCCCCGCCGAGAGCATCTCGATCTTCTCGGGCACCACGTCGAGCGCCAGCACCTCGAAGCCCAGTTCCGCCATGGCCGCGGCGTGCGTGGCGCCGAGGTATCCGGTGCCGATCACGGTGATCTTGAGGGCCATGCGGAGCTCCTGGGGGTGCGGGCGGAGTGCGGTGCCTGAGCATAGCCGCGTGTCACGGGCGTTCCGCAGGGGCATTCCAGATGTGTGGGGCGGCCGTGGGACAGCTGTCACCAAACTCACGTAGGCCCCTTCCGCACCGGCCCCCTAAAATCGAGTTACTTAACGGTAGTTAGCATCCCTGGGGAGTGAATGACCGTGGCCGGATCGGCTGATTTCGACCTGTACCGCCCGTCCGAAGAGCACGACATGCTCCGCGAGACCGTCCGCGCGCTCGCCGAGGCGAAGATCGGCCCGTTCGCCGCCGCCGTCGACGAGGAGGCCCGCTTCCCGCAGGAGGCGCTGGACGCGCTGGTCGCCTCCGACCTGCACGCCGTCCACGTCCCCGAGGAGTACGGCGGCGCGGGCGCCGACGCGCTCGCCACCGTGATCGTCATCGAGGAGGTCGCGCGCGTGTGCGCCTCGTCCTCCCTGATCCCCGCCGTGAACAAGCTGGGCTCGCTGCCGGTGATCCTCTCCGGCTCCCCGGAGCTGAAGAAGAAGTACCTCGGCCCGCTGGCGAAGGGCGACGCGATGTTCTCGTACGCCCTCTCCGAACCGGACGCGGGCTCGGACGCGGGCGGCATGAGGACGAAGGCGGTACGGGACGGCGACCACTACGTCCTCGACGGCGTGAAGCGCTGGATCACCAACGCCGGCGTGTCCGACTACTACACGGTGATGGCCGTCACCGACCCCGAGAAGCGCACCAAGGGCATCAGCGCGTTCGTGGTCGAGAAGTCCGACCCGGGCGTGTCCTTCGGCGCCCCGGAGAAGAAGCTCGGCATCAAGGGCTCCCCGACCCGCGAGGTCTACCTGGACCACGTCCGCATCCCCGCGGACCGCCTGATCGGCGCGGAGGGTACGGGCTTCGCCACCGCGATGAAGACCCTGGACCACACCCGCATCACGATCGCGGCCCAGGCCCTCGGCATCGCGCAGGGCGCCCTGGACTACGCGAAGGGCTACGTCCAGGAGCGCAAGCAGTTCGGCAAGCCGGTCGCGGACTTCCAGGGCGTGCAGTTCATGCTCGCCGACATGGCGATGAAACTGGAGGCGGCCCGCCAGCTCACCTACGCGGCGGCGGCCCGCTCGGAACGCGTCACGGCGGGCGCCACGAAGGAGGACCTGACCTTCTTCGGCGCGGCGGCGAAGTGCTTCGCCTCGGACGCGGCGATGGAGATCACCACGGACGCGGTCCAGCTCCTCGGGGGTTACGGCTACACCCGCGACTACCCGGTGGAACGCATGATGCGCGACGCGAAGATCACGCAGATCTACGAGGGCACGAACCAGATCCAGCGCATCGTCATGGCGAGGAACCTGCCGTAACTACGGCCTTGGGCGAGCGGGCGGTGTGCGTACCGCCGCCCGCTTGCGCTCCACTACAGCCGCGACGGCCGGCCGACGGGTTGACGGGGGTCGTCCAGCCACACCCGTTGACTCACCCCGTCCCCGTCCCCGTCCACCGACAGCCCGAAGCGAGAGCGCTCCGGCTTCCCCAGGTCGTGCCACCGAAGGAAGACCTCACGTACGTCGTCCCACAGCATTCGGGGTCCGTACTGCTCGACCTCGTACGTCTCCGCGTCCGGGACGTACTCCACCGTCGCCCATGACGAGCCGTCGTCGGCGAAGAACCACAGGGTGGCCTCCCCGCTGCCGTCGTCCGCGTCGCACCACCGGAACCACGTGTCGGTGACGGTCAGGCCGATGAAGAACGCGGGATCGTCCTGGACGACGTGCTGCGGCGGGATGTCGGTCGTCCCCTTCACCCCTTGCTGCTCCTCGCGGTACAGATCCGCGACACGCCCGGCCCCGCCCCGGTGGGTGCGGTCCCACATGAAGGCCGGAGACCCGGAGAACGTGCCCCGGGCCTTCCCGTCCACCACGTCCAGGGTGGCGAACGAGCCGCTGAAGAAGCTGCTGCCCCAGGGCGTGACGATCCGCCCGTCCGGACACTGCTCCAGCCACGCGGCCGGCACGTCACGCATGGTGCAGGTACAGATGATCCGGTGGTACGGCGCTCCTTCGCGATGACCGTCGCGACCGTCGCCGAGAACCGTCGCCGGCCGGAACCCGGCCCGTTTCAGGTTCTCCTCGGCGACGGACAGCACCTTCTCGTCCAGCTCCACACTGGTCACCCGGGTTTCGCCCAAGCGATACGACAGCCACGCGGCGTTGTAGCCGGTACCGGTGCCGATCTCCAGAACGCGATGCCCGTCCCGTACGTCCAGCAGGTCGAGCATTTCGAGCATGATCGACGGCATGGACGAGGACGAGGTAGCCAACCGGAAGGCATCGTCGGCCGTGGCCTTCCCGTCGTTGACCTGGGTCACGACGGGCCGGTCCGCGTAGACGATCCGCAACCACTCCTCGGGGTCTTGACGGAAATCACCGCCGACGATCACCTCGGGAATGAACAGCGCCCGATCCACCGACCCCACGGCGTCCCGCCACTCGGGCGCCAGCGCGCCCATTTCCACCAGGCTTTGAACGAGCTGCCGCTGGGTCGTCATCCGGCCTCACTTCTTCTTCGGCGGGGGCTCGTAGGGCCGGGTCGGACCCGGCGGCTTGTCCCGGTGGCCGTCACTGCTGGAGGTGTCCGGTGTGCCGGAGTGGCTTCCGCCCTTTTTGCCCATCTCAGCCTCGCTTCCGGTTGATCGCGTGATTCGTCACGACAACGACGCTACGAAACAGTCGAGTTGCCGGTCCACGATGTTGCAGGCTGTTGCAGAGCAATTAGCCGAGGGCGTCGATCGCCCCGCTGATCAGGGTCCGGGCTCGGGGGCCGTACACGGCCATCGTGGTCAGCCGGGCGAAAGCCCTCTGGTACACCTCCACTTCCGTCGGCGTGGTCACCGTGACCTTCGCGGCCAGCAACTCGACGTGGACCCGCTGGTCGTCAAACATGGTGAACGTCTCAGAGCCCCACATGACGCGGTGTGCGGACCGGGGGATGATGCCGATCGAGACGGCTGGACAGGCCATCGTCGTCAGCAGGTGTGCAAGCTGGTCCGCCATCACACTGTTGCCGCCGATGCGGTGGGTGAGGACGTCCTCCTCGATGAGTACGACCACGCGGTGAAGGCCGTCACGGATGATGTGCGACCGGTCCACCCGGGCCGCGGCGGCCTCGCCGACATCGTTCGGGAGGCTGCGGAAATCCGCGATGAGCGACAGGAGCGCGTGGGCGTAGCCCTGGGTCTGGAGAAGTCCGGGCACGACCCGGGCGCAGTACACGCGGAAGAGCCGCGTGCGCTCGTACAGCGGGACGTTGGCCTGTTGGAGCCTGCGCAGGCCGGTGCGCTGTACGCGGCGCCATTCGACGTACATCGAGTCCGCGGAGCGCGAGGAAGCGATGAGGTCGGCCGCCTGCTCCCGGGCACCGCAGGCGGCACACCAGGCTCGGATGTCGGCGTCGGAGGGGGCCGTCCTGGCGGCCTCGATACGCGACGTCTTCGCTTTGTTCCAGGCGCACCGATCAGCCAGCTCCTGCATCGTCAGATCGGCGTCCAGGCGTAGTTCCTTGAGCCGCGCGGCCAAGGACGCGCGGGCCGCCTGGGCACTGGAGAAGGGAGACGAAGGCATCAGTCGACTACGGCGTGAGGGAGACGATCACAACCGGTATTCGTCATGGGGGATCCCAAGGTCCCACGCGGATTCGAACGAAGTGGCAAACAGCTTCAGAGCGTCCGGCTCCGAGGTGAATTCGTCTGCGACGAGCGAACCGTCCCCGGCGAAGTGGTGCACCCTCGCCAGTCTGTCGTCGAAGAGCCAGTAGTCGTTGCACGGAAGCACGAGGGTCGAAGCGAGACGCCGGGGCACCCATCGGACCTGCTCGCCGGCGGCGAGATTGGCCCGGGTCATCTCGTGTTCCCAACGAATGTATTCCGACACCGGCTCGCTGACGATTCTGGCCCGGCGGACGGATACGCCGCGCGCGACCGCCTCGGCGATCCGGTCGTGGAACCCACGCCACCAGGACGACCGGTTGTCCCAGTCGATACGGTCACCACGTCGCCATGCCGCGAACCGCTCGTTGTCGCCGTAGTCGTCTCGCATCTCCAGATGGACCGCCGAGCTGTGCGTGTCCCGGACGCACTCAGCGAAGCTCGGCTGCCGAGCGTTCCGCGGCATCGCAAGCCTTCCTGATCTGCGCCACCATCCGGGCCGGAATCCTGATGACGGCTTCGGTGCCGGGAATCGGACCGACTTCCAGGCACTTCTTCTCGGTCACGGCGTCCGCTCTCCACCCCTGAAAGACGAAGTCACCGTTCTCGTCATCCACCCACACGGTGGGGCAATGGTCTTCGTCCGTATCGGGGTCTTTGCCGAAGAACAGTAAAGCCATGGCTGCCTCTCCCGGGTCGAGCAAATTGCTTGTGCACGAGCTTCGTCGGGGTGGGGCGCCTGCGTCAAGGCGACGCGAACGCACCCATTTGACGACGGCAGGGGCACCCGATCCGGGTGCCCCTGCCGTCGTGCACGCCCTGCGGCGCCGTGTCAGTTGCCCTTGACCGTGACCTTTTCGTCGTTGTTCAGCTGCGTCACCAATTGCTTGACCTTCGCCGTGTCCCACAGGAGGTTGCCGCCCGAGCTGCCCGCCAGGGGGATGTTCATCGACGTGCCCTCGCCGCCCGTGACGCCCTTCATCGCGAAGAACATCTTGCCCAGCGAGTACAGGGACATGTCCTTGTCCACGATCAGCGTGTCCAGGCCCGAGCCCATGGTCGGGTAGAACTTGAACGGGTTGAGGATCGTCCCCGGGGTCGCCGTCTGGGAGGCCAGGGCCGCGAGGAACTTCTGCTGGTTCTTCGTACGGTCGAGGTCACTGCCCGCGAACGCGTACCGCGTCCGGACGAACGCCAGGGACTGCTCGCCGTCCAGCGTCTGCTTGCCCGCCTTGAAGTCGGCGCCCGACTTCTTGTCCTTGAAGGCCTTCGGGATGTCGAGCTCCACCCCGCCGATCGAGTCCACGATGTTCGCGAAGCCGGCGAAGCCGATCTCGACGTAGTGGTCTATCCGCAGCCCCGTCTTCGCCTCGATCGTGCGGACGAGCAGGGTGGGGCCGTCCTCCGCATACGCCGCGTTCAGCTTCTTGTGCGTGTTCGGCTGCGCCGGGAACACCTTGCCCGACTCCGAGCCCTTGAACGACGGGATCGTCACGTCCGAGTCACGCGGCAGCGAGATCAGCGTCGGACCGTTCGACCCCGTGTGCAGGATCATCATCGAGTCGGTGCGCTTGCCCTCCGCCGAGCCCGTGTGGAGGTCCTTCTTCTCCTCCGAGGACATGCCCTCCCGGCTGTCCGAACCGACGATCAGATAGTTCGTACCGTCGCCCTCCGCCGGGCGGTCGATGACCTTCGAGAGGTCCACCTCGCGCTTGAGCTTGCCGTCGGCCCAGAAGTACGTCCCGATGGAGACGGCGAGGACCGCGACGACCAGGACCAGCGAACCGATCTTGAGCCGGCGCCGCCAGTCCGGCGCCTGCCGGGGCGCCGAGCCCTGCGGAGGCGGCGGGTAACCGCCCCGGCCGCCGCCACCGCCGGCGGGCGCGCCGTAGACCTGGCCCGTGTTGTAGCCGCTGTCGTACCCCTGCTGCTGGGGCACGCCCTGCGGCGCCTGCACATGGGGCATCGCGCGGGCGCCCTCGGGCTGTGCGCCCGTGCTGCCGCGCCCGTAACGCCCGCCGCTTCCGCCGTTCCGCCCCTCGGGCCAATCGTTCATGTCAGCCAGTGTGCCGGGGAGCGCCCGGCCGCTGACAGGGCGGGTGAGGAATCGGGTCGGCCCTGTTGCCAAGCTGATGCAATGCGACCCGTATCGGAACGCCACAGACCCCCCACATAGGGTGGACGCATGACAGCCCAGCCGGATCTTCCGGGGAAACCGACCTCCGCGTCCCGGACCACGCTCAGCCACATCATGACCGGCAGCGACACGAATCTGCTGGGTACGGTGCACGGCGGCGTGATCATGAAGCTGGTGGACGACGCGGCGGGCGCCGTCGCGGGCCGGCACTCCGGCGGCCCCGCCGTCACCGCCTCCATGGACGAGATGGTCTTCCTGGAGCCGGTCAGGGTCGGCGACCTCGTGCACGTACGCGCCCAGGTGAACTGGACGGGACGCTCCAGCATGGAGGTCGGCGTACGGGTCATGGCCGAGCGCTGGAACGAGTCCACCCCCGCGACCCAGGTCGGCACCGCCTACCTCGTCTTCGCCGCCGTCGACGCGGACGGCAGGCCCCGCCCCGTACCGCCGGTGGTCCCCGAGACCGAACGGGACCGGCGGCGCTACCAGGAGGCGCAGATCCGGCGTACGCACCGGCTCGCCCGGCGCCGCGCCATCAAGGAGCTGCGGGCGAAGCGCGCCGCCGAGGGCTTCGACGACTCGCGGGACGCACGGGAGAACTGACCCGGCCGGCCCCCCGGGTGCCCGGACCTCAGGGGCACACCACCTGGTCCCCCGTCAGCGCCTTGAACTGCCCCGCCGGCTTCGCCTCCACCCGTACCGGCACCACCGCCCGGTTCTCCGACCCCGCCATCACCTTGAGCGTCCCGCCCTGCCCCTTCACCGCCCGCAGCTCGCTGCCGGGCAGCGCGGTCGCCAGGGACCGCGCCGAGCGGTCCCACCGGGGGTCGTACAGCACCTGCGTGCGCCGGACGTCCCGTACGTCCGCCGTGAGCGGCGCGCCGGTCGTACGGAAGCCGACGGCGCGCAGCGCCTGGTCGACCTGCTTGCCGAGGCCGTCCGTCCGGGTCGCGTTGTAGACCTGCACCCGGATCCCCTCCGGCTTCACGTCGACGAGCGGGGCCTTGGGCGACCCGGCCGGTGCCGGCCGCTTCGAGGCCGGTACGGGGGAGGGGGATACGGGGGGTACGGAGGACGGGGGCGCGGACGACGAGGGCGCGGCGGACCGCCGTACCGACGACGACGCGGTGGCGGGACCCGCCGCCGGGTCCCTCGGCACCTGCGGCCCCGGCAGCGCCAGCGGCCTGTCCTCGCGCAGCGCCCGGAACAACTTCTCCGACTTCTCCGGGTCCCACTTCACCGTCGCGCCGATGCCCGGCAGCGACACCCCCTTGGCCAGCAGCGGTACGGAGGTGAACTCCGACGCCGACGGCGAGAAGCCGCGCATCGCCTTGTTCAGGCTCAGCAACTGCTGGGCGCCGAAGTCCGCGTCCGCCCGTACCGAACCCAGCAGCGCCCGGGTCACATCGCGGAACCTCACCGGGTTCAGCAGCACCCCGCTGCTCGTGGCCCGGCTGATCAGCGCCGCGACGAAGCGCTGCTGGCGCTGCATCCTGCCGAGGTCGGCGTTGCCGTCGATGTGCCGGGACCGTACGTACTGGAGCGCCTTGCCGCCGTCCAGCCGGTGGGTGCCGGGGGTCAGGTCGAGTCCGGTGTACGAGTCCCTCAGCGCCCGGGGCGTGCAGATCTCGACCCCGCCGACCGCGTCCACCGTCTTCATGAAGCTGGTGAAGTCGACCTCCAGGTAGTGGCTGATCTTCACCCCCGTCATGTGCTCGACGGTCCTGACGGTCAGGTGGGGGCCGCCCTCCGCGTACGCCGCGTTGATCTTCACCGGGTGCGTCTTGTGCTTCTTGCCGGTGGTGGTGTCGGTGTGCGCGGGGATCTCGGCGTAACTGTCGCGCGGCAGGCTCACGACGCTGGCGCGCTTTCCGTCCTCCGAGAGGTGGACCAGCATCATCGTGTCGGTGCAGTGGCAGGGCGCGCCGCCGAGCCGGTACTTCTGCCGCTCCGCCTCGGTGATCCGGTCCCGGCCGTCGGTGCCGACGAGGAGGAGGTTGAGGCCGTGGCCGGGGTCGGGCCGGTTCTTCATGTCCTTGAACGCGTCGACCCGGTCGATCCCCGTGTCGAGGCCGGTCACCACCGCGTGGCCGATCCCGCCCGCGCCCAGGACGAGCACGGACAGGGTGGTCGCCGCCCGCATGCCCCAGCGGGGCCGCCCGTCGCGCCGTACCGGCCGCCGTCCGGCTCCTCTCCGGGCGGGCGGCCGCGGGCGGGCGGCGGCCGGGCGGCGGGCGGGACGGGGGGAGCGGGGCGGCGTGGGCACGGGGGACACCTCCGCGGTGACAGCGGGGACGGTACGACGAAGCCGGGGGCGGGCGGGTGAGGGGTGAGGGATCGTGAGCACCGTAGGCCCATACGATCAGCGGCAGCGGATACGACCGGGCGGCGCGCGTCGCTGTCCCCCGTTCGCGGTAACGTGGCGGCCATACCGCCGTCTCCCGAAGGACCCCGAACCTCCATGCCTGTCGTGCCGCCCGCGGTGTCCGTGATCATGCCGGTGCTCAACGAGGAACGTCATCTGAGGAACTCCGTCCGGCACATCCTGGAGCAGGAGTACGCCGGCGAGATGGAGGTGGTCATCGCGCTCGGCCCCTCCGCGGACCGTACGGACGAGATCGCCGCCGAGCTGGTACGGGAGGACCCCCGCGTCCACACCGTGCCCAACCCGACCGGCCGCACCCCGGCGGCGCTGAACGCCGCGATCGCCGCCTCGACGCACCCCGTCGTCGTACGGGTCGACGGTCACGGCATGCTGTCGCCGAACTACATCGCCACCGCCGTCAGGCTGTTGGAGGAGACGGGCGCGCAGAACGTCGGCGGTGTGATGCACGCCGAGGGCGAGACCAACTGGGAGCACGCGGTCGCCGCCGCCATGACCTCGAAGATCGGCGTCGGCAACGCGGCCTTCCACACCGGTGGTGAGGCGGGCCCCGCCGAGACCGTCTACCTCGGTGTCTTCCGCCGCGAGGCGCTGGAACGGGCGGGCGGCTACAACGTGGAGTTCATCCGCGCCCAGGACTGGGAGCTGAACTTCCGCATCCGCGAGGCCGGCGGCGCGATCTGGTTCTCCCCGGAGCTGCGGGTCCAGTACCGCCCGCGGCCCTCGGTCGGGGCGCTCGCCAAGCAGTACAAGGACTACGGCCGCTGGCGCCATGTCGTCGCCCGCTACCACGCGGGCTCGATCAACCTCCGCTACCTCGCCCCGCCGACGGCGGTGTGCGCCATCGCCGCGGGCATCGTGGCCGGCGCGCTGCTCACCCCGTGGGCCTTCGTCGTACCGGCCGGATACCTTGCCGCGATCACGGCGGGCTCGGTTCCGGCGGGCAAGGGCCTGCCGCTCGCGGCCCGGCTGCGGATCCCGGTGGCGCTGGCGACGATGCACATGTCGTGGGGGTACGGCTTCCTCACCAGCCCGCGCTCCCTGGCGAAGAAGGTCATCGCGAGCCGCCGCCCGCCGGTGCGGACGGGCTCGGCCGGGGCCACGGACACGAACGACGTCACGACGGCCTGATCGCGGCTGTCGGCTGCCGACCGCCGGCTGCCGTACAACAAAAGCCACGCCGAAGCGCCGCCGGAGGATCCTCTCCGGCGGCGCTTCGGCGTGTGTACGGGCTGTGTACGGGTCCTCAGAAGCGGTACGGCGCGTACACGTCCATGCAGGCATTCTTGTCCGACCCGCTGATGGCGTCCGCCGTGTCGGGGATGCCGCCCGCCTCGGGCTTGGCCTTGACCGGGTACGACGACCCCTCGCGCCAGTCGGCGCCCACGACCAGGGTGATCCCCGACACCTGCGTGGACTTCGTGACCGACGTCAGCGGGATCTTGAGGGCCTTGGCGACCGCCTGCGCGTCCCCCTCCAGGTCCGCGCTCGGGTACGTGATCCCGGTGGCCTCCTGCGGGCTCTGCTCGCCGCCCGCCCGCGCCAGGGAGTACCCCTTGCCGCCGAGCACCTCCGCGATCGCCCGCGCGCGGCCCGACACCGGGGCCTGTTCCCCGCCGGTGCCGTTGAGCACGGTCACCCCCGTGTCGGCGGGCGCGTCGGACGGCTCCTTCGACGCGGGCCCGGACGGCTTCTTCGCCGCCTCGGCCTTGTCGCCGTTGGCGTCGAACGCCACGTCGTCGCGGATCATCGTCCACATGCGGTCGGCGTCCGCCTTGTTGGGGACCACGTGGTTGCGGTTCTGCGGGTCCTCGATCCACGGCATGGTCGTCATCGTGAGGCGGTTGGTCGGCACGGCCTTGAGCTGCATGCCGAGGTCGAACAGCTTCTTGACCGTACCGATCTCCTCGGACACCTCCAGCGACTTCGTGGCCGCCTCGGCGAGGCCCGTCAGGCGGACGGAGTCGGTGAAGACGTTCTGCGACTTGAGCTCGCGGATCATCGAGTTCATGTACATGTGCTGGGCCCTGGCGCGGCCGATGTCGCTGGAGAAGGCGTGCCGCGTCCGCAGCCACTGCAAGGCATGTTCGCCCTTGATACGGGTCGTGCCCGCTTCGAGCTTGAGGCCGGAGCCGCCGGGCACACCGGGCAGCGGCCGGTCCCAGACGTTGTCCTTGACGCAGACGTCGACCCCGCCGATCGCGTCGGCCATCTTCACCACACCGGAGAAGTCGATCGTCATCCAGTGGTCGATGTAGACGCCGGTCAGGTTCTCCCACGTGCTGAGCGTGCAGCCGGGACCGCCGCGCCCCAGCGTCTCGTTGATGATGCCGTTGGTCTTCGGGTAGACCTTGCCGGTCGTGCTGTCCTTGCACTCGGGGATGTCGACCCGGGTGTCGCGGGGGATGCTGACGACCGAGGCGTTCTTGCGGTCGGCGGAGACGTGGAAGAGCATCTGGACGTCCCCGAGCGGGGGGTTGCCCGCGGTGTCCTTGCTGCCGCCGAGCTTGACGTTCTCCGGGTCGGCGCGGCTGTCCGAGCCGATCAGCAGGATGTTGAGGGGGGTCTGTCCCGCCTCGTTGGCGGCGGGCTTCTTGAGGCCGGTGTCGCCGTTGGTGCGGTCGTCGGTGCGTATGTTGCCGTTGAGGTGGCGGTAGTACAGATAACCGGCGCCCGCCGCCCCGAGTATCAGCAGGGCGAGTACGCCGGCGATCCAGCGGACTATGCGCCATCTCCGGCGGCCGGGGCGCCGGCCGGCTCCGCCGGCCTTCCGGTCCGGGGTGTCGCCGCTCCCGGCGCCGTCCGCCGGGCCCTGTTCCGTACGAGCCTCACGCGCGCCGCCCCCGCCGCCCGTACCCCCGTCGCTCGTATCCCCGCCGTCCGTACCCGCGCCGTCGTCGCTCTCCGCGTCGTACAGGCTGTCGTCCCAGCCCAGTTCGCGGGCGTGCGGCGAGGGCCGCCGCGACCGCTCCCTGTGCGTGCTGCTGTGACCCACGCGGGCCCCCCTTGCTCAGGCCGTCGTGCGCGCGAGCCGGGATTCCGGCGTCACTCTGCGCAGACCTGTTTGTCGGCTTTCAATGTCGGCACGGCATCCGGCGCCTTTGCCGGGCCGGTGATGGGCACCCCCGCGCCCTTGAAGTCCTTGCCCAGCGTCAGCTCCATCGCCTGGAGACCCACCGCGTCCTCGGTCCCCGGCTTCATCGCCGTGCCCGGCAGCCCCATCATCGCCGCGAGCGCGCGGGCCTGATCGGCCTGGTTGGGCGCGTACACGAGGGTGGTCTTGGCCACGTTCGCGGGCGCGTTGCCCTTGTTCGTGGACTTGAGCACGCCCTCCTCGTTCTGGAGCCAGTTGAGCGTCGTCTGCGCCGAGCCCTGCGGGCCGCCGCCGTTGTAGACGTCGACCCGTACGTCCGCCGCGTCCGCCTTCGATCCCTTGAGGAGCTTGTTCTTGGCCGACTTGGCCGCGCTCTCCTTCTTCTTCACCTCGGACAGCGACGTGTCGCTCTGGATCATCGAGAACAGCTGCTGGGCAGGCGCCTCGTTGACGACCACGGTGGCCCTCCTGGTCGGGGGCTCGGCGGGGTTGTCCAGCACCGGAATGGTGGCGAAGGTGATGTTCTTGGGATTGACCTTGGCGAGTTCCTTCGCCAGCGACACGAGCTTGGTGATGGAGCCGATGCCGGAGTCGACCGTCAGCGACTTCGTCGCCGCCTCGGCCAGGTCCGTCACCTTGGAGACGTTGGTGAGGGTGTCCTTGGACGCCATCTGCCGCAGCAGCGAACTCAGGAACTGCTGCTGCGTCTTGATACGGGTCAGGTCGCTTCCGTCACCGAAGGCGTGGCGCGTACGGACGAAGGCGAGGGCCTGCTCGCCCGAAATGGTGCTCTTGCCCGCGGGCAGGTCGAGCTTCGAGTCCTTGTCCTTCACGGCCTGGTCCACACACACCTCGACCCCGCCCACCGCCGTGCTCATCGTCTTCACGGCGTTGAAGTCGGCCATCATGAAGTGGTCCGGGGTGATGCCGGTCAGTTCCTTGACCGTGGCCATCGTGCAGCCGGGGTCACGGCCGTCCTGGCCGAGGCTGGTGTTGAACCGCGGGGTCGACACACCGCGCGGCGTCGGCGGGATGACCTTGTCGGAGCCGTCCGCGGTCTTGGTGGTGCACTCCGGGATGTCGGTGACGAGGTCGCGCGGGATGGAGAGCGCGGTCGCGTTCGTCCGGTCCTTGGACACGTGGAAGAGGAGGGTCGTGTCGGCGTGGCCGACGCTGCCCGAGTCGCCGTAGCTCTCGTTGCCGGCGCCGGTGCGCTTGTCCGTACCGATCACGAGGATGTTGATGGGCTTGTCCTTCTCGAAGCCCTTGTCGCTCGCGCCCGCCACGTCGATGGTCGAGATGTTGCCGTTCAGGTGCTGGTAGTACAGGTATCCGCCGACGGACGCGGCGAGGACCACCACGGCCATCGAGCCGCCGGTCCACAACAGGACCTTCTTCGCGCGGGACTTCTTCTGCTTGCGCTTGCGCCGGCCGGCCGCCGCCTGCGTCTCGTGGGCGGAACCCCGGCCGCCGGCCGGACCCTTGGCCGCCCGGCGGCTGCCGCGCTGGCCCGGTACGTCGGGGCGCGCCGGGGCCGTGTCGGTGTCCGGATCGGAGCCCTTCTGCCGGGCGCCGCCCCGCCGGGGCCCGCCGGTTCCCGGCCGGCCCTCCCTCGATGCGCCCGCCGCCGGTGTGCCCGCCGCCGAACCGCGCCTTCCGGAAGACCTCCCCGGGGACGGCGGCGCCGGGGGTGACTGCCCTCCGGAGTGGTCCAGTCGCAATTCGTAATTACCGGTTCGCGGGTTGAGGACCCACTGGTCGGCGGGGTCGATTTCGTCCGCCTGTCCTCGGTTCTGCGCATCCACGGTTGCTTGAATCCTCCGTCGGTGCCACGCGAGGCGCCTCCCCCCGAAGGCGCTCGGTCATTCGATCCAGCAGTGCGCGACCTGACGGCCGGACGCACCGGATCGCGTCACACTATCCGCCCCGTTCGGCGTCCAGTGACGCCAGTGACACATTGCACGCTCCTTATAAGCGGGCAATACGCCTATTCCTCATCGAGTTCTCACCGGGCGCCCTTCACTTTGGCGCCGGCTTTACCCGCACATCCCCACCGCGGCATTCGTGCCCGAGAACGTCGGGCTCTCGTCCGGGCTCTCCGCGGGGCGTTCGGAGGGCTTCGCCGTTGACGCCGCCCCCTCGCTGTCCGCCACCACCCCGGTGTCCCCGTCGTCCTTCGCCTCGACGGAGATCGGGGAATCGTCGCGCAGCGCCTCGAAGAGCTTGTCGGCCTGAGGCTGTACCAGTTCGTCCCGGTTGCGGTTGCCCGAGTACGGTTGCCGCGGAGCCGTGAGGAACTGCACCTTTTCCGTCGGTACGTCCCGCATGGAACGCGCCAGGTCGTAAAGGTCCTTGAGGGTGTTCAGCCCGGGGTCAGTGGTGACGGACTTGGTCGCCGCGTCCAGCACCGGGTAGAGCCGCGTCGGGTTGAGCAGGACGCCGTTGCTCTGCACCTTCTTGAACAGCGCGCCCAGGAACCGCTGCTGCCGGTCCATGCGCTGCGTGTCGCTGCCGTCGCCGATGCCGTGGCGGCTGCGCACGAACCCGAGGGCCTGCTCGCCGTTGAGCTTCTGGCGGCCCTTGGGGAGCTTGAGATGGGCGTCCACGTCGTCGACGGGCTCCGCGAGGCAGACCTCGACGCCGTCCACCGCGTCCACCATGTCCTTGAAGCCACTGAAGTCGATCACCATGTGGTGGTCGATCCTGATGCCAGTGAGCTTCTCGACGGTACGGATGGTGCAGGCGGCGCCGCCCAGCTCGAACGCCGAGTTGAACTGCCCGAACTGCGCCCGGCTGCGGGAGCCGTCCGCCTCGCGGCAGCTCGGGATGTCCGCCATCAGGTCACGCGGTATGGAGACGGCGGTCGCGCTCTCCCGGTTCGCGGCGAGGTGCAGCAGGATCACGGTGTCGGAACGCTGCGAGCCGCCGTCGTCCCTGCCGTACTCGTCGTTCTCACCGGCCCGGCTGTCGGAGCCGATCATCAGGATGTTCGTCGCGTCGGTGGCGACGGGGACGGGACGTTCCTTCTCGTACGTGCGCAACTCGGAGGCGGCGGTGGTGTCCGTGGTGATGTTGCCGTCGAGCTTGCGGTAGAACCACCAGCCGGCCGCGGAGACGCCGAGCAGGACGACCGAGGTGCCGATGGCGGTCCACCGCAGCCAGTGCCGCCGCCGGGGGCGGGGGTGGCCGGGCTCGCTCGCGGCATCGTTGTCGGCGGAGAGTGTGTCGGCGGGCGCGACGGGCGCGATGGGCAGCGCGGAGGCGCCGGAGAGTGGCAGCTTCTCGCTGTCGGTGCTGTCGGTGCTGTCGTTCGTGTCGCCGTCGCCGTCGCCGTCGTCGGCAACCGGTGCCGCTCCCGCGCCGGCTTCCGCCTCGGGTGGCGGGGACGCCGTCGCACTCTCGTCAAGCCCAGGCGTCCCGCCCTGCGGCTCGTCCTCGGCCGGGTTGTCCGGTTCGGCCGGGGTGCCGGCACTGTCGGTCACGTCTGCGTCCATCCTTCAAGGCGTCGGCGGCGCGCTGAGCCGCCGGTTGCAGGGGTAGACGGGCGAACCCCGCGCTTGGTTGTGCGATGTGCCGCACGTTTCGCCGATCATGTCGTGCGATACACGTTCCCTGCCGAGGGCTCGGCACGCAGTGCACCGCACGGGTTATCGGCGGAAGGGATTGTCCTACCGATATGTGAAAGGCCGGTTAACGCGGCACACGCGGCTCGGGGTCACACCGCCCGGTCGGTCACCCGCTCGCTCTCGACCCGCTTTTCGAGGCTCTCCGCCGGCAGCTCCCCGAGATTCCGGCAGAGCACGACCGACCCGCCCGCCGCGAGCGGCGCGAACAGCCCGGCCGAGAGGCCTTCCCAGGTGTCGTACGCGAGCCCCGACAGCACCCGCGACCCGGGCCCCAGGCCCCGTACCCCGGCGTCCGCGCGGGCGCGCGCGACCAGACCGGCCCACGTCAGCTCCGTACCCGCGGAGCCACCGCCACCGATCACCAGCGCGGGCGCGTCCGGATCCACCGGGGCGTACGGCGCGAACCGGTCGCCCTGCCCCGGCACCTCCACGGCGTAGTCGGCGAAGCCCGCCGGGGCCGCCGGGAACCGGCCGCCCAGCGGGCGCAGCGCGAGCGCCACCCGCTCGCCGCCGCACGCGCGTGCGGCGTCCAGCGTGTCGGGCCCGCTGACCACCAGGTCCGCCGCGCCCGGGTCGCCGCCGATCTCCACGGTCACCCCGACCGACGCGCAGGCGAGCAGCCACACCGCGCTCTGCCAGTGCGCGGGCAGCAGCAGCGCGAGCCGGTCGCCCGGCTCCGCGCCGAGGTCGCCCTGGAGCAGATTGGCCGTCTTGGACACCCAATTGGCGAAGGTCGCGACGGACAATTCGACGCGCTCTCCGGTGGCATCGTCGTAGAAAGTGACCAAGGGGCGGGCGGGATCCGTGGCGAGCGCGGATCGCAGCAGGTCGGCGGGGGTGCGGTCGGTGGCGTTCACCCGGGAAAGGGTACGTGGCCCGGCGAGCGGCCCGCCGCCGTACCGGTGACGGGGTCCACCGGTCGGCCCGATGGCCCGTCAGTTTTCCGCGGGTTTCTGGACGGGCGGCGGCGACAGGACACGCCGACGATCTTCACATGCGTGCCTACCTTGCTTCTTCGATCGGCGTCGCGTGTACCGCCGCGCTGGTCCTGCCCCTGTCCCTCCCGTCCGGCGCGGTCGCCTCCCCCCAGGCCCCCGTGCCCCCCGCGGCCGTCGCCCAGGCCGCTCCCCGTACCGTCCCCTCCGCCGGCGCCACCCCCGCCGTGGCGGGCTCGACCCAGTCGCTCCCGCTGACCGCGCTCGCGACGGACCGCGCGTCCGGCGCCGCCTCGGTCCAGGGCGTGGCCCGGCGGGACGTACGGCCCTTCTCGCTCCTCGGCGTCGTCTGGGACAGCGCCGACGACGAACTGAACGGCACCGTCCAGGTCCGCACCCGCGCGGCCGGGACGCGGGTGTGGTCCGGCTGGCTGGACCTGGAGACGCACAACCAGGAGCACGGCGCCGACCTCGGTACGGAGGAGCGCTCGGCGGCCACCGTCCACGGTTCCACGGCCCCGCTGTGGGTCGGCAACTCGGACGGCGTCGAGCTGCGCGTACGCGCCGTGGAGGAGGCGGGCCCCAAGGGCCCGGCCCGTCCGCTGCTGCCGCAGGGGCTGCGGCTGGAGCTGGTCGACCCGGGCGCGGAGCCCCCGGCGGCGATGGAGCCGGCGAGCGGCCCGCAGGCCGGCCGCCCCGACGGCCCGTCGGGCACCCCCGGCATCCCGGCGGTGCCCGGCACCGTACCGGGCACGGCGGGCACGCCCTCCGAGGAGGAGCGCATGCCGGTCGCCATGACGGCGGGGGACGCGGCCAGTTCGGCGGTCAACGCGGATCTGGCGGAGCTGGGCGCGACCGAGATCGCCGCCGAGTCCAAGGCGCAGACCGAGGCCGACCTCGCCGACCAGGTCGGCTTCGCGCAGCCGTACATCGGCGCCCGTCCGCGCATCATCACCCGCAAGGGGTGGGGCGCGGACGAGAACCTGCGCGAGCGGAAGTTCGGCTACACCAAGTCGGTCAGGGCCGCGTTCGTGCACCACAGCGCGACAGGGAACAACTACACCTGCGGGCAGGCGCCCTCCGTCCTGCGCGGTATCTACCGGTACCACGTGCTGAGCAGCGGATGGCGCGACATCGGCTACAACTTCGCCATCGACAAGTGCGGAAACATCTACGAGGGACGCGCCGGTGGCGTGGCCAAGCCGGTCATGGGCGCGCACACGCTCGGTTTCAACACCAACAGCGTGGGCATCGCCGTTCTCGGCACGTACAGCACCACCAAGCCGCCGGCGGCCGCCACGACCGCCATCGCCAAACTGACCGCGTGGAAGCTGGGGCTCTACGGGGTCAACCCGCGCGGCAAGTCCACGCTGACGTCCGGGGGGAGCAACAAATACAAAAAGGGCACGAAGGTCGCGCTGAACTCCATCTCGGGTCACCGGGACGGCTTCGTCACCGAGTGCCCGGGCAGCCGGCTCTACGAGAAGCTCGGCACGACGCGTACGACTTCGGCCAAGTACCAGGGCCGCTGAGGAACGTACCGAACAGGCCGCGTGCGGCTGCCTAGACTGGCCGGTCATATGTATGACGTCGCGTATGCGGGGCCGGCCCCAGCAGGAAGCAGAGACGACACGGTGACAGAAGCGATCCTCCTGGTCGGCGGCAAGGGCACCCGGCTGCGGCCGCTCACGGTGCACACACCCAAGCCGATGGTGCCGGCGGCGGGCGTCCCGTTTCTCACGCATCAGCTGGCCCGCGCGCGGGCGGCGGGGGTCGAGCACGTCGTCCTCGCGACCTCGTACCTCGCGGAGGTCTTCGAGCCGTACTTCGGCGACGGCTCGTCGCTCGGGCTGCACCTGGAGTACGTGACGGAGCGCGAGCCGCTCGGCACGGGCGGAGCCATCCGCAACGTCGCCGGCCGGCTCCGCTCGGGCCCTGACGAGCCGGTCCTCATCTTCAACGGCGACATCCTGACGGGCCTCGACATCAAGGCGCTCGTCCGGACGCACGAGGTGTCGGGGGCGGACGTCTCGCTGCACCTGACCCGGGTCGAGGACCCGAGGGCGTTCGGGCTGGTGCCGACGGACGCGGGCGGGCGGGTGACGGCGTTCCTGGAGAAGCCGCAGACGCCGGAGGAGATCGTCACCGACCAGATCAACGCGGGGGCGTACGTCTTCCGGCGCTCGGTCATCGACTCCATCCCGGCGGGGCGGCCGGTCTCGGTCGAACGGGAGACGTTCCCGGACCTGCTGGCGTCCGGCGCGCACCTCCAGGGGATGGTCGACTCCACGTACTGGCTGGACCTGGGGACCCCGCAGGCGTTCGTACGGGGCTCCGCGGACCTGGTCCTGGGCCGCGCCCCGTCCCCGGCGGTCCCGGGCCGCCGGGGCGACCGCCTGATCCTCCCGACCGCCTCGGTCGCCGCCGACGCGAAGCTGACGGGCGGCACGGTGGTGGGCGAGGCGGCGGTGATCGGCGAGGGCGCCCGCGTCTCGGGCAGCGTGGTGCTGGCGGGGGCGGTGATCGAGGCGGGCGCGGTGATCACGGACTCGCTGGTGGGCGCGGGGGCGCGGGTGGGGGCCCGCACGATCCTGTCCGGCGCGGTGATCGGCGACGGCGCGGTGGTGGGCCCTGACAACGAGCTGCGCGAGGGCGTAAGAATCTGGTGCGACGCGATCCTCCCGGCGTCCTCGATCCGCTTCTCGTCGGACACGTAGCGACTGCCGCCGCGCCTGGCGGCCGGGTGGTTGTCCTCAATCGCCGGACGGGCTGGGGGGCGTCGCGTGCGTGGCGGCCGGTTGGTTGTCCTCAGCCGCCGGACGGGCTCGGGGCGGCTGCGTACCCGGCGGTCCGGTGGTGTCCTCAATCGCCGGACGGCTTGAGACCGCCGCGCGCCGGGCGGTCCCGTGGTGTCCTCAATCGCCGGACGGGCTGGATCACGCCCGTCCGGCGATTGAGGACATTGGTTTCCGCCCGTGGGCGGCGCAGGTTCGACGGGTGTCGACCGGGGGGCCGCGCCCGCCCAGCGCTTTCCCGCCCGCGGGACGGCGCCGAGTGCCCCATCAAGCCCGTCCGGCGTTTGAGGACAACAGTTCCGCCCACGGGCGGGGCGGGTACTGCGGGTGTGCACCGGGGCCACACACATCCCGCGTTTTCCCGCCTACGGGCCGCTGCCGAGGACCCCTATCAAGCCCGTCCGGCGTTTGAGGACGTCGGCTTCCTCCGGTGGGCGGGGCGGGTTCGAAGGGCGTGGACCGGGGCGTTGCCCGCCCAGCGTTCTCCCGCCTGCGGGACGGCGCCGAGGGCCCCATCAAGCCCGTCCGGCGATTGAGGACAACGGTTCCGCCCGACGGGCGGGGCCCCGCCCAAGGCGCCGCGCAGCCGGCGCAGACCGGGGCCCGGGGGCCTGCCCCCGGTTTCGGGAAGGGGCGGGGTGGGGGAGAAGCCACGCCGCCCACGGCCACCGCCCACCCCCATCAGTGACCCGGCCCCCCGTGGCAGGCCGCGTACCCCGGCCCAACGCACTGAGCCCCGCCCGTCCCTCAAAAGGAACGGCGGGGCTCAGCGGGTGAGTTACGCCCCCGCGCGACCGTTGCGGGCAAGGTCGATCAGCCCGGCGAAGGCGGCGGGGGTGAGGTTCAGCTGCCCGGCGCGGCGGTCTTTGGAGTCGCGCACGGGGACGATGCCGTGTGTGGCGGCCAGATTGGTGGCGACCTCGACGCAGGCGCCGCCGTTGGAGCTGTAGGAGGATGTGAACCAGCGGGGGGTTTCGTTCATCACGAAGTGCCCTTTCACGCGTCGCTGTTGCGGGCGAGGTCGATGAGCCCCGCGAAGGCGGCAGGAGTCAGTGTGATTTGCCCGGCGCGGTGGTCTTTGGAGTCGCGCACCGGGACGATGCCGTGCGTGGCAACGAGGTTGGTGGCGACCTCGACGCAGGCACCGCCGTTGTCGCTGTAGGAGGATGTGAACCAACGGGGAGACTCGGTCGTCACGGGGTGCCCTTTCGTAACTGGTTGATCATGGCTACAGATGCCGCCTGCGACAACGCTTCGGCCTGTAGTTGATGGTAGGCCGTAAGCATTGGCACGACGGAGGTGCCGTCGCGTTCAAGATGCCCTCTCTGGGCCGACTCGGCGTACGACATGAGCGACCGATCTGACATCGTCAGGATGTAGAGCGGCAGATTGAACGTGCGGCGAGCGCCCATCTCGTACGGAGCGACTTGAAGCACCGTGTTCGGCAGATCGGCGAACTCGACCAGTCGCGCCAACTGCGCTTCCATCACTGCTGGTTCGCCGATGGGCCGGCGGATGCAGCTTTCGTCCAGCACCACGAAGACCAGTGGCGAGCGTGGCCGAACGAGCGCGGCTTGTCGCTCCGCGACGAGCATCAACCGCTCGCGCGCCTGGTCCGGAGTGATCGCTCCCCGTTTCAAGGCGCTGTCGGTCAATACGGATGCGTACTCCGGAGTCTGCAACAACCCGGGAATGATCCCGATCTCGAACAGCCGTACTTCCGCAGCCCGGCCTTCGTACCCGATGTACTCCGGGAAGCCCTCCAGCAGCGAGCCGTTCCGGATCTCCCGCCACTGACGTTCGAACGTGTCAGCAGTGTCGGCAGTCCCGAAGGCAAGATCAACGCTGCGCGAGAAGCGAAGAGTTGGCATCTTGCGACCAGTTTCCACGGCTGAAATGTGTGTGCTGGAATACTCCGTCCGCTCCGCGAGCTCCTCCTGTTTCCAGCCGCGAGCCTCGCGGTAACTGCGGACCCGCGCCCCAAAGGCGGCTGCCGGGCTGCTGTCCGGGTTCAACTCCTTGATGTTCAACGCCCCGACACCGACCTTTCGCTCGTTCCTCACAGGTTGAAGGCATATCAACTCTAGGCCACGCTGAACTCGCTTGGTAGCGGAATGGCTACGGAGAGGAGTCGGCTGTGCTGAACAACCCCCCTGCCCCCGAGCCCGACGACGGGCCGGGCAACGACCGGGACCACGATCCGGACCACGAGCTGGCCGCCCTGATAGACGCCGGCGGATTCTGGCGGCTGGCGCCCGAGTGGGTGCCGCGTACCGGCTACGCCGAGCCAACGCCCGCCCTGCTGCGGGACGTTGAGGCCGGACTGCGAAGGCGGTTGGCGGGTGAGTGACACCGACACTCATGCCGACACCCCCGCCGACGTACACCACGACGCGAACGACGACCGGTCGTTCAGCCCGACCATGCGGCGGATCCGCCCTCTCGTGGCGGCGGCGAACCGGCGGAGCCGGGGATGGGATCCGGTCGCCGACCGGGAGCGGTGGGAGCCGGCCGCCGAAGAGGAACCCGACGAGATGCGGCGGAAAGGCACGCCATGAGAGGCACGGACGCTCGGACGACGCAGTACGTAGCGGGCACGGTAGGAGACGACCTCCTCACCGTGCACGAACTCAAGGTCGTCACGGACGGCGACGACCACACCACGCTGGAGCCCGTCTGCCCCGTGGCCAACGTCGACCCCACGCAATGGCTGCGAGCCGTGAACTGCCCGCATTGCCTCGCGGCCCGCTGAACGGGGGGAAAGGGGTGACCGGGGGAGAAGGGGACGTCCCGTGGTGGGTGGAGTACGGCGGGGTGCAGGACGAGAACACGGGCGTCGTCGCGTTCCCCACCGTCATCACCACCTTCACGGCGGACGGCGCGATGCTCCAGCGTCTCCAGTGTCTCCGGCGACCCGGCCCGGAGGCACGGCGGAGAGACGGGGCGGCGGAGCACACTCCGGGGGCCACCGCCTACCCTCATCAGTGACCCCGCCCCCGACGAACCCGGACACACCCCGTGGCAGGCCGCTTCGCCCCCCGCCCCCGCACCGCCCCGGCGCTTCCCGCCGCGCCGGCGACGCTGGCCGCCCCGGCGACCCCGATCGCCCCGGCGACCCAGAAGATCGCGCCCACCCCGACCGCCCCGGCGCCCCACACCGCCCCAGCACCCCACACCACCCCAGCGCCCCCACCCGCCGACGGCCTCCGCCGACGCTGGACCCCGCCGGACAACGCCCCGTACGACCTGGCCCTCGCCCTCGGCCCGCTCCGCAGAGGCTCCGGCGACCCCACGTTCCTCGCCGCCACCGACGGCACGATCTGGCGCGCCACCAAGACACCCGCCGGCCCCGCCACCCTCCGTGCCGCACACCACCACGGCGGAGCCGTAGACGCACAGGCCTGGGGCCCCGGCGCCGAGTGGCTGCTCGACCACCTCCCCGACCTGCTCGGCGCCTCGGACGACCCCGCCACCTTCACCCCCCGCCACCGCGCGGTCCTCGCGGCCCACCGCAACCGCCCGGGACTGCGCCTCTGCCGTACGAACCTGGTCCTGGAATCCCTGATCCCGTCCGTCCTGGAACAGAAGGTCACCACCGTCGAGGCGTACCGCGCCTGGCGCCTCCTGGTACGGAAGTACGGAGACCCCGCCCCGGGCCCCGCGGCCACCCGCCTCCACGTCATGCCCGACCCCCGCACCTGGGCGATGATCCCGTCGTGGGAGTGGCACAAGGCGGGTGTGGACGCCAAACGCTCGTCCACGATCCTGCGGGCGGTCCGCGTGGCCCGCCGCCTGGAGGAGGCCGTGGCGATGGAACCCGAACAGGCCACCGCCCGCCTCCAGTTGATTCCCGGCATCGGCCCCTGGACGGCCGCCGAGGTGATCCAGCGCACCAACGGCGCCCCCGACGCCGTCACCGTCGGCGACCTCCACCTCCCCGGCATCGTCGGCCACGCCCTCGCGGGCAACCGCCACGCCGACGACGAGGAGATGCTGGAACTCCTCGCCCCCTACGCCGGCCACCGCCACCGAGCGGTCCGCCTGATCCTCCTCAGCGGCCACACCCCCGCCCGCCGAGCCCCCCGCATGCCCCTGCGAAACTTCGCCGGCATGTGAGGCCCGGAAGCCCCCGGAAGCAAAGCGGAGCCACCGGAGCCACGGAAGTCACAAGCTGACGGTCGGCGCGGGGAGGGGAGCGATCTCGCGGGCGAAGAAGTCGCCGTACTCCTCCGCCTGCTCGTAGAGCGCGTCGAAACCCGCCGAGGTCTCCTCGATCAGTGCCCGGTCGGTGAACCGGTTCGCGCCCGCCGCGTTCCCGTCGTCGTCGTACCGCACCTCGAACATGACCACGTCGCCGAGGATCACCACCTCGGGCACGGGCCGGTGCTTCTCGATGTCGGCGATCGTACGGGCGTCGAGCAGCCGGATCCGGTCCCCCACCTCGACCCGCAGACGCAGGACGTGCAGTTCCCACTGCACATAAGGGGTCACGGGGAATTCCACCACCCTGAGGCGGCGCTGGAGCATCCCGGCGCGCTCCGCCTCCTCGACCTGCTGGACGTAGGCGTCACGCCTCTCCTCGATCAGGGAGAGGGACGTGTCCCACTGTCCGGCCGCGAAAGCCTCCCAGCTCGCGAAACCGCGTTCCTTGAAATTCTGCCCGCGCTCCAGCTTGTTGAGATGCCGAATTCCGCTTTCGAGGGCGCGGTAGTACTCCTCGTGGTAGCGCGGACGGTCGAGGCGCGTCGAGACTCCCTCCGGGAACGAATCAAACATGGGGAATGTCCGGCTTCGCCGCGATGAGCATGCTCCTGGGGATCACCACGAGCCGTTCGTCGGGACCGATCGAGACGCCGGCGGGCAGCTTCGTACCGAGCGAACCCGACAGATCCCTGCCGATGACGGCGACATCGCCGTTCTCCAGCTCCCACATGTCGGGGCAGTCGGGAGTGTCGGACGTGACCCCCAGTTCCTGCGGGGACTTACCGATCCTCCTGAGGAATGTCGTCTCCGGATCCGCTTCCCATGATCTCGCCACAACCCACTCCTCGGTTCGGTCCGGTACACCAAATGACGTCATTTCGATGTACGTTGAGTGTGCCGTACCGGCTGACACGGGGAGAGTTGTGGACCCGGAAATCACCTCACTCGCACAGGCCGGCGGAGCCGCACTCGTGGCCTTGATGGCGTCCGACGCCTGGCAGGCGACCCGCGAGGGAGTCGTGGGGCTGTGGCGGCGTGCGCAGCCGCACCGGGCCGACGCGGTCGCCGCCGAACTGGACGCGGGTCAGGCGGAGGCCGTGGCGGCCACGGGCGCCGGCGGCGAAGAGGTGCTGCGCGAGCTGCGCGCCGAATGGCAGGGCAGGTTACGGCGGTTGCTCGTCGCCCGGCCCGACGCCGCGGCGGAGCTGCGCGGGCTGCTCGACGAGATCGCCCCGCAGGCACCGGTGGACCCTCCTGTCGTCACCCAGCGCGCGACCGCTTCCGGGCAGGCCCGGGTCTACCAGGCGGGACGAGACCAGCACATCACCGAGCGATGAGCGGCTCCATGGACGGCCGCGCCGAGGACGACGGCCGCGTCTATCAGACGACAGGTGACCAGCACATCACGGAACACCACCACCACTACGCGGGAAGCGGCCCGGCCCCCGGGGGAGGACCGGACTCCGTCCGCCGTCCGGCAGTGGGCCGCACACCTCTGGCGCTGCGTGACCGTGGCGAGGTGCTGGCGCGGTTACGGGAGGGCCTGGCGCCGGGCCGTGGCGCCCGGACGTACGTTCTGCACGGCATGGGAGGCTGCGGCAAGACCGCCGTCGCGCAGGCGTTCTTCGACATCGCCACCACTGAGTACGGCCGGGTGGGGCTGTGGGTCAACGCCGCCGACCGGGCCGCTCTCCGAGCGGGGATGCTCGCCGCCGCGGCCGATCGGGGCGCTCTTGACGGGGAACTGCTCGCCGCTCACCAGGGACACCGCCCCGCGGCGGATCTGGTCTGGCACTACCTCGACAGGTCCGCGGTGCCCTGGCTTCTGGTGCTCGACAACGCCGACGACCCGGCGATCCTCCGCGATGGTGGCTGGCTGCGCGGCAGCACGCGCGGCACCGTTCTGGTCACCACCCGTCGCGCCGCCGCCCGCTGGTGGCCGGGTGCGGAGTTGCAGCACATCGGTGTGCTCCCGCGGGAGGACGCCGCCCGCGTGCTCTGTGACCTGGCCCCGCACAGCGGCACGATGGCACAGGCGGCCGAGGTCGCCGACCGGCTGGGACGGCTGCCCCTCGCGCTCACTTTGGCGGGCGGTTTCCTGGCCCACCAGGTGATCGACCCCTGGACGATGGACCACTACGGAGGCCGGCTCGAAGGCGACGGAGCCGTCGGACTCATCGACCGGGGGGCGGACGTCCTGAGCGCCGAGGATCCACGGCATCTGGTCGGCCGGACGTGGCAGTTGACGCTCGACTCGTTCGAGGCACGTGGACTGCCCGAAGCGGTCGCGCTGTTGAGACTGCTCGCCCGGCTGGCTCCCGAGCCGTTGCCGCTGTCCGTGCTGAACCGTCAGGACATCGGCGCTGTCCTTCCCCTGACCCGCGCCGACGCCGCACTGACGGCGCTGCTCGACCATTCGCTGACCCAGCTGGTGGATCTCGACGGCCTGCGGTGCGCGCACAGCCATGGAGTGCTCCTCGACAGTGTCGCCGCCGCCACGCCTCCGGCGGACCTCGCCGTGCTCCATGCCACAGCCGTCCGGCTGCTGGACGCCGCCGTACCGTCGGTCCCCGACGCCGGACCGTACGACCCACGACTGCGACTGCTCGCGCCGCATTGTCTCGTTCTGCTGCGCAGGACCACCGAGCCGGCCGGCACCGAGGACGCGTTGCGCGTGGCCACCCGGCTGGCCGTGGCACTGCACCGTACCGGTGACTACCTGTCCGCCTGGGAAACGGCCGGCGCGGCCGCCGGCCTCGCGGCAAGGACGCTCGGCGAAGAACACCGGCTCGTCCTCGCGGCTCGGGCGAGGACCGGCCGTTCGCTCTTCCGGCTGGGACGGTACGAGGAAGCGGAACGGTTGCTTCGCCGGGTCCGGGACACCCAACTCCGCCTGCTCGGCGCCGACGACCCGGACGCCCTCGACAGCGGTCAAGGGCTGCAACTCGTGCTCGGCAACAACGGAAGACGCGAAGAGGCCGTTACCCTCCTCCGGTCGGTCGTGGCAGGCCGGCAGGCGGTGCTGGGAGCCCGGCACCCGGCGACCCTGCGCTCACGTGTGAGCCTGCTGGCCATGCTGTCGGCGGCCGAAATCGCGGCGGAGGCCGATGCGGAAGGCGAGGACGTGGGCGACAACGCCCTGCTGGCCGTGCCCCAGGTGTGCACCCTGCACCTGGGCCCCGATCACGCCGTCACCCTGAGCGCCAGGCACAATCACGCCCGCGCCCAGTTCGTGCTCGGCCGGTACAGGGCCGCCGATGACGAGGTCCGACAGGTCGTGGAGGACTACCGACGCGTCCTCGGGCCTGACTACCCCGCCGTCCTGGCCGCGAGACAGTTGCACGCCCAGACCCGGGCCGCACTGGGGTACGTGGACACCGGCATCGAGCTCATGGCCGAGGTTGTCGTCGGACGCGAGCGCAGCCTGGGTCCGGCTCACCACTTCACGGTGGTGAGCCGGGGCCTGCTGGAGGAGCTCAGGTCCGGGCGGTGGCGGCCGCCTTCCCCGCCGGAATGAGGCCGGGGAAAGGTGACGTGAATGATGCCGTCCGGTATGACAAGCAGACAGAAGTCGAGTCCGTGGCGCGGATGACCGGATTGTTCAGGGCAGGAACGTCATTCATTCCTCTTCGTCCGAGCGGGACAGGGCCTCCGCGACCATGCGGGTCGCGAAGTCGGGGTCCTCGGTGATGCGGTTGATGTGTTCCGCGAGGAGGAAGGTGGTGACCTCCAGGGGGGTCATCTCCTGCTCCGTCCAGTCCCCGTACTGCTTGCGCCACAGGTTGGGGCTCAGGCCCGTGCCCGCCGCGATGACCAGGCCCGCCATGATGGGGATGGCCTCCGGGCGGACGCTCCTCGGCATCCGGCGCATCGAGGCGACGAGGGTCGGCACCACGTACTCGATGACGTCCTTGTCCACGTCCTCGTGGGCCTTCCGCAGCCACGTCATGAACATGTAGATGAGCGTGCACGCGCCGTCCAGGACGTCGTTGGCCCCCTCGGGGCCCAGGGACGCGGTGAACTGGTCGATCAGGGCCTGCTGTTCGGGGTCGGTCCCGGTTCTGCCGTTGTGGACCGCCTTGAGCTGGGAGTCGATCAGCATGAGCGCCGCCCCCACATCGCCGACCGGGGCGTGCTGGGGGCTGAGGGGCGACGACACAGGGTTCCTCCCGGAGCGGCTGCGAGGGTGGCGCGTTGTCGCGCGGAGTCGCGCGGCGTGTACGTACAGCAAACCGTAGAGGCGGCGGGGTACGGCTGTTTCACGCCTTTACGCCGTACGTCGCCCCCGCCGCGCCTACCATGCGTCAGCGCACCTCGATGAACGCCCCCGCCTCCCGCGCCGGACGGGCCTTCGGCGGCGCCGCCGCGTGGCCCACCGCGACCGCGCCCATCGGGTCCCAGCCCGGCGGCAGGCCGAGGACGTCCCGGACCACCTCACGGCAGAACATCGTCGACGAGACCCACGCCGAGCCCAGGCGTTCGCCCGCCAGGGCCACCAGGAAGTTCTGGACCCCCGCGCCCGCCGCGACCACGAACATCTCGCGCTCCGCCGCGTCCCGCCGCGCGTCGCCGTAGGTGTGGGCGCCGTCCATCACCAGGCACGGCACGACCAGGTACGGCGCGGTACGGAGGAAGTCGCCGCGCCGCACGCGCTTCGCGATGGACTCCGGGGACTTGGCGTCGCCGCGCAGGTCCGCGATCCACGCGTTCCGCATCGCGTCCAGCAGCCGCAGCCGCGACTCGGCGGACTCCAGGAGGACGAAGCGCCACGGTGTCGTGTGGTGCGGCGCGGGCGCCGTGACCGCCGCCGCCACCGCGCGGCGCACCGCGCCCGGGTCGACGGGCTCGTCCGTGAACTCCCGTACCGTACGGCGCTGCGTCACCGCTTCCCGTACGGCCTCCGACGTGCCCAGCCGGAACATGTCGTCCGCCGCCACCCGCACCATCGCCCGCGCGCCCTCCGCCGAGGACGGGTCCGTGTCGCCCACCAGGTGCGGCAGACCGCTCACCACCGCCACCGGCAGCCCCTCGGCCTTGCCCTTCACCAGGTCGCCGGCCGCGGCCAGTTCGTCCGCCAGCGCCACCACCGTCGCGCTCAGCGGGTTGCCGTGCGCGTCCGTCCCCCCGCGCAGGTCGTCCAGGACCCGCACCCCCGCCGCGCCGATCGCCACATCCGTCAGCCCGTTGCGCCAGGGCCGCCCGAACGTGTCCGTGACGAGCACCCCGACGTCCACCCCGAGCGTGTCCCGCAGCCCGGCCCTGAGCGTCCGCGCCGACGCGTCCGGGTCCTCCGGCAGCAGCAGGACCGTGCCGGGCGCGGTGTTCGAGGCGTCGACGCCGGCCGCCGCCATCACCAGGCCCTGCCGGTTCTCGACGATGCGCAGCGGGCCGCGCCGCGCCACCACCCGTACCGTCTCCGCGTCTATCGCCGCCTCGCGGTCCGCCGCCTCCAGGATCCGGCCCTCGGCCTTGGAGACGATCTTCGAGGTGACCAGGAGGATGTCCCCGTCGGCCAGCTCCGGTTCGGCGGACGCGATCAGCTTCGCGAGGTCGTCGCCCGGCCGGACCTCCGGCAGCCCCGGCAGGGCCCGTACGCGGAACGACGTCATGCCCGCACCTCTTCGGCCAGCGCCAGCGCCTCGCGCGCCATCGCGGCGGTCGCGTCCACGTCCGTCATCATCAGCGGGATCGCGCGCGCCCGGATGCCCGCGCCCTCGATGCCTGCCACCGCCGCCGCGTCCACGGTGTCGACCAGCCAGCCGTCGAGCAGCCCCGAGCCGTAGTGCTCGGCGACCGCCGTGGCCGTCGACTCGACACCGATCGCCGCGAGCACCTTGTCGGCCATGCCACGCACCGGCGCGTCCCCGACGATGGGGGAGAGGCCGACCACCGGCACCCCCGCGTCGGCGATGGCCTCCCGGATGCCGGGCACGGCCAGGATCGTGCCGATGCTGACCACGGGGTTGGACGGCGGGAAGAGGATGACGTCGGCGGCGGCGATCGCCTCCAGGACCCCCGGCGCCGGCTTGGCCTGCTCCGCGCCGACCGGCACGACCGCGAGCGCGTCCACGGAGGCGCGCATCTTCACCCAGTACTCCTGGAAGTGCACGGCCTTGCGCTCGCCGTCGACCTCGACGGCCACATGCGTCTCGACCCGGTCGTCCGACATCGGCAGCAGCCGCACGCCGGGCTGCCAGCGGGCACAGAGCGCCTCGGTGACGGCGCTGAGCGGATAGCCCGCGCCCAGCATCTGCGTACGGACGATGTGGGTGGCGAAGTCGCGGTCGCCGAGGCCGAACCACCCGGGTCCCACTCCGTACGCCGCCAGTTCCGCCTTGACCTGGAAGGACTCGTCCGTACGCCCCCAGCCCTGCTCCTCATTGATGCCACCGCCGAGGGTGTACATCACCGTGTCGAGGTCGGGACAGACCTTCAGCCCGAACAGATGGATGTCGTCACCGGTGTTGCCGATCACCGTCACGTCCGCGTCGGGCGCGGCCTGCCTGAGGCCGCGAAGGAAACGGGCGCCGCCGATGCCGCCGGCCAGAACCACAATGCGCATGCACCCATCGTGTCAGGCCGGTCGGACATTCCCGTCCCGGAGGGGTCGCCTCACCCCTTCCGCCCCCCGCCGGACTTTCCTACGCGTGTACGGCCTTCTCAGCCTGCGGCGCGCAGCTCGCCGCGTGCATCGGCATCTCCGTCAGCCCGGGGAAGTAGATGTGCAGGCTCACGGCGGGGCCGATCGTGTCGTTGACGACGTCGTGGACGTACCCCGGCGCGAAGACCCGTTGCGCGCCGGGCGCGAGGGTACGGGCGCCGCTCTTCGTACGCTCGGTCAGCTCGCCCTCCAGGACGGTCAGGACGCCGGAGGACCGGCCGTGGTCGTGCGGGCCGCTGCCCTGTCCGGGCACCCAGGAGAGCAGCCACACCTCGTACCCGGGGCCGGTGCGCAGCCGGTGGTACCAGCGGGTGGTGGTGTCGTACCGGACGAGCGGGGCCCACTGCGCGCGGTCGGCCGCGAGCGTACGGGCGAGGCCGGCGAACTCCGCCACCGTGGCGGGGTGCTCACGCGGGGGGCGGAGCAGGTGCAGGACCTCGAGGAGGTCGCCGGCGATCTGGAGGTCGCTGTCGCTGTTCATGGGTGCGGTGGTTCCTCGGCAGGAAGAGCGGAGAGCCGTCGGACGCCCGGACACGCGGGAGTGACGGCCGAAGTGGCAACTGCGGCAACCGGGAGTGCGGTGCGGCAGAGGGGAAAAGCCGGAGCGCTGCGGCGTCAACGACGCCGGGGCATCAACAGCAGGGCATCAACAGCGGGAGAAAGACGGACAGCAACAGCCGGCCTGGGCAACGCTGCGGAATCCACGGACGTGGGTCGCGGTGTGCACGGCGATCGCTGGCATGTCACTAAAGGTGGCGAATCTGGTTGCCACTGTCAACTCAATGCCCGATTTGGCGGTAATGTTTCACCACATCCGGTTACTCCGAGCGGAGAAAGGTTTGTGCGCCCGCACGCGCGGAGACATGGCGCAGCAACCGCCTACGCAAACACCGTCGCACCCTCGTGATCGGACTGTGATCCGGATCGCTTCCGCAGCCGGATCGGCACCAACCTCGGGGCCCGTGACGTCTCTCCCGGAGAGGGGAGGGGGTGGGCGCGGGCAGGCCAGTGGCATGTGTCAGGTTTTTGGTGATTTGAACACTTTCCGCATAGCCTTGGTTCCGCAGAGTGAATACCGGGCCCAATAGCAGATCTCCGCTTGACTGCCCCGGAGCCACCCACTTGTAATTTCACTCGTGTCGTTCGGCCGGATTCGGTAGCGGCCACCGCACGGGGACGCAAAAGACAGACGAGGGGCGCACATGACCGAGCTGTTCCAGCAACTGCTGGTCGAGGACGCGGACGAGGAACTCGGCTGGCAGGAGCGCGCCTTGTGCGCCCAGACCGACCCCGAGTCCTTCTTCCCGGAGAAGGGCGGTTCCACCCGCGAGGCCAAGAAGGTCTGCCTCGCCTGTGAAGTCCGTTCAGAATGCCTTGAATACGCCCTGGCCAACGACGAGAGATTCGGTATCTGGGGCGGCCTGTCGGAACGTGAGCGTCGGCGATTGAAGAAAGCCGCCATCTGATCGCGATCCGATCGCGATCGGATCGATTTCTTTCGTTGTTGGGCTTAGCGGCTTACCGGCTTCCTGTCCGATCAGCGTCCGATCAACGCGCGGCGCACCACTCCGGCCTGACAACCGGTCCACGTGACCAATCCGCGCAAACCCGCACGTAGGGAACGGTCCGCGGTCCGCGACAACATCGCGGGCGGCGGACCGCCATGGTGTCAGCCGTTAGTGTGGGGCCCCGTCCGAGACGCATCAACGCCCCTTCGGGGCGACCCCCCGGCCGGAGGGCCCGTTACCTCAATGTCCCCCACCAACGCCGCGTTCGTTCCCGCCACCGCACCCGAGTTCCCGCGCCACGTCGTGACCGCGGTCCTCGTCGCCCATGACGGTGCGCGCTGGCTGCCCGACGCCCTCGCCGGGCTGCTGGGCCAGGAACGTCCCGTACAGAACGTCATGGCCGCCGACACCGGCAGCGCCGACGACTCCGCCCAGCTGCTCACCGAGTCACTCGGCGACGACCGGGTGCTGCATCTGGCCCGCAGGTCCGGATTCGGTACGGCGGTCGAGGAGGCCGTGCACGCCGCGGGGACGCTCACCCCCGACGACCTGCCGTACCTGAAGCGGCCCAGCGGCTGGGACCCCGAGACCAGGACCTGGCGCGACGACACGTACGACCTGCCGGAACTGCCGCACGGCGAACCGGTCCAGTGGCTCTGGCTCCTCCACGACGACTGCGCGCCCGACCCGGCCGCCCTCGCCGAACTGCTGCGTGTCGCCGACTCCGACCAGTACGCCGCGATCGTCGGCCCCAAGCTCCGCGGCTGGTACGACAGGAAGCAGCTTCTCGAGGTCGGCGTCTCCATCGCCAACAGCGGGCGCCGCTGGACCGGCCTCGACCGGCGCGAACAGGACCAGGGCCAGCACGACCAGGTCCGTACCGTCCTCTCCGTCTCCAGCGCCGGCATGCTCATCAGACGCGACGTCTGGGACGAACTCGGCGGCTTCGACCGCGCCCTCCCCCTCATGCGCGACGACGTCGACCTCTGCTGGCGCGCGCACGCCGCCGGACACCGCGTGCTCGTCGCCCCCGACGCCGTCATGCGGCACGCGGAGGCCGCCGCCCGGGAGCGCCGTACGGTCGACTGCGCGGGACGCTCCGTCGTCAACCCGCACCGCGTCGACAAGGCCGGCGCCGTCTACACCATGCTCGTCAACGCGCGGGCCGCCGTCCTGCCGTTCGTCTTCTTCCGGCTGGTCCTCGGCACCCTCCTCCGTACCGTCGCCTACCTCGTGGGCAAGGTGCCGGGCCAGGCCGTGGACGAGGTCATGGGGCTCTTCGGCACGCTCCTGCGCCCCGGACGGATCCTGAGCGCCCGGCGCGCGCGGGGCAGAGGGGTCACCGAAGCCTCCGAACTGCGCCCCCTCTTCCCGCCCCCCGGCGCCACCATCCGCGCGACCGTCGAACAGGTCGCCGGCAGCCTCGGCCGGGACACCGACACCGACGCGGGCGGCTCCCGCCACGGCGTCGTCGAGTCGGGACCCGGGGGCGAGGACGCCGACTTCATGGAGGTCGAGCAGTTCGCCCGCCTCAAGAAGCTGGCCCACAAGCCCGGACCCGTACTCTTCGCGATCCTCCTGCTCGTCTCGCTCGTCGCCTGCCGCTCGCTGCTCGGCGGCGGAGCGCTGGCCGGCGGCGCCCTGCTGCCCGCCCCCGGCGACGTCTCGGACCTCTGGTCCCGGTACGCGGACGGCTGGCACCCGGTCGGTACGGGCGGCACGCAGACCGCGCCGCCCTACCTCGCCCTCCTGGCCGCCCTCTCCGCGCTGTTCCTCGGCTCCACCGGCTTCGCGCTGACCCTCCTGCTCGTCTGCTCGGTGCCCCTGGCCGGCGTCACCGCCTACTTCGCCTCCCGGCCCCTCACCGAATCGCGGCTCCTGCGGGCCTGGGCGAGCGTCGCGTACGCCTTCCTGCCCGCCGCGACCGGCGCCCTCGCCACCGGACGGCTCGGCACGGCCGTGCTGGCCGTCCTGCTGCCGCTGATCGCCCGCGCGGCGGTCAGCGCGTACGGACTGCGGTCCGGCGCCGGCGGCGGCTCGCGCGCGGGGGACGACGAGGACGACGAGTGGCAGGACAAGCCGGAGACTCCGGTACGGGGCAGCTGGCGCGCCACCTGGGCGTACGCCTTCCTGCTCACGCTCGTGACCGCCTTCACCCCCGTCGCCTGGCCGCTGGCCGTGGTGCTCGGCATCATCGTCCTGGTGCTGCGGCGCCGCGACCTCGCCGCGTACGGCGTCCGGGTCCTCGCCGCCCTCGGCACCCCCCTCCTGGTCCTGGCGCCCTGGTCCCTCTCCCTGCTGACCGACCCCGCCGCCTTCCTGCGGGAAGCGGGCCTGGAGTTCGGTACGGGATCGGCCTCCGCGCTCGATCTGCTCGGCATGAGCCCCGGCGGCCCCAAGACCGTCGGCGGCATCGTGCTCCTCGGCGTCGTCCTGGCCGCGCTCGCCGCTCTCCTGCGCGGTGAGCGGCAGTTCGCCGTCCGCGCCGCCTGGGTCGTCGCGATCGTCGGACTGGTCTTCTCCGTCGTCACCAACAACTCCGGCTGGGCGGGCCCCGCCACCCTCGTCTACGGCCTCGCCCTGATCGCCGCCGCCGTCGTCGGCGCGGAGGGCGCGCGCGAACGCGTCACCGCCCTGAGCTTCGGCTGGCGCCAGCCCGTCGCCGCGCTCGTCGCCCTCGCGGCGGCCGTCGCCCCCCTGCTGTCCGTCTTCGCCTGGATGATCAGCGGCGCCGCCGGACCGCTGGAGCGCCGCGACCCGGTCCAGGTGCCCGCGTTCGTCGCCGAGGAGTCCATCACCCGCGACCAGCCCCGCACCCTCGTCCTGGACGGCACCACCACCGCCGAGGTCTCGTACGCCCTGGTCCGCGGCTCCGGCAGCCGCCTCGGCGACGCCGAGCTGACCGCGTCGGGCGGCAGCGACCAGGGACTCGACAAGGTCGTCGCGAACCTGGTCGCGGGATCGGGCGCCGACCAGACCCAGCAGCTCAGCGGGTACTCGATCCGCTATGTGCTGGTACGGGACGGCGCGCCGCGCGAGATGGGCCGCGTCCTCGACGCCACGCCGGGTCTGAGCCGGCTCAGCCAGTTGGACGGCAGCGCGCTGTGGCGCGTTGACCGCCAGATCTCGCGGGCCACGATCGTCAGCGGCTCCGACGCCGGGAACAGCGCCGACGCCGCGGCGGACGCCGAACCGCTGGCCGTGGCCGCGGGCCCGGTCGAGGCGCACACCACCGTGCCGGCGGGCCCGGCGGGACGCGTGCTGCGCATCGCGGACCGCGCCGCCGAGGGCTGGCAGGCCACCCTCGACGGGAAGCCCCTGGTCAAGCAGACCGTGGACGGCTGGGCGCAGGGCTTCGAACTGCCCGCCGCCGGCGGCCGCCTGGACCTCACGTACGAGGACCCGATCACCCACACCGCGTGGATCTGGGCGCAGGGCGCGCTCGCCGTGGTCCTGCTGGTGCTCGCCCTGCCGGGGCGCCGCCGGGAGATCGACGACGACCTGCCCGAGGAGGAACTCGCCGTCCCCGCACAGGCGGTGGAGGGCGAGGGCCGCAGGGCGCGCAGGCTGCGCGCGGCGGCGGAGGCCGAGGGGGAGCCCCTTGGCGGGCCGGACGCGGCCGGGGCGGCCGACGCGGGGGAGGTGCCCGGCCGGCTCGGTCTGCCCGAGCAGCGGCAGCCGGTCCAGGAGCCGGGAGACACGCCCGGCGTACCCCCGGCGCCCGCCGCGCCGCCCGTCCCCGACGACCCGTACGCGGCGGTGCCGCAGCAGCAGGCGTACGGCGAGTGGGACGGCCAGGCGTACGTGGAACCGCGGTACGCGGCCTACCAGGGCGACCAGCACCAGGCCGAGCCCTACCCGGCCGGCCAGTACGCGGGCGACCAGTACCAGCAGCCGTACCAGCAGTACCCCGACCAGCAGCAGTACCCGGACCAGCAGCAGTACCCGGACCCACAGCCGTACGGCGACCAGCAGTACCCCGCCCAGCCGTACCCGGACCAGCAGGCGTATCCGGACCAGCAGCCCTACCCGTACCCGCGGGGAACGTACGAGGAGGGGCAGCAGCCCCCGCCGTACGACCCGGCTCTCTACGACCCGTACGGCTACGGGCAGCAGCCGTCCCCCGAGGGCCCTGACCACGAGCGGCGTCCGCGCCCCGACGGGAGCACCGACCAGTGAACCGTACGACTCTCTCCCTGATCGCGGCCGCGACCGCCCTCGCGGCGGTCACCGGATTCGCCTCCCTGTCCGCGCCCGCCGACGACGGGAAGACGGCGGCGGCGGCGACGCCGAAGCTGCTGCCCGTGGAGCGGACCAGCCTGGTCTGCCCCGCGCCGAGCGTCTCGGACCTCGCGGACACGACGTACACCTCGTTCACCCCGGCGGGTGACACGCCGGGCGGGAGCACGACGGGCACCGCCGGACTGCTCGCGTCCTCCGTCCCGCCGGCGGACCCGGACGCCGCTGCCACGGACGACAAGACGGACGAGAAGGGCACGGACGAGAAGGACACGAAGGACGACGCGAAGAAGGACGGGGACAAGAAGGCCGGGGACAAGAAGGCCGACGCGCCGGCGAAGGCGTTCCTCACCGTGAAGGCGCCCGGCACCCCCGTCTCCAAGACCGCCGACGGCGCCGACACCCCGGCCCTGGTCGGCACGGCCACCGGCCGCCTCGCCCCCGGCTGGACCACCCAGCAGTCCACCGTGGACTCGGTGGGCGGCGCGCGCGGCCTGCTCGGGCTGTCCTGCACCGCGCCCGACACCGACTTCTGGTTCCCCGGGGCCAGTACGGAGAAGTCCCGGCAGGACTACGTCCACCTCACCAACCCGGACGACAGCGCCGCCGTGGTCGACGTCGAGCTGTACGGGAAGAACGGCGCGCTCAAGTCCGAGGCGGGGGAGGGCATTCCGGTACCGGCCCGCTCCAGCGTCCCGGTGCTGCTCTCCACGCTGACCACGGAGGCGTCCGAGGACGTGACCGTCCACGTCAGCACCCGTACCGGCCGGGTCGGCGCCGCGGTCCGCGCGGCCGACGACACGGCGGGCAGCGACTGGCTGACGACCTCCGCCGACCCCGCGGGCACGCTGGTGCTCCCGGGCATCCCGGCGGACGCGACCGACGTCCGGCTGGTGGCCTTCGCGCCCGGCGGGGAGGACGCGGACCTGAAGGTCCAACTGGCGGGCGCCGACGGCACGATCACCCCGGCCGGCAAGGAGAGCCTGCACGTCAAGTCGAAGATGACGGCGTCGCTCGACCTGGCCGACGTCACGAAGGGCGAAGCCGGTTCGCTGATCGTCAGCCCGGCGCAGAGCAACAGCCCGACGCCGGTGGTGGCGGCGCTGCGAGTCGTACGGGGCAAGGGAAGCGATCAGGAGATCGCGTTCATCCCTGCGACCGGTCCCATCACCGCCCGCGCGAGCGTGGCGGACAACCGGGCGAAGGGCTCCACGCTCTCCCTGACCGCGCCGGGAGCGGCGGCGACGGTGAGGGTCGTTGCCTCGGCCGGCAGCGGCGGGGGCGAACCGGCCGAGAAGACGTACACCGTCAAGGCGGGTACGACCCTGGACGTCACGCCGCCGGTGCCGGGCGGGCTGAAGGGGCAGTACGCGCTGACGGTCGAGCCGCGGTCGGGCGGTCCGGTGCACGCGGCGCGGATGCTGGCGCTGCCGGAGGACGGCGTTCCGATGTTCACGGTGCAGACGCTGCCGGACGACCGGGGGACGGTGTACGTACCGACGGCCAAGGAGGATCTGTCGATCCTGGGCGACTGAGGTGAGGACGCGCTGTCGGCCGCGTCGGCCTTGTCGGCCGGCTCAGGACGACTCCGGGCGCTCCAGCCCCCGGAGGAGCAGGCCGACCAGCCGGCGCGGGTCGTAGTCCGGATCGCTGTCCCGTCCGACGCACAGGTTGCCGACCCCGCGCATCAGTTCGTAGGGCCGCGTACCGGGCTCGATCTCGCCCGCGCCGACCGCCGCGTCGAGCAACTGCCCGCAGACGGGCACCAGCCGGTCGAGGAAGTACGAGTGCAGCGCGTCGAAGCCCGCGCTGTCCGAGCGCAGGGCATTGGCGAGCCCGTGCTTCGTCACGAGGAAATCCACGAAGAGGTCGACCCACTGGCGCAGGGCCGCGAGCGGAGAGCCGGCGCTCTCCAGCAGGCTCGGCCCCGCCTCGGCGCACGCCTCCACCTGATGGCGGTAGACCGCCACGACCAGGTCCGCCCGCGTCGGGAAGTGGCGGTAGATCGTTCCCAGCCCGACGCCCGCCCTGGCCGCGATCTCGCGGATCGGCGCGTCGACGCCCGAGGTGACGAACACCTCGGCGGCCGCACTGAGCAGCGTCTGCTGGTTGCGCTGCGCGTCGGCCCGCTTGCTGCGGGCCGGGACCTCCCCTGACGGGCTCGTACGGGGCACCACGTTCTCCTTCCGACGACCGGTGACGGCCTTCGACGACGGCCTTCGAGGGCGGCCTTTGACAAAGCGGAACCGTGTTCCGTATCGTAATTGGAACAGCGTTCCGCTTTCTGGTTTCAGCCTAACGGAAACCGGCCGTCATGACCGCTTCCGGCCGCCCATGGAACCGCCCCTGGAACCGCCCCTGGAAGGGACCCCCGCATCATGAGCACTTCGACGTACGCACCGACGTTCCCGGCCGACCTCCTCGGCCCGCCCGCCCCCGTCCTCTCGGTCAGCCCGGTGGTACTGCCGGCGCCCGGCCGGCCGGTGGATCTGGCGGTACGGGTCTCCGCCCCCGTGACCGGAGACGACCTGCCGGTCATCCTCCTCTCGCACGGCCAGGGCTTCTCGAACCACCTCTCCTCGCTGAACGGGTACGCCCCTCTCGTCAACTTCTGGGCGGCGCACGGCTTTGCCGTGATCCAGCCCACCCACCTCAGCTCACGGACGCTGGACCTGGACCCCGGCACCCCCGGGGCGCCCATGTTCTGGCGCTCGCGGGTGGAGGACATGAAGCGGGTGCTGGACGGGTTCGACGTGATCGAGGCGGCGCTCCCGCAGCTCGCCGGGCGCCTGGACCGGAGCAGGGTCGCCGTGGCCGGGCACTCGATGGGCGGGCACACCGCGAGCCTGCTGCTGGGCGCCCGGCTCACCGATCCGGACGACGGTACGGAGGTGGACCTCGCCGACGCCCGTGTCACGGCGGGTGTCCTGCTGGCCGCGCCGGGGAGGGGCGGCGACGCCCTGACCGGGTTCGTGACCGAGAACTACCCCTTCTTCTCGACCGCCGACTTCTCGGCGATGACGACGCCCACGCTGGTGGTCGCCGGCGACCGGGACACCTCCACCCACCTGACGGTCGCGGGTGCGGACTGGCACGTCGATCCGTACACCCTCTCCCCGGGCCGCAAGTCCCTGCTCACGCTCTTCGGCGCGGAGCACGGGCTGGGCGGGATCTCCGGGTACGACGTCGCCGAGACGACGGACGAGAACCCCGGGCGGGTGTCGGCGGTCCAGTGGCTCACCGGGGCGTACCTCCGTACCGCGCTCCACCCCGGGGATCCCGCGTGGCAGGCGGCGCGGGACGCGCTGGAGGCGGATCCGGCCGCGGTGGGCCGTATCGAATCCAAGGAGGGGGAGACCGGAGCCTGAAAAACGCCGCCTCCCAGGAAGCGGCGCCTTGCGTCAGGAGGCCGAGAGGCCCGGCTCATTCCTGCCCGTACCGCGGATCCACCGACTCGGGTGACAGGCCCAGCAGTTCGGCGACCTGCTCCACCACGACCTCGTGGACCAGGAGCGCGCGTTCGTCGCGGTTCTTGGTGCGGATCTCCACCGGGCGCCGGTAGACCATGATCCGCGCCGGGTGGTCCTTGCCCGCCGAGACCGAACTCCCGAGGGGTACGGACTCGTCCTGCGTGCCGGGCACGTCCAGGACCAGGAACTCGACCTCGGCCAACTGGGGCCAGCGCCGTTCCAGCCGGTCCACGGAGTCCCGTACAAGATCACGGAACGTCTCCGAGCGGCTGGCGGAGAGGGGCACCTGCGGCGGGGCGACGGGCCCACGCATGCCTCGGCCGTGGCGGTCGCGGCGACGCGGCCGGGGCTCGGTCGGGCGGGGCGGTACAGGACTGTCCATCACTGACGCAGCGTAGCCCTCTCCGCGCCCCGGCGATCGCGGCTCCGGCCCCCCGGGGCCCCCATGTCGCATATTGAGCATTCCGGCCAAGCTTGGGCTCATTTACATGGGGTCGCGCGATCGGGGACCTTGCCGTCCTTGACGGGATTTGCCCCAAGTGATGACTGTGTCACGGGCTGTCGCCACCCGCTCACGCGTCTTCCCGCGCAGGTCAGGGCAGTTGCTCCGGAGGCGGTTGTGCGGGATGTCACAGCGCGACACGGGCGAGTGACCTGGTGGAGAGTCGTCGCGGCCCGCTCAAGAGTGCGGTACCGTCCAACGTCGTGAGCCCTGTACGTCGCTGTTCGCGCACCGCGTGCGGCCGTTCCGCTGTCGCGACACTGACGTACGTCTATGCCGATTCGACCGCGGTCCTCGGCCCGCTCGCCACCTATGCCGAGCCCCACTGCTACGACCTGTGCGCGGAACACAGCGAGCGGCTGACCGCTCCGCGCGGCTGGGAGGTCGTCCGTCTGACGGACGGCACGGCCCCGGCGCGCCCGAGCGGGGACGACCTGGAAGCGCTCGCCAATGCCGTACGGGAAGCCGCCAGGCCCCAGGAGCGTGCCGCCGGGACCGGGGGGCCCCATGGGAGCGGGAGCCCGCATGGGGGCGCGAACGGGAGCGGGAGCGGCGGCAAGGGGGCGCGGGGGGCGGATCCGGTCGAGGTGGGGCGCCGCGGGCATCTGAGGGTGCTGCGCTCGCCGGAGTCCTGACTCACGTTTCTTCATCTTCTTTCGCCGTGCCACAGTTCCTGCCCGTTCCATTGACCTCTGCTTGTCGTGGGCATGACCATTCCTCCACCGCTGAGAGATTCAGTTTCCGTATCGCGGAATCCGGAGGACTGTGATGTCCGTATCCGTACAGCAGCTGGCGTTCGACCAGCGCCTGGAACCCGTCGCCGACTCGCTCGCGCTCTCCGCCCTGGTCGCCGCCCTTCCCCTGGCCGCCGTGCTGATCCTGCTCGGCGGCCTGCGGGTGAGAGCGCACCGGGCGGGGCTGACCGGTCTCGCCGTCGCCGTACTGGTCGGCTGGCTCACCTTCGGGATGCCGCTCGGCCAGACCCTCTCCGCCGGTGCGCAGGGCGTGCTCTTCGGGCTCTTCCCGATCATGTGGATCGTCGTCAACGCCCTCTGGGTGTACCGGATGACGGTCCGCACCCACCACTTCGACGTCCTGCGGCGCTCCTTCGGACGCCTCTCCGACGACCCGCGGATCCAGGCGCTCGTGGTCGCCTTCTGCTTCGGCGCGCTGCTGGAAGCGCTCGCCGGGTTCGGGGCGCCGGTCGCGATCTCCGCCGTGATGCTGGTCGCGCTCGGCTTCGACCCGGTGAAGGCCGCCGTCGTCGCGCTCGTCGCCAACACCGCGCCCGTGGCCTTCGGCGCGATGGGCACCCCGGTCGTCACCCTCGCGCAGGTCACCGGACTGCCGCTGGACTCGGTCGCCTCGGTCGTGGGCCGGCAGACACCGCTGCTCGCACTGGTCGTGCCGCTGGTGCTGGTCGGGCTGGTCGACGGGCGCCGGGGGCTGCGCGAGACCTGGGTGCCCGCCCTCGCCTGCGGACTCGCCTTCGCCGCCGCCCAGTTCGCCGCCTCGAACTACGTCTCCGCCCAACTCGCCGACATCGCGGCGGCGCTGGCGGGCGCGGCGGCGCTGGCCGCGGTCCCCTCGGCGCGTGAGCCGGCGCGCGAGGAGGTACGGGTCGCGGTGCTCACGGGCGTACGGAGCGAGGATCTCGACGAGGAGGACCCGCGCCGGGACGTGCTGCGCGCCTACGCGCCGTACGCCCTGATCGTGGTCATCTTCTCGATCGCCCAGATCCCGCCGGTCAAGGACGTGCTGGCCAGGGCGACCCAGGTCTTCGACTGGCCCTTCCTGGACGTCTCGGACGCGGACGGGAAGCCGGTGGGGGCCAACGTCTTCTCGCTGCCGCTCGTCGCGACCGGCGGCACGCTCGTGCTCCTCGCGGGGCTGCTCACGGCGGGGGTGCTGGGGGTACGGGCGGCGGACGCGGCGCGGGAGTGGGCGGCGACGGTGCGCGAGTTGCGGTACGCGATCCTCACCGTCACCTCCGTACTGGCCCTCGCGTACGTCATGAACCTGTCCGGACAGGCGGCCACCATCGGCCACTTCGTCGCGGCGGCCGGCGCTGGGCTGGCGTTCCTGTCGCCGATCCTGGGGTGGTTCGGGGTCGCGGTCACCGGCTCGGACACCTCGGCCAACGCGCTGTTCGGCGCCCTCCAGGTCACGGCGGCACGGGAGTCGGGGCTGTCGCCGGAGCTGCTGGCGGCGGCGAACAGTTCCGGGGGCGTGCTGGGCAAGATGATCTCCCCCCAGAACCTGGCCATCGCGTGCGCGGCGGTGGGGCTGGCGGGGAAGGAGGGGGATCTGCTGCGGAAGGTGCTGCCGTGGAGTCTGGGCCTGTTGCTGGTGATGTGCCTGATCGTGGTGGGCCAGAGCACGGCGGTGCTGGGCTGGATGCTTCCGTGAGTCCGCTTCCGTGCGTGTCGGGTAGCGGGACGGTTCCGTAACGCGATCGTCGACGAGTCCGCCGTCCTGTACGGGTAGTTTGAGCCGATCGCAGGGGTGCGGCCGGGTCGCGGTATCGGCGCACCGAACTCAGGAGGGGTGGCTCGTGGCGGACTTGTCGCAGATCGTGAAGGCCTATGACGTGCGTGGCCTGTATCCGGATCAGCTGGACGACCGGCTCGCGGAGCTGTTCGGCGCGGCTTTTGTGGAGGTCACCGGGGCCGGGGCGATCGTGATCGGCCACGACATGCGGCCGTCGTCGCCGGGACTGGCGGCGAGCTTCGCGCGGGGAGCGGTCTCCCGCGGCGCGGACGCCACGATCATCGGCCTCTGCTCCACGGACCAGCTGTACTTCGCGTCGGGGGACATGGGACTGCCGGGGGCGATGTTCACGGCGTCGCACAACCCGGCGAGGTACAACGGCATCAAGCTGTGCCGGGCGGGGGCGGCGCCGGTGGGCCAGGACACGGGGCTGGCGGAGATCCGCGCGAGGGTGGAGGCGAGGCTGGCGGAAGAGACACACGCACACGAGAACCAGCCCACCCCCACCCCCACCCTTCTCCCCAACCCCACCCTTCCCCCCACCCCCACCCCCACCTCCGGAACGATCACAGAACGTGACACGTTGTCGGACTACGCGGCGTACCTGCTGTCCCTGGTCGACCTCTCGGAGATCCGCCCTCTGAAGGTGGTCGTGGACGCGGGGAACGGGATGGGGGGTCATACGGTCCCCACCGTGTTCGCCGGGCTGCCGCTGGACCTGGTGCCGATGTACTTCGAGCTGGACGGCACGTTCCCCAACCACGAGGCGAACCCTCTCGACCCCAAGAACCTCGTGGACCTCCAGGCCCGCGTGCTGGCCGAAGGCGCGGACCTGGGCCTGGCCTTCGACGGCGACGCGGACCGCTGCTTCGTCGTGGACGAGCGCGGCGAGGGCGTCTCGCCGTCGGCGATCACGGCGCTGGTGGCGGCGCGCGAGCTGGCCAAGCACCCGGGCGGCACGATCATCCACAACCTGATCACGTCCTGGTCCGTCCCCGAGGTCGTGAAGGAGCACGGGGGCACGCCGGTGCGGACGCGGGTGGGGCACTCCTTCATCAAGCAGGAGATGGCGAGGACGGGCGCGGTCTTCGGCGGAGAGCACTCCGCGCACTACTACTTCCGCGAGTTCTGGAACGCCGATACGGGCATGCTGGCCGCCCTCCACGTCCTGGCGGCCCTGGGCGGCCAGCCCGGCACCCTCTCCGACCTGGTGGCGTCGTACGACCGCTACGCGGGCTCCGGCGAGATCAACTCCACGGTCGACGACCAGGCCGCTCGCACGGCGGCGGTACGGGAGGCCTTCGCGACCCGCGAGGGGGTGACGACGGACGACCTGGACGGCCTGACGATCACGGCGAAGGACTGGTGGCTCAACCTCCGCCCCTCCAACACGGAACCACTGCTGCGCCTGAACGTGGAGGCGCGGAACAAGTCCCTGATGACGGAGATCAGAGACGAGGCCCTGACCCTGATCCGCACCCCACCCACCCCACCCGCAAACACCCCCGACGCCCACCCCACCCGACCCGACGCTTGAGGACGCCGGACGCACCCACCCCGACCCGGGCCGACCACGGCACCCCTCCCAGCCCGTCCGGCGCTTGAGGACGGAACCGTCCGCCGGGACGGGCGCGGCCATTCCGGCCCGGGCCGACCACGGCACCCCCCCAGCCGGTCCGGCGTTTGAGGACGGACCCGTGCAGGCGGGCGGGCGTACCCACCTTGGTCCGGGCCGGCCACGGCACCCCCCCAGCCCGTCCGGCGCTTGAGGACGGACCCGTGCACGGGGTCGGGCGTACCCACCCTGGCCCGGGCCGACCACGGCACCCCCCAGCCCGTCCGGCGTTTGAGGACGGACCCGTCCACAGGGACGAGCCTGGCCGTTCCGCTCCCGGCCGGCCACGGCACCCCCCCCCAGCCCGTCCGGCGCTTGAGGACGGACCCGTGTACGGGGTCGGGCGTACCCCCCCTGGTCCGGGTCGGCCACGGCGCCCCCCCCAGCCGGTCCGGCGTTTGAGGACGGACCCGTCCGCAGGGACGAGCCTGGCCGTTCCGCTCCCGGCCGACCACGGCACCCCCCAGCCCGTCCGGCGCTTGAGGACGGACCCGTGCACGCGGGCGGGCGTACCCCCCTGGTCCGGGCCGACCACGGCACCCGGCGCTTGAGGACAAAACCGCCCGCCGAGACGACCGCGCCCCCCCGCCCCCGTACACCGCCCCACCGCCCCACCCCCCAGCGGTACGCTGACATGGCCAGATGAACCCACCCCCGAAGGGACCCCACCCCCATGCCGCTCGAAGCCGGCCTCCTCGAAATCCTCGCCTGCCCGGCCTGCCACGCGCCGCTGAATGACCGCACCACCGCGGACACCCCCGAACTCGTCTGCACCTCCGAGGAGTGCGGCCTGGCCTACCCGGTACGGGACGACATCCCCGTACTCCTCGTCGACGAGGCCCGCCGCCCCGCCTGACCCGCGCACCAGCGCGCCGGCGCACACCCGCACCCAAGCGCGCAACGCGCAACGCGCAAAACCACGCACCCACGCGCAACGCACCCCCGCGCACCGCGCAAGCGCACCGCGCCCCGCGCAACCCCGCACACCAGAACCACGCGCCCCAAGAACAAGCGCGCACCCCGCAGGGGCGATCGGAGGCCCACTCCCATGCTCGACGAGTCGCTGCTCGACGCCCCGGACGCGCTGACCCGCGCCGACCGTCACGGCCTCCTCCGCGCCGCCGCCGAAGCCGGCGCCCGCGTCCGTACCGCGCTCAGGCACACCGCCGAGGCCGGAGTCACCGCGCTCAACCCCGAGGGCCGCCCCCGCGCCGTACTCATCGCGGGCTCCGGCACCGCCGCCGCCGGCGTCGCCGAACTGATCACCGCCCTCGCCGGCACCACCGCCCCCGTGACCCGCCTCCACGCCACCGGCGTCGCCCCCGCCGCCGGCGCACTGCGCTGGACGCTGCCGGGCTGGGCCGGCCCCGTCGACCTGCTCCTCATCGTCACCACCGAGGGCAGCGAACCCGGCCTCGCCCTCCTCGCCGAGCAGGCGTACCGCCGAGGCTGCACCATCGTCGCCGTCGCCCCCGCGGGCTCCCCGCTCAGCGAGACCGTCGACGGTTCGCGCGGCCTCCTCGTCCCGATGGCGACCACCCCCAGCGAGCAGTACGACACCGAGCCGACCCCGGCCGCCGGCCCCGGCGCCCTCTGGGCCCTGCTCGTCCCGCTGCTCGCCCTCCTCGACCGCGTGGGCCTGCTCACCGCCCCCACCGAGACCCTTCACCTCGTCGCCGACCGCCTCGACCGCACCGCGGAACGCTGCGGCCCGTCCATCGCGACGTACAGCAACCCCGCCAAGACCCTCGCCGCCGAGCTGGCCGACAGCCTGCCGCTGATCTGGACCGAGGGCATCGCCACCGCCCCGGCGGGCCGCCGCTTCGCCGCCGTCCTGGCCGAACTGACCGGCCGCCCCGCCCTCGCCGCCGAACTCCCCGAGGCCCTCCCCGCCCACGCCGCCCTCCTCTCGGGCGACCTGACCGGCGGCGGGACGGACCCCGACGACTTCTTCCGCGACCGGGTCGACGACCCCCAGACCCTGCGCCCCCGGATCGTCCTGCTCCGCGACCGCCCCGCAGGCGGCCTGACCGCCGCCCCGGCCGCCCGCGAACTGGCCCTCGGCCACGACACCCCCCTCAGCGAACTCGAACCGGACGAAGGCACCGAACTCGAAGCCCTCGCCGAACTGATCGCCGTCACCGACTTCGCCACCGTCTACCTGGCACTGGCCGGCGGCGCCCCCGCCTGACGCCCACGCACCGCCCCACCGCCTGAGCACCACCTCACCTCACCTCACCGGCGCGAGAGCCCTCCCCCAAGGCGTCTCCCCCGCCTACGCCCACCGGCCACACCCCCTGGCCACACCCTCCGGCCCCTCATCTCCCTCGTACAAGGACACAGCCATGGACCGCCTCTCCAACACCGTGCGCCCCTACGCCTGGGGCTCCACGACCGCCATCCCGGAACTGCTCGGCGTCGCCCCCACGGACGAGCCCCAGGCCGAGATGTGGATGGGCGCCCACCCCGGCGCCCCCTCCCGCGCCGACCGCGGCCACGGCGCCGGGGAACAGCCGCTCCACGAGATCATCGCCGCCGACCCCGAGGCGGAACTGGGCGCGGCCACCGTCGAGAAGTTCGGCCCCCGCCTGCCCTTCCTCCTCAAACTCCTCGCCGCGGGCTCCCCGCTCTCCCTCCAGGTGCACCCCGATCTGGCCCAGGCGAAAGAGGGGTACGCCGACGAGGAGCGCCGGGGCGTCCCCCTCGACGCCCCGGAGCGCAACTACAAGGACGCCAACCACAAGCCCGAACTCATCTGCGCCCTCACCCCGTTCGACGGCCTCTGCGGCTTCCGCGACCCGGACGCCGCCGCCGACCTCCTCGCCGGACTCGACGTCGACTCCCTCAAGCCGTACGTCGACCTCCTCCACGCCCACCCCCACGAGGCCGCCCTGCGCGAGGTCCTCACCGCCGTCCTCGCCGCCGACCCGGCCGGCATGGCCGCCACCGTCGCCGAGGCCGCCGCCGCCGCGGAACGCCTCGGCGGCCCGTACACCCCGTACGTCTCGATCGCCCACCACTACCCCGGCGACCCCGGCGTCATCGCCGCCCTGCTGCTCAACCACGTCCAACTCCAGCCCGGCGAGGCCCTTTTCCTCGGCGCCGGCGTCCCGCACGCCTACCTGAACGGCCTGGGCGTCGAGATCATGGCCAACTCCGACAACGTCCTGCGCTGCGGCCTCACGCCCAAGCACGTGGACGTCCCCGAACTCCTGCGCATCGTGCGCTTCGAGACGACCGAACCCGTCGTCCTGCGCCCCGAGGCCTCCGCCACCGGCGAGGAGCTGTACGAGACGCCGACCGACGAGTTCCGGCTGTCCCGCTACCTCCTCGCCCCGGGCGCCGCCCCGCGCGACCTCACCGCCCCCACCCCCCAGATCCTCCTGTGCACGGCCGGATCGCCCCGCGCGAACGACCTGGCCCTCACCCCGGGCGGCTCGGTCTTCGTCGCGGCCGGAGAAAAAGCCGAACTGTCCGGTGACGGAACCGTATTCCGGGCAACTGTTGTGGTCTGAGTGGGTGACCGCGCCGACGGCTGCAACAATGTGCCGCCGTGGCGCGGCGCCCGGGCCGCACCACCGAAGAAGGGACTCCAGGCACCCATGAGCGCGTCAGGCGGAACCAAGGCGATCGTGGCGGCGCTCGCCGCCAACCTCGCGATCGCAGTAGCCAAGTTCGTGGCGTTCCTCTTCAGTGGCTCGTCATCGATGCTCGCCGAGAGCGTCCACTCCCTCGCCGACTCCGGCAATCAGGGACTGCTCCTCGTCGGCGGCAAGAAGGCGCAGCGCGAGGCCACCCCGCAACACCCCTTCGGCTACGGCCGCGAGCGCTACATCTACGCGTTCCTCGTCTCCATCGTGCTCTTCTCCGTCGGCGGCATGTTCGCGATCTACGAGGGCTACGAGAAGATCAAGCACCCGCACGAGATCGAGGCCTGGTACTGGCCCGTCGGGGTGCTCGTCTTCGCGATCATCGCCGAGTCGTTCTCCTTCCGTACGGCCATCAAGGAATCCAACGTCACCCGCGGCAGCCTCTCCTGGACGGAGTTCGTCCGCCGCGCGAAGGCCCCCGAGCTCCCCGTCGTCCTCCTGGAGGACCTCGGCGCCCTGGTCGGCCTGATCCTCGCCCTCTGCGGCGTCGGTATCGCCCTGGCCACCGGGGACGGCGTCTGGGACGGCATCGGCACCCTCTGCATCGGCATCCTCCTCATCGTGATCGCCCTGGTCCTCGCCGCCGAGACGAAGTCGCTGCTCCTGGGCGAGTCGGCCGGCACGGGCGACGTCGAGAAGATCAAGGCCGCCCTCGTCGACGGCGACGTCGTCACCGGCATCATCCACATGCGTACGCTCCACCTCGGCCCGGAGGAACTGCTGGTCGCCGCCAAGATCGCGGTCCAGCACGACGACACGGCCGGCGAGGTCGCCCAGGCCATCAACGCCGCCGAGAACCGCATCCGCGAGGCCGTCCCGATCGCCCGCGTGATCTACCTGGAGCCGGACATCTACAGCGAGACCGCCGCCGCGGCCGGCACCAACCCGGCCAAGCACCCCGGCGGCCCGACCCCGGCGCACACCCCCGGATCCGCCCCCGGCACCACCCCCGAATCCACTTCCTGACACGCTTTCGACACGACCCGAACACGGCCTGAACCCGGCGGCCCGGCTCGACTTTCCCTGGAGCGCTTCCCTGATCGACTGTGGGCCGCCGGGCCGATCGGTGTAGATTCGTGCCCAGAGCCAGACGTCGCTGCTGATGGCGGTCGGGCGGCCCGCTCACGCGGACCGGCCGAGGGAGAGAGGGCCTCCGACGGACCGGTCCGCGAGTGCTCGGGCATTCGTATGCCCGGACACCGCAGAGCCAGCCGAACGTACCCACCCTCGACCCACCTTCACGAGGAGCAGCTCGTATGACGACTGTCGCCAACCGACAGGACTTCAAGGTCGCCGACCTCTCGCTTGCCGAGTTCGGCCGCAAGGAGATCACCCTCGCCGAGCACGAGATGCCCGGCCTGATCTCGATCCGCGAGGAGTTCGCCGCGGCCCAGCCGCTCGCCGGCGCCCGCATCACCGGCTCCCTGCACATGACCGTCCAGACCGCGGTCCTCATCGAAACCCTCGCCGCCCTCGGCGCCGAGGTCCGCTGGGCGTCCTGCAACATCTTCTCCACCCAGGACCACGCCGCCGCCGCCATCGCGGTCGGCCCCAAGGGCACCCCGGACAACCCCCAGGGCATCCCCGTCTTCGCCTGGAAGGGCGAGACGCTGGAGGAGTACTGGTGGTGCACGGAGCAGGCCCTCACGTGGCCCAACACGCCCACCGGCGGCCCGAACATGATCCTCGACGACGGCGGTGACGCCACCCTCCTCGTCCACAAGGGCGTCGAGTTCGAGAAGGCCGGCGCGGCCCCGGACCCGGCGACGGCGGACAGCGAGGAGTACGCGTACATCCTCACGCTGCTGAACCGCACGCTCTCCGAGAACCCGCAGAAGTGGACGAAGCTGGCGTCCGAGATCCGCGGCGTCACCGAAGAGACCACCACCGGTGTCCACCGTCTGTACGAGATGCACCGCGACGGCACCCTCCTCTTCCCGGCGATCAACGTCAACGACGCGGTCACCAAGTCCAAGTTCGACAACAAGTACGGCTGCCGCCACTCCCTGATCGACGGCATCAACCGCGCCACCGACGTCCTGATCGGCGGCAAGGTCGCGGTCGTCTTCGGCTACGGCGACGTCGGCAAGGGCTGCGCGGAGTCCCTCCGCGGCCAGGGCGCCCGCGTCATCATCACCGAGATCGACCCGATCTGCGCGCTCCAGGCGGCCATGGACGGCTACCAGGTCTCCACGCTCGACGACGTCGTCTCCACCGCCGACATCTTCATCACCACGACGGGCAACAAGGACATCATCATGGCCTCGGACATGGCCAAGATGAAGCACCAGGCGATCGTCGGCAACATCGGCCACTTCGACAACGAGATCGACATGGCCGGCCTCGCGAAGATCGACGGCATCGTCAAGGACGAGGTCAAGCCGCAGGTCCACACGTGGACGTTCCCCGACGGCAAGACCCTGATCGTCCTCTCCGAGGGCCGCCTGCTGAACCTCGGCAACGCGACCGGCCACCCGTCCTTCGTGATGTCGAACTCCTTCTCGGACCAGACGCTGGCCCAGATCGAGCTCTTCACCAAGCCGGAGGAGTACCCGACCGACGTCTACGTGCTCCCGAAGCACCTGGACGAGAAGGTCGCCCGCCTCCACCTCGCCGCGCTCGGTGTGAAGCTCACGACGCTCCGCCCGGAGCAGGCCGCGTACATCGGCGTCAAGGTCGAGGGTCCGTACAAGCCCGACCACTACCGCTACTGATCCACCCCGCTGGCGCACCGGCACCGAAGCACGTCACCGGAGCACCGGCACCACGAACACCTCACCGGACAGGCCCCCGCACCCCCGTGCCGGGGGCCTGTCCCGTGTGCGGCGCCCGAGGGCGCACGATCAGCGCCGGCGTACCGTCCCGGCGTACCGGAAAGACCTGAAGGACCCATGCCCCGCGGCCGTTATTCGCTCCATGACCCGCACGACCACACTCCTCTCGGCGAAGAACACTTCCACTGCGCCCCCGGCCCGTCCGGCTGGCGCTACGTATCCCAGATCACCACCCCCGCAGGCGACCACGCGGGCTCCGTCGACCTGGCCCTCGACGAACTCGGCCGCCCCATCCGCCTCGAACTGCACGCCGCCAGCTGGCGGATCCGCGGCGCCGCCCTCGACGGCGTCACGTGGGTCCGTACCGACCCCTCCGGCGTTCACGCCACCGAAGGCAACGTCGGTGCCCACGCCTTCACCGGCACATCCCCCGCCTTTCTCGTCGCGACCGCACGTCTCCTGCGCCTCAGCCCCGGCGCGCCCGCGACCCGCGTCCGGCTCGTGGCGTTCACCGACCCGGTCCTCGCCCCTCGCACGCTGGACCAGTCCTGGGCCTTGATGACAAGTGAAGCGCATGCCACTGACAACGGGCCCCTGACGGTGGACGAGTACCAGGTCAGCGCCCTGGACACGGGCGAACAGCACACCGTGCACCTCAGCGGGGACGTCGTCCTCTCGGCGCCCGGCATCGAGCTGGAGGACCTGGAGACACCCCCCTCCGCCCTGCCCTGACGAACGGACTCAGGCAGGCGGCGCGAAGCCGGTCGCCGGAGGCCGCGGGTCGGTCGCGGGGGCCGGGGGAGCGGTCGCCGGCGGCGAAAGGGGAACGGGCGCGGAGAAAGGCGCGGGAGCGGCCGGAGAGGACACCGGCGGGGGAACGTACCAGGGAGCCGACGCGGGCACGTGAGCGGAGTTGCCGGGCACGGCGGCCGAGCCGGACGCACCCCCGGTCCGCCGGGCATCCCGCGCCTGCCGCTCGCTCACCACCGCCGCCAGGAACGCGGCCGGAGGAACCCCCACCGGCGCCGGCGTTCCCGTACGCGCCGCCAGGTCCTCCGCCAACCGCTGCGCCATCGACCAGCCCACCACCGGGTCCAGCTGCGTCATCCGCGTCAAGTACTGGCGGATCGCCAGCCACAGACCGTCCGGCACATCGGAGAGATCGAGCTCCGAGAAGCGCCCGACGAGCCACGGCGGGGGAGGCGGGACAGCCGCCATCGGCGCGTTCGGCACCCGTTCCCGTACGACCAGGGTCCCCGCGAACACATCCCCGATCCGCCGCCCCCGCGCCGACACCAGCGACGCGACGCAGGAGATGACCCCGAACGACCCCAGGGTTTCCACCACGCCCATCGCCCCGCGCACGAGCGCGTGCCGGAACCGTATGGGGCCGCCGTCGTCCCGTACGACCCTGAGCCCACAGGCCAGTTTGCCCAGCGACCGCCCATGGCTGAGGGTCTCCACGGCGATCGGCACGCCCACCAGGATCAGGAGGAAACTCGCCACGGTCAGCGCCATGACGGCGGCCTCGTCCAACGAGCCGCTCGCGAAACCTATGCCGACCAGCACCAGCAGGTAGACGGCCACCGTCAGCACGAGGTCGATCGCGATCGCCAGGGCCCGGGTCGGCAGCTTCGCCGGGCGCAGCCCCAGTACGACCGCGTCGCCGGTCACAAGCTCATTCACCGATGTCCACCCCTCTGCCCACCCTTCGCCGACCGGCCCTGCCGCTGAAGACCTCAGTCTGCCAAGCTGACACGCAACGCGCCGTAGTAGTACGGACCGTACGCACCCAGCGCCTGGAGCAGCAGCCGACCATGGACCTCGATGTCTTCGTGACAGCCCACCGTGCCGAGTGGGACCGCCTGGATCATCTCCTGCGTCGCGGACGTCGGCTGACCGGCGTGGAGGCCGACGAACTGGTCGCCCTCTACCAGCGCACGGCGACGCACCTCTCGCTGATCCAGTCCGTCGCACCCGACCCCATGCTCACCACGCGCCTCACCCAGCTCGTGGCCCGCGCCCGCGCCACGGTGACCGGCACCAGACGCGCCGGCTGGCGCGACGCGGCCCGCTTCCTGACGGTCGGCTTTCCGGCCGCCGTGTACCGCTCCAGGCGCTGGTGGATCCCGACCGCCGTCCTTTCCGTACTACTGGCCGCGGTGATCGGCTGGTGGATAGGCGCGCATCCCGAGATCCAGTCCGCGATAGGCGCGCCCGACGATCTGCGCCAGATGACACGACCGGGCGGCGAATACGAGACGTACTATTCCAGCCACCCGGCGGCTTCCTTCGCGGCCCAGGTCTGGACGAACAACGCGCAGGCGGCAGCCATGTGCTTGGTGCTCGGGGCCTTTCTCTGCCTTCCGGTGATCTGGATCCTCTTCACGAACGTGCTCAACCTGGGAGTCGGCATCGGCCTGATGTCGTCCGCCGGCCGCCTCGACACGTTCCTCGGTCTGATCCTTCCGCACGGACTGCTCGAACTGACCGCCGTATTCATTGCCGCGGGTACGGGCCTCCGCCTCGGCTGGACCGTGATCGACCCCGGCCCGCAGTCCCGCCGCACCGCCCTGGCCCAACAGGGCCGCGCCGCCTTGGGCATGGCCGTCGGACTTGCGCTGGTCCTGTTCGTGTCGGGAGTGATCGAGGGCTTCGTCACCCCGTCCGGCCTGCCCACCTGGGTCCGCATCGCCATCGGCATCGTGGCCGAACTCGCCTTCCTGGCTTACGTGTACGTCCTCGGCGGCCGCGCGGTACGAGCGGGCGAGGTGGGGGACGTGGAGGCCGCGGACCGCAGCGCGGAGGTCCCGGTGGCCGCCTGATGTGCATGAGGCGGCCGGGACCTGTTAGTCTCCTCTTCGCCCTACAGAGACGTTGACACGGTCTGTGTGGGGAGGTAGATTTGAACGGTTGCCTCGGAGTTGAGATGTTCTGAGGCTGATCATGAAAGTCTATGCGGCTCCCGACGGAGAGTGACTCTCTGTGGAGCCCCTTCGATCCGACATCCGGTTGCGCGAAGGTCCGTAAAATCGGCCTCTGTGTTTCTGATAAAGTCGGTTCCGCCGAAAGGCAAAGGCCACTCCGAAGGCCACCAGAATTCTTGAGGCAGAACAGCCGAAATGAGTCTGGTAGAGTCGGAATCGCTGGAAAGGGAAACGCGAAAGCGGAAACCTGGAAGGCAGCCCCGCCGGCCGGGGAAATCGGATACGAAAGCATCTGATAGAGTCGGGAACACGAAATACCGAAGGGAAGCGCCCGGAGGGCCCCGGAGACGG
>NZ_JBIURL010000020.1:0-106979 GCF_044740805.1 Streptomyces sp. NPDC088261
CCCCGTACTGGACGTACGGGGTGGGTCCGACAACGCCGCGAGCGCGCGTGCCAGACGCCGCGAGCCAGACCCCACTTTGCGGACACGCCCTAGGGCTACGCCGACGCCGGGGACGTCCACGGAGTGGTTCCCTCCTGGTCCGGGTGGATCGGGGTGAAGCGGACCGGCAGGCGGGTCAGCGCGCGGAGGAAGCCCGTCGGGCGCCAGACGATCTCCGAGGCGGGGACGGCCAGTTCCAGCGTGGGGAGCCACGACGTGAGGCGCTCCACGGCCGTCACCGCGATCTGCACGCTCGGATCCTTCGCCGGACAGGCGTGCGGCCCCGCCGAGAACGCCAGATGCGAACGGCCCCCGTTCCCCGCCTCCTCGGGCCGTTCGGGCGCCAGCCCGTCGTTGATCGCGGCGAAGGAGATCAGGACCAGGCTGTGCGCCGGGACCGGCACCCCCGCCAGCACGGTGTCCCGACGGGGGTAGTGCGCCCCGTAGTTGGCCACCGGCGCCTGCTTCCAGAGCACCACCCGCAGCGCGTCGTGCACGGTCAGCGCCCCGTCCGTGAGCGTGCTGTAGTACCGGTCCTCGGTCAGCATGCGGTGCAGGCTGTTGGCGATCAGCCCGCTCGTGGGCTCGTACGCCGCGCCGACGAAGAGAAGCAGCTCCTCCACGACCTCCTGCGTGGTGAGCCGCGCCGGATGGGACAGCAGCCAGGACGTCAGGTCCTGCCCCGGCTCGCGCACCCTGAGGTCGACCAGCTCGCCGATGTACCCGAGATAGGCGTCCCAGGCGACCTTGGCCTGCTCCTGGTGCGCGCTCGTGAACGCGGCGATCGAGGTGGCGAGCCGTGTGCTCTCCCGGTCGGGCACGCCGAACATCTCGTTGAACAGCAGGACCGGCAGCCCCATCGCGAACTCCGCGACCAGATCGCACTCCCCCCGCGCCGCGAACCCCTGGATGAGCCGGTCGGCGCTGCGCCGCACCATGCCGCGCAGCACGTGCGGCTCGAAGCGGCCGAGGCTGTCGGAGACCGCCCCCCGGTACCGGGCGTGTTCCTCGCCGTCGGTGAACATCGGGCTGCGCTGGTAGCCCAGCATGGACAGCAGCGGCGAGTCGGCGGGCATGTGCGTCGTCTGCCAGGGGCGCGGGTCCTTGGACCAGAGGGCGGTGCCGTACAGGACCTCCAGCGCGGTGTCGAAGTCCGTCACCAGCATGGCCGGGACCCCGGGGGCGAACTCGACCGGCACCACCTTGCCGACGGCCCGCAGCCGCCGGTAGATCCCGTAGGCGTCGGCGGCGAACTCGGGGCCGTACAGCCGGGTCAGGTCGGACGTCAGCGAGGTGGTCACACCATCTCCAGCGGGGACAGGACGTGTTGGGTCATCGTGATCAGCGCGTCCAGGCAGGCGTCGCGGTCCCGGGCGTCGATGCCGACGACCGGGGTGCCCGGCGGCAGGTCGAGCGCCACCCGGACGTCGTCCGGCGAGTGGACCGGGGACGCGGGGAACCGGTTGACGCCGACGACGTACGGCAGCCCCGCCGCCTCCACCATGTCCATCACCTCGAACGCGGCGTCCAGCCTGCCGGTGTCGACCAGCACCAGGATGCCGAGCGCGCCGCGGACGATGTCGTCCCACAGGACGCGGAACCGCTTCTGCCCGGGACTGCCGAACAGGTACAGGACGAGGCGGTCGTCCAGGGTGAGCCGGCCGAAGTCGGTGCCGACCGTGGTGTGGGTCTTGGCGTCGACCCCGTCCAGGTCGTCGACCAGCGCGCCGGCCTGGGTCATCAGCTCTTCGGTGTGCCGGCTCTGGATCTCGGACACGGCGCTGACGAAGGTGGTCTTGCCGACCGCGAACGGGCCGGCGACCACCACCTTGAGCATCAGGGCGTTCTCGGGCAGGCGGGCCGGGGGCGGGCTGTGCGGGGCCTCACGGAGAGGACTTGGCCCGGCGAAGTCCATCGAGCACCTTTCTCAGCATCTCGGGGTCGTGCTGCGCCGCGAGGGGCGCGGGCGGGCGGGCCTTGAGGCATCCCGCCGCGATGAGGTCCGCCAGCACGACCTTCGACAGCGAGACGGGCAGCCGCAGGTACGAGGCGGTCTCCACCAGGGACAGGGCACCGGCCCTGAGCAGCTCCATGGCCTCGCGCTGCTTGTCGCTCAGGCCGCGGGGGAGTTCGCCGCCGACGCGGTGGAGCAGGGTGATCCGTTCGAGCGCGCAGCGCTCGGCCCTGGCCCGGCCGCCGGTCTCGACGTAGGGCCGTACGAGCGGCCTCGACGCCCGTTCCGGGGTCATGACACCGCACCCACGGCGCCGCTCCCGTGCTGGCGTGCCGGGGTGCTCATGGCGCGGCCCAGTTTCTTCACCTGGACCTGTACCTCGTGCGCCACGACGCCCAGGTCGACGTCGGTGTCGGTGTAGACGGCGATCACCGCGTTGCGGCCGGCGCCGGTGAGGAACACGTAGCCGTGGTGGCCCTCGACGACCACCTGCCGTACGTCCTCCGGGCCGTCGGAGCCCGCGAAGGCGCCGAGGAGGCCGCGGGAGGAGGAGATGATGCCGGCGAGCATCGCCGACGCGCCCTCCGCGTCCACCCGGGGCAGGTTCGTGGAGCGCCCCTGGACCAGGCCGTCGGAGGCGAGGACCACGCCGTGCCGTACGTGCGGGATGTCCATCAGCGGTTCGAGCACCCACGACATCGGTTCGTCCGTCGTCCGGAGCTTCGGCTCACGGCGTCCATCGATCATCATGGCTGTCCTTCTTCGGAGGGGTGGTCGGGCTGGTCCGGGGCGGCGCGGCCGGCCGCCGTGCCGGACTGGACCGCGGCCCACCGGCTCTGGTTCTCCGCCGGACTGGGATCCGGCGCACCGGGCGCGTCGGGGACGCCGCCGGCCGCGCCGGCCGCCGCCCGGGCGCGCATCCCCCTGCGCTGGGGCAGACCGCCCGGGCCCGTGGCGGGGGTGTACGCGGAAACATGCACGGGAAGCGGCTCCTCGTCGCCCAGGATCGGAACGCGTGGGGAGGGCACGTTGGGTGACACCGTGTTCGGCGCCGCCGAGTCCTCCTTGACCATGATCAGCAGTGACTCCGGTACGAGGACGGCGGCGCGCAGCCCGTTGCTGTACGGGGCCCGTTCCAGGACGGTGCGCAGCCCGTACTGCCGGGCGATGGCACCGGCCACCGGCAGGCCGATGCCGGGCGGTTCGCCCTCCAGCTCGGTGAAGAGCAGCGCCAGGTCGCCGGCGGCGAGCCCGTTGGCCCGCGCCAGCTCGTCCGCCTCCATGCCCAGTCCCCAGTCGGTGATGAAGAAGGTGCAGCCGCTCGCGCCGTGTTTCACCTCCACCTCGATGTCGATGTTGCTCGGGGAGTGGCTGAGCGCGTTGTCGAGCAGCTCGGCGAGGACCATGGCCAGCGGTTCGACGGCGCGGGCCACCACCCCCAGCCGGCCGCGGACGTGGTAGCTGGGCGGCGCGATCCGCTGGTAGCCGACCACCCGCCCGGCGGCGCTCTTGACGATGCCCTGCACCGGCGAGTCGCCCCGGGCCAGCCCCGGCCACCGCCCGCACATCACGGCGAGGCCCTGGACGAGCCGGAGGTTCAGCTCGTTGAGCTCGTCCAGGCGCACCAGGTCCTCGGCCACGTCCGGATGGTCGTACCGTTCCTGCATGCCCTGGAGGAAGGTCTGCTGCCGGTAGTGGAGCGCCTGGAGCTTGCCCATGACGCCCCGCATCACGGCCTTGGCCGCGTCGTCGCCCCGTACCCGCTCGTCCACGACCAGCTGCCGCACCTGGTCGAGCACCTGTCCGAGCGACACGTCCACCTCGGAGCCGGCCAGCTGTCCGTCGCGCAGCCCGGGGACCACCACGTGGGGGTGCGCGGTGGCCATCGCCAGCTCGGGCAGCCGGGTGACGGCCGTGTGGCGCACCTCGGCGACGACCGACCGCACCAGGTCGTCCTTCCCGGCCAGTTCCGCGCCCAGCCGGGCGATCTCGCCCTCCAGGGCGGCCACCCGGTCCTGCTGGAGCCTCTCGCCGTACGCCAGGCGCGCGTCGAACACGGACTGCGCCTCGGCCAGGGCGCTCTCCACCCGCCGTTTCTGCCGCCACCACGGAACGGGCATCACTCACACCGCCGTGGACCGGCAGTGGCACCACTTGCCATAGCTGTAACCCCGTCACATCACTGTCGTCGCCGTTTCACTGTCGTCGCGCGGATCACCGTCGTCGCACGGATCACCGGCCGAAACGGGCCACAGAGAATCCGGCCGCCGCTCCGGGCCGCCGTATAGCCCTATCGGTGATCCGTAGGGCCAGTCAACGGGAGAATCAGAAACTCTGGGACGAATGGGGCCACAGAGACGCCAGATGCGTTACCGGTCGGGCACGCTCCGTCAATTCACTCTCTCGGGGCGATGCTTGGCGGCCCGCAGTCTGACCTCCGCGGGAAGCGCCTCCAGCCCGGCGGAGCCGCGCGCGTGGGCCAGCGCCTCGTCCGTCAGGCGGTTCACCGCGCCGCCGGGATCGGCGTGCGGCTCCAGCAGGAGCTGGACCCGCGCGGCGGGGGCCGTCCGACGGCCCGTCAACCTGGCGCGCGCATGCGCCACTCCATCGAGGGACCCCGCCTCGCTCTCCAGCACCCCTTCGAGGGCCCGCCCGCGCAGCAGCGCACCTTCGCCGTCGCCGCTGTCGACGAGAATTTCGGCCAGCCGCGCCCGCCGGAACTGGGCCAGCAGCCAGCACAGCGTCAGGACCACGATGACCGTGAGCGCGGCGATGATCACGGGCCACCACCAGCCGTCGTCGCGGTAGCGCTGCCGGTTGTGACGGGTCAGCAGGACGTCATGGGGTCCGCTGTACGGCCACCAGCCGGGCACCGACCAGCCCTGCCCCTGGGCGACCACCACACCCCCGGCGAGGAGCAGCACCAGGCCGAGGAGACCGAGCAGGACCCGGTTGACGATCCGGAACACCCCGCCGGTACGGCCCGGCCTGGACGCGCCCCCGTGGCCGTGGCCCGCCTTCTTCTCGCTCTGCTCGTGCTTCGCCCTCCTGGCCTGCCTCGCCTGCCACTGCTTCTGTTCCTTCTGCTCCTTCTTCGCCTGACGGTCCGTCCCGCGCCTCTCGCCGCGCCGGCTCATCCGGTCACCCCTTCTTCTTGGGCCTGCGGACCCGTACCGACAGGGCGAGCGGCCTGGCGAGGCCCAGCTCCCCCAGGCCGGCGCCGAGGGCGCTGTCCAGATCGGCCCGTACGTCGTCCAGTTCACGGAAGTGGGACAGGGCGCGGACCCGCGCCTTGCGCCGGCGCACCCGGACCCGCGCGGACCGTACGCCCGAGACCTCCATGGCCCGGTCGCGCAGCACCTGCGCGGCGGCGGACCGGTCGAGCCCGGCCCGTACGTGGCCGAAGTCGCGGCGCATCGGCAGCAGGGCGCGCAGGCCCGGGGTCAGGGCGAGGAGCATCAGCCAGACGCCCAGTGCCATCGCCACGCAGGCCGAGAGCATGAGCCACGTCTCGTCGAGCGGCTGTTCGGCCAGCTCCTCGGCCAGTCTGCGGCGCCAGTACATCGCGTGGTGCCCGGCCCGTACCGCCGCGACGTCGTACAGCACCAGCCCGGCGGCGCCGAGGATGATCGCGGCGGCGATGGCGGCGGGGATCCGGCGCGCGGACCAGAAGCGGCCCGCCCGGCCGCCGGAGACGGTGGCGCCGTCCGGGGAGGGCCGCAGCTCGTGGCCCGCGGCCCGGACGGACCCGCCGACCGGCGGGGCACCGCCTCCCTCGCCGTGCTTGGCCAGGTCGACGCCGCCCTCCTGGCCGTGTCGCCCGTCCGCCCTGTGGGAGCCGCTGGGCGCGTGCGACGCGGGCGACTCGTGCGATGCGGGCGACGCGGGCGACGCATGCGGCTCGTGCGTTGCATGCGGCTCGTGCGGCCCGTGTGGCTCGTGCGGCTCGTGCGGCTCGTTGCGCGGTTCGCTCATCGGATCCTCCCCCGCTCGGTGCCCCGCGTGTGGACGGAGTACAGGCGTTCGACCTGGACCACCACCTCGGCCACCTCCACACCCGCCAGCCCGTGCACCCGCTGGGCGACCCGCTGCCGCACGGCGCCGCAGCGGGCGCCGATGTCGGAGGGATAGTCCAGCTCCAGACCGACCCGCACCCGCGCGGCGCCGTGATGCACCGTCACCGAGGCGTGCGGTGCCTCCCCGCCTTCCGGTACGCGGTCGAGCGCCTCCCTCGCGGCGCGCGCGGCGATCTTCGCCACGACGCGGTCCGCGATCGTCGTCACCCCGCGCTCGGCGGCCACCACCTGGTCACCGGCCACGTGGGATCACCGCCGCCGGCCGTCGCGGTCGCGGCTGCGGAAGAAGTCGCCGGGCTCCAGATCGCCGTCCGCGAACTTCCCGGCGACAAACCCGGCCGCGCCCAGCACGGCCACCACCACAAACGCTCCGAAACCGCCGAAATATCCGGCGAACCCGAGCGCAATCCCGGCCAACACACCGACCATCGCCATGCTCATCGTGCGCTCCTTCTCCGCTTCGCGTCCGTCTCCGCCACCCCTTTACTGGACTCGTGTCTCCGAGTCGTCGTCGTCCTCTTCGTCGGGCAGCTTGACGTCGCTGACCGCGATGTTGACCTCGACGACCTCCAGGCCCGTCATCCGCTCCACGGCGGAGACGACGTTCTCCCTGACCACCCGGGCGACGTCGGTGATCGACACGCCGTAGTCGACGACGATCTCCAGGTCGAGAGCGGCCTGCACCTCGCCGACCTCGGCCTTCACGCCCCGGCTGACGGACTTGGACGACCCGGTGCCGGGCACCCGGTCGCGGACGGCGCCGAAGGTGCGGGACATCCCGCTGCCCATGGCGTGCACGCCGACCACGTCGCGGGCCGCGAGACCGGCGATCTTCTCCACCACGCCGTCGGCGATGGTGGTACGGCCGCGCGAGCCGGGGGCGCCGCCGCCGCGCCTGCCCGCGGAAACCCCTCTTCGTCCCTCGTCGCCCACCCCCTCCCTGACGGAAGGCTCGTTCTGATTGCGGGATGCGGTGTCTGACATCGCCATTCGCCCTTTCCGCTCGGTGATGGACTCCTTTGCACACATTAGGGGTGCTTGTGCGGTTACGCACCGTACATACGGCAGGCTGGGGTCATGACGACAGCGCACAGCACGGACGGCCAGGGCCCCTCGGACACCCCGGACCGGGGCACCGGCGGCCAGGGCTCCCCAGGATGGACGGCCGCGGTGCGGCACCGGCTGAGTCTGGGCCGGCTGCTCCCTTCGGGCGGGCCGTCCGAGGGAATCTGGGTGACGGAGCAGGCGGCGACGGCGGAACTGCGGCGCGCGGCGGTGGCGGTGCCGGGCGCGTCGCTGGGGCGGCTGTGGCTCTCCCCGGCGGACCGGGACGGGCCCGGGCTGCCCGTGGTGCCCCCGCCACCGGGCGCGGCGGCCGCCGTACCGCTGCGGATCGACGGGGAGTTCACGGCGACGACGGGTGAGCCGCTGATGGTGGTGGCGCAGCGGTTGCGCGAGGTGCTGGCCGGGGCGGCGGAGGAGCGGCTGGGGCTGGACGTGGTGGAGGTCGACCTGCGGATCACGGGCCTGGTGGAGCCGGCCGCCGGGCCGGGGGCGGAGTCCGTCAGAAAGTCGGCGCCCACTGGGCCGGTCGGGGTACGGGCCGTGGCGGAGAGGGGCGAGGCGGCCCGGGCGGCGGCCGGGGTGCCGGGGGTCGCGTACCTGACCGGGACCCTGGGCGCGGCGGTGACCGTCACCTGGGACCAGGTACGGGTGGAGGTGGCGACGTCCCCCGGCCACCACGCGCCGACGGTGGCCCGGGCGGTCCGCGAGGCGGTCTCCACGACGGGCCCGTCACCGGTGACGGTGCTGGTGACGGCGGTGGGGGTGACACGCGAGACCGCGCGGGCCGACCACGGGCCGGCCGAGAGCTGAGGGGCGTACGGGGGGCGCGGCTTCCGTACGCGGCGGGCGCGGGCCCGGAGCCGTACGGGGCGGGCGCGAGCCCGGAGCCGTACGCGGCGGGCGGCGGAACTCTCGGGCGAAGGGCACGCCCCCCGTGCGTACGTCCCGCTCGGCCACGCCCCACAAGGGCCAGGGCGCCGGGGCGCGACCCCTCGCGTACGGCACGCGCCGCTCGTGGAGCCCGTACGGACGAAGGGCACGGCCCCCGTACGCTCGGCGGCGACCGAAGGGGGTCGGCAACGGCCCCGTGTGGCGTCGCCGCTCCCTTGGCCCCACGCCCGTCAGGGCGCAGGCGCGCGGGGCGTCAGTCCGACAGGCCCGCCAGGTCGCGGAGGCGGCGTGCCTGGGACGCGCGTTCGGCGGCGCGCTGTTCGTCGAAGGTGCGGCCCGCCGCGCCCGCCAGGAGCGCCTTCGTCTCGATCACGGCGTCGCGGGGCGCCGCCAGCAGCGCGGCCGCCAGGTCCTTCACCGCCGCGTCGAGCTCGTCCGTACCGACCACGAGGTTGGCGAGCCCGGTGCGCTCGGCCTCCGCCGCCTGGACGAAGCGGCCCGTCGCGCAGATCTCCAGCGCGCGGGCGTACCCGACCAGCGCCACCAGCGGATGCGTGCCGGTGAGGTCGGGGACGATGCCGAGGCTGGTCTCGCGCATGGCGAACTGGACGTCGGGCGTCACCACCCGGAGGTCACACGCCAGGGCGAGCTGGAAGCCCGCCCCGATGGCATGCCCCTGGACCGCCGCGATCGACACGAGGTCGTTGCGCCGCAGCCAGGTGAATCCGTCCTGGTACCCGGCGATCGCCGCGTCGAGAGCCTCGTCGGACTCGCGCGCGAGATCGAGGAAAGTAGGCTCCCCGTCGAACCCCTCGGGCGTGAACGCCTGCCGGTCGAGCCCGGCGGAGAAGGACACGCCCTCGCCGCGCAGGATGACGACCCGCACACTGCCCGGCAACGACCGTCCGGCTTCCGACAACGCCCGCCACAGAGCGGGAGACTGAGCGTTGCGCTTGGCCGGGTTGGTCAACGTCACCGTGGCGACCGCGTCCTCGACGGTGAGCCGTACGCCGTCCTTGTCGAGTACTGGATCGAGCGAAGTCATGGGGCGCCTCCGGTTCGGGCAGTCAGCCGTTCGAGCTAAGTGACTGCACAGTAACCACCAGGCCGACACCGCGGTCGGCCGGGTGGGCACCACCGAACCGGTGGCCGGGAGGAGCCACGCTCGGTCGTCAGGCCGCAGCGGCCTTCTTGCCTCGCGTCGCTCCGCCGCGTCCCCGGAGTGTGACTCCGGACTCGCTGAGCATCCGGTGGACGAATCCGTAGGAGCGGCCCGTTTCCTCGGCCAGCGCCCGGATGCTCGCACCGTTGTCGTACTTCTTCTTCAGGTCTGCCGCGAGCTTGTCGCGCGCGGCGCCGGTTACCCGGCTGCCCTTCTTCAGAGTCTCGGCCACCCGTGCCTCCTCGTGGGAAGTGCGCTCTGGACTTCTCATGATCACCCCTTGGCGCCGTCCTGGCCACCCATTCGGCAAGGTCCGTACGACGAGCTTGGGCGCGCTTCGGGGGTCGCGTACGCGAGGGATGCCGAGTTCTGGCCGAATTCCGGACAGGGCCGCGGCCCCACTTGACCCGTTCTTTGCCCGAAGGCCCAGGTCAGGCGCCTGATGTCGGAAAATGGCCAGCGCGGGGCCGCGTACGGTCCGGTCCGCCGCACGACGCGCCGGAGTACGAGACCGTCTCACTCAGATGAAGGATCACCGCTGAGCCGAATGATCCATCGGGAGTGGATCACCGGATGTGGATCACCGGGCGCGGCCCCCCTCGGGAACCCCGCCCCACGCGAGCGGGGAGCCTCAGGCGAGCGCCACAAGGTCCGCGTAGTCGGCGCCCCACAGGTCCTCGACCCCGTCGGGCAGCAGGATGATCCGCTCGGGCTCCAGCGCGTGGACGGCCCCCTCGTCGTGCGTGACGAGGATGACGGCGCCCTTGTACGTACGCAGGGCCCCGAGGATCTCCTCGCGGCTGGCCGGGTCGAGGTTGTTCGTCGGCTCGTCGAGGAGCAGCACGTTGGCCGCCGAGACGACGAGGGTGGCCAGCGCGAGCCGGGTCTTCTCGCCGCCGGACAGGACCCCGGCGGGCTTGTCGACGTCGTCGCCGGAGAAGAGGAAAGAACCGAGCGTCTTGCGGACCTCGACCAGGTCCAGGTCGGGCGCGGAGGAGCGCATGTTCTCCAGGACGGAGCGCTCGGGGTCCAGCGTCTCGTGCTCCTGCGCGTAGTAGCCCAGCTTGAGGCCGTGGCCCGGGGTGACCGCCCCGGTGTCCGGCTTCTCGACGCCGGCCAGGAGCCGCAGCAGCGTCGTCTTGCCCGCGCCGTTGAGGCCGAGGATAACCACCCGGGAGCCCTTGTCGATGGCGAGGTCGACGTCGGTGAAGATCTCCAGCGAGCCGTACGACTTGGACAGGCCCTCCGCCGTCAGCGGGGTCCTGCCGCAGGGCGCGGGCTCGGGGAAGCGGAGCTTGGCGACCTTGTCGGACTGGCGCACCTGCTCCAGGCCGGACAGCAGCCGCTCGGCGCGGCGGGCCATGTTCTGCGCGGCGACGGTCTTGGTGGCCTTCGCGCGCATCTTGTCGGCCTGGGAGTTCAGGGTCGCGGCCTTCTTCTCGGCGTTGGCCCGCTCGCGCTTGCGGCGCTTCTCATCCGACTCGCGCTGCTGCTGGTAGAGCTTCCAGCCCATGTTGTAGACGTCGATCTGGGCGCGGTTGGCGTCGAGGTAGAAGACCTTGTTGACGACGGTCTCGACCAGCTCGACGTCGTGGGAGATCACGATGAAGCCGCCGCGGTAGCTCTTGAGGTAGTCGCGCAGCCAGACGATGGAGTCCGCGTCCAGGTGGTTCGTGGGCTCGTCGAGGAGGAGGGTGTCCGCGTCGGAGAAGAGGATGCGGGCCAGCTCGATCCGGCGGCGCTGACCGCCGGAGAGGGTGTGGAGGGGCTGGCCGAGCACCCGGTCGGGCAGGCCGAGCGCGGCGGCGATGGTGGCGGCCTCGGCCTCGGCGGCATACCCGCCCTTGGTGAGGAACTCCGTCTCCAGGCGCTCGTACTTCCGCATGGCCTTCTCGCGGGTGGCGCCCTGGCCGTTGGCCATCCGCTCCTCGTTCTCCCGCATCTTCCTCAGGACGGAGTCGAGGTCGCGGGCGGACAGGACACGGTCGCGGGCGAGGACGTCGAGGTCGCCGGTGCGCGGGTCCTGCGGGAGGTAGCCGACCTCACCGGAGCGGGTGATGGACCCTGCGGCCGGGATCCCCTCGCCGGCGAGGCACTTGGTGAGGGTGGTCTTCCCGGCGCCGTTGCGCCCGACGAGACCGATGCGGTCCCCCTTGGCGATGCGGAACGAGGCGGACTCGATGAGGACGCGGGCTCCGGCGCGCAGTTCTACGCCGGTTGCGGTGATCACGGAAAGACTCCAAGGCGGTATGGACGGCGGAAGAGGGCAGGCGGAGGAGAGTCTTCGACGCCGGCTAATGCACAAGGAGAAGTGCCATAGCCACCAGTCTACCGGGGCCCCGCAACTGCTTTGTCTGGGCGGGGTTCGCGCGGGAGCCCGGGGACCGGCTCCGGGGCCGGGGTGCGTTGTCAGTGGGGGGTGCCAGACTGAGATCCAGGTCACATTCGAGCCCTGCACACGAGCCCCATGAACGGAGTGAGCCGTATGACCGGCAAACCGAGCGTCGTCCCGACCGTCCTGTACGCGGACGCGAAGGCCGCCATCCGCACGCTGACGGAGGGGTTCGGCTTCACCGAGGTGCGGGTGTACGAGGGTGAGGACGGCAGCGTGCTCCATGCCGAACTGGCCTGTGGCAACGGCATGGTGATGCTGGGGTCCAAGGGCAGGGAGGGGGTCTTCGCCCGGGCCATGGGCGATTCCGGGCCGGCGGGCATCTACGTCGTGACCGAGGACGTGGACGCGCACCACGCGCGGGCCGTGGAGCACGGCGTGGAGATCCTGATGCCGCCCACCGACCAGGACTACGGCGCGCGGGACTACACGGCGCGCGACGCGGAGGGGAACGTATGGAGCTTTGGTACGTACGCCCCCAGCACCGCCCCGGCCGGCTGAGCGGGGGCGCCCCGCCGGACGGGCGGGGTCACCACCTGGACGGACGGGGCTCAGGCGCCCCCGGTGTGCACCTGGAACGCGGCCCGGCGCACGGCCTTGGCGAGGGCCGGGTCCGGGTGCGCGGCGGCGAGCGCGACCAGGACCTGGACGGTACGGGGGTGGCCGATCGCCCTGACCTCCCTGAGGAGGGCGGGGACCGTGCCCTGGACGGCGGACTCCAGGTGCCGTACGAGCAGGTCGGTCTCCCCGTGGTCGGCGACGGCCGCCGCGGTGTCGACCCAGAGCCAGGTCGCCTCCTCACGGGTCAGGACGTCGGCGGCGTCGTCCGGGTCGGCGCCCTCGTACTCCGCCAGCCAGAGGAGCGCGTACGGCCGCAGGGACGTGTCGTTCACCGCGGCCCGTACGGACGGCTCGGCGGGCGCTCCGACGACCCGCAGCGCCTCGAAGGCGAGACCGCGCAGCAGCGCGTCCTCGCCGCGGGCGACGGCGAGCAGTTCGGTGATGGCGCTCCCGGCGGTGCGCGCGGCGAGCCAGGCGCGGTATTCGGCGCGGGCCGGTCCCGGGGTGAGCCGGGCGCAGCCGCGGAGCATGTCCTGGGCGTGCTGCTCGATGTTGCCCGCCGGGCTCTGGGCGGCGACGCAGATCTGCTCCAGCTTGACCCACACCGCCCAGTTGCCGAGGGGGGTGAGGGTGGCCTGCCCCTTGCCCAGCGTCAGCGCGCCGACGGCGGCCAGGCCCTCCAGGGCCCAGTCGAGGAGGGGAGGCAGCAGCGCCTCGTCGGAGACGCCGGAGGCGTCCGGAGCGTCCGTGGTGTCGGCCGGCTCCGTCGTGCCGTCCGCGCCGGACGCTTCCGCGCCCTCGGGGCCGTACGGCACCTCCGGTACCTCGCAGCGCTCCTCGTGGAGTTCGGCGACGCGCTGCTGGAGCAGGTCCAGCAGCGCCGGGGCGGTGACGGGGCCGGCGGACAGCTGCAACAGGGAGAGCACCTGCGGGACGGCCTCGACCACCTCGGCGACGGTCGCGGGGGCGACGTCGTCGGGGGCGGGGTGGATGAGCGACCAGGCGTCGAAGAGCGCCACCCAGCCGCGCAGGACGGCGCTGTCGTCGCGGTCCCAGGCCTGGAGCCGCCAGCCGGGGCGCACGGTCCCGCCGTGCAGTTCGACCAGTCCGGCCAGCCGGGCGCGGTCCCAGCTCGCCCTGACCTGTTCCGCCGTCAGGTCCAGCGCGGCCGAGGCCCGTTCCTGGGTGTGGGCGGCGAGATGACCCGCTCCGGGGTCGCGGTCGGCGGCCGCCCAGCGGGCGATCCGTACGGCGTCGGCGAGGACGGCCCTCGCCTGACGGGCCAGCTCCGCCGGTGGCGGAGTGCCCTCGGGCGGCCGGGGTGCGGGGCGGCCGCGCCCGTCGGTCACAGCCCGTCGTGCCGTGGTCAACGGCCTCGGGGTGACAAGTCGGAGTCTGGAGTTGCGCGCCAATTGCTCATCAGGCTTTCGGGACGTCACGGGGGCAGTCTTCCCGGTGACTGCCCGAAAGCCCAAACGGAACCTCTCCCCTCGCTCCTGGCCCGGTGGAGGGAGCCCCTCCCACGAGGTCAACGGAGTGGTACGGATGGGGCGAAAGCGCGCTTCCGGAGTCGCGGCGGACGGCTCGCGGGGGTGGTGGGGCGTCCGTTACATCAGGGGGACGAGGAAGCGGCGGAGGGTTTCCTCGTAGTCCTCGGGATCGGCGTTCCACATGGCGCCGTGCGGGGCGTGCGCCACAGGGTGAAGGGAGATCAGTTCCGGCCGGTGGGCGGCGAGGGCGCGGGCGGGTTCCCAGGGCGTGAGGACGTCGCCGGGGCCGTGGAAGATCAGGGTCGGGACCCGCAGGTTCCGGGGGTCCGCGGCCTGGCGCAGCCGGTTCCCGTGCAGTCCGGTGCTCCCCTGGGCCGCCCTGACGGCGAGCGGCATCAGCGCCGCCGGGACCCGGCGGGCGGAGGCGAGCGCCCGCAGCGTGAACTCCCAGTCGAGCACCGGCGAGTCGAGCACCAGGCCGGAGATCCGCGCGGTGAGCGTGGAGTCCGCGGCGGCGCGCAGCGCCATGGAGGCGCCGGTGGACCAGCCGTACAGGATCACCCGCTCGGCGCCGTACCGGACGGCGTAGCGGATTGCCGCGTCGAGGTCGCGCCATTCGGAGTCGCCGAGGTGGCCGAGGCCGTCCGGGGAGCGGGGCGCGCCCGCGTCGCCCCGGTAGGCGAGGTCGAGCACCGGGAACCGCCGGCCGGTGAGGAACGGCAGGAGGTTCAGCGGGTGCTCGCGGGTGGTGCCCAGGCCGTGGGCGGTGATCACCCAGGTCTCGCGCTCCCCCGGTACGAACCACGCGGGGAGCGCGCCCAGTTCACCGGGGATCAGCACGTCCTTGTGGTCGATCCCGAGGGCCGTGGTGGGGTCGCCGCTGTACAGCTGGGGGGTGAGCCGCACGCGCGCGCCGGGCGAGAGCGTGCCCCGGCTGACGCGTTCCAGCCGCCGTACGACGGTGTCGGCGTCGCGCGCCTCCCCGTCGAGGACGGGCCCGACGACCGCGTGCAGGCCGGGGGCCTCGAGTCCGTAGGTGCCGGGCCGCACGGAGGCGAGGCAGCGGGTCAGGGTGACGTGTCCGGGGGCCGTGGCGTGCACGGTCAGCCAGGGGTCTCCGGGCAGGGGCCGCCCGGGCGATGCCTTGAGCGCGGCATCGCTGGCGTACCGGCCGGCCGCCACCGCGGCCGCGCCGACACCGATGAGTGTGGAGACGGCCGCTGCCGTCACAGTTGCCGGGCGCATCTCCTCAGTGTCGGTACGGCGGCGGCGGACGGCCACCGGACGGGGGCCGTCAGGGCGGCGGGCGGCGGCTCCGGGGTGCGCGGGCACGCCCCCCGGGGCTCAGGGCTTCTGGCCTCGGCCCTTGAGCTTCTGGCCGTAGCCCTTGAGCTTCTCGCCGACCTCGGCGACCTGGGCGTCGGAGAGCAGGGCCGGGGTGCGGCCGGGGACGGAGGACGCCGTGAGCCAGACGCGGCACATCCACTCCAGCTGGGCCGTGCGGTCGTACGCCCGGTCCAGGGAGTCGCCGTAGGTGACGGTGCCGTGGTTCGCGAGCAGGCAGCCCGTACGGTCGCGCAGGGCGTCGAGCATGTGGGCGGCCAGTTCGGGGGTGCCGTACGTGGCGTAGGGGGCGACCCGCACCGGGCCGCCGAGGGCCGCCGCCATGTAGTGGATCAGCGGCAGTTCGGCGACGAGGGTCGAGACGGCGGTGGCGTGGACGGCGTGTGTGTGGACCACGGCGGAGGCGTCCGTGGTGCGGTAGATCTCCAGGTGGAGCGGCAGCTCGCTGGTCGGGCCGAGCCGGCCGGAGACCTGGCGTCCCGAGAGGTCGACGGCGACCAGGTCGCCGGGGGTGAGTCGGTCGTACGGCACCCCGCTCGGGGTGACGAGGACCTCGTCCCCGACCCGTACGGAGACGTTGCCCGACGTGCCGACGACGAGCCCTTCCGCGGTGGTCCTGCGCGCGGTCGCCACCAGCTCGGCCCAGGCCCGGTCGCGCGCGTTTGCGTGGCCGTCGGCGTGGCCGTCCGCATGGCTGTCGGCGTCGCCGTCCGCACGGTCGTCGGCATGCCTCTCGGCGGGGCGCTCCGCGACCCGTCCGGTCAGATGATCAGTCATATGACGATCCTGTCAGGCGGGGTGGAAAAAGGGCAGGTCGGACACCACATCGAGACGCCAGGAGAGCCCTTCGGGAGAGACACCCCGAGTACCTCCTCAGTTAACCTTCCGTTCACCCTGCATCCTTACGTTCACCGTGGCCACCGACGTCGAACGATTGCCTGGGTAAATGGAACACTTCACGCTGCTCCTCGCGATCGTGATCGTGACGGCTCTCGTGTTCGATTTCACGAACGGTTTCCACGACACCGCGAACGCGATGGCGACGACCATCTCGACCGGCGCCCTGAAGCCCAAGACGGCGGTGGCGATGTCCGCCGTCCTGAATCTCGTCGGCGCGTTCCTGTCCGTGGAGGTCGCCAGGACGATCTCCGGCGGACTCATCAACGAATCGGGCATCCGGACCGAAGTGATCTTCGCGGCGCTGGTCGGGGCGATCATCTGGAATCTCTTCACGTGGCTGCTGGGGCTCCCGTCGAGTTCCTCCCACGCCCTGTTCGGCGGCCTCATCGGCGCCACCCTGATGTCCGTCGGCACCTCGGGTGTCAACGGCGGCGTCGTCATCACCAAGGTCCTGATCCCGGCGCTCGCCGCCCCGCTCGTCGCGGGACTGGCGGCCATGCTCGCCACCCGGCTGACGTACCGCGTCAGCGCCCGTACGGACGAGAAGGCCACGGCGAAGGGCTTCCGGGCCGGGCAGATCGCCTCCGCGGGCCTGGTCTCCCTCGCCCACGGCACCAACGACGCGCAGAAGACGATGGGCGTCATCACGCTCGCGCTGGTCACCGGCGGGGTCCTCTCCCCCGGCTCCAACCCGCCCCTGTGGGTCATCGTCTCGGCGGGCACGGCGATCGCGCTCGGCACGTACCTCGGCGGCTGGCGCATCATCAAGACCATGGGCACCGGCCTCACCGACCTGCGCCCGCAGCAGGGCTTCGCCGCGCAGACCAGCGCCGCGACGGTCATCCTGGCCTCCTCGCACCTCGGCTTCTCGCTCTCCACGACGCAGTCCTGCTCCGGCGCCGTGATGGGCGCCGGCCTGGGCCGCAGGGGCGGGGTCGTCCGCTGGTCGACCGCGACCCGGATGTTCGTCGCCTGGGGGCTGACCCTGCCCGCCGCCGGACTGGTCGCCGCCGGGGCGGAGTTCCTGACCGGCCACGGCACCTGGGGAGTCACCGTCGTGGCGATCCTGCTCGTCGCCGCCTCCGGCGCGATCTGGCTCGCGTCGCGCCGCCGTCCCGTGGACCACACGAACGTGACCGGGGCCGAGGTGGTGCCGGTGACCGTGGGCGCGGACGCGGGTGCCTCCGGGGTCACGGTGAGGGGCCTCGGGTCCATGGACGCCGCGACCGCCGGCCTGACGACCACCATCCCGGGGCCCGTCACCCTGCCCACCCCGCCCGCCGTCGCCGGCGAGTCGGCGCGAACCGCCACGGTGTAAGGAAAGCGATCACATGAAAATCGACTGGGCAGCCCTCGGCTCCGTGTTCGGCGTCAGCCTCGTGTCCACCATCGGTCTGGTGGGCCTGTTCACCCTCGGCATCGTGGCCCTGGCCAAGCAGGAGCCGGCGGCCTCGGAATCGGCCGGCGGTTCGGCGGGAGATTCCCCTGCGGGCTCCGCGGCGCTGGCGCGCACCGGCGCCTACGCGTGCTTCGCGCTGTGCGCGGCGGCGGTGGCGTACGGCATCTACCTGATCGTGGCCTGACCGTACGTACGGCGCCAGGGCGTGTCCGGGAAGTGCGGGTCGTCCGCTCGGAGGGCGGGGCTGGCGGCGTCCGGTGCGTGCGAGCGCAAGGCGGAGGGCCGCGCGGGTACGGGAGGTACTCGCTCGGTCCGACAACGCCGCGAGCACGCGTGCTGGACAGCGCGAGCGCTCGTGCCGTCCACCGCGAGCCGGACACCACTTCGCGGACACTCCCTAAGGCCCGGGGCACGCCCCCGGGCCTTTCGTGTGTTTCGTGTGGGGCTTCGCACACTGCCCCGCCGCAGGTCAAGGGCGGGTTGACGGGCGTTCTCGCAGCGTGGTGGACTGCCGGGGCCAATTACGGCGGCAGCAGAGGAAGCCGGTGCGAATCCGGCGCGGTCCCGCCACTGTCACCGGGCACGGTGTCCCTTCGGGGAAACGGTCCCCGGGAGCCAGGAACTCTCGCCGCGCGTTTTCCGTCGAGCCGGGGCGCGGACCCTGAGTGAGGACACGTCGCCATGCCTGGCCGCGCCTGCGCCTGTGCCGCCGCCGCTTCTGTCGGCCTCGCCCTGTGGGCCTCGACCCGCGCCGGTGCGTCCACCGCGCGCGCCGCTTCCGGGCTCTCCATCGCATCCACCAACCTCACCGCTTCGGTCACTCCCGTCACTTCCGCGGCAGAAGCGTTCGCGGGCCCAACCCGCTCCCCCGCCTGGGACGCCGCGTGGATCCACGCGTACGGGGCGGCGGGCGGACTGCTCGCCGACCTGCTGCTGGGCGATCCCCGCCGGGGCCACCCGGTAGCGGCGTTCGGCCGGGCCGCAGGGGCCGTGGAACGCGTTCTGCGACGGGACCACCGGGGCTGGGGCGCGTTGCACACGCTGGTCTGCGCGGGCGGCGCCGCAGGCCTGGGCGCGTTGGTGGCGCGGGGGGTACGGGGACGCGGGGCGCCACGGCCTGCGGGTGCCAGGCCGGCCGGAGTTGCCGGGATGGCAGGACTTGCCGAGGCGGCAGGACTGGCCAGGGCGGCCGGACGTGCTGGGTTCTTGGGGCGGCGGGGTGCCTTCGTCGTGCTGACCGCCCTCGCTACCTGGTCCGTTGTCGGTGGTACGTCGCTGGCGCGGGAGGCGCGGGCCATTGGGCGGGCGCTTTCCGACGGGGACGTCGAGCTGGCCCGGGAGCGGTTGCCGCACCTATGCGGCCGTGACCCGCAGTCCCTCGACGCCCAGCAGATCGCGCGGGCCGTCGTGGAGTCCGTCGCCGAGAACACCTCCGACGCGGTGGTCGGCGCGCTCGTATGGGGCGCTGTCGCCGGGGTTCCCGGGCTGGCCGGGTTCCGGGCCGTGAACACGCTGGACGCGATGGTGGGACACAAGTCCCCGCGATACCGCCGGTTCGGGTGGGCCTCGGCCCGCCTCGACGACGTGGCAGGCTGGCCGGGCGCCCGGCTCACCGCCGCGCTGGCCGTCGTCGCGGGCGGCGATCCGCGCGGGGCGTGGCGGGCGTGGCGCGACGACGCGCGCAAGCACCCGAGCCCCAACGCGGGCCCGGTGGAGGCCTCGTTCGCGGGTGCGCTGGGCGTACGACTGGGCGGAACGCTCGCGTACGGCGGCCGCGTCGAACACCGCCCGGTCCTGAACAGCGGCGGCCGGCCCGTGGAGATCGCCGACATCGAACGGGCCGTGCGGTTGTCCCGGCGGGTGAGCGCGTTGGCGCTGGCGGTGTGCGTGGCGGGCCGGTTCGCGTACGCGGCCGTTTCGGAAGCGGGGGCGGGGGCGGACGTGGACGCGGGGGCGACTTCGAGAACGGAGGCGGGGGCGGGGGCAGAAACCAGGACGGAGGCCGACCGGGGCGTCGGCGTGAGCGCGGGCGCGGGCTCCCGTGCCGACGCGCGCCTCGCCGCGAACGCGGGCTCCGGTGCCGGCAAGCGCCTCGCCGTAAGCGCGCGCCTCGATCCCGGTGCGCACCTCGGCGCAAACGCAGACTCCGGTGCCAGCACCCGCCTCGCCGCAAACGCAGGCTCCGGTGCCAGCACGCGCTCCGGTGCCGACACGCGCGTCGCCGCAAACGCACGCCTCGATCCCGGCACGCCCCTCGGCGCAAACGCGGACTCTGGTACCAGCACGCGCCTCGCAGCGAGCGCGCGTCTCGATCCCAGTACGCACCTCGATCCCGGTGCGCACCTCGGCGCAAATGCAGGCTCCGGTGCCAGCACGCGTGTCGGCGCGAACACGCGCCTCGACCACGGCACGCGCCTCGCCGCAAACGCGGGCTCCGGTACCAGCACGCGCATCGCCGCGAACACGGGCCTCGACCACGGCACGCGCCTCGCCGCGAACGCGCCCCTAGATCCCGGCACGCGCCTCAGCGCAAACGCGCGCCTCGACCACGGCGCGCCCCTCGGCGTGGACGCCAAGCTCCGTACCAAGTCCGGCCCGCGCGTCGGCGCGCCCGCGGGTCTCCGTGCCGAAGGTGCCGCCCGCCCGGGCCTCCCCGGCCGTACCGGCACCGACGCCCGTACCGACGCCGGGCGGCGACCGTGAAGCGGGGTGGGGTCGGGGGTGGGGTGCTCGTCGCCGGGACCACCTCCGACGCGGGCAAGAGCGTCGTCACCGCGGGCATCTGCCGGTGGCTCGTGCGGCAGGGCGTCAGCGTCGCGCCCTTCAAGGGGCAGAACATGTCCCTCAACTCCTTCGTCACCCGCGAAGGCGCCGAGATCGGCCGGGCCCAGGCCATGCAGGCGCAGGCCGCCCGCGTCGAGCCGACCGCGCTGATGAACCCCGTCCTGCTGAAGCCCGGCGGCGACCGGCGCAGCCAAGTGGTCCTCATGGGGCGCCCGGTGGGTGAGATGAGCGCCCGGGGCTACCACGGCGGCCGCCAGGAAGCGCTACTGGGCACCGTCCTGGAGTGCCTGGCCGAGCTGCGCCGTACGTACGACGCCGTGATCTGCGAAGGCGCCGGCAGCCCCGCCGAGATCAACCTCCGCCGCACCGACATCGTGAACATGGGCATCGCCCGCGCCGCCCGCCTGCCGGTCGTCGTGGTCGGGGACATCGACCGGGGCGGGGTCTTCGCCTCGTTCTTCGGGACGACCGCGCTGCTGAGCGCCGAGGACCAGGCGCTGGTCGCCGGGTACGTCGTCAACAAGTTCCGGGGCGACGTGTCCCTGCTGGAACCGGGGTTGGAGATGCTGCGCGGGCTGACCGGGCGGGCGACCCTCGGCGTGCTGCCGTGGCGCCCCGGCCTCGGCATCGACGAGGAGGACGGCCTGCGGGTGTCGCTGCGCGGGTCGGTACGGGAGTCCGCCGCGTCCGCCCCGTACGGCGAGGACGTCCTGCGCGTCGCGGTGTGCGCCGTACCGCTGATGTCGAACTTCACCGACGTGGACGCGCTGGCGGCGGAGCCGGGCGTGGTCGTGCGGTTCGTGGACCGGGCGGAGGAAGTGGCCGACGCGGACCTGGTCGTCATCCCCGGCACCCGCGGCACCGTGGGCGCCCTGGCCTGGCTGCGCGAGCGCGGCCTCGCGGACGCGGTGGCCCGGCGGGCGGCGGAGGGCCGTCCCGTCCTGGGCATCTGCGGCGGCTACCAGGTGCTCGGCGAGGTGATCGACGACGAGGTGGAGTCGCGGGCCGGGGTCGTGCCGGGGCTCGGGCTGCTGCCGGTACGGGTGCGGTTCGCGCGCGAGAAGACGCTCGGGCGGCCGGTGGGCGTCGCGCTCGGTGAGCCCGTGGAGGGGTACGAGATCCACCACGGGGTCGCGGAGGTCAGCGGCGGGTCGGCGTTCGTCTCCGACGCGTTCGTCTCCGACGGGAGCGGAGTGGCGCTGGACGGGTGCCAGGTGGGGTCCGTCCGGGGGACGCACTGGCACGGGGTGCTGGAGAACGACGCGTTCCGGCGGCGGTTCCTCGCGGAGGTCGCCCGGGAGGCGGGACGGCGGTTCGTACCGGCGCCGGACACGAGCTTCGGGGCGCTGCGGGAGGAACAGCTCGATCTGCTGGGGGACCTGGTGGAGGAGCACGCGGACACGGACGCGTTGTGGCGGTTGATCGAAGAAGGCGCCCCCGCGGGGCTGCCGTTCATCCCACCCGGTGCGCCGTGACGCCGCGTTCGCCGTCCCCGGCCCCGCCCCCCGCCGTACCGGTCACCCTCGTGCACCACGCACCGATCGCACTCGAAGGAGCCCTATGAGTACCCCCTTTCCGTTCACCGCCGTGGTGGGAATGGACGATCTGCGGCTCGCGCTGCTGCTCAACGCCGTCAGTCCGGCGGTCGGCGGTGTGCTGGTACGGGGTGAGAAGGGCACCGCGAAGAGCACCGCCGTACGGGCGCTGTCCGCGTTGATGCCCGAGGTCGGCGTGGTGGCGGGGTGCCGGTTCAGCTGTGACCCCGCCTCGCCCGATCCGCGGTGTCCCGACGGGCCCCACGAGAGCGGTCCGGGTACGGCGCGGCCCGCGCGGATGGTGGAGCTGCCCGTCGGGGCCTCGGAGGACCGGCTGGTGGGGGCGCTCGACATCGAGCGGGCCCTGTCGGAGGGGGTGAAGGCCTTCGAGCCGGGGCTTCTCGCCGACGCCCACCGTGGGGTGCTGTACGTCGACGAGGTCAATCTGCTCCACGACCACCTGGTCGACCTCCTGCTGGACGCCGCCGCCATGGGCGCCTCGTACGTCGAGCGGGAAGGGGTCTCCGTACGGCATGCCGCGCGGTTCCTGCTCGTCGGGACGATGAACCCCGAAGAGGGCGAGTTGCGCCCGCAGTTGCTCGACCGGTTCGGGCTGACCGTGGAGGTCGCCGCGTCGCGGGAGCCCGGGACGCGGGTGGAGGTCGTACGGCGGCGGCTCGCCTACGACGACGACCCGGCGGGATTCGCGGGGCGTTGGGCCGACGAGGAGCGTGCGCTGCGGGAGCGGATCGTCGCCGCGCGGGCGCTGCTGCCGGAGGTACGGCTGGGGGACGCGGCCTTGTTGCAGATCGCCGCCACCTGCGCCGCCTTCGAGGTGGACGGGATGCGCGCCGACATCGTGATGGCGCGGACCGCGACGGCGCTGGCCGCGTGGGCCGGGCGTACGGACGTGCTCGCCGAGGACGTCCGGCAGGCCGCGCTGCTCGCGCTGCCGCACCGGCGGCGGCGCAATCCGTTCGACGCGCCGGGGCTCGACGAGGACAAGCTCGACGACACGTTGGAGGAGTTCAAGGGCGAGGACGACGATCACGATCCTGAGCCCGACGGGCCCGGGGGTGGGCCGGCGCCCGAGGGTGGGGCCGACGCGCCGGAGGACTCCGGGTCCGAGGAGGGCGACGCGCCCGCCGCCTCGCCGCGGCCCGGGGGCGGGGGTGGCGAGCAGGCCGCCGTGGGGGCCGGGGAGCCGTACCGTACGAAGATGCTCAGCGTTCCCGGCCTCGGCGAAGGGGCCGCCGGGCGGCGGTCGCGGGCGCGTACCGAGCACGGCAGGACCACCGGGTCGCGCCGGCCCCGGGGCGCGCTGACCAAGCTCCACCTCGCCGCGACCGTGCAGGCCGCCGCACCGCACCAGCGGGCGCGCGGGCGCAGCGGGCCCGGCCTGGTCCTGCGCAAGGACGATCTGCGGCAGGCCACCCGGGAGGGGCGCGAGGGCAACCTCGTGCTGTTCGTGGTCGACGCCTCCGGGTCCATGGCCGCCAAGCGGCGGATGAGCGCGGTGAAGGGCGCGGTGCTCTCGCTGCTGCTGGACGCGTACCAGCGGCGCGACAAGGTCGGGCTGGTGACCTTCCGGGGCAAGGACGCGGAGGTGGCGCTCCCCCCGACGTCGTCCGTGGACGCGGCGGCGGCCCGGCTGGAGTCGCTGCCGACCGGGGGCCGGACGCCCCTGGCCGCCGGGCTGTTGAAGGCGCACGACGTGCTGCGGGTGGAGCGGCTGCGGGATCCCGCGCGCCGGCCGCTGCTCGTCGTGGTGACCGACGGACGGGCGACGGGCGGCGCGGATCCGGTCGCGCTCGCGGCGCGCGCCGCGCGGCTGCACGCGTCGGAGGGGACCGCGTCGGTGGTCGTGGACTGCGAGTCGGGGATCGTACGGCTCGGGCTCGCCGGAACACTCGCCGGCGATCTGGACGGCACGTGCGTCACCCTGGACGAGCTGCGGGCCGACAGCATCGCCGGGCTGGTCAGGGACGTACAGGGCGCGCAGGGCGCACAAGGCACACAGGGCGTACAGGGCAACCGACGGAGGGCCGCGTAATGCCGCAGGGACAGCCGGAGACCGTACCGGACGACGGGCTCACCACCCGCCAGCGCCGCAACCGCCCGCTCGTCCTCGTCCACACCGGGGTGGGCAAGGGCAAGTCGACGGCGGCGTTCGGGCTGGCGCTGCGCGCGTGGACGCAGGGGTGGCCGATCGGGGTGTTCCAGTTCGTGAAGTCGGCGAAGTGGAAGGTCGGCGAGGAGCAGGCGCTCAAGGTGCTGGGGGCGAGCGGCGAGGGCGGTTCCGTCGCCTGGCACAAGATGGGCGAGGGCTGGTCGTGGGTGCAGCGCGACAGCCAGCTGTCCAACGAGGAGGCGGCGCGCGAGGGTTGGGAACAGGTCAAGCGCGATCTGGCGGCGGAGACCCACAAGCTGTACGTGCTCGACGAGTTCATGTACCCGCTGCACTGGGGGTGGGTGGACACGGACGAGGTGATCGAGGTGCTGCGTACCCGGCCCGGCACCCAGCACGTCGTCATCACGGGCCGCAACGCCCCGGAGAAACTGGCGGAGTTCGCGGATCTCGTCACGGAGATGACGAAGGTCAAGCACCCGATGGACGCGGGGCAGAAGGGCCAGAGGGGCATCGAGTGGTGAGTGTCCCCCGGCTGGTGATCGCCGCGCCGTCGTCGGGCAGCGGGAAGACCACGGTCGCGACCGGGCTGATGGCGGCCTTCGCGGAGCGTGGACTCGCCGTGTCCCCCCACAAGGTGGGGCCCGACTACATCGACCCCGGCTATCACACGCTCGCGGTCTCGGCGGGCGGTTCCGGGCGGCCGGGGCGCAACCTGGACGCGTACATGAGTGGTACGGCCCTGATCGGGCCGCTGTTCGCGCACGGCGCGGCGGGGTGCGACCTCGCGATCGTGGAAGGGGTGATGGGCCTCTACGACGGCGCGTCGGGGCAGGGCGAACTCGCCTCCACCGCCCAGGTGTCGAAGCTGCTGCGCGCCCCGGTGGTGCTGGTGGTGGACGCTTCGTCGCAGTCGCGTTCGGTGGCGGCGCTGGTGCACGGCTTCGCGTCGTGGGACCCGGAGGTGCGGATCGGCGGGGTGATCCTCAACAAGGTCGCCTCGGACCGGCACGAACTGCTGCTGCGTGAGGCGCTGGACGAGTCGGGTGTCCCGGTGATGGGGGTGCTGCGGCGGACCGAGCACGTCAGCACGCCCTCCCGCCACCTGGGGCTGGTGCCCGTCGCCGAGCGGCGCGCGGACGCGGTGGGGTCGATGCGGGAGCTGGCCGGGCGGGTGCGCGACGGGTGTGATCTGGAGGCGCTGCTGGGCCTGGCGCGGAGCGCGCCCGCGCTGGACGTGACCGCGTGGGCGCCGGAGGTCGAACCGGTCGGCTCCCGGCTCTCCCAGCTCCACCAGGTCTCCCAGGTCTCCCTGGTCCCGCAGGTCCCCCGGCCCTCCCGGCCCGTGGTGGCGGTGGCCGCCGGATCCGCGTTCACGTTCTCGTACGCCGAACACACCGAACTGCTCACGGCGGTCGGCGCGGACGTCGTCCCCTTCGATCCGCTGCGGGACGAACAACTGCCCGACGGCGCGCGGGGGTTGGTGATCGGCGGCGGCTTCCCCGAGGTGTACGCGCCGGAGCTGTCCGCCAACGAGCAACTGCGCAAGGCCGTTGCCGAACTGGCCCACTCCGGGGCGCCGGTGGCGGCCGAGTGCGCGGGGCTGCTCTACCTGGCGCGATCGCTCGACGGAAAGCCGATGTGCGGGGTGCTGGACGCCGACGGGCGGATGTCGGGGCGGCTGACGCTCGGCTACCGGGAGGCGGTGGCCGTCGGTGACAGCGCGCTGGCCGGGGCGGGGACGCGCGTACGGGGGCACGAGTTCCACCGCACGGTGCTGGAGCCGGGCGCGGGCGCGGCGCCCGCCTGGGGGGTCGTGCACCCGGAGCGTCGCCTCGAAGGCTTCGTACAGCACGGGGTGCATGCCAGCTATCTGCACACGCACTGGGCGGCCACCCCGCTGATGGCGCGGCGGTTCGTGGAGCGGTGTGCCGGATGACGTGCCCGTCAGCCGGCGATGCCCACCACCAGCCAGATGAACGCCGCGCCCGCGATCGTGCACAGCACCGTGGAGCGCGCCGGGTGGTCGTGGTGCGCCTCGGGAAGGATCTCGGCGGCGGCCAGGTAGAGCAGGGCGCCGCCGAAGAACCCGAGATAGCTGCCGAGCAGTTCCTCGGGGAGCGTGAACAGCAGCGTCGAGGCCGCGCCGACCACCGGCGCGACGGCGTCCGCGACGAGCATCGTGAGCGCCTTGCGGCGGTCGTTCCCGTACAGGCTGGTCAGGGTGTACGTGTTGAACCCGTCGGCGAAGTCGTGGGCGACGACGGCGAGCGCCACGGCCGCGCCCATGCCCCCGCCGACCTGGAAGGCCGCGCCGAGCGCGATGCCGTCCATCAGGCTGTGCCCGACCATCGCGGCGGCCGCCGTCAGCCCGACCTGCGGCACGCGGGTGTGGGCGTGGCTGTCGTGGGGGCCGGGCGCCTCGCTCTCCTTCGGGTCCGCGCCGTGGGACGCCTGGCGGACGGCCAGCAGGCGTTCCACCAGATGGGCGACGAGGAAGCCGCCCACGAACAGCAGCAGGGCCTGCGGTACGCCGAAGATCTCCTCGCCCGCCGCGCGCATCGCCTCCGGCAGGAGGTCGAGCCCGACCACCCCCAGCATCAGCCCGCCCGCCAGGCCCAGCACGAGGTGCCGGCGGTCGGTGACGCGTTGCGCCGTCCAGCCTCCGAAGAGGGTCATGAGGAACGCGCCGAGCGCGACGAAGACCGCCATGGGCCCTTGCTTAGCCGATGGGCCCCCTCCCGCGCACATCCGGGGTCCCCGCTGGTGGTCGGCGTCGGGGCCCGCGCCGGCGTCTCCGCCGGCGAAATGCTCGGCCTGATCGCCGAAACCCTGCGGGAGGCGGGGCTCGTGGCGGACGACGTCGTGGAACTGGCGACCGTCGACACCCGCGCCGGTGAGACGGGAATCACGGCCGCCGCCGCGCGGCTCGGAGTGCCGGTACGGGGGTACGCGGCGGCGTTCCTCGCGGGGGTCGCCGTACCGAATCCGTCCCCGGCGCCGCTCGCCGCCCTCGGCACGCCGTCCGTCGCGGAGGCCGCGGCGCTCGCGCGGGGCGGCGAACTCCTCGTACCGAAACGGACCTCGCGGCCCCCCGGCCGGGCCGCCTCCGCCACCTGCGCGGTCGCCCGTCACCCGGGCGGGGTGTAACGGAAGGGCCTGGACACGGCGCAGGTGTAGACGGTAGACAACAGCGGCCACGCGGTACACCGCGGGGCGCGTCGTGACGCCCCGGTGACCCCGGGGCATTCGGAAGGAGCCCGGTGACCCCCATGACCGCCGTCCCCCCTCTGTACGGCTACGAGCGGGCCTGTGGCAGCCATGTCTACGCGCGCTGATACGCATGACCTCGGGCATCACGGCGACGCCGAGGTACGGGACTGCCCCGGCGCGCTCGTCGACCTCGCGGTCAACGTCCGCACCGGCACTCCCCCGGCCTGGCTGCGCGCCCGGATCGCGGACTCGATCGGCGGGCTCGCCGCGTACCCCGACGGGCGGGCGGCCCGCGCGGCGGTCGCGGCGCGGCACGGGCTGCCGGCGGAGCGGGTGCTGCTGACGGCGGGGGCGGCGGAGGCGTTCGTCCTGCTGGCGCGGGCGCTGCGGGTCGCGCGGCCGGTGGTCGTGCACCCCCAGTTCACCGAGCCGGAGGCGGCGCTGCGGGACGCGGGCCACACCGTACGGCGGGTCCTGCTCCACGCGTCGGACGGCTTCCGGCTCGATCCGGCGGCGGTGCCGGAGGACGCGGACCTGGTGGTCCTGGGCAACCCGACGAACCCGACGTCGGTGCTCCACCCGGCGGCGGCGATCGCCTCGCTGGCCCGGCCGGGGCGGACGCTGGTGGTGGACGAGGCGTTCATGGACGCGGTGCCGGGTGAGCCGGAGGCACTGTCCGGCCGCGTCGACGTGCCCGGCCTGGTGGTGATCCGCAGCCTCACGAAGACGTGGGGCCTGGCGGGGCTGCGGATCGGGTACGTCCTGGCCGCGCCGGAGACCATCGCCGCGCTGGAGCGGGCGCAGCCGTTGTGGCCGGTGTCGACGCCGGCGCTGGCGGCGGCGGAGGCGTGCATGTCGCCGGCGGCGCTGGCGGAGGCGGAGTCGGCGGCGTGCCTGATCGCCCTGGACCGCCGCCACCTGCTCGCGGGGCTGGCGGAGTTCGACGAGGTACGGGTGGTCCCGGCGGCGGCGGGCCCCTTCGTCCTCCTCCGCATGAACCGCGCGGAGGCGGTCCGGACACGGCTCCGATCCCTGGGGTTCGCGGCGCGTCGGGGGGACACGTTTCCCGGTCTGGACGGCGGGTGGCTGCGAGTGGCGGTACGGGACAGGCCCACGACGAACCGTTTCTTGCAGGCGCTGGACCAGGCGATCGTCGCGGTGGGCCCGTAGCGGTTGATGGGCCTGGCGGCCGGCTTTTGTCCTCAATCGCCGGACGGGCTTGGTTTGTGGCGTCTGCCCGGTGCGCGGGCGCGGCTTACTGATTGTCCTCAATCGCCGGACGGGCTTGATGGTGCCGCTGCGGCCCGGGACCTCGTCCGCGGGTTGTTGCCGGGGGACGGGCAGGGGTCGTGTCCTGCACTGCATGTTTTACGTCGCGTGCGGGGTCTTGTTTTGCGTAACGATCGCCATGCGACACAAAACACGCTTTACGTTCCGGACACGACCCCTGCCCGTCCCCCTTCCAGGCCCGCGTTCAAGACAACCCCCGACCCGCCCCGGTCTTGGAGGACGGCGGGGGCACGTCCAGCCCGTCCGGCGTTTGAGGACGTTGGTAAGTGGCACGGTCCACCGGGCGGAGGCCAGACACCCCGAGTCGGCGGGGTCGTTCAGCTCACCCTCGGCGTGAGGGGGGTGGGGTCGGAGGAGGTGCGTGTGTCCGGACGTAAAGCGTGTTTTGTGGCGCATGGCTACCGTTAACGAAACAAGACCTTGCACGCGCCGTAAAACATGCAGTCCGGACATACGTACCTCCGCAGGCCCCGCCCCCCGTCACCACGACACACCCAGCCCGTCCGGCGATTGAGGACATCAGTAACCCGCGCCCACCACCGCGCCGCAACGGACCACCGCAGAGACTATGAACAAGGACGCCGCCCCGTGGCTTGCGGAGCATGCCCCCGCTTCCTTCGCCTCGCTGAAGGCAGGTGCGTCCGAGGAGGAGATCGCAGCGCTGGAAGACGCTGTCGGTGTTCACGTGCCCGCCGGCGTGACGGCACTGTGGCGGATGCACGCCGGTGCGGATGCTGTTACCAGTGCGGTGTTCATGCTGGGCAACTGGGCGCTGACGGGGCTGGATTCCGTGGAGGCCGTGTACCGGCGGCGCATGCTGTTCCAGCGGGAGAACGAGGCAGGGGAATACATGACGTGGAAGCCGCAATGGATTCCGCCCTGTTCGTACACCGTGACGGACACCTCGTACGGACTGTGTGTGGACGGGACGGACGGCACGATGTGGGAGTGGGAGGAGACCGCGCAAGTGACTCCCCGGTTCGATTCGCTGACCGACTACCTTGAAGAGATGGCCGATGCCCTTGAGGCACCTGCCCTCGCCCTGGGCCCCATGCCGGGAGTAGCCCACGGGGCTCTGATGTGGGGCGAGCCCTCCGACCCCGCAGTCAAAGCGGCATGGGTTCCGCTTGCCTGAGACCACGCGCGGCAGGGGCACGGCCGCGCTCCCCTCACCCATCTTGTCCGGGTAGAGCCGGGCACACTTGTCGCCGCCGGCGACTTGCCGTTCCGCTGAGTGGTCACGTTGCCACGCCGGACTCCCTCTCCCCCCACACACAGAAGAACAGACGGCTCAGGCCTTACCGCTCCTGCCCCCAACAGGTGGCACTCCAAGATCAGTTCGGCTTTCAGGTGGCCGGTCGTGGTGCGGCCGAAGATCGGCCGCCGGGCGCCGCGTGCCCGTACGGCTATCCGCGCCGTGACCTCGCCAGGATCAGGGCCCCCGCGCCCAGCGCCAGCAGGAGCGCCGCTCCGCCCGCCAGGAACGGCGTCGTCGAACTGCCGCCCGTTTCTGCCAGGTGCTCCGATTGCGGCTTCACATCCGGCTTCGGGGTGGGCTTCGCGCCCGGCCGTGAGGGCGACGGCGGTTCCGCCTCCGCCCGGGGCGCCGCGCACGTGGCCTCCGCCAGCGTCACCTCGCCCCGCACCTCCGCCACGTTCAGGTTCAGCGGGTTCACCGACACGCCAAGCCGGAGCGCCACCGCCGCCGCCGTACGCGACGTCCTCGTCGTCTTCGAGACGTCGAGCGTCACCTCGCCGACGCCGGGGACCTCGACCCGCGTCGGGCCCGAGGCCGACAACGTGACGTTCCTGCCCAGGACGGTCACCGCGCCCAGCAGGCGGGACTCGGCCACCGGCCGCCTCCCGGTCTCGCAGACCGCCTTCGACGTGACCTGCTGGATCTCGATCAGCGAGAGCAGCGGCAGCCCGGGGACGTGCACCTTCGCACGGGCGAGGTTCGCGTACCCCTCCGCCCCGCGGTCGTCCACCGTGGCCCGCGACGTCGCCACGTCCGCGCGCAGGACGGTGAACGGCCTGCCCCGGTCGACCCCGTCCAGCTCCACCGTCAGCGTGGACTCGTCCGCGTCGGCGGGGGCCTGTACATCGTTGAGCGCGGCCCGCAGCGGGACGTTGACGGTCTTGTTGAGCAGGGACACGTCGAGCCCGGTCCGCAGGACCACCGCGGTCGCCCGCCCGTCGCCGTCGGTGACCCCCGTGGCCCGCGCGGGCGCGGCCACGAGGACCGGGCCCGCCGTCAGCGCGGCGGCGACCGCCACGGCGGCGCAGCGGCGTGCGGGCATGCGGAAGAGGTTGGTGTTGCCGTTCACGGGTGGAACCCCCACAAGAGACATGGTGTCGCCGGCCGGCCGACACGGGGACACGCGGCGGCGGCGACTGAGACACCGGAATCTTTACGCACTGAGAGTGAACCGACAGACACCTGGGGTGAGTTCACCCCAAAGGGGGGTTTCCGATCGCGGGTTCGACTCGGGTGGCGCACGCGTTCCCCGGAGCGCCGCACATCGCGCGGTCGGGGTCGTGCGCCGGTCGTACCGGAGCCCGGAACGGCTGAAGTGCTTCAACGAGACAGCCAGGCCCCGCGTCACGCTGAGTCAACCCGGCGATCCCCGGCCCTCAGCCGACCACCCGCCCGTTCAGCACGATCACCCGCGGAGCCGCCAGCACCCGTACGTCCGCGCGCGGATCCTCGTCGTACACCACAAGATCCGCGGGCGCCCCCTCCTCCAGGGCCGGGCGCCCGAGCCAGCGGCGCGCCGCCCAGGTCGTCGCGGAGAGCGCGTCCAGCGGCGGGATGCCGGCCGTGACGAGCTCGGCGACCTCCGCCGCCGCGAGGCCGTGGGGGAGGGCGCCGCCCGCGTCCGTACCGACGAAGACGGGGATGCCCGCGTCGTACGCCGCGCGGACGGTGTCGTAGCGCCGCTCGTACAGCCGGTTCAGGTGCGCCGACCAGCGCGGGAACTTCTCCGCGCCGCCCGCCGCGAGCTTCGGGAACGTGGCGATGTTGACCAGGGTCGGGACGATCGCCACCCCGTGCTCGGCGAAGAGCGGAATGGTGTCCTCCGTGAGCCCCGTGGCGTGCTCGACGCAGTCGATGCCCGCCTCGACCAGTTCGCGCAGCGCGACCTCGGCGAAGCAGTGCGCCGTGACGCGCGCGCCCAGCCGGTGCGCCTCGGCGATCGCCGCCACCACCGCCTCGCGCGGCCAGCAGGCGGTCAGGTCGCCCTCCTCGCGGTCGATCCAGTCGCCGACGAGCTTGACCCAGCCGTCCCCCCGCCGCGCCTCCTGGGCGACGTACGCGACGAGGTCCCCGGGCTCGATCTCGTACGCGAAGTTACGGATGTAGCGCCGGGTCCTCGCGATGTGGCGGCCCGCCCGGATGATCTTGGGCAGATCCTCCCGGTCGTCGATCCACCGGGTGTCCGCCGGGGACCCGGCGTCCCTGAGCAGCAGGGTCCCGGCGTCGCGGTCGCCGAGCGCCTGCTTCTCGCTGGTCGCCGCGTCCACCGCGCCGTGGTGGTCGAGCCCGACATGGCAGTGGGCGTCGACCAGGCCGGGGAGGGCCCAGCCCGCCACCGTACGGACGTCACGGGCACCGGGCGGCCGGGTGTAGGTGATCCGGCCGCCGACCACCCACAGTTCGTCCCTGACCTCGTCGGGGCCGACGAGCACCCGCCCCTTCACCCGCAGCACCGCGTGATCACTCATGGACAGCACTGTACGAGGACGATCAGGGGGTCTCCCAGAGCGGTGAGTATCCTCGGTGGGGTCGAACAGAACCTTCCGCACCCCCGTCGAGAGAGCCCCCCGTGACACATCCGCTGCTGGGCCTCGCCCCGCTGACCGCCGCGCACTTCGCCACCATCGAGCGGCGGGTCGCCGCCCTCCTCGCAACGGAGAACGACGTCGTGATCATGCAGGGCGAGGCCCTGCTCCCCCTGGAGGCCTGCATACGGGGCGGCGCCCGGCCCGGTTCGACCGCGCTGAACGTGGTGACGGGGCCGTACGGCCAGACCTTCGGGAACTGGCTGCGCGACTGCGGCGCGAAGGTCGTGGACCTGGAGGTGCCCTTCGACACGGCGGTCACCGCGGCGCAGGTCGAACAGGCGCTCGCCGCGCACCCGGAGACCGACTTCGTGTCGCTGGTGCACGCCGAGGCGGCGACCGGCAACACCAACCCGGTCGCGGAGATCGGCGAGGTCGTACGGGCGCACGGCGCGCTCTTCATGCTCGACGCGGTCGCGTCGGTGGCCGCGGAACCGCTGCTTCCGGACGCGTGGGGCGTGGATCTGTGCGTGATCGGCGCGCAGAAGGCGATGGGCGGGCCCGCCGGGGTGTCGGCGGTGTCGGTGAGCGAGCGCGCGTGGGAGCGGTTCGCCGCGAATCCGGGGGCGCCGCGCCGCTCGTACCTCTCGCTCCTCGACTGGAAGGAGCGCTGGATCGACAGCGGCCGGCGCGCGCTGCCGCACGCGCCCGCCCAGCTGGAGATGCTGGCGCTGGAGGCGTCCGTGGAGCGCATCGAGGAGGACGGTCTCGCCGCGGTGACGGCCCGGCACGCCTCCGCCGCGCGGGCGGCACGCGCGGGCGCGCGGGCGCTGGGCGGCGGGGTCGAGCCGTTTGTGGGCGAGGACGCGGCGGCGGCTCCGGTGGCCACCACGATCCGGGTCCCGGCCGGGGTCGACGCGTCCGAGGTGGTGGCGAAGGCGCTGGCGTCGGACGCCTCGCTGCCGCTGGTCGCGGGGGGCGGCGCGCTCGCCTCCGAGATGGTCCGCGTCAACCACTACGGCCCCGACGCGACGGAGGACGCCGTACGGAAGTCGCTCCTCGCGCTGGGCGCGGCGCTCGGGGAGAGCGGGGTCACTGTGTGCGTGGAGGCGGCGGCGAGGGCGGTCGAGGAGTCCTGGTGAGTACGGGAGGGGGCGGTCCGGTCGTCGTGTGACCGGCCCGCCCCCTCCTGTCGTACCTGTCGTACGGTCAGCCCTGTCGTACGGTCAGCCAGTCGTACGGTCAGCCCGCCAGGACGGGGTAGTCCGTGAAGCCCTTCTCCGTACCGCCGAAGAACGTGGACGGGTCGGGGGTGTTGTACGGGCCGCCGGCCTTGAGCCGCGCCGGGAGGTCCGGGTTGGCGAGGAAGAGCTGGCCGAAGGAGATGAGGTCGGCGACGCCGTCCTCGATGAGCTTGAGCTCCTCGGGGCTGGTGGGCCCGTCGGTCTTGGCGTTGAGGATGAGCGTCCCGGAGAAGTGCTTGCGCAGGACGAGCGTCAACTCGCGGCTGTACTCGACCACATGGACGTACGCGAGACCGAGCGTCTCGAACTGCTGGACCAACGAGGTGTACGTGGCCTCCAGTTCGCCCTCCGCGCCGATGTCGTTGAGCGGGTTTCCGGGCGAGACGCGGATCGCGGTGCGCTCGGCGCCGATCTCGGCGACGACGGCGCGGGCGACCTCGACCGCGAAGCGCGTACGGCCCTCGACGGAACCGCCCCACTCGTCGGTGCGCGCGTTGGTGGTGTCCGACAGGAACTGGTGGATCAGGTAACCGTTCGCGCCGTGCAGCTCCACGCCGTCGAAGCCGGCGTCGATCGCGTTGCGGGCCGCCGCGGCGAAGTCGCCGATCGTCGCTCGTATCTCGTCGGACGTCAGCTCGTGGGGCGTGACGAAGTCCTTCGGACCGTCGTGGAGGTAGACCTGCCCCTTCGCGGCGATCGGGGACGGGGCGACCGGGATCAGGTCGCCGGGCAGGAGGTCGGGGTGGCCGATCCGGCCGGCGTGCATGACCTGCGCGAAGATCGTGCCGCCCTTGGCGTGCACGGCGTCGGTGACCTTGCGCCAGCCGGCGATCTGCTCGTCGCTGTGCAGTCCCGGGGTGTCCGGGTACCCCTGCCCGACGACGGAGGGCTGGATCCCCTCGGTGATGACCAGACCGGCCGAGGCCCGCTGGGCGTAGTACTCGGCGACCACGTCGGTGGGCGCGTGGCTGGGACCGTAGGAACGGCTGCGGGTCATGGGCGCCAGGGCGATGCGGTTGGCGAGCTGCGTACCCGAGAGGTCGATCGGGTCGAACGCGGTGGTCATGGTGACTCCAAAGGCACGGTGGGCCGGCGGCACGGTATGTGGTCGGCCAAGTAAACAACCGCGAGTCACTCTAGCTCATTCCTTGGCCGACCAAGCTAAACTGGGGGCATGACTTCCGACGACCCCGCGTGTCCGGGCGGAGCGCCCGGTTTTACCGGTGTAGGGCCTGGTGGGACGGGTGTCGCCCCGGGGGCGGGGCGAGATGTTTCGCGTGCGCATGACGTTTCGCGTGAGGCACGCGACACCCCGCGCGGGGCGGGCGACACCCCGCCTGGGGCGCATGACGCTCCGCGTGAGGCACGTGACACCCCGCGTGGGGCGGGCGACACCCCGCGTGGGGCGCGTGACGCTCCGAGCGGGGCGCACGGCGCTCCGAGCGGGATGCGCGGGAGCCCCGTGAGCAACGCGCTGTCCCGGATCGCCCGGCTGCATCGCATCGCGGCGGGCAAGCTGCTCCAGCGGACCGGGCTCTACCCGGGGCAGGAGTTCCTGATGATGCACCTGTGGAACGCAGGACCCGTCCGCCAGGCGGAGCTGATCAAGGCGATGGACCTGGATCCGTCGACGGTCACGAAGATGCTCCAGCGCCTGGACCAGGCGGGGTACGTGACGCGAACGTCCGACCCGCTGGACCGGCGGGCGGTCCTGGTCGAGTCGACGCGGGACAGCTGCGCGCTGCGGTCCGAGGTCAAGGACGCGTGGGGCGAACTGGAGGAGCACACGTTGGCGGGGCTGGACGAGGGGGAGCGGGGGGAGTTGGCGCGGCTGCTGTCGAAGGTGGAGGCGAATTTGTGCCGGCAGGCGTCGGAGTGCGGTGACGCGTAGCGGGGCCGTTGCGTTTGCTTCTTTGTCCTCGCGCCGGACGGGCGTGGTTTTGGCGTCTGCCCGGTGCTCGGGCGCGGCTTACTGATGTCCTCAAACGCCGGACGGGCTGGGTGTGCCGTGGTGACGGGGGGCGGGGCCTCCGGAGGCACGTATGTCCGGACTGCATGTTTTACGGCGCGTGCAAGGTCTTGTCTTGATTAACGGTAGCCATGCGCCACAAAACACGCTTTACGTCCGGACACACGCACCTCCTCCGACCCCACCCCCCTCACGCCGAGGGTGAACTAAACGACCCCGTCGCCCCGGAGTCCCGGCCGCCCGGCACGCGAGCGCGGCTCACTGATGTCCTCAAACGCCGGACGGGCTGGATGGTGCCCCTGCGCGGTGCGCGGGTGATGGTCAGGGTCGTCCTCAATCGCCGGACGGGCTGGGGTTGTGTCCAGGCGGGCTGGACAGTGCCCCTGCACGGTGCGCCGGTGCGGGTCACGGTGTCCTCAAACGCCGGACGGGCTTGGGGACGTCCGGGTGGGCTGCGGGGTGCGTCGGAACAGGCGGGATTGTGGCCTCCGCGTCGGTGCCGGGTGCGGGTTACAGATGTCCTCAAACGCCGGACCGGCTTGAAGTGCCCCGGTGCGGGCTCCGGCTGCCTCCCGCCTTGCCCCGGGGTGGGCCGGGTAGTGACGCGGGCCTGGAAGGGGGACGGGCAGGGGTCGTGTCCGGAACGTAAAGCGTGTTTTGTGTCGCATGGCGAACGTCAATCAATACGACCGGTCGCACGCGACGTAAAACATGCAGTGCAGGACACGACCCCTGACCGGCCCCCGGCGACAACCCGCACCCGGGGCACCGGGCCGCAGCGGGCACCACCAAGCCCGTCCGGCGATTGAGGACATCAGTAAGCCGCGCCCGCGACCCGGGCAGACGCCACAAACCAGCCCGTCCGGCGATTGAGGACAAGTAGGAAGCCACGCCGCCCACCGGGCCGCAGACGCCCGTCCGGCGCGAGGACAGCAGCGACCGCAACGCGGTCACCTCGGGGCGAGGGCCTCCAGCACACGGCCCACGTCAGCAGACGCGTTGTACAAATGGAACGCCACCCGCAAGTTCCCCCCACGCGCAGCCACCACCACCCCCGCCTCCCGCAGGGACAACTGCCTCTCCCCCAACCCCCGCACCGCCACAACCGCCGACGCCCCGCCCGCCCCCGCCCCCACCGGCGAGAAGCCCAACCCCGCCGCCCCCTCGCGAAACAGCGACGCCAACCCCACCGCGTGCGCGTGGATCGTTTCGATGCCCGTCGCCTCCAGCAGCGCCAAGGACCGCGCGGCAGCGTGATACGCGAGGAAGGACGGCGGCGCGTCCAACCGCCGGGCCGTGGACGCCAGTCGCTCGACCGGGCCGTACGTGCTGTCCCACGGCGACTCCGCCGCCACCCACCCCGCGTACAGCGGCGGCAGCAATCCCTGCGCCTCCTCCGTCACCGTCAGGAAGGACACACCGCGCGGGCTGAGCAGGAACTTGAACCCACCGGTCACGGTGTAGTCGAAGGCGCCCGCGTCCAGCGGCAGCCACCCCGCCGCCTGACTCAGGTCGGCGAGCGTGCGAGCCCCGTGCGCGGAGGCCGCCGCGAGGATCGACGCGGTGTCGGCCAGCCGGCCGTCCACCGACTGGACCACGGAGAAGGCGACCAGCGCCGTGCCGGGCCGTACGGACTGCGCGAGGGCGTCCAGGGGCACGTACCGCAGTTTGAGGTCGCCGCGGATGGTGAACGGGGTGATGACGGAGCTGAACTCCCCCTCGGGGAACAGCACTTCCGCCCCGGCCGGCAACGACGCCGCGACCAGCGCGACATGCGCCGCGACCGACCCGCCGAGGGCGACCCGGCTGGGGTCGACCCCGGCGATCCGGGCGAAGGAGGCGCGGGCGGACTCGACGGACTCGTAGCCGTCCGAGCCGTCGTAGGAGCCCGTGGCGCTCTTGGCGGCGAGGTCCCGTACGGCCTCGACGGAGCTGCGGGGCAGCAGTCCGGCGGTCGATGTGTTCAGGTACGTTGTCTCGGGCGCGAACTCGGCGCCCCCCAGGGTGGTCATGGACCCACCCTGGGTCCGCCACCACCCCGGGTCAATCGCGTATCCGTGAAGGAAACACCCCAGAGCTGCTTATGGATGGCCCCTGACCAGGGCTTACGCGTGCGCGCCCGCATGGGGCCCGGCGTGCGGGACCGCGCATCCGTCGGGCCCGCAGACGGCCGCGTCGTCCGCGACGTCCGCGTCGCCGCCGCTCTGCCCGATCTCGGTGATGACCCTGCCCTGCCACGCCTGCTCCAGCGCCTGGGTGAACACCTCGGCGGGCTGCCCGCCGGAAACCCCGTACCGCCGGTCGAGCACGAAGAACGGCACCCCGTTCGCGCCCAGTTCGGCCGCCTCGCGCTCGTCGGCCCGTACGTCGTCGGCGTAGGCGTCCGCGTCGGCGAGCACGGCCCGCGCCTCCGCCTCGTCGAGACCGGCCTCGACCGCGAGCGCGACGAGCGTCTCGGAGTCGAAGACGGAGCGCTCCTCGGCGAAGTTCGCCCGGTAGGCGAGGCTCAGCAACTCGTCCTGCCGCCCGCGCGCCTTGGCGAGATGGAGCAGCCGGTGGATGTCGAAGGTGCTGCCGTGGTCACGCCCGTCGATCCGGTACTCGAGGCCCTCGGAGCGCGCGTTGGACGCGACGTTCTCCTCCATCGCACGAGCCTCTTCGCGGGTACGCCCGTACTTGGTTGCCAGCATGTCGACCACCAGAGCGGTGTCCCCCTTGGCCCGCCCGGGATCCAGCTCGAAGGACCGGTGCACCACCTCGACGTCTTCCCGGTGCGCGAACGCCGCCAACCCCTTCTCGAAGCGGGCTTTCCCGACATAACACCACGGGCAGGCGATGTCACTCCAGATCTCGACGCGCATCTCTCAGCTTCTCCCCAGGCCCACGGCCCATAGTCCCGACGCACACGGAGGCCCCCTCCGCTGCCGGGACAACGTCCGAGACTCACCCATGATTCCCCCCGGCCCACCGCCGACAAGCGGGGGGAGCGGGGTTCGCGGCCCGGCCGCGTCAGCCGTTCAGGATCGCCTTCGCGATCTCGTCGGGGTGGGTCAGCAGGCCCTCGTGGGTGCCGGGGACCATGACGGGTTCCCGTCCGAGCCGGGCAGCGAACTCGGCCCCCGGGAGGGGAAGCGCACGGTCGTCCTCGCCGAGGAGGTAGAGCACGGGAATGCCGAGTTCGGTCACGGCGGGGACGTCGAGCGCGTCGAGGAAGTAGTGGCCGGGCAGCGACGTCAGCAGCTCCGCGACCAGGGTGGCGGGGGCGCCGGCGCAGTTGACAAGGACGTCAACTCTGCCGTATCGCTCCTCGACGGCCGAGGCCAGCTGCTCGACGTCCTCTTCCCTGGTCACGTCGGCGCGCTGGAACCGCGCCGCACCGCCCAGTTCGGCCGCGAGCGCCTCCCTCCGGTCCGCCCGCCGCCCGACCAGGACGACACGAGCGCCCTCGTCGGCGAACCTGCGCGCGATCGCCGCCCCGAGGCCACTCGTCGCGGGCTTCCGACGCTCCTACCCCACGCCCCCGCCAAGCGCTCCGGCCCGAACGGCCCGAACGAACGCGGAGAAGGCCGCGGGCCCGAGCAGCAGGGCGCGACCCTGAGGGTCCTTGCTGTCCCGGACGGGGACGGCATCCGAGTTCGCGACACAAGCGGGCGCCCACTCGACGCAGTCACCGCCGTCCCCGTTGCTGTAGCTGGACTTGACCCACCGCACGCCCGTGAGGTCCTGGCTGCTGCTCATGAGGGAAGTGCCTCCATGGCTGATCGGATGTGTGCCGCCGTATCGCGGGGCGACAGGGCGTAGGCCCTCATCAGATCGTAATCCCGGCGGCGGGTTCTGACCGTTTCCGGTTCTTCCACCAACGTGCCTGAGGTCAGGCCTTCTTCATAGACCACCGACGACTTGTCGTCCAGCGTCATCAGCGTCAACGTGCCGCCGCCGAGCAGTGCGTGCTCGCCGTGACAGAAAGGGAGCAACTGGACTGTGGTGGTGGGTGTGTCCACGAGATCGCACAGGCGGGCCAGTTGGTTCCGCATGACGGCCGGGCCGCCCACCGAGCATCGTACGACCGCCTCGTCGAGAATCATGGACAGGTCCGGTCCCGGCGTGGCGGTCAGCAGGGCCTGCCGACCCATCCTGGCCGCCACCTTCTCCTCGATCGCCTCGGAGGTGGCCCTCGGATTCGTGACGCGGAACAGCGCTCGGGCGTAGCCCTCGGTCTGGACCAGACCGGGAACAAGTTGCCCCGCGTACTGGTCGATCACCCGTGCCCGCGCCTCAAGCTCCATGCGCCGCCGGTACTTGTCCGGGTGGATCTCGTACTTCGCCAACCCGTACAGCTTCTCGAACAACCCGTCCGTCCCGAACGCCGCGTCCAGGCGGGCCGGGAGGTCCGGGGGAATCATCGCGTCCGCTGTTTCGTACCGGGCCAGTGAACTCTTCGCGTATCTCAGGACGCCGGCCAGGCTCTCCAGGCTCATGCCCGCCAGTTCGCGGTGGCGGCGCATCTCGGAGCCGAACAGGTGGCGGGCCGAGCGGTCCGGGGTCAGTTCGCGTGGGCGTGGTGCCATGTGGCTGCAACCCCTTGGTGCTGAGGGTCGGTTGGAGATCGGGCGGTGTCCGATGTTACGCGCTGCTATCGCTCCGTGACGGAAAACGCCTGTGCTTGACTGGGCGTTGTGGCTGAGGAACCGGAAAGTGTGTCGTTCGAGAGCGCCGAGGCGTTCGAGGCGTGGCTGGGCGCGCATCACGCGGCCGCCGACGGGATTTGGCTGAGGCTCAGGAAGAAGACGCCGGGCGTCGCCACGTTCGACTACGCGCAGGCGCTCGACGTGGCCCTCTGCTACGGGTGGATCGACGGGCAGAAGAGGAAAGCGGCCGAGGACACCCACTGGTTGCAGCGGTTCACGCCCCGGCGGGCCCGCAGCAAGTGGTCGAAGATCAACCGCGACAAGGCCGAGGCCCTGATCGCCTCCGGCCGCATGCGGGACGCCGGGCTCGCCGAGGTGGTGCGGGCCAAGGCGGACGGGCGGTGGGAGGCCGCGTACGACGGGCCCAGGACCGTCTCCGTACCGGACGATCTCGCCGCCGCCCTCGCGGCGGAGCCCGTGGCGGCCGAGTTCTTCGCCACGCTCGACAGCCGTAACCGCTTCTCCGTCCTCCACCAGGTCCACGACGCCAAGCGGCCCGAGACGCGCGCCCGCCGTATCGCGAAGTACGTGGCGATGTTCGCGGAGCGGAAGAAGATCTATCCCTGAGACCTGTTCTCGTCGGCGCCCACCACCAGGCGCAGGATCAGGTGCGTGTCGTCGCGCGGGTTCTCCGGGTCCGGGTGCCAGCCGTGTGCCGCGTAGAACGCCTGCGCGCGCCGGTTGGGTTCGAAGACCTCCAGGCGCGCCGTGGTCACCCCGTCCCGCCGCCAGGCCGCCACGCACGCCTCGTGGAGCGCGGCGCCGATCCCCCGACGCCAGTGGGCGGGCGCGACGTGGAGCTGGGTGAGGGTCGTCACGCCGTCGGCGGTACGGTACGCGGCCACGCCCACCGGCCGGCCCTCGGCCTCCGCGCACAGCACCGCCGCGCCCGGCTCGTCGCGGCTCAGCGCGGTGGCCCAACTGGCGCGGGTACGGGCCCGCTCGGCCGGTCCTTCGAACTCCTCGTCCGGGACATGGCCCCGGTAGTACGTGGCCCGGGCCTCCGCATGGAATTCGGTGATCGGGTCGAGATCGGCGGGGACGGCTCGTCTGATGATCATGTTGACGGAGACGTGGGGGCGGGCGGCCCGGTTGCGGTCCCGTCCGACGAGGGGCGCGACCGGAGCGAGCCGCGTACGGACGACCAGCCGTAGGCCACCGCCCGCCCGCCCCCGGGCGCGCCCGCCCGGCCTCGGGGACCGTACGCCCGAAAGAGCCGTACCACCTCCCGAGCCCCCACCTCACCCCCGCGGCACGTCGTCCACCCGCCGCGGCAGCCCCAGCGCGTTCTCGTCCCGCAGCTCCGCCGGCAGCAGCGCCGGCGGCGTCGACTGGTACGTGACCGGCCGCAGCCAGCGTTCGATCGCCGTCGCGCCCACCGACGTGGACGTCGACGTCGTCGCCGGGTACGGGCCCCCGTGCTGCTGGGCCGGCGCCACCGCCACCCCCGTCGGCCACCCGTTGACCAGGACGCGGCCCGCCAGCGGGACCAGCTCGGCCAGCAACGCCACCGCGCCCGGCGCCGTCCCCTCGCCCTCCGCGTCCGACAGCTGGAGCGTCGCCGTGAGGTTGCCCGGCAGCCGGGACAGGACCGCGCCGATCTCGTCCGTCGACGTGTAGCGCGCGACCACCGTCACCGGGCCGAAGCACTCCTCCAGCAGCAGGTCGTGCGGGCCGCCCTCCGCCGTGAGCAGCGCCGCCGGTACGGTCAGGAAGCCCGCGCTCACGGTGTGCTCGCCGCCCGCGCCGGGTGTGATCGGGGCGTCGACGCCGGGCAGCGCGGCCCGTTCCCGTACCCCCGCGACAAACGCGTCCCGCATCCGGTGGTCCAGCATCACGCCGGGCTCGGTCTCGCTCACCGCGCTGGTCAGCGTCTTCAGCAGGCTGTCCCCCGCCGCGCCCGCCGGCGCCAGGACGAAGCCCGGCTTGGTGCAGAACTGTCCCGCGCCCAGCGTCATCGAACCGGCCAGCCCCGCGCCGATCTCCTCGGCCCGCTCGGCCGCCGCCGCCTCGGTGATCACCACGGGGTTGAGGGAGCCCAGCTCGCCGTAGAAGGGGATCGGCGCGGGCCGGGCCGCCGCCGCGTCGAAGAGGGCGCGGCCGCCGCGGATCGAGCCGGTGAAGCCCGCCGCCGACACCAGCGGGTGCCTGACCAGCTCGACGCCCGCCTCGAAGCCGTGCACGACGATCAGGACGTCCTCGTCCAGGCCGACCCGGACCGCCGCCCTGCGCAGTACGGACGCGCACAGCTCGGAGGTGGCCGGGTGGTCGGGGTGCGCCTTGACGACCACCGGGCAGCCGGCCGCCAGCGCGCTCGCGGTGTCGCCGCCGGGGACGGAGAAGGCGAGCGGGAAGTTGCTCGCCGAGTAGACGGCGACGACGCCCAGCGGCACCTTCCAGCGGCGCAGGTCGGGCCACGGCGGGATGCGGGTCGCGTCGGCGTGGTCGATACGGATGTCGAGGAAGGCGCCCTCGTCCACCACCCCGGCGAAGGCGCGCAACTGGGCGGTCGTACGGGCGAGTTCGCCCCGCAGCCGGACCGGCCCGAGGGCCGTCTCGGCGTCCGCCGCCTCGATGACGTGCTCGACCGCCTCGTCGAGGAGGTCGGCGGCGGTACGGAGGAGGGCGGCGCGGACGGTACGGTCGGCGAGCCCCGCTCCGGCGGCCCGCGCCCGGCGCACCGCGGAGTCGACCTCCTCGGCCGTCGCCTCGTCGGCAACCTGCTCGCGCGGCTTCCCCGTTCGGGGGTCGACACTCCAGACTGGTGCTGCTGTCACGACGGCTTCCTTCCCGGCCTTGCGAATCCCGGCCTTGCGAACCTCTGCCATCCACCAGGAGTTGTTCGGTATTCTGAACACAGTTCCTGATAGTGAATCCACAGGGACTCTATTTCCGGGCGTTCTGTGTGGTCAAGAGCGGTCCGCCGGGCCGGAAGCCCGTCGGTCCTGAAGGGCGAGAGACGATGTCGGCTGCGGAATCCGGTGGGGCACAAGTCAAGTCGGCGGTCAGGACGGTGGAGCTGCTCGAATACTTCGCCGGACGGCCCGGCATGCACTCCCTCGCCGCCGTCCAGGAAGCGGTCGGCTACCCCAAGTCCAGCCTCTACATGCTGCTGCGCACCCTGGTCGAGCTGGGCTGGGTGGAGACGGACGCGACGGGGACGCGGTACGGGATCGGGGTACGGGCCCTGCTGGTCGGCACGTCGTACATCGACGGGGACGAGGTCGTCGCCGCCGCCCGCCCCACGCTGGACCGGCTCTCCGACGACACCACCGAGACCATCCACCTCGCGCGCCTGGACGGGACGAACGTGGTGTATCTCGCCACCCGCCAGTCCCAGCACTACCTGCGCCCCTTCACCCGCGTCGGCCGCCGGCTCCCCGCGCACTCGACCTCGCTCGGCAAGGCGCTGCTCGCCACCCACAGCGACGAGCAGGTCCGCAAGATGCTGCCCGAGACGCTGCCCGCGCTGACCGAGCACACGATCACCGACCGCGAGAAGCTCATCGAGGACCTGCGCCTCATCCGCGAGCAGGGCTACTCGGTGGACCGCGAGGAGAACACCCTCGGGCTGCGCTGCTTCGGCATCGCGATCCCGTACCGCACCCCGGCGCGGGACGCGATCAGCTGCTCGGTGCCGGTGGCGCGGCTGACCCCGGGGCACGAGCAGCTGATCAAGGACGCGCTGTTCGACGCCCGCGACCGGCTGACGCTCGCCACGCGGCGGCTCTGACCCGGTCCGCCCGGCTCCGGCGCCACGACATCAAGTGTTCCTGCGCCACGACATGAAGAGTTCCTGAGAACGGCGGCCCGGGGGAACGCGCGCCGCCGTTCCGCTCGTCTCCCGTACGGGATGAACAAGACGATCAGACGCGCCTCGGTGTTCTGCCTGCTGCTGGTCCTCGCGCTCCTCGTGCGGGTGACCTGGCTCCAGGCGTACGACGCCCGCGCCCTCGCGGACAGCAAGTACAACCAGCGGAAGGCCATCGCGCAGTACGCGCAGCCGCTGGGTGACATCGTCGTGGCCGGTTCGCCGGTCACCGGGTCCCGGCGGACCTCCGGCGGGCAGCTCGCCTACGAGCGGACGTACACCGACGGCAAGCTCTACGCCGCCGTCACCGGTTTCAGCTCGCAGGTGTACGGCTCCACCCAGCTGGAGGGCATCTACGGCGACGTCCTCGACGGCAAAGACTCCCGGCTGGGCAACCCGCTCGACGCGCTCACCGGTGAGCGGACGAAGCCCGGTGACGTGCTGACGACGATCGACCCCGGCGTGCAGAGGGCCGCCTACGACGCCCTCGGGGACAAGAAGGGCGCGGCGATCGCGCTCGACCCGAAGACCGGGCGCGTCCTCGCGGTCGTCTCGACCCCGTCGTACGACCCCTCCACGATCAGCGGGACGGCGGACGGCACGGCCTGGCAGCGGTTGAGCGCGGACAAGGACATGCCGATGCTCAACCGCGCGCTGCGCCAGCCGCTGCCGCCCGGGTCGACGTTCAAGCTGGTCGTGGCGTCGGCGGCGCTGGAGGACGGGCTGTACGGCTCCGTCGACGTGCCGACCGACAGCCCGGACCCGTACACCCTGCCGGACACGGCCACCGTGCTGCGCAACGAGAGCGCCTCCGACCCCTGCGAGAACGCCACGATCAGGAACGCCCTGCGCTACTCGTGCAACACGGTCTTCGCGAAGATGGCCGACGACCTGGGGCAGGACAAGGTCGCGGCGATGGCGAAGAAGTACGGCTTCGACAACGCGGCGCAGGACATGCCGGTGCGGGCGGCGAAGAGTGTCTACCCGGCCGGCATGGACCGGGCGCAGACCGGTCTGTCGGGCATCGGCCAGTTCGATGTGACCGCGACCCCGCTCCAGATGGCGATGGTGTCGTCCGCGCTGGCGAACGACGGGCTGCTCGCGGCCCCGCACCTGGTGTCGAAGGTCGTGAACGGCGACGGCGACACGCTCCAGTCGTACCAGGACGGCGACACGACCCGGATCGTCTCCGCCTCGACGGCGGAGCAGCTGCGCAGCGCGATGCGGACGGTGGTCGAGTCGGGGACGGGCACGAACGCGCGCGTGCCGGGCGCGGAGGTGGGCGGCAAGACGGGTACGGCGCAGCACGGCGTCGACAACAGCCAGACGCCGTACGCGTGGTTCACGTCGTACGCGAAGGACACCGCGACCGGGAACGAGGTGGCGGTCGCGGTGGTCGTGGAGGACTCGGACGCGGCGCGCGCGGAGGTCAGCGGCAACGGGCTGGCGGCGCCGGTGGCACAGAAGATGATGACGGCGGCGCTGAAGTAGCCCGCGGGTCGTGCGCACCACCGGCGGGGGGGGGTGCGTACGACCCGCAGGCCCGCGCTCACCTCACGCGCTCTGCGCCGCCGCCTCCTCCGCGCTCAACCGCGGGCGCGGTGCGGCCGCCAGACGCTTGCCCGCGGCGGCCGGTGACGGGTCGGCCGGGCGGCGGGTGTGCCAGTCGGTCACCGACTGGTAGGCCGCCGCGACCTCCAGCAGCCGGTCCTCCTCGTACGGCTGTCCGCCGAGGATCACGCCGGACGGTATCCCCGCCACGAACCCGGCGGGGAAGGCCAGTTCGGGCAGCCCGAGGATGTCGAAGGGCACCGGTCCCGTCTGGAGCAGGACGTCGCAGCGGGCCATGACCCCGTCCAGGACCTCGCGCAGCAGGTGGTTCTTGGCCCGCTGCGCGGTGATCCACTCGTCGCCGGACAGCATCAGCCCCTGGAGCCAACTGAGCAGCGAGACACCGAACTTGGTGGGGTCCTCCTGGAGCCAGTGCCGGAACGGCTCGGTGCGCTCGGACAGCCGGGCGTCGTTGAACGTGCCGGTGAGCAGCCCCCAGTCGGCGGGGTACGTGACGTCGACCAGCGTCACCCCCGGGATCGCGTCGAGCGTGGCGAGGAACGCCCGGCGCACGTCGGCGGCGCTGTTCAGGAAGTCCGCGGGCACCCCGATCCGGGTCGCGCGGCGCAGCTTCACCCTGCCCCGCGAGAGCACCGGCGTGGCGGCCCGTACGAGATCCGGCAGACGCGGCAGTCCGAGGGTGCGCGGATCGGCCGGGTCGGGGCCCGCCATCACGGAGAGCATCAGCGCGGCGTCCATCGCGTCGCGCGCCAGGGGTCCCGGGTGGTCGCGGGTGTACGAGAGGGGGATGACGCCGTGCGCGGAGACGCGGCCCATCGTGGGCTTGAGGCCGGTGAGGTTCTGCCGGTTGGAGGGCTGGACGATGGATCCGCCGGTCTGGGTGCCGATGGACGACGACGCCATCCGCCCGGCGACGGAGCAGGCGGGCCCGGTGGACGAACCGCCGGGATCCGTGGCGGGGTTGTCGGGGGTCCAGGCGTTGACGGTGGTGACGGTCCCGTTGGGGGTGGTCGCCCGGGTGGTGGCGAGCGGGCCCATCTGGCCCTTGCCCAGGACGATTCCGCCGGCGGCGGTGAGCCGGGCGACGGCGGTCGCGTCGTGGTCGGGGACGAAGTCCTCGAAGATCAGGGAGTTGCAGCGGGTCGGCACCCCGCGCGTGAAGTAGTTGTCCTTGACGCAGAGCGGAATGCCGCTCAACACCCCGCGTCTGCCCTCGCGATCGGCCTTGCGCGCGGCGGTGAGCGCGCTCGCGCCGGTCACCACGGCGTACGCCTGGTACGTGGAGTCGAAGGTGTCGATCCGGTCGAGGTACGCCTCCACGAGCGTCGCGGACTTCAGCTTGCGCTGCCGCATCAGGACGGCGGCCTCGGCGAGCGTCGCCTCGGTCGGATCGCGGCGCGCGGCGTCCCGTACGGGGATGTCGGGGAGGTACGGCGCGGCCCCGGCGGTGGTGGCCGGGCTGGCGGCGGCGGGCGCGGCCAGGGCCGTACCCCCGACGACGGCACCGGTCGCGGCGGCCGAACCGGCCAGGAACACACGGCGGTTGAGGGTGCGGCTCATCGTCCGTCCGCCTCTCCGGTCCAGGCTTCCGTGATCGACGGGTAGAGCAGCGGCGGCGAGGCCTGCTGGGCGTACTCCGGCGCGGGCGTGCCCGTCACGGGCGGCGACCAGCCGCCGATGGCGGCGGGGGTCGAGGCGACGAAGGAGCGCAGGGAGTTCAGGACCTGGGCGCGCGTGGGGACACCGGTCGCGGGGTCGGACTGTTCGGGCAGCAGGGTGAGGTCGAAACCGGCCAGGGCGAGCCTGGTCCTGACGTAGGCGTCCAACTGCTCCTGGGTGGGCGGCTGTAGCTGGCTCAAGGGGAACCTCCGGGGTCACCGGGCCGTGCGAGGAAGTGCGGGGGGGTGCAGTGCGCGACTCCATCACCCGTCGATGACCGCCTCGTTGAGCTCACGCTTCACATGCGTTACCAAGAACGCTCATGACCTGCGCGGCCGTTACCGGCCGCCGCACCCAGGCCGGGCCGGTCAGCCGATCCACTGCTCGATCGGGTCGATCGCGAAGTAGACGACGAACAGGGCGGCGGTGGCCCAGAGCAACCAGTGCACCTCGCGCGCCTTGCCGAGCACCGTCTTGATGACGACGTACGCCAGGAAGCCGGCGCCGATGCCGTTGGTGATGGAGTACGTGAACGGCATGACCGCGATCGTCAGGAAGGCCGGGACGGCGATCTCGTACTTCTCCCAGTCGATGTGCCGGACCTGCGACATCAGCAGGAAGCCCACCACGATGAGCGCGGGCGCCGCCGCCTGCGCCGGGACGATGAGCGCGAGCGGCGCGAGGAAGAGCGAGAGGCCGAACAGGGCGCCGGTGACGACGGAGGCGAAGCCGGTACGGGCGCCTTCGCCGACGCCCGCCGCCGATTCGATGTACGCGGTGTTGGAGGAGGCGGAGGCCGCGCCGCCCGCGACCGCCGCCGCGCCGTCGATGAGCAGGACGCGGCCGAGGTTCGGGACCTTGCCGTTCTCGTCCAGGAGCCCGGCCTCGTTGGAGACGCCGACGACGGTGCCCATGGTGTCGAAGAAGTCGCTGAGGATGAGGGTGAAGACCAGCAGGACGAGCGTGACCACGCCGATCTGTTGGAAGGCGCCGAAGAGGCTGAAGGAGCCGATGAGCCCGAAGTCCGGCGCGGCGACGAGGTCGTCGGGGACGGACGGCACGGTGAGCCCCCACGCGGCGGGCTTGATGTCGGCGATCTCGTTGATCAGGACGGCGACGAGGGTCGTCACGACGATGCCGAGGAGGATCGCGCCCTTCACCTTGCGGGCCACCAGCGCGAGGGTCAGCAGCACCCCGAGGCAGAAGACCAGGACGGGCCAGCCCGAGAGGTGTCCGGTGGCGCCGAGCTGCACCGGTACGGAGCCGGTGTCGCCGGGTATCCGGGTGACGAAGCCCGCGTCGATGAAGCCGATGAACGCGATGAACAGCCCGATGCCGACGCTGATGGCCTGCTTGAGGGACTGCGGGATGGCGTTCATGACGGCCTCGCGCAGCCCGGTGACGACCAGGACGCAGATCAGCAGCCCCTCCAGCACCACCAGGCCCATCGCGTCGGGCCAGCTCATCAGCGGGGCGAGCTGGAAGGCGACCACGGCGTTGAGGCCGAGGCCGGCCGCGATGGCGAGCGGCAGGTTGCCGCCGAGCCCCATGATCGCGGTCATCACGGCGGCGACCAGGGCGGTGGCGGTGACCAGTTGGGGCCCGGAGAGGTGGGCGCCGAACTTGTCCTCGGCGCTGCCGAGGATGATCGGGTTGAGGACGAGGATGTAGGCCATCGTGAAGAACGTGGCGAAGCCGCCGCGTATCTCCCTGGCGTAGGTCGAACCCCGCTCGCTGATCTTGAAGTACCGGTCCACGGCACTGCCGTTCTCGTGTGTTGCCTGGCCTGACATGGGGCTCCTCGCCGGGGTCGGACGGTCGCGGGGGGGGTACGGGGGATTGTGCACCTGTCAGGAACGGTTCAGGTTTTCAGGGTGTTACGCGTTGTCCGGCGCGACATCTTTCCGATGCCTTTCCGAGGCCCTTCCGAGGCCTTTCTGAGGCACGGGATAGGGCGGTTGCCCCATGCCGGCGCCCCTCCTCAGCCACCACCCTGACGCCATGCGACGTAAAGAAGAGCGGGGCGGCGGGGTACTGCGGGACCGGAACGCGGGGCTGTACCTGGCCGGGGTGGTGGTGTCCGGGTTCGGCACCTCGGCGATGTGGCTGACCGCCGGGATCTGGGTCAAGTCCCTGACCGGCTCGGACAGTCTGGCGGCGCTGACCGTCTTCGCGATGTGGGCGCCGATGCTGATGGGGCCGGTGCTGGGCGGGATCGCCGACCGGGTGCGGCGGCGGCCGCTGCTGATCGTCTGCAACCTGGCGATGGCCCTCCTGCTGACGGCGCTCCTCGCCGTCGACTCGGCGGACCGGATCTGGATCCTCTTCGCCGTGCTGTTCGTGTACGGGACGACCGGGGTCGTCATGGACGCGGCGGAGACGGCGCTGGTCGCCGGGGTGGTCGACCAGCGGCTGCTGGGCGGGTTCAACGGGCTGCGGACGACGGCCAACGAGGGCATGAAGCTCCTGGCCCCGCTGGCGGGCGCGGCGCTGTACGCGCGGTACGGCGGGGGTCCGGTGGCGCTCCTGGACGCGGCGACGTTCGCCTTGGCGGCGGGGGTGTTCGCGTCGATGCGGGTGCGGGAGTCCCCGCCGGTCTCTTCGCGCGAGCGTGGCCGGCGGTCCGCGACGGCGGAGGGGATACGGCAGCTGCGCGCCGCCCCGGCCGCGGGCCCCCTCGTGCTGGCCGCAGCGGCGACGATGCTGCTGGCGGGGCTGAACGGCGCGGCGATCTACGCGGTCGTCGACGAGGGCCTCGGCCGCTCCCCCGCGTACGTGGGCGTGCTGTACGCGGTGCAGGGCGCCGGTTCCGTCCTGATCGGCCTCCTGGCGGGCCCGCTGCTGCGCCGCCTCCCGGAACGGGTGTTCGCGGCGGCGGGGATAGCGGTGTTCGCGGTGTCCCTCGGCCTACGGGCCCTCCCGCACGACGCGGCGGTCCTGGCGAGCGCGGTGGGGGTGGGGGCGGGGCTGCCGTGCGTCCTGATCGCCGCGATGACGGCGGTGCAGCGGGAGGTCCCGGCGGCGGTGCTGGGCCGCGTGTCCGCGACCGCGACGACGCTGATCTACGCGCCTAACGCGGTGGCGTTGGCGGTGGGGGCGGGGTTGGTGGCGTTCGTGAACGCGGGGGCGCTGCTCGTCGCGGCCTGCGCGGTTGGTCTGGCGACGGCGTGGGGTATTGCGCGCCGCCCGGTGGTGGGCGCGGCCCACTGATTGCGCGTCTGCCCGAGGCGCGGGCGCGGCTTACTACTTGTCCTCAAACGCCGGACGGGCTGGGTTTGTCGTGGTGACGGGGGGCGGGGCCTGCGGAGGTACGTATGTCCGGACTGCATGTTTTACGGCGCGTGCGAGCCCTTGTTTCGTTAACGGTAGCCATGCGCCACAAAACACGCTTTACGTCCGGACACACGCACCTCCTCCGACCCCACCCCCCTCACGCCGCCGGGAACAGTGAACGACCCCGCCCGCCCCGGGGGTGGTTGCGGCCCGGCACGCGAGCGCGGCTTACTGATTGTCCTCAAGCGCCGGACGGGCTGGATGGGGTGCGTCCTGGCGGGCTGAAGGTCCGTCGGGACGGGGTGGATTGTGGCCTCCGCGCCGGTGATGGGTGCGGGTTACCGATGTCCTCAAACGCCGGACGGGCTGGATGGTGCCCTGCGCGGGTCAAAGATGTCCTCAAGCGCCGGACGGGCTGGGGGGGCGTCCGGACGGGCTTGGAATGCCCCCGTGCGGGCCCTGACTTCCTCCCGCCCCGCCCCGGAGCGGGCCGGGAAGTGACGCGGGCCTGGAAGGGGGACGGGCAGGGGTCGTGTCCGGAACGTAAAGCGTGTTTTGTGTCGCATGGCGAACGTCAATCAAGACGACCGGCCGCACGCGACGTAAAACATGCAGTGCAGGACACGACCCCTGACCGGCCCCCGGCAACCGACCCGCGCATACGCAACCCGCCCGCAGCGGGCACCACCAAGCCCGTCCGGCGATTGAGGACAATCAGTAAGCCGCGCCCGCGCCCCGGGCAGACGCCAAAACCCAGCCCGTCCGGCGCTTGAGGACAATCAGTAAGCGCAACCCGTCACCGGGCCGACGTTCAAGACCCCGCCCCCTCACCGGAGGTGCGACGCTCCGTTGAGGTCCAGCACCACCCCCGCCCCCCACTCCGCCCCCGGCGACGCCAGCCACCGCACCGCCGACGCCACCTCCTCCACCCGCCCCACCCGCCCGAACGGGCTCTGCGCCCGGATCGCCTCGCCCTCCGGGCCCGACAACCGCTCCGCCACCCGCTCCGTCTCGAAGAAGCCGGGGGCCACCGACGCCACCCCGATGCCGTACGGGGCCAGGGACACCGCCAGGGACTGCCCCAGCGCGTGCACCGCCGCCTTCGTCGCGCCGTAGGCGGGGTGGTCCGGCTCACCCCGGTACGCCCCGCGTGAGCCGATGTTCACGATCCGGCCCGCCACGCCCCGGTCGATCATGCCCCGCGCCGCCCGGTGGCTGAGCAGCGCCGTGGCGAGGACGTTCACGGACAGGTGGCGCTGCCAGATCTCCGTCCACTCCTCGTACGACGTCGTCGCCGGCGGATGCCGTTCGTTGACCGCCGCGTTGTTGACCAGGACGTCGATCCCGCCCAGCGCCTCCGCCGCCTCGTCCGCGACCCGGGCCGCCTCCGCCGGGTCGGAGAGGTCGCCGCCGACCAGCACGTGCCCCGTACCGTCCAGGGACTCCAGCGTGAGCCGGGCGTCGGCCGCGCGGGTCCCGTAGTGGACGGCGACCACGTCGCCGTTGGCGGCGAAGGCCCGGGCCACCGCGCGGCCCAGCCCGCGCGACGCCCCGCTGACGAGCACACGACGACCGGTCGCGGGCAGGGAAGTCACCGGCAGGTTCATGGACATGGGCCTTTCGTACGTCGGACGCTGTTCAACCGCCGTTTATACGCGCACGCGAGGGTGTCCCCCCAACGCCGAGCCACACCCCCACGCCCCAGGAGGCCGTCGCGATGCCGCTGACCCGCAGGGAATTCTCCGGGAAGTCCGCTCTCACCGGCGCCGGCCTCGTCCTCACGGGCGCCGCCGGAGCCCTCGCGACGGCCCCCGGCGCCCTCGCCGCCGAGGACGCGCCCGAGGTGTCGTGCGGACCCGCGCCGCGGCCGGGGTACGGACCGCTGCTTCCCGACCCCGCCGGGATGCTCGCCCTGCCGGAGGGGTTCTCGTACCGCGTCCTCACCCACAGCGGGGTCACCCGGCTGGAGAGCGGCGAGTTCACGCCGTCGGACCACGACGGCACCGCCACGTTCGACGGCCCGCGCGGTACGACGCTGCTGGTCAACAACCACGAGCTGGACGGGCCCCGGACCGACTACCCGTACCCGGTGCCGCTGACCGAGGGGCTGGTGTACGACCCGGCGGCGGCCGGCGGCTGCACCGTCGTCGAGACGCACCGCGACGGCCGGACCGCCGAGTGGGTCGGCATCGCCGGCACCTCCACGAACTGCGCGGGCGGGCGCACCCCGTGGGGCACCTGGCTGACGTGCGAGGAGAACGCCGACCGGGCCGGCCAGAACGGGATGACCAAGGACCACGGCTTTGTCTTCGAGGTGGACCCGTACGACCGCGGGGCCAACCGCGACCCCCGGCCCGTCAAGGCGTTCGGCCGGTTCGAGCACGAGGCCGTCGTGGTGGACCCGCGCACCGGGCACGCCTATCTGACGGAGGACGCGGACGGCCCCAACGGGCTGCTCTACCGCTGGGTCCCGCCGAAGGGCTTCGAGCACGGCCGGGGCAGGCTCCGGCACCTCGCCGACGACGCGGGGGTGCTCCAGGCTCCGCGCTGCTTCGACGCGGGCGGGCGGTTCGTGGACGACCTGTCGCGCGCCACGAAGATCGGCACGGTGTACGGCGTGGACTGGCTGGAGGTGCCCGACCGGCAGGCGCGGACCGTCGAGGTGCGGGAGCAGTTCGACGACGGGGACGTCACCCGCGCCAGGAAGCTGGAGGGCATGTGGTGGGCGGACGGGGGCGCGTACGTCGTCTCCTCGTACGCCCGCGACGAGAGCCCGGGCCGCCCGCACGACGGGCAGGTCTGGTTCTACGACCCCCGGCGCCGCACGCTCACCCTCAAGGTGCTGCTCGGGGTCAACACGGATCCGGACCGGGACGGGGCCTTCGACGGCCCGGACAACATCACCGTCTCGCCGTACGGCGGGCTGATCCTCGCGGAGGACGGCGAGGGGGTCCAGCATCTCTTCGGGGCGACGGAGAGCGGGGTCACGTACCCGATCGCGCGCAACGACCTCAACGACAGCGAGTTCACGGGTGTCGTGTTCTCGCCGGACGGCGCCGTCCTGTACGCCAACATCCAGGAGCCGGGGATCATGCTGGCCGTCACCGGCCCCTGGCGGCGTTCGCCCCGGCGCTGACCGGGCGGCCCGCGCGGGGCTCCGGGCACCCCCGGCAGGGCCCTGGAACGGGTGATCCGGCGGGCCGGTCGGCGGTCGGGCATGGCGCGGCGGGGCCCCTTGGGCGCATACTCCAAGTAATGACAAAGTCAGCCGGATCCCGGCGCCACCTGCCGTCCAGTCCCTTCAACCGCCAAGGCCCGGCCTCGCCCCCGCCCGAGAAGTTCGATGTCGGAGACCGCGTCTCCCACGACCAGTTCGGGCTGGGAAGAGTCATCGGAGTCGAGGGCGAACACGCCGTGCTCATCGATTTCTCGGGGCGCCAGGGAAGGATCCTGACCCCCTTTTCCAAACTGACCAAGCTCTGAAGCGGAGCCTGGAGAAGGCCGAGCCCCGGGCCGCCGCCGGTCGTGGAGACCGTGGCGGCCCGCTGGGCGTTCCGGCGCCGTCCTGACGGTCCCGGGACGGCCTCCAGGGCTCAGAGGATCTTCGCCGCGGGCTTCACCATGCCGCGGACCGTACGGGACTTCACGAACTCCCCGAGGCCGGTCATCTCCCACTCGCCGGAGAACTGCTTGATCAGCTTGGCCATCATCACGCCGGTCTGCGGCTCGGCGCCGGTCAGGTCGAAGCGGACCAGCTCCTCGTCGGTGGCCGCGTCGATCAGCCGGCAGTAGGCCTTCGCCACCTCGTTGAACTTCTGGCCCGTGAACGAGTTCACGGTGAAGACCAGGCCGGTCGCCTCGGCGGGCAGCCGGCCGAGGTCCACGACGATCACCTCGTCGTCCCCCGCGCCCTCGCCGGTGAGGTTGTCCCCGGAGTGCTTGATCGCGCCGTTGAGGATGGACAGCCGGCCGAAGTAGCAGCTGTCCAGGTGCTTGCGGTCGGGGCCGTAGGCGATGACCGAGGCGTCGAGGTCGATGTCCTTGCCGCCGTACGCCGGCTCCCAGCCGAGGCCCATCTTGACCTTGCTGAGCAGCGGGCGGCCGCCCTTGACCAGGGAGACGGTCTGGTTCTTCTGGAGGCTGACGCGCCCCTTGTCGAGGTTGATCTTGCCGGAGCCCGGCGCGGAGGGCGCCGGGGCCTGCGGGGCGGGCGGGGCCGCGGGGGCGGGGGGCGCGGCCACGCGCGGGTCGGCCGCGCGCACGGGCGGGGCCTGGGCCGGGGCGGGCGCGGCGGCGGGCTCCTCCACGGAGACGCCGAAGTCGGTGGCGATCCCGGCCAGCCCGTTCGCGTACCCCTGTCCGACGGCACGGACCTTCCAGGCGCCGTTGCGCAGGTAGATCTCGACGATCACCAGCGCGGTCTCGGCGCCGAGCTGCGGGGGTGTGAACGTGGCGAGCACGCTGCCGTCGGCCGCGTTCCGGACCGTCGCCGTGGGCTCGATGCCCTGGAAGCTCTGCCCCGCCGCGTCCGGGCTCGCCGTGACGACGATCTTCTCGATGCCGGCCGGGACGGAAGCGGTGTCGACGACGATGGCGTCCGGGGCCGTACCGCCGCCCGAGCGGTAGCTCACGCCGGGGCCCGCGGGCTGGTTGTAGAAGATGAAGTCGTCGTCGGAGCGCACCTTGCCGTCGGCGGTGAGCAGCAGGCCCGATACGTCGAGCCGCGCCGGAGCGGTGACGTCCACCGCCACGTGGGCGGTGGGAAGAGGGATGTTCGAGCCGGGGGTCATAGCTGTCATGCCGTCGTAACGAGCGACCCGGCTTTGCCGTTCCCTTACCTACGCCGATTGCGCGAATGTTCGCGCGCGACCCGCTCGTTCCCGAACTTGTACGCGCCGGTCCAGCGGGCCATGACGAGCTGGGCGTCGCCCTGGTCGACCTCGGCCAGGAACTTCTCCGCCCGGGCGCCGCGCAGCGTCGCGGCGGCGCGCCCGCGGTGGGTGACGACGACCGTGCCGTCACCCCGGCGCTCGTAGGTGAATCCGAAAGGCCTGGGCATACCGCCATCGTGCCCGCAGGGCACGATGCTGTCGCGCGGATTTCGGGCGCCCCGGCCCGGCGGGGACCGGCGTGGGGGTCAGTGGGGCCACTGGGGCGGGTGGGTCGTGAAGTGCCCGCCCAGGTGCGCGTGGTCGGGGTTGGCCGGGTCCAGTTCGCCCTGTTCGGCGATGAGCTTCGCGGCGTACGGCTCCGAGTCGTCCTGGGGGTCGTACCCCAGCGCCCGGGCGCCGGACAGGTCCCACCACAGCCGGGTGTTGGCGGAGGAGCCGTACACGACGGTGTGGCCGACGTCCTCGGCGGTGAGGGCGGCGTGGAAGAGCCGGGCGCCGTCGGCGGGGCTCATCCATACGGACAGCATCCGTACGGAGGTCGGCTCGGCGAAGCAGGAGCCGATCCGGACGGAGACGGTCTCCATGCCGTGCAGGTCCCAGTAGAGCTGCGCGAGGTCCTCGCCGAAGCACTTGGAGAGGCCGTAGTACGTGTCGGGCCGGCGCGGGGTGTCGACGGGGATCAGCGGGTCGTCGCCCTGGGGGCGCGGGGTGAAGCCGACCGCGTGGTTGCTGGAGGCGAAGACCGTGCGCGGGATCCCGGCCGCGCGGGCCGCCTCGTACAGGTTGTACGTCCCCTCGATGTTGGCCCTGAGGATCTTGTCGAAGGAGGCTTCCAGGGAGATGCCCGCGAGGTGGAGGATCGCGTCGACACCGTCCACCGCCTCCCGCAGCGCGTCCTTGTCCGCCAGATCGGCCGTGAGGGCGTCCGGCGCGCCCTCGACGGGCCGGGAGTCGAAGAGGCGCAGTTCGTAGCCGTACGCGGGCAGCAGGCCCCGCATCAGGGTGCCGAGGCCGCCGGCGGCGCCGGTCAGCAGGACGGTGCGGGGTGCGGGCATGGGCGCGGTCTCCTCGGCGGTACGGTCGGCGGCCTGTCACTGGACTCAGATCCGTAGACGGTATTCACATGCGTGGACACGCTAAGGAGTGCCCCTCCGTACCGTCAAGTCTCGCGCGGCGGGGAGTGATCCGCCTCCTGGTTGCTGTTTCCTGTCTTGACCTGCGCCGCGCGGCTGCCCTAGCGTGGTCGTGTTCAGAGATATGGACATCGATCAGAATTGTGCACGGGCGGTGAGCGCCCGGTGCACGGCCCAGGGAGCGCCCCGTGACCTCAGCCCCGCTCGCCGCCCGACTCACCCGAGTGGAGGGGCCGCTGTTCTTCCCCGTCACCGCGTACGGTCCCGACGGCACACTCGACCTCGACGGGTTCCGCGCGCACGTCAGAGGGGGCGTCGACGCGGGAGCGGCCGCGGTGTTCGCCTGCTGCGGGACGGGCGAGTTCCACGCCCTCACTCCCCAGGAGTTCCGCGACTGCGTGGCCGCCGCCGTGGAGGAGACCGCCGGGGAGGTGCCCGTGGTGGCGGGCGCGGGCTACGGCACCGCCCTCGCGATCCAGTACGCGAGGCTCGCCGAGGAGGCCGGCGCGGACGGGCTGCTCGCCATGCCGCCCTATCTGGTCGTCGCCGACCAGGAGGGCCTGCTGCGCCACTACACCGAGCTGGCCGGGGCCACCTCGCTGGACACCATCGTCTACCAGCGGGACAACGCCGTCCTCACCCCCGCGACGGCCGTCGCGCTGGCCCAGGTGGACGGGATCATCGGCCTCAAGGACGGCTTCGGCGACCTGGACCTGATGCAGCGGATCGTCAGCACCGTCCGCCGCGAGCTGCCCGGGCGGGAGTTCCTCTACTTCAACGGGCTGCCCACCGCCGAACTCACCGGGCTCGCCTACCGGGGCATCGGCATCACCCTGTACTCCTCCGCCGTCTTCGCCTTCGCCCCCGACATCGCCCTCGCCTTCCACCGGGCGCTGAACAGCGGCGACGACGTGACGGCCAACCGGCTCCTCGACGGCTTCTACGTACCGCTGGTCGAACTGCGCAACCAGGGACGGGGGTACGCCGTCTCGCTGGTCAAGGCGGGGGTACGGCTCGGGGGGCTGGACGTCGGCGAGGTGCGGCCGCCGCTGAGCGAGCCGCTCGGGCTGCACGTCAAGGAACTGGCCGCGCTGATCGAGCGGGGGCGCGCGCTGCTGGCGGACGCCGGGGCGGGCGCCGTTTCGGGGGCGGACACCGTTTCGGGGGCCGGCGCGTGAAGGCCTCCGTGTTCCTCTACCCCTGGGACGTGGTGGGCGACCCGGACGCCGCGCGGCGGATCGCGGACCTCGGCGTCCAGCAGGTCACGCTGGCCTCCGCGTACCACTCCACCCGCGCGCTGACCCCGCGCCATCCGCGCCACCGGATCGTCACCGCCGAACACGCCTCGGTCCTCTACCCCGTGGACGAGGCCCACTGGGCGGGGCACGAGCTGCGGCCGTACGCCGCGGGGGCCTGGGCGCCCGGCGACGCGTACGGGGAGGCGGCGGCGGCGCTCGCCGACGCGGGTCTGGAGGTGCACAGTTGGGTGGTCCTCGCGCACAACTCCCGCCTGGGCGCGGAGCGTCCCGACACGTCCGTGGTCAACGCGTACGGGGACCGCTACCCCTGGGCACCCTGCATCGCCCGGCCCGCCGTCGCCGCGTACCTGGTCGCGCTGGCGGCGGAGGCGGCGGTACGGCCCGGGGCGGGCGGTACGGAGCTGGAGTCGTGCGGGTGGTACGGGCTGGCGCACCTGCACGCGCACGACAAGATCGGGGGCGTGGGCCTGGGCGAGGCGGCGCAGTACCTGATGTCGCTGTGCTTCTGCGACGTGTGCGGGGCGGGGTACGCGGAGTCGGGCGTTTCGCCGGAGGCGCTGGCGGCGGCGGTACGGGAAGCGCTACGGCCCGTGTGGGCCGGCTCTGACGCGGGGGTGGCCTCGGGTGTGGCCTCGGGTGTGGCCGCCGTCGAGAAGCTCCTCGGCGCGGAGCTGGCGGCCGTCACGCTGGCGTGGCGTGGCCAAGTGGCCCGTGCGCTCCAGGAGTCGGCGGTCGCGGCGGTACGGGCGGCCGCTCGCGCGGCCGGGAGCCCGGACTTCCAGGTGCTGCTGCACGCGGACCCGGTCCCGTACCACACGGGCGCGAACGCCGGGGTGGACCCGGCGCACATCCTCGGCGTGGCGGACGGGGTGGTGCTGCCGTGCACGGGCGGCGCGGCGGCGCGCCTGCTCCCGCCGTTCACGGCGCACGCCGCGGGGTCGTCGTCCGTGCTGGCGGCGAACTTCACTGTCGTGAGCGGGATGGGGGGCGCGCCGGGGTCGCTGGCGGGGGACGCGGCGCTGGCGCGGTCCTTGGGGGCGACGGAGCTTCGCGTGTACCACGGGGGGTTGGCGTCCGCGGGTGACTTGGCGACGGTGTCGTCGGCGCTGCGCCGGTGACCGGCGGCGGTTTGCTTGTCCTCCCGCCGGACGGACGCCTGCGCCCCGGTGGGCAGCGCGGCTTCCTACTTGTCCTCAATCGCCGGACGGGCTGGTTTGTGACGTCTGCCCGGTGCGCGGGCGCGGCTTACTGATGTCCTCAATCGCCGGACGGGCTTGATTTTGCCCGCTGCGGCCCGGTGTCCCGGGTGCGGGTTGTTGCCGGGGGCCGGGCAGGGGTCGTGTCCTGCACTGCATGTTTTACGTCGCGTGCGACCGGTCGCATTGATTGACGATCGCCATGCGACACAAAACACGCTTTACGTTCCGGACACGACCCCTGCCCGTCCCCCTTCCAGGCCCGCGCACAAGCCAACCGACAACCCGTCGGGCGAGGGCGGGGCCGAGTGCCCCGCAGCCGGGGGCAACCCGGGCCCGCCCGGAGGAACCCCCACCCAGCCGGTGCGCGGGCGCCCCCCTCAAGCCCGTCCGGACGCCCCTCAAGCCCGTCCGGCGTTTGAGGACGTCGTTGACCCGCACCCATCACCGGCGTGGAGGCCACAATCCACCCGGCCCCGACGCGCCCCCTGGCCGCCCGGACACCCCCCCAACCCCTCGGGACGCACCCCCAGCCCGTCCGGCGTTTGAGGACATCCTTGACCCGCGCCCGCGCACCGCGCAGGGGCACCATCCGGCCCATCCAGCCCGTCCGGCGCTTGAGGACAATCAGTGAGCCGCGCCCGCGCAACGGGCAGCAGGGACCCCGGAGCGGCGGGGCCGTTCACTTCACCCCCGGCGTGAGGGGGGTGGGGTCGGAGGAGGTGCGTGTGGCCGGACGTAAAGCGTGTTTTGTGGCGCATGGCTACCGTCAAACAAAACAAGACCGTGCACGCGCCGTAAAACATGCAGTCCGGACATACGTACCTCCGGAGGCCCCGCCCCCCGTCACCACGACACACCCAGCCCGTCCGGCGATTGAGGACATCAGTAAGCGCAACCAAAAACCGCCGCCGGGCAAAACAAAGATCACACGCGCGACCGAGCGCGAAACGCCGCTTTGCGCGCCTCCTTCGACACCCCCCGATCCCGGTGCAACCGACCCATCGCCTCCAGGACGTCCGCCGTCGCCGGATGATCCACCCGCCACGCCGCGTCGAAGAAGCCGCTGTGCTGCCCCACCAGGCCCTCCACGAGCTCCTGGAGCTCGTCGGGCTCCCCGTCCGCCGACAGCTGCGCGGCAATCGTGTCGATGGCCAGCCAGAAGATCATCGACTCCGGCGGCGCCGGCACCTCCGCCGCACCCAGCTCCGCGAGCCACACGCGGGCGAGGCCGCCCAGTTCCGGGGAGTCCAGGACCTCCCGCACCGCGGGCTCCGCCTCCGCGCCGACCAGGGAGAGCGCCTGCTGGCAGTGGAGGCGGCGCAGCGGCGCGCCGGGGTCCGTGCCGCGGGCCGCCGCGAGCAGGTCGCGCGCCGCGTCGGCGGGGTCGCGCCGGGCCAGCCACTGTTCGGTCTCCGCGCGCGCCGACAGCTCGGGGAAGTGCGCGATCCCGTCCAGCAGCGCACGGGCGTCCTTGTCGGCGAGGTCGCCGACCGCAGGCGCGTCCACGCCGGCCTCCAGCATGCGGGACCTGATCCCGTACAGGCCGAGGGGCGTCAGCCGGACCATGCCGTACCGGGAGACGTCGTCCTCGTCGACGGGCAGCGCGGACTCCGCGCCCTCCGCGTCCTCGACCATGAGCGCCTCGTCCACGGGGGTGTACGTGACGAGCCCGATCGGCTCCAGCAGCTGGAACTGGTCGTCCAGCCGCATCATCGCCTCGGAGACCTGCTCCAGGATGTCGTCGGTCGGCTCGCCCATGTCGTCGGGGACGATCATCGACGCGGCGAGCACGGGCAGCGGTACGGCCCCCTCGGTCGCGCCGCCGTCCGCCACGGTGAGCAGGTAGAGGTTGCCGAGGACGCCCTCCAGGAACTCCGCCTCCGCCTCCGGGTCCCAGTCGAGCGCGTCGAAGTCGATCTCGCCGTCGTCGCCGATGACGGCGGCCAGGTCGTCCAGGATCGGCGCGGTCGCGTCGGCGAAGACCACGTCGAGGGCCTCCAGCCACAGCGACAGGACGTCCTGCGGGGCGCCGGAGGTGATCAGCGCGAGCTGCGCGCCCGCGCCGACGCGGCCGGTCTCGTCGCCCTCCGAGGAGCCGGAGGAGCCGGAGGAGCCGTCCGAAAGGCCCTCCGAAGCGCCCCCCAACACCCCCTCCCCGCCGGAGGCATCCGCGTCCTCCACCGCCACCAGCCCCGTGTCGACGGCCACCCGCCACGCCTCGCTCGCGTACGCCTCGCCGTCCTCCTCCTCGGCGTCGTCGCCCGGTGCGCCGAGCCCGAGCGCCTCCGCCGCGGCGGGCAGCTCTTCGTCGACGAGTTCGCCCCCGGCGCCGACCCGCGTGCCGGGTCCCGCCCAGCGGGCGAGGCGTACGGCGCGGGCGAGCAGCGGCGCGGCGAGCGCGTCCCGCGCCAGCTCCGCGTCCGAGGGCAGCCGCACCGGCGGCAGGGAGGTGCGATCTCCGGGCATCTGGTGGTTCTCCTCGCGGCGTACACGGTCGGGGCGGGCCACCGGCGCGGCGTGCACGGTCGGGGGCGGCCCCCAGCGTAGACGTATCCGGCCCCTCGCCACCGGCTCACCGGGCGCCTCGGCCGATCCTGGGGGCCGGTGCCCCGGAGTGGTGTTCTCGGGAGCGGTGGTCCCGCACGTTCCCGGTGACGGCCTGTCGGCGCGCACCCCCTGACGCGCGCCCTCATCACCCGGTCGGACCCTGACGTCCGGCCGTGACGTGCGGGGGAACTCATCGCTCCCGAGGCGGTAGTGGTGGGTCAGACCACGACGTCGTACCAGGGCCGGCGGGTGGTGGACCAGAGTCCGACCCAGCCGGCGAATCCGTCACCCGCGGCAGTGGCCCCGAACACCGCCCCGAACGGTGCCGCGCCCACGTCGCTGATGTTCCAGAGCCGGCCCCGCTGCGGGCCGGTGACGACGAGGTGCCAGTACATGCCGCAGCCGTCCGTGCCCAGCACCACGCTGCCGTGGTTGCTGACCGCGTCGATCAGCGGCTCTATCTCCTCGTACGGGCGTGGGTCGTCCTCCCACACCCAGGCCTCGGTCAGCGGGAAGGGCTCGGCGAGCACCCGCTGGGTCTCGTCGGGGCCCCAGTCGGCGGGCAGCGCCGCCAGCGGTATGAGCCCGTCGATGTCGGGTGGTCCCTCGCTGCATCCGTCGCATATCTCCGCGACCAGCGTGCGGTACGGCTCCGGGAGGACGATGTCGTGGGCGCGCTCGAAGGCGCGGACCCCGTCCCAGCCCAGCGGCGGCAGACAGTGCTCCGCCGGGAAAGCCGCGCGCAGCGCGTCCAGTTCGCCCCTGTCGGCGTGTTCGTTGTCCATGCTCTCCATGTTCTCCATTGGACCAGTGCGGGACGGCTGTGGACCATCGGCGCACCGGTCAGCCCGACGCCCCTTCCGGCACCGCGTTGTTCGGTGCCCCGTCACCCACGGGCGGCAGATCGCCCCGTTCCACGGGCGCGGTCGGGAGGTTCTTGGGCAGCAGCGCGTCCAGCTCCGCGTCGTTCGCGGGGCGGGCGGCGGCCGCGGCGCGGCGCAGGGTGTCGCGGTCCACGGTGTCGCGCCGGGCGGTGAGGCGTACGACGTGGCCGGCCTCGGGCCGTGCGTATTCGTGGAGTTGGCCGGAGGTTCGGTACCAGGCAGGGCCGTCCTTCTCGCACCCGACGGGTCCGCGCGTCCCGCCGACGGGGGTCCCGGGGCAGGTGTCCGCGGTCAACGTGCCGCGCTCCACGGCGAGTTCGATGTGGGTCGTGCCCCGCGGGGTGACGTACACGCTGTGGAAGCCGTCGTCGCCGAGGACGCCGGCGGACTGCGGGGCGACGGCGAAGCCGGGGATGTCGGTCACCCGGATCAGCTCGATCGCGGACTGCGCGTACCGCGCCCGCGCCTCCAGTTCGGCCCGGTCGACGGGGGGACTCGGGGTCGCGGGGCCGGGGTCGGCGGACGCTTTGGGCCTGCCGCCGTCGCCCGCCGTGCCCGCCTTCTCCGTACCGCAGCCGGCCGACGCGAGTGCGAGGGGCAGGGCCAGCAGGAGCAGTGGAGCGCGGAGCGAACGAGTCATGCCGTGCATCCTGCCCCATTCCGAACACGTTATCGATCCCCATTCGACGCCAATGTCGGACAGGTGTCAGTACAGCATTCCTTCATCGTGCGTCCAAGAAAATCTAAGTGGACCTTCACGGTGGGGTGGCGGAGACTGCGAACATGACCACTCCGCGTCCGTTCGGCCGCGCTCTGTGCGCGATGATCACCCCGTTCACCACGACAGGCACCCTGGACCTGGACGGCGCCCGCGAACTCGCGGGCCGTCTGGTGGCCGAAGGATGCGACGGGCTGGTCCTGAACGGCACCACCGGCGAGTCCCCCACCACCACGGACGCGGAGAAGACGGCGCTCGTCCGGGCCGTGTGCGAGGAGGTCGGCGACCGCGCGTTCGTGGTGGCGGGGGTGGGCAGCGCCGACACCCGGCACACCGTCGCGCTGGCGCGGGAGGCCGAACAGGCGGGCGCGGACGGCCTGTTGGTCGTGACGCCGTACTACAGCCGCCCTCCGCAGGCCGCCGTCGAGGCGCACTTCCTGCGGGTCGCGGACGCGACGGGCCTGCCGCTGATGCTCTACGACATCCCGGTCCGTACGGGGACCCGCATCGAGCCCGCCACACTGCTGGCGCTGGCCGCCCACCCGCGGGTGGTGGCGGTGAAGGACTGCGCGTACGACCTGCTCGGCAGCTCCCTGGCGATCGCCAGGACGTCGCTCGCGTACTACTCGGGCTGCGAGGAGCTGAATCTCCCGTTGTACGCGGTCGGCGGCGCCGGATATGTCAGTACGGTGGCGGGCGTCGCGCCCCGGCAGATGCGGGGGGTGCTCGACGCGTACGACTCCGGCACCCGCGCCGAGGCCGTACGGCTCAATCAACTCACCCTGCCGCTGGTCGAGTCGATGATGGCGTCGGGCCTGCCGGGCACGGTCACCGCGAAGGCACTGCTCGACGGCCTGGGGCTGCCGGCGGGCCCGGTCCGCGAACCGCTGCTGCCCGCCGGCCGGGAGACGGCCGACGGGCTGCTGGCCACGTACGGGGAGTTGCTGCACGCGGCGCGGGGGTGAAGCGACAGGGGTACGGCTCCGCCGGTGGTACGAAACCGGCCGGCGGTACGAACTCCCCCGCGCGCTTCGTCAGTTGTGCTCGCGCCCCCGTCAGTTGTGCTGGTGCAGGATGTCGTTGAGGCCGCCCCAGACCGCGTTGTTCGGCCGGACCTCGACCGTGCCCGTGACCGAGTTCCGGCGGAAGAGCATGTTGCTCGCGCCGGACAGCTCACGCGCCTTGACGATCTGGCCGTCGGGCAGCGTGACGCGCGTACCGGCCGTGACGTACAGCCCCGCCTCGACCACACACTCGTCGCCGAGCGCGATGCCGATGCCCGCCTCCGCGCCGATCAGGCAGCGCTCGCCGATGACGATGCGCTCCTTGCCGCCGCCGGAGAGCGTGCCCATGGTGGAGGCGCCGCCGCCGATGTCCGTGCCGTCACCGATGACCACTCCGGCGGAGATCCGCCCCTCGATCATCGACGTACCGAGCGTGCCCGCGTTGAAGTTGACGAAGCCCTCGTGCATGACGGTCGTCCCGGCGGCGAGGTGCGCGCCGAGGCGCACCCGGTCGGCGTCGGCGATCCGGACGCCCTTGGGCGCCACGTAGTCGGTCATGCGGGGGAACTTGTCCACCGAGGTCACCTGGAGGTGCAGCCCCTCCGCGCGGGCGCTGAGCCGCGCCGCCTCCAGCCCCTCCACCGGGACCGGGCCGAGGGAGGTCCAGGCGACGTTGGCGAGCACGCCGAACAGCCCGTCGAGGCTCAGGCCGTGCGGCGGGACGAGGCGGTGGGAGAGCAGGTGCAGGCGGAGGTACGCGTCGTGCGCGTCGAGCGGCTTGTCGTCGAGCGAGGCGATGACCGTACGGACGGCGACGACCTCGACGCCGCGGCGCGGGTCGGGTCCGACGGCGTTGGCCGCGCCCTTCCCGAGCAGTTCCACGAGGCGCGCGGCGGACAGCCGCTCCGTGCCGGCCGGGCCCGGCTCGGCGAGGAGTTCGGGCGCGGGGAACCAGGTGTCGAGGACGGTCCCGTCCTCGGTGAGCGTGGCGAGCCCGGCGGCGGCGGCGCCGGTGGTACGGGGGGAAGGGGAGGAAGACGTGTCGGTCATGCCCTGAACCTAACCGTCCCGGGCCCGCTCGGGCCAACCGGTCCCGGGCAGGTGCCGGCGCGTGCCCGGACCACCGGGCGAGCGACCGGACGGGCTCAGCTCAGTCGGTTGCCCTCGGCCCTGCCCGCCGGGTGGTCGACGTCGTCCTCGGCTCGCGGCAGTTCGCGGTGACCCTCGGAGTGGTGGTTGACCCAGCCGCAGACCCCGCAGCTGTAGCGGCCGTCCAGCCCCGCGATCAGCGTGCCGCACTGCCTGCACTCGGCGTAGGTGATCTCGGGACCCGAGGGAGGGATGCTCACCGGCCCAACCTACCGCCGGGACGGGACGTCGGAGCCGGCCCCGTCAGGGGATGAGCCGCCCCAGCATCTCGCGCGCGTACGCCGCGTCGTACACCGCGTCGGTGAGCAGCACCTGGAGGCAGATCCCGTCGATCAGCGCGACCAGCGCCCGCGCCGTGACGGGGTCGGTGCGCCGCGCCAGGATCTCGGCGACCGCGTCGGCCCACTCGGCGGCGACCGGCCGCAGCACGGGCCTGCGCAGGGCCGCGAGGTAGAGGTCGAACTCCAGCTCCACGCCCGTGCGGTCCCCGGCGAGCCACTCCCCGATGATCCTGGCCAGCTCGCCCGCCAGGTCGGACGCCGGGTCGGCGAGCGCCGCGCTGTCCCGTACCGCCGCCGCGAAGCCTTCGTTGACCTGCCGCAGGGCGGCGGCCAGCATGTCGTCCAGCGAGGCGAAGTGGTACGTCGTGGAGCCGAGCGGCACGTCGGCCTCGGCGGCCACGGTCCGGTGGCTGACCCCGGCGATCCCGCTGTGCCCGGCCACCCGCCGCGCGGCCTCGGTGATGCGCTGGCGCCGGTCGGGGTCGTAGCGGCGGCTCATCGTCGGACTCCTCCGGGGTGGCGGCTCATCAGTGGGCTCCCCCGAGGTTGAGGACGACCACCCCGGCGATCACCAGGACGAGCCCGGCGATCTTGACGGGGCCCGCCGACTCGTTCATGAAGATGATGCCGATGGCGGCGATCGCGGCGGTGCCGGTGCCGGCCCAGATCGCGTACGCCGTGCCGATGGACAGGGTCTTGAGCGTCTGCGCGAGCAGGCTGAAGGCGATCAGGTAGCCGGCCACGGTCAGCAGCGAGGGCCAGAGCCTGGTGAATCCCTCGCTGTACTTCATGGCCGTGGTGCCGGCCACCTCCGCCGCTATCGCCCCGGCGAGCAGTCCATATCCCATGCGTACGAGTGTACACATCGATGCGTACGACCGTACACAGCGCCGACCCGCTACGGTGTCGCTCGAACGAGAGCACGAGGCGGGGGGCCGAGCGGTGGCGCAGGACACGGGGACATACGGGAACGGGCCGTACGGATGGGGAGCGGGCTGCTGGGCGCCGCCCAAGCCGGGGGTGGTACCGCTGGGGCCGCTCGGCCTGTCGGAGATCATGAACGGCGCCTTCGCGACGATCGGGCGCTACTGGAAGCCCTTGTCCGGTGTGGCCTTCGCAGCGTACGGCCTGGCGGCGCTGGTGGTCGGCGTGGCGGCGGGCGTCGCCGTGGCCGCCGTCGGCCTGTCCACCGTCGGCGACCTGGACACGGAGTGGAACCGGTCCGCCGGACCCCTGGTCGCGGTGTGCGGAGTCGGGGCCGTCGGCCTGGTCGCGATACTGGCGGCGACCGCGCTGACCACGGCCGCCTGCCCGGCGGTCGTCCAGAGCGCCGTCCTGGGCCGCCCGGTCACCTTCCGCCCGCTCTGGCGCCAGGCGTCCGCCCGCGTCCCCGCGGTCCTCGGCGTGGTGCTGGTGACGGGCCTGATCGGCCTGGTCCCCGCCCTGCTCCTGGTGACGGGGATCGTGGCCTTCGTGGCCGCCGTCCTCAGCACGAACGGGGGGAGCGCGACGGCCTTCGTCGCCCTGGGCCTCGCGGGCTTCCTGCTGACGGCTCCCCCGGCGGTCTGGCTCTGGACCCGCTTCGTCCTGGCCCCGGCGGCGGCGGTGGTGGAGTCCCAGGGCCCGCTCGCGTCCCTGCGCCGCTCGTCCCTGCTGGTCCGCGGCTCCTGGTGGCGTACGTTCGGCATCACCCTGCTCGCGTACGCGGCGGCCTCCGCGGCCGTCATGGTCGTCCAGCAGGCGCTCAACGTCCTGGGCCTGTTCGCGGCCCCGGCCCTGGCGGCCCCGGACAACTCCACCGACACCACGGCCCCGCTCGCGCTGCTCGCCGTCCTCGTCCCCCTGGGCCTGGCGGTGCAGCTGATCACGCAGGTCGCGACCACGGTCTTCCCGCAGCTGGTCCTGAGCCTGATCTACCTGGACCGCCGCATCCGCACCGAGAACCTGGCCCCCTACCTGGCCGAAGCCGCCGCCCCCGTACCGGCGCCCACCCCCTGAGACACGCGTGAGGGCCCCCGACCGGTCGGGTCGGGGGCCCTCGGAAACGCTTCACCGGCGAGATCACTCAGACGTTGAAGCCCAGCGCGCGGAGCTGTTCGCGGCCGTCGTCCGTGATCTTGTCCGGGCCCCACGGCGGCATCCAGACCCAGTTGATCCTGAGTTCGCTGACGATGCCGTCCGTCGCCGACTTCGCCTGGTCCTCGATCACGTCGGTCAGCGGGCAGGCCGCCGACGTCAGGGTCATGTCCAGGGTGGCGATGTTGGCGTCGTCGATGTGGATGCCGTAGATCAGTCCGAGGTTGACGACGTCGATGCCCAGCTCGGGGTCGACCACGTCGTACAGGGCCTCGCGGACCTCCTCCTCGGAGGCGGGGGTCATGGTCACGGTCTCGTTGTCGCTCATGCCGTCTCCTTCGTCGGGCGGTCGTTCGGGCCGTCCAGGCCACCGGCCGGGGCGGCCGCGAGGGCCTGGGCCGTCGCGTCCTTCCAGGCCATCCAGCTCAGCAGGGCGCACTTGACGCGTGCCGGGTACTTCGAGACGCCGGCGAACGCGACCGCGTCCTCCAGCACCTCCTCCATCGCGTCGTCGGGCTCCAGCTGGCCCTTGGACTGCATCAGCTCCAGGAAGGTGCCCTGGATCTTCTGCGCCTCGGCCAGCTCCTTGCCGACGAGGAGGTCGTTCAGTACGGAGGCGCTGGCCTGGCTGATGGAGCAGCCCTGGCCCTCGTACGAGACGTCCGCGATCAGCGAGCCCTCGTACCGCACCCGCAGGGTGATCTCGTCACCACAGGTCGGATTGACGTGGTGCACCTCGGCGTCGCCGTCCCGCAGACCGCGCCCGTGGGGGTGCTTGTAGTGGTCCAGGATGACGTCCTGGTACATCGAATCCAGCTTCACGGCTCAGTCCTCATCCGAAGAAGTTACGGACGTGCTCCAGCCCTTCGACCAGAGCGTCGACCTCGGCGGGTGTGGAGTACAGATAGAAAGACGCCCGCGTCGTCGCCGGAATTCCGTACCGCAGGCAGACCGGCCGCGCGCAGTGGTGGCCGACCCGGACCGCGATGCCCTGTTCGTCGAGCACCTGCCCCACGTCGTGGGGGTGGATGTCTCCCAGGGTGAAGGAGATCGCGGCGCCGCGCTCCTCGGCCGTCGCCGGGCCGATGATCCGCAGGTCGGGCACCTCCAGCAGGCGGCGCACCGCGTACTCGGTGATCGCCTGCTCGTGCGCGTGGATCTTGTCCATGCCGATCGCGGTGAGGTAGTCCACGGCCGCGCCGAGGCCGACGGCCTGGGCGATCGGGGGCGTACCCGCCTCGAACTTGTGCGGCGCGGGGGCGTACGTCGACGAGTGCATCGACACGGTCTCGATCATCTCGCCGCCGCCCAGGAACGGCGGAAGGTCCTCCAGCAGCTCCTGGCGGCCCCAGAGGACGCCGATGCCGGTGGGACCGCACATCTTGTGGCCGGTGAAGGCCACGAAGTCGGCCTGGAGGGCCTGGACGTCCACCGGCATGTGCGGCGCGGCCTGCGAGGCGTCGATCAGGACCAGGGCGCCGACCTGCTGCGCCCGCCGGACGATCGCCTCGACCGGGTTGACCGTACCGAGGATGTTGGAGACCAGCACGAAGGAGACGATCTTCGTCTTCTCGGTGATGATCTCGTCGATGTTCGACAGGTCGAGCCGGCCGTCGTCGGTGAGGCCGAACCACTTCAGCTTCGCGCCGGTGCGCTGCGAGAGCAGCTGCCACGGCACGATGTTGGAGTGGTGCTCCATCTCCGTGATGACGATCTCGGTCTCGTGGTCCACCCGGTAGGGCTCGTCGGCCCAGCCGAGCATGTTGGCCACGAGGTTGAGCGACTCCGAGGCGTTCTTGGTGAAGATGACCTCGTCGCGGCTGGGCGCGTTGATGAAGGCGGCGACCTTGTCACGCGCGCCCTCGTACAGCGCCGTGGCCTCCTCGGCGAGCACATGCACGCCACGGTGGACATTGGCGTTGTGCTGCTCGTAGTACTCGTTGAGGGCGTCGAGGACCTGGCGCGGCTTCTGGGACGTCGCCGCGTTGTCCAGGTAAACGATCTTCTTCCCGTCATGGACCACACGATCCAGCAGGGGGAAGTCCTTGCGGATCGCCTCGTCCAGCAGCCGTCCCGACGGCGTGCTCGACGGTGTGAGGAGGCCCGGCAGCTGTGTCACGCGGTGACGCCACCCTTCGTGTACGCCTCGTAGCCCTCGTTCTCCAGCTTGTCGGCCAGCTCCGCGCCGCCGGACTCGGCGATACGGCCCTGGGCGAAGACGTGCACGAAGTCAGGCTTGATGTAGCGGAGGATCCGCGTGTAGTGCGTGATCAGCAGGGTGCCGACCTCGCCGGTCTCCTTGACGCGGTTGACGCCTTCGGAGACGACCCGCAGGGCGTCCACGTCGAGGCCGGAGTCGGTCTCGTCGAGGATCGCGATGTGCGGCTTGAGCAGTTCGAGCTGGAGGATCTCGTGGCGCTTCTTCTCGCCGCCGGAGAAGCCCTCGTTGACGTTGCGCTCGGCGAAGGCCGGGTCCATCTGGAGGCGTTCCATGGTCTCCCGGACCTCCTTCACCCAGGTGCGCAGCTTGGGGGCCTCGCCGCGGATCGCGGTGGCCGACGTCCGCAGGAAGTTCGACACGGAGACGCCGGGGACCTCGACGGGGTACTGCATGGCGAGGAAGAGGCCGGCGCGGGCGCGCTCGTCGACGGTCATCGCGAGGACGTCCTCGCCGTCGAGAGTCACGGTGCCGCCGGTGATCGTGTACTTGGGGTGGCCCGCCAGCGAGTATGCGAGGGTCGACTTGCCGGAGCCGTTGGGGCCCATGATGGCGTGCGTCTCGCCCTGCTTGACGGTCAGATCGACGCCCTTGAGGATCTCGCGGGGGCCGCCCTCCGCCTCGACGGTGACGTGCAGGTCGTTGATTTCAAGCGTAGCCATAGGGGCTCAGGACTCCTGGGTGACGGAGACGAGCACATCGTCCCCTTGGATCTGTACGGGGTATACGGGGACGGGGCGCGTCGCGGGAAGACTCGACGGCTTGCCGGTACGGAGGTCGAAGCTGGAGCCGTGCAGCCAGCACTCGATCATGCAGTCCTCGACCTCGCCCTCGGAGAGCGACACGTTCGCGTGCGAGCAGATGTCGTTGATCGCGAACACCTCGCCCTCGGTGAGGACGACGGCGACGGGCGTGCCGTCGAGTTCCACCCGCTTCGGGGTGTCCTCCTCCAGCTCGCCGAGGCCGCAGACGCGGACGAAGGTGGCGGGCACGCTCACAGCGTCGCCTCCAGCTCCGTCTCGATCTTCGTCAGCAGGCGCTCCTCGACGTCGGGCAGTCCGATCTGCTGGACCAGCTCGGCGAAGAAGCCGCGGACGACGAGGCGGCGCGCCTCGGCCTGCGGGATGCCGCGTGACATCAGGTAGAAGAGCTGTTCGTCGTCGAACCGGCCGGTCGCCGAGGCGTGTCCGGCGCCGGCGATCTCACCGGTCTCGATCTCCAGGTTCGGCACGGAGTCGACCCGGGCGCCGTCCGTGAGGACGAGGTTGCGGTTCATCTCGTACGTGTCGGTGCCTTCGGCCATGACGCGGATGAGCACGTCGCCGATCCAGACGGCGTGGGCGTCCTGGCCCTGGAGCGCGCCCTTGTAGGCGGCGTTGGACTTGCAGTTCGGCGCGTTGTGGTCGACCAGGAGGCGGTGCTCCTGGTGCTGGCCGCGGTCGGTGAAGTAGAGGCCGAAGAGCTCGGCCTCGCCGCCGGGGCCCGCGTACTGGACGCGCGGGTGGAGCCGTACGAGGTCGCCGCCGAAGGTGACGACGATCGACTTGAACGAGGCGTCCCGGCCGACCAGCGCGTTGTGCTGGGCGACGTGGACGGCCTTGTCGTCCCAGTCCTGGACGGAGACGACGGTGAGCTTCGCGCCGTCGCCGATCAGGTAGTCGACGTTCCCGGCGAGGACCGCGTCGCCGGTGTGGTCGATGACCACGACGGCCTCGGCGAAGGCGCCGAGCTCGATGACCTGGTGCGCGTAGGCGGTGCCGCCCTCGCCGCGGACGTCGATCCTGATCGGTTCGGCCAGGACGGTCTCCCTGGCCACCGAGACGACCGAGGCCTTCTCGAACGAGGAGTACGCCTGGGCGGCGATCCGGTCCACCGGCGTACCAGCCTTGCCGATGCGCGCGTCGTCGCGGCCGACGGTCTCGACGGTGACGCCGTCGGGGGCGGTCACCTCGACCGTGACGCTGCCGTCCGTGGCGACGGCGGTGCCGTCGTGCAGGCCACGCAGCCGCTCCAGCGGCGTGAACCGCCACTCCTCCTCACGGCCGTGCGGGACGGGGAAGTCCGCCACGTCGAAGGAGGGGGGCGCGCTCATGCGCGTGGCGACGGTCGACTCGGCGGCCACCGCGATCGAACCGGCGGTGGTGGAGCCCGCCGGAATGTTCTGAGCCTCAGCCATGGCTGTCGTGGTGCTCACTCTCTGCCTCTGGGACGGGGGAACGAGGGGGCCGGGCGGGTCTCCGCCCGGCCTGGTGGCGGGTCCGTCAGCCGACGGAGCCCTCCATCTGGAGCTCGATCAGCCGGTTGAGCTCCAGCGCGTACTCCATCGGCAGTTCCTTGGCGATGGGCTCGACGAATCCGCGCACGATCATCGCCATCGCCTCGAACTCGGAGAGGCCGCGGCTCATCAGGTAGAAGAGCTGGTCCTCGGAGACCTTGGAGACGGTCGCCTCGTGGCCCATGGACACGTCGTCCTCGCGGACGTCCACGTACGGGTACGTGTCGGAGCGGGAGATGGTGTCGACCAGCAGCGCGTCGCACAGCACGTTGGACTTGGAGCCGTGGGCGCCCTCGCCGATCTCGATGAGACCGCGGTAGGACGTACGGCCGCCGCCGCGCGCCACCGACTTGGAGACGATGTTCGACGAGGTGTTGGGGGCCATGTGGACCATCTTGGCGCCGGCGTCCTGGTGCTGGCCCTCGCCCGCGAAGGCGATGGACAGGGTCTCGCCCTTGGCGTGCTCGCCCATCAGGTACACGGCCGGGTACTTCATGGTGACCTTGGAGCCGATGTTGCCGTCGACCCACTCCATGGTCGCGCCCTCGTACGCCACGGCGCGCTTGGTGACGAGGTTGTAGACGTTGTTCGACCAGTTCTGGATGGTCGTGTAGCGGCAGCGGCCGCCCTTCTTGACGATGATCTCGACCACGGCGCTGTGCAGCGAGTCCGAGGAGTAGATCGGGGCCGTACAGCCCTCGACGTAGTGGACGTACGCGTCCTCGTCCACGATGATCAGCGTCCGCTCGAACTGGCCCATGTTCTCCGTGTTGATACGGAAGTAGGCCTGGAGCGGGATGTCGACGTGCACGCCCTTCGGGACGTAGATGAACGATCCGCCGGACCACACGGCCGAGTTCAGCGACGCGAACTTGTTGTCGCCGACCGGGATGACCGTCCCGAAGTACTCCTGGAACAGCTCCGGGTTCTCCCTGAGCGCGGTGTCGGTGTCCTTGAAGATGACACCCTTCTCCTCCAGGTCCTCACGGATCTGGTGGTAGACGACCTCCGACTCGTACTGCGCGGCGACACCGGCGACGAGGCGCTGCTTCTCCGCCTCGGGGATGCCGAGCTTGTCGTACGTGTTCTTGATGTCCTCGGGCAGGTCCTCCCAGGACTCCGCCTGCTTCTCCGTGGACCGCACGAAGTACTTGATGTTGTCGAAGTGGATGCCGGAGAGGTCGGAACCCCAGCTCGGCATCGGCTTCTTGCCGAAGAGCTTGAGGCCCTTGAGCCGGAGCTTGAGCATCCACTCCGGCTCGTTCTTCTTCTGGGAGATGTCGCGCACGACGGCCTCGGACAGACCGCGCTTCGCGGCGGCGCCGGCGGCGTCCGAGTCGGCCCAGCCGAATTCGTACGTGCCCAGGCCATCGAGTTCGGGGTGGGCGGTCTCCGTGGGGAGCGTCATGCGGGGTTCCTCCCGGCTTTGCTTTCGGATGCTTGATCGGTTGTCTCGGGGGACGCGGTCTGCGCTCCACCGGTCTGCGGGGACGCGGTGGCTCGGGGGATGAACGTCGTGCAGACCCCGTCGCCGTGGGCGATCGTGGCCAGCCGCTGTACATGCGTGCCGAGCAACTGGGAGAAGAATTCCGTCTCCGCCTCGCACAGCTGGGGGTACTGCTCCGCGACGTGCGCGACCGGGCAGTGGTGCTGGCAGAGCTGCTCGCCCTGCTGGTTCGCCGCGCCGCGCGCCGTGGCAGCGTACCCGTCGGCGCTCAGGGCCTTGGCCAGCGCCTCCGTGCGTTCGCCGGGCGCGGCGGCCCCGACCACGTCGGCGTACCGCCCGGCCTCCGCCTGGGCGGCGATCCGGGCGCGGGCGAACGCGGCGACGGCCGCCTCGCCCCGCTCCCCGCCGCCGGCCGCGGTGGAGATCCAGCCCAGCGCCTCGGCGGCGAGCTTGTCGTACGACTGGTCGAAGGCGTCCCGGCCGCAGTCGGTCAGGGCGAACACCTTGGCGGGCCTGCCGCGGCCGCGCGAGCCGTAGACCCGCTGGTCGCGCGCCTCCACGACGGAGTCGGCCGCGAGGGCGTCGAGATGACGGCGGACCGCCGCCTGGGTCAGCCCCAGCCGCCCCGCCAGATCGGAGACCGTGGACGGGCCGTGGTCCAGGATGGAGCGCGCGACGCGGTTGCGCGTGGAGCGCTCGCCGGTCGCGAGTTCCTCCTGCGGAGCCTCGCCCAGGTATTTCACAACGCCATTGTTGCGTAATTACTCCGGCACTGACAACTACTGTCCAGAACCGGGCGCGGTGGAATCGATCACTTAGGGTTACCTAAGAAAGGGCTTTTCGGCCGGTCCGGGCGGTTCCGGCGGTCGCATTCCGGCCCCGGGCGCCCAGGGCCGTCCGGGGCTGCCTAGACTCCCCGACATGCACAGCGTCGCCGGTGAACCCGTGGTCGAGATCCGGGGACTGATCAAACGGTACGGCGGGAAGACCGCGGTCGACGGCCTGGACCTGCGGATCGCGGCCGGCACGGTCACCGCGGTCCTCGGCCCCAACGGAGCCGGCAAGACCACCACCGTCGAGATCTGCGAGGGCTACCGGCGGCCGGACGCGGGGACGGTACGGGTCCTCGGGCTCGACCCCCTCGCCGACGCGGCGCGGCTGCGCCCCCGCATCGGCGTGATGCTCCAGTCCGGCGGCGTCTACTCGGGCGCGCGCGCCGAGGAAATGCTCCGCCACATGGCCCGGCTGCACGCCCACCCGCTCGACGTGGACACGCTCGTCGAGCGCCTGGGCCTCGGCGACTGCGGCCGTACCACCTACCGGCGGCTCTCCGGCGGCCAGCAGCAGCGGCTCGCCCTCGCCCTCGCCGTGGTGGGCCGCCCCGAGCTGGTCTTCCTGGACGAACCGACCGCCGGGCTCGACCCGCAGGCCCGCCGCTCCACCTGGGACCTGGTCCGCGAGCTTCGGGCCGACGGCGTCGGGGTCGTCCTCACCACCCACTTCATGGACGAGGCCGAACAGCTCGCCGACGACGTCGTGATCGTCGACGCGGGCCGGGTCATCGCCCAGGGCAGCCCCGAGGACCTGTGCCGGGGCGGCGCCGAGAACACCCTGCGCTTCACCGGCCGCCCGGGGCTCGACCTCGGCTCGCTCCTCAAGGCCCTGCCCGACGGCACGGCGGCCGCCGAGCTGACGCCGGGCGCGTACCGCATCGGCGGCACGATCGACCCGCAGCTGCTCGCCACCGTCACCTCCTGGTGCGCGCAGCACGGCGTGATGGCGTCGGGGATCGCCGTGGAGCGGCACACGCTGGAGGACGTCTTCCTCGAACTGACCGGCAAGGAGCTGCGTCCATGAGCACCGGTACGAGCCCGGGGACCGGCCTGCGCGCGGGCGGCGGGTCCACCTCCTACGCGCCGGCGCCGGGCGCGGCCCCGCTGGGGCGCATGATCGCCGCGCAGACGGCGTTCGAGACGAAGCTGCTGCTGCGCAACGGCGAGCAGCTGCTGCTGACCGTGATCATCCCCTCGCTCCTGCTGGTGCTGTTCTCGACGGTCGACGTCGTGGACACCGGCGCGGGCGAGGCGGTGGACTTCCTGGCGCCCGGCGTCCTGGCGCTCGCCGTGATGTCGACGGCGTTCACCGGCCAGGCCATCGCGACGGGCTTCGAGCGGCGGTACGGAGTGCTCAAGCGCCTCGCCGTGTCACCGCTGCCGCGCTGGGCCCTGATGACCGCCAAGACGCTGTCCGTCCTGGTCACCGAAGTGCTCCAGGTCGCCCTGCTGACGGTGATCGCCTTCGCCCTGGGGTGGTCGCCGCACGGCAACCCGCTGGTGGTCCTGCTGCTGCTCGTGCTGGGCACGGCGGCCTTCTCCGGCCTCGGCCTGCTGATGGCGGGCACGCTCCGGGCGGAGGCGACGCTGGCGGCGGCGAACCTGGTCTTCCTGCTGCTGCTGGTGGGCGGCGGGGTGATCGTGCCCCTGGACCGGTTCCCGGACGGGGCGCAGAGCGTGCTCGGGCTGCTGCCGATCTCGGCCCTCTCGGATGGCCTGCGGGACGTGCTCCAGCACGGCGCCGCGACCCCGTGGGGGGACCTCGGGATCCTGGCGGTGTGGGCGGCCATCGGACTGGGCGCGGCGGGCGCGTTCTTCCGCTGGGAGTGAGCGTCCCGGCCGACCGGGCCCACCGCCCGCGCCCCGTACGCCGGCCCGTACCCCCCTCGTGAAAACCCGCACAAGCTCCCGCCTACGATGGTTCGCGTGTTGACCCCCCTCGCCTACATCGCCCGGCGCTGGACGCCTTCGCCCCGTACGCTCCAGCGCGCCGCCCTCGGCGCCGTGTTGATGAGCGTGGTGATCGTCGTCACCGGAGGCGCGGTACGGCTGACCGGTTCCGGACTCGGCTGCGACACCTGGCCCAAGTGCACCGACAACAGCCTCGTCGCCACCCCCGAGCAGGGGATCCACGGCGCGATCGAGTTCAGCAACCGCATGCTGACGTACGTCCTGTGCGCGGCCGTCGGCTGGGCGATCATCGCGGCGCGCTCCGCGAAGCCCCGGCGGCGCGGGCTCTCGCGGCTCGCCTGGTCGCAGTTCTGGATCGTCATGGGCAACGCCGTCCTCGGCGGCGTCACGGTGCTCGCGGGCCTCAACCCCTGGACGGTGGCCGGGCATCTGCTGCTCGCCATGACGCTCCTGACCGTCACCACGGTGACCTGGCTGCGCACCCGCGAGGGCGACGGCGCACCCCGCCCGCGCGTGCCCGGTCCGGTACGGAAGCTGTCCTGGGCGCTGACCGCCTCCACGGTCGTCCTCGTCGTGGCGGGCACGGTCGTGACCGGTTCCGGGCCGCACGCGGGCGACAGCAGCGACGTACCGCGGATGCCGTTCGACTGGACGACCACCGCCCATGTCCACACCGCCGCCGCCTGGGTCGTCTGCGCGCTCGCCGTCGCCCTGTGGCTGGTGCTGCGTGTGGTGGACGCCCCGGCGGACACCCGGGTGATCGCCCGCAACCTGCTGCTGGTGCTGCTCGCGCAGGGCGGGATCGGCTACGTGCAGTACTTCACGGACGTGCCAGCCGTGCTGGTCGGCGTGCACATGCTCGGGTCGTGCCTGGTGTGGGTCGGGGTCGTGCGGGTCGCGATGAGCCTGCGCGAACGGCCGGTGACCGGCGCGGAGATCCCCGCGCAGCCCGGCTCACGGCTGTCCGCGGCCGTCTGACAGCCCGTAGAGCCGGCGGGCGTTGCCCGCCGCGATCATCCCGGCGACCCGCTGCGCGTCGGTGAGCGACCACGCCCCGTCGGCGACCCAGCCGCCCAGGACCCGGACCAGCGCCTCCCGGAACACCCGGGCGCCCACGACGTGCAGTTCGGGCAGGGCCCGCGCCCCGCTGGAGAACAACAGCTTCCCGAACGGGGCCAGTTCCAGGATCTCCGCCAGTACGGCGGCGGCCCGCGCCCCGGTGTGCGCGAGGGCGGGCCCGAGGTCGGCGTACACATGCGGGAAGACGCTCGTCAGCTGCGCCGCGTGCCGGTGGTACGGGTAGGCCCCCAGGAGCACCAGAGGGGTGCCGAGCCCGGCCGTGGCGCTCGCGAAGGCGGTGACCAGCGCCGGGTCGGCGCCGCCCGCCGGGGCGTGCGCGTCGCGCGTGCCGGTGTGCAGTTGCAGGGGCAGTCCGGAGCCGAGGGCCAGCCAGAGCAGGTGCCGCAGCAGCACCGGGTCGTCCAGCGGTCCGCCGGCCTCCCGTACCGCGAGCCAGCGGCCCGCCGCCGCCCGTACCTCGGCGTGCCCGGGCGGCTCGGGGGCCAGGGCGAGCTCGTGCCGTACCCCCGCCACGGACGTGAACGCGACCGCCGTGGCGGCGGCGGTGCGGACGGCCCGGTCGAGCCCGGCCAGGAGGTCGGCGACCCCGCAGGAGGTGTCGGCGACCCGCTCGGCGAGGGGTTCCAGCCGGACGATCTCCCGGGCGTCGGCGGCCCCGGCGGCGGCGATCTCCCCCGGTCCCGTCAGATCGCCGCCCGGCAGGCCGGTGTCGACCAGGTAGGTGGTGACGCCGGTGGAGCGCAGCAGCCGTCTGCCGGACTCCAGGACGCCCAGCTCCCGGCGGCGCGCGAGGTAGTGCGCGGGCGGGCAGTGCGGTTCGAGGCCGAGGAGCGGCGGACACCAGCGCCGTACCGCGAAACCGGCCTGGGTGTCGAAGAAGGTGGTGCCCGGGGCGGCGGGTCCCACCCGGCCGCCGAGCTGGGCCTCGAAGGTGCCGAGGCCCAGCTCCGTGCGGAGGACGCCGTGGCAGTACTGGTCCACGAGGGACAGTGTTTCGATCATCGGGTTCCCGTCGTGGACCGTACTCCTACCGTCCTAACGGGTGAGGGGCGATCCGGTCGCGGCCCGGGGCCCGGCTCAGCGGTTCGCGTCTCCGCCGGGGCCGGCCCGGCCGCCGGTGTCCGGGGCGCCGCCGGGATTCGCGCGTCCGCCGACCTGGATGCCCGCCATGCGGGACCATTCGTACCGCCCGGTGCGCACCTTCGCGGCGAACTCGCCGTCGAAGGTCTCGTGCAGGGTGAGTCCGGCCTTCTCCGCGGCGCTCAGCGCGACGCCGTGCGAGGGGGCGACGAGGTCGCCCCAGCCGCCGTCCCCGCCGACGAGCACGATGCGGGTGCCGGCCTGTCCGAGGTACGCGAGCTGTCCCTCGGCGCCGCCGTGCTTCCTGGCGAACGTGCCGATGTGCTTGGCCAGGCGCGCGGCGCGCCGCTCGTCGCGGGCGCCGCCCCGGCCGGTGTCCGCTCCGGTGTCTGCCGTTCCGTCGTCTGTCTCTGCCATGGCCCCGATGCTACCGATGGGTAACGAATCGGGCTACCGCAGGACCGGGCTCTGCCGCCAGGGCCGGGGCGATCGGGCTACCGCAGGAACGGGTCGACCGCCACGGCGACGAACAAGAGGGAAACATAGGTGATCGACCAGTGGAACAGTCGCATCTCCTTGAGCTTGGCGCCCGTCACCCCGGACTTCGCCCGCGACTGGAGGCCGTGCGCCTCCCAGAGCCAGTAGCCGCCGGCCACCAGCGCCACCGACGTGTAGAACCAGCCGGTGTAGCCGAGCGGTGTCAGCAGCAGCGAGACGGCGACCATCACCCAGCTGTAGGCGACGATCTGGCGGGCCACCACCCGGTTGGAGGCGACGACCGGGAGCATCGGGACGCCCACGCGCGCGTAGTCGTCCTTCACCTTCATGGAAAGCGGCCAGTAGTGCGGAGGCGTCCAGAAGAAGATGACGAGGAAGAGGATGACCGCGGCCCAGGAGACCGAGTCGGTCACCGCCGACCAGCCGATCAGCACCGGCATGCAGCCCGCGATGCCGCCCCAGACGATGTTCTGGGAGGTACGGCGTTTGAGGATCATCGTGTAGACGACGACGTAGAAGAGCAGCGCGCCCAGCGACAGCGCCGCCGACAGCCAGTTGACCAGCAGCCCGAACCACAGCGTCGACACGACGGCCAGCGTGAACCCGAAGGCCAGGCACTCGCGCGGCGAGACCATGCCGGTGACCAGGGGACGCTGCGACGTACGGTCCATCAGCGCGTCGATGTCGCGGTCGATGTACATGTTCAGCGCGTTGGCGCCGCCCGCGGAGAGATAACCGCCGACGCACGTGGTGACCACGAGCCAGAGGTCCGGCACCCCCTGGGTGGCCAGGAACATCACCGGGACCGTGGTGATGAGGAGCAGCTCGATGATCCTCGGCTTGGTCAGCGCCACGAACGCCAGGACGCGGGCTCTGAGCGGCCGGCGGCCCCCCGGGATCGGAGTCTGGACGACCCCTGCGGGCCGGGACTCGACGGCTGTCACGTACACCCCTGACAGAGAAACCCAGCAAGCTCCGGGCGTGAAGACCCGGTAAAGGCTTGCGCGTACCACGTCACTCTAGACGTTGCCCAGATGCCGTTCTTCGCGGGGGTGGGGTCGTGTTCGGGGCGCTCCGCCGCTCCCCTCCGCCGCGCCGGGAGGCGAAGTCCCCGCACGCGTCGCACTCTGGAAAGGCACTCGAAAAGATGGGTGTTTGTCGCGAGGGTAGGCTCGGCAGCGAACCGGTGCGCCCTCAGAGCACCGGGATTCGACAGCTGGAGAGGAGCCCTGACTCAGGGTGAGCACCAAGCCGACCACCACAGACGTCGAGTGGACCGATCTGGACCGCCGGGCAGTCGACACCGCCCGCGTCCTCGCCATGGATTCCGTACAGAAGGTCGGCAACGGCCATCCCGGTACGGCCATGAGCCTGGCTCCCGCTGCCTATCTCTTGTTCCAGAAACTCATGCGGCACGACCCGGCCGACGCCCAGTGGACCGGTCGTGACCGGTTCGTCCTCTCGCCGGGGCACACCTCCCTGACCCTCTACATCCAGCTCTTCCTCGCCGGGTACGGCCTGGACCTGGCCGACCTGGAGGCCTTCCGGACCTGGGGTTCGAGGACCCCCGGCCACCCGGAGTACGGCCACACCGTCGGCGTCGAGACCACGACGGGCCCGCTCGGACAGGGCGTGGCGAACGCGGTGGGCATGGCGATGGCCGCCCGCTACGAGCGTGGACTGTACGACCCGGAGGCGGCGGCCGGCACCTCCCCGTTCGACCACACCATCTGGGTGATCGTCGGCGACGGCTGCCTCCAGGAGGGTGTCTCCGCGGAGGCGTCCTCGCTGGCCGGGCACCAGAAGCTGGGCAATCTCGTCGTGCTGTGGGACGACAACCACATCTCCATCGAGGGCGACACGGAGACGGCCGTCTCCGAGGACACTCTCAAGCGGTACGAGGCGTACGGCTGGCACGTGCAGCGCGTCGACCAGCTGCCGAACGGCGACCTGGACCCGCGGGGCCTGTACGAGGCGCTGAGGGCCGCGCAGGCCGAGACCGAGCGCCCGTCGTTCATCGCGGCCCGTTCGATCATCGCCTGGCCCGCCCCGAACGCGCAGAACACCGAGGCCGCGCACGGCTCGGCGCTGGGCGGCGACGAGGTCGCGGCCACGAAGCGCGTGCTCGGCTTCGACCCCGAGAAGTCCTTCGTCGTGGACGAGGACGTGCTCGCGCACACCCGCGAGGCCCTGGACCGCGGCCGCGAGACGCGCGGCGAGTGGGAGAAGCTGTTCGCCGCGTGGCGTACGGCCAACCCCGAGCGCGCCGCCACGTTCGACCGGGTCCGCGCGGGTGAGCTGCCCACCGGCTGGGACGAAGTGGTGCCGGTCTTCGAGACCGGCAAGTCCCTTGCCACGCGCGCCGCTTCGGGCAAGGTGCTCCAGGCCCTCGGTGAGGTCGTCCCCGAGCTGTGGGGCGGCTCCGCCGACCTCGCGGGCTCGAACAACACCACCATCGACAAGACGTCGTCGTTCCTCCCGGAGGGCAACCCCCTGCCGGAGGCGGACCCGTACGGCCGCACGGTGCACTACGGCATCCGCGAGCACGCCATGGGCGCGACGATGAACGGCATCGCGCTGCACGGCAACACCCGTATCTACGGCGGCACCTTCCTGGTGTTCTCCGACTACATGCGGCCGGCCGTCCGGCTCGCCGCGCTGATGCGCGTGCCGGTCACCTATGTGTGGACGCACGACTCCATCGGCCTGGGCGAGGACGGCCCGACCCACCAGCCGGTCGAGCACCTGTCCGTGCTGCGGGCCATTCCGGGCCTCAACATCGTCCGTCCCGCCGACGCCAACGAGACGGCGATCGCGTGGGCGGAGATCCTCCGGCGGCACCCGAAGCGCGCGCCGCACGGTCTGGCGCTGACCCGCCAGGGTGTGCCGACGTACGACGCCAACGCCGATACGGCCAAGGGCGGTTACGTCCGCTTCGAGGCCGAGGGCGGCCCCGCGCGGGTCGTGCTGATCGGTACGGGCTCCGAGCTCCAGCTGGCCGTCGAGGCCCGTGAGCTGCTCCAGGCGGACGGCATCCCCACGCGGGTCGTGTCGATGCCGTCGGTGGAGTGGTTCGACGAGCAGGACCAGGCGTACCGGGACGCCGTGCTGCCGCCGTCCGTGAAGGCGCGCGTGGCGGTCGAGGCCGGGATCGGTCTCACCTGGCACCGTTTTGTGGGCGACGCGGGGCGCATCGTGTCGCTGGAGCATTTCGGGGCATCCGCGGACGCGAAGGTGCTGTTCCGCGAGTTCGGTTTCACCGCCGAGGCGGTCGCGACCGCCGCCCGGGAATCACTGGAAGCCTCCGCGCGCTGACGCCGTTATACGAACCGTAGGAGATGTATTTCTCATGACAGACGCACTCAAGCGCCTCTCCGACGAAGGCGTCGCGATCTGGCTCGACGACCTGTCGCGCAAGCGCATCACGTCCGGCAATCTCGCCGAACTCATCGACCAGCAGCACGTGGTGGGTGTCACCACCAACCCGTCGATCTTCCAGAAGGCGATCTCGGAGGGTGACGGGTACGACACCCAGCTGACCGAGCTGGGCGCCCGCCGGGTCACGGTCGAAGAGGCCATCCGCATGATCACGACGGCGGACGTCCGCGACGCCGCCGACATCCTGCGCCCGGTCTTCGACCGGACGGACGGCCAGGACGGCCGGGTCTCCATCGAGGTGGACCCGCGCCTGGCCCACGACACGACGGCGACCATCGCCGAGGCCAAGCAGCTGGCCTGGCTGGTGGACCGGCCGAACACGCTCATCAAGATCCCGGCGACCGAGGCCGGCCTGCCGGCGATCACCGAGACCATCGGCCGGGGCATCAGCGTCAACGTCACGCTGATCTTCTCGCTGGAGCGCTACCGCAAGGTCATGGACGCCTACCTGTCGGGTCTGGAGAAGGCGAAGGCCGCGGGCCTGGACCTCTCGAAGATCCACTCGGTGGCGTCCTTCTTCGTGTCCCGCGTGGACACCGAGATCGACAAGCGGCTCGACGCGCTGGGCACGGACGAGGCGAAGGCGGCGCGCGGCAAGGCGGCCCTCGCCAACGCCCGGCTCGCGTACGAGGCGTACGAAGAGGTCTTCTCCTCCGACCGCTGGGCGGCCCTGGACCGCGCGCAGGCCAACAAGCAGCGTCCGCTGTGGGCCTCGACGGGCGTCAAGGACCCGGCGTACAAGCCGACCCTGTACGTCGACGAGCTGGTCGCGCCGAACACGGTGAACACCATGCCGGAGGCCACGCTGGACGCCACGGCGGACAGCGGGCAGATCACCGGTGACACGGTGCGCGGTACGTACGACCAGGCACGCGCGGACCTGGACGCCGTCGAGAAGCTGGGGATCTCGTACGACGAGGTCGTCCAGCTGCTGGAGGACGAGGGCGTCGAGAAGTTCGAGGGCGCCTGGACCGACCTGCTCAAGTCGACCGAGGCCGAGCTCAAGCGCCTCGCCCCTTCGGAGGGCTGATCTCCTTGACCGCAACCCACGGAGCGAATCCGCTCCGTGACGCCGCGGACCGACGGCTCCCGCTCATCGCGGGGCCGTCGGGCCTGGTCATCTTCGGCGTCACGGGCGATTTGTCCCGCAAAAAGCTGATGCCCGCCATCTATGACCTCGCCAACCGCGGTCTGCTGCCGCCGGGCTTCTCGCTCGTCGGCTTCGCGCGCCGCGAATGGCAGGACGAGGACTTCGCGCAGGAGGTCCACGACGCCGTCAAGGAACACGCGCGCACGCCGTTCCGCGAGGAGGTCTGGCAGCAGCTCGTCCAGGGGATGCGCTTCGTCCAGGGCAACTTCGACGACGACGAGGCGTTCGAGCACCTCAAGGCGACGATCGACGACCTCGACAAGAAGCAGGGGACGGGCGGCAACTTCGCCTTCTACCTCTCCGTACCGCCGAAGTTCTTCCCGCAGGTCGTCCAGCAGCTCAAGAAGCACGGGCTGGCCGACCAGAAGAAGGGCTCCTGGCGCCGCGCGGTCATCGAGAAGCCGTTCGGGCACGACCTCAAGTCCGCGCAGGCCCTCAACAAGGTCGTGCACGAGGTCTTCCCGTCCAACGAGGTCTTCCGGATCGACCACTACCTCGGCAAGGAGACCGTCCAGAACATCCTGGCGCTCCGCTTCGCCAACACCCTCTTCGAGCCGATCTGGAACCGGTCGTACGTCGACCACATCCAGATCACGATGGCCGAGGACATCGGGATCGGCGGCCGTGCCGGGTACTACGACGGCATCGGCGCTGCCCGGGACGTGATCCAGAACCACCTGCTCCAGCTGCTCGCGCTGACCGCGATGGAGGAGCCCGCCTCCTTCGACGCGGACGCGCTGGCGGCGGAGAAGACCAAGGTCCTCGGCGCCGTACGGCTGCCGGCGGACCTCGGCGCGGACACCGTGCGCGGGCAGTACGCGTCCGGGTGGCAGGGCGGCGAGAAGGCCGTCGGCTACCTCCAGGAGGACGGTATCGACCCCAAGTCGAAGACCGACACCTACGCCGCCGTGAAGGTGGAGATCGACAACCGCCGCTGGGCGGGCGTCCCCTTCTACCTCCGTACCGGCAAGCGCCTCGGCCGCCGGGTCACCGAGATCGCGGTGGTGTTCCAGCGGGCCCCGCACTCCCCCTTCGACCACACGGCCACGGAGGAGCTGGGGCAGAACGCCCTGGTCATCCGGGTCCAGCCGGACGAGGGCGTGACCATGCGCTTCGGCTCGAAGGTGCCGGGCACCGCGATGGAGGTGCGGGACGTCTCGATGGACTTCGCGTACGGCGAGTCCTTCACGGAGTCCAGCCCCGAGGCGTACGAACGGCTCATCCTCGATGTGCTGCTCGGCGACTCGAACCTCTTCCCGCGCACGGAGGAGGTCGAGCTGTCCTGGAAGATCCTCGACCCGATCGAGCAGTACTGGGACGCGCACGGCAAGCCCGCGCAGTACGAGTCCGGGACCTGGGGTCCGGTCGAGGCGGACGAAATGCTCGCACGACACGGACGGAGCTGGCGTCGGCCATGAAGATCGACCTTACGGACACCACGTCCAGCAAGATCAACAAGGCGCTGGTGCGGGGACGCAGGGCGATCGGCACCCCCGCCGTCGGCATGGTCCTCACGCTGGTCCTCGTCACCGACGAGGAGAACGCGTACGACGCGCTGAAGGCCGCCAACGACGCGTCCCGCGAGCACCCCTCGCGCAAGCTCGTCATCATCAAGCGGGTCTCGCGCTCGGCGCGCGACCGCGCGAAGCCGCGCCTGGACGCCGAGGTGCGGGTGGGCGTGGACGCCGGCACCGGCGAGACGGTCGTCCTGCGGCTGTACGGCGAGGTCATCGACCACGCCCAGTCGGTGGTCCTGCCGCTGCTGCTGCCGGACGCGCCCGTCGTCGTGTGGTGGGCGGTCAACGCGCCCGTCAACCCGGCGAAGGACCCGCTGGGCACGCTGGCCCAGCGCCGCGTGACGGACACCTACGCGGCGGAGCACCCGATCGAGGAGCTCAAGTCCCGCGCCGCCGTCTACACCCCCGGCGACACGGATCTCGCGTGGGCCAGGATCACCCCGTGGCGCTCGATGCTCGCGGCGGCCCTGGACCAGGTCGACTGCGCCGTCACCGAGGTCGAGGTGGAGGGCGAGGAGCTGAACGCGAGCGGTGAGCTGCTCGGCATGTGGCTCGCCGACCGGCTGCACGTACCGGTCAAGCGCACGGTCTCGGCCGGTCCCGGCCTGACGTCCGTCCGGATGGAGACCGACTGCGGGCCCATCTCGCTCACGCGCCTGGACGGCACCCTCGCGACGCTCTCCATCGACGGCCAGCCGGACCGGGCGGTCGCGCTCAACCGGCGCGACACGTCGGAGCTGATCGCGGAGGAGCTGCGCCGGCTCGACCCGGACGAGATCTACGCGTCGGCCCTGCGGTACGGCGTGGAGAAGCTCGGGGACGCGTCGGGGCAGGCGGTACCCCTCGCGGAGGAGACACCGGCGCCGGCCAAGCGGGCCGCGGCGAAGAAGGCGGCCGCGAAGTGAGCGCCCCGCACCTGGTCGTCCACCGGGACAAGGAGCTGATGGCGCAGGCCACGGCGGCCCGGCTGATCACGAGGATCGTGGACGCCCAGGCCTCCCGCGGCTCCGCCTCGGTGGTGCTCACGGGCGGGCGCAACGGCAACGGCCTGCTGGCCGCGCTGTCGGCGGCGCCCGCGCGGGACGCGGTCGACTGGTCGCGTCTCGACCTGTGGTGGGGCGACGAGCGCTTCCTGCCGGAGGGCGACCCGGAGCGCAACATCACCCAGGCCCGTGAGGCGCTGCTCGACTCGGTTGCGCTGGACCCCGCCCGGGTGCACGCGATGCCGGCGTCGGACGGCCCGTACGGCAACGACGTGGAGGCGGCCGCCGCCGCGTACGCGGCGGAACTGGCCGCGGCCTCCCGCCCGGAGGACCACGCGCAGGTGCCGTCCTTCGACGTCCTGATGCTGGGGGTGGGGCCCGACACGCACGTGGCGTCGCTCTTCCCCGAGCTGCCGGGGGTACGGGAGACGGAGCGCACGGTCGTCGCCGTGCACGGCGCTCCCAAGCCCCCGCCGCTGCGCGTCTCCCTCACCCTGCCCGCGATCCGCGCGGCGCACGAGGTGTGGCTGCTGGCGGCGGGCGGGGACAAGGCGGAGGCGGCGGAGATCGCCCTGTCGGGGGCGGGCGAGATCCAGGCCCCGGCGGCGGGCGCATACGGCAGGAGCCGCACGCTGTGGCTGCTGGACGCGGACGCGGCGTCGAAGCTGCCGAGGGACCTGTATCCCCCGTCGGTGGCCTGACGTCCTGTCACCGTCCTGACGCGAAGGCCCGGTCCGCCTCCCCGGCGGACCGGGCCTTTCTCTCACGCTCACCCTCAGAGGACGACCTGGTCCGCGCCCGCCTCCAGCCGCGCGACGGCGGTGCGGACGGCGGTGGTGAAGGCGTCGAAGATCTCGTTGGTGGAGCCCGCCCGGCCGGCCCGGGTGAACGTACCGAACATGCTCCTGCGCAGCTCGGTGGTGAGTTCCAGCTGTCCGCCCTTGCCCAGCAGGGTGCGGTTGCACAGGTTGTCCGGGTCCACCCCGGCGAGATCCGGTACGGCCGACCCGTCGATCGTCTGGAACCCGGCCGCCCGCAGCGCGTCGTGCAGGTACTGCTTGAACGCGGCGTTGCGCCCGCCTACGACCACGGCCTCGGGCCGGGAGGCGGGCGCGCCGGTCTGGTCGGCCCGGCAGCCGTGCAGGGACACCACGTTGAGGCTGCCGGCCGCCAGGGACAGGGCGACGCGGTCGTCGATGTGGGACGAGGTGATGTGCAGATCCCCGTTGCCGGAGTCGAGCAGCCCCTCGAACATCCAGTAGTCGTGGAGCGCGCCCCCGCCCGGCAGGGGGGCGAGGGTGGCGGGGTGGTATCCGGCGATCGCGAGGCACAGCTCGGAGGTCCCGGTCTCGATCCCGCCCCCGTGCGGCGCCATCACGACGGTGCGGACGTACGGGAACCCCGAGGCGAGGCTGCTGTCGAGCCGCTCGTGGCGCCGGTACCGGCGCCCGAAGTCGAGCCCTTCCCTGCCCGCGAGCTGGGTGTAGAGGTCGGTGGAGGAGGCGTAGTGGTCCTCCGCCGCCACGGCGGCCCGCGCCTGCCCGGCCGTCACGGACCCGCTCACGGCGGCGGTGGCGAGAGCGGCGAGTACCGTACGGCGACTGGTTGCTGTCATACGGTCATGATCGCGTCCCGCCGCCCGTACGTCACTCGGATTGCAGGAACGGTTCCAGCAGGCCGGGGACGGCCTGCGCGGCGAAGGCCAGGCCCTCGCCCTGGGCCGCGTCCTTGATGGCGTACGCGCCTTCTCCGGCGGCGGTGGTCGCCGTCAGGGTGATCAGGCCGGCCCTGCGCTGGACGTACGACTGGCGGATCGTCCAGCCGATCACACCGCCCCGCTGGAGGGCGACGGTGGTACGGCGCAGGGTTCCCGAGCGGGCGACCAGGTAGGCGCCCGTGGTGGCGTGGCCCAGGTTCCGGGCCGCGTCCAGGGCCAGCACGACGGCCAGGGGGAGCAGAAACGCCGTGGCCGCCGCCGCCACGTACAGCAGCACGTCGGTCAGGAGCAGACCGAGGACCGTGAGGAGCGCGGCCGGCGCCAGGACCGCCGCCAGGGCGCGGCGCAGTCTGCGGGAGCGGGCGGCCCTCGGGTGGGGGATCAGCCGGGCCGTCCGCGTCGGGGACTCGGGCTCCCGGAGGACCCGGGCCGCCAGCGCGTGGGCGAAGGAGGCCGGCGCGGCGGGCAGGAGGTTCTTGTGGTCGGCGTGTTTGTCCTCGTCGTCGTGGGCAAGGCCGGTGGCGACGGCGTCCAGCCGGGCCGCGCCGACGAGCCGCACGCCGATCGGTTCGACCAGCTCGACGCCGCGCAGCCGCCGCTCCTCGAGGGAGACGGACCGGGAGGTGAGCAGCCCTCTGCGGACGCGCAGGGTGCCGCCGGGCTCCCTCTCCAGCCGGTAGTTCCACCACATCTCGACCCACAGGCCGAGGGTGCCCACGACGCCGGCCAGCCCCGCCGCCGCGACCAGCGCGGCGACCGACCAGAGCAGCGGGGTGTCCCGCAGCCGGTCCGCGACCCAGTCGATCACCTCGGTCTGGGCGCCGAACCAATCGCTGACCTGGAGGAGGCCGCCGGCCGCCGTGCCGCCGAGCACGGGCGCGAGGAAGGAGAGGGGGGCGTAGCGGATCCAGCGGGGGTCGAGGACGGCCAGCAGGCCCTCGCGGTGCGGTCCCGGCTCCCCGGGGGTCCGGTCGAGCAGTTCTCTGCGGAGCCGTTCCCCCTCGGCCCTGCGGACCGCGTCGAGTTCCAGGGTGGACTCGTTGCCGGTGTGCTCGCCGGTGCCGATCCTGACCTTGACCAGGCCGAGGGACCGCAGCAGGAGGCTGGCGGTGAGGTCGACGGTGCGTATGCGTTCGCGGGCCAGGGACCGGCGTTTGACCAGGAACAGGCCGGTGTGGAGTTCGGCCCGCTCGGGGCCGACGCGGTAGCGGGTGCGGCGCCAGCGGACGTACTCGCCGCCGGTACCGCACACGATCAGGGCGCCGGTACCGGCGAGGACCCAGGCGAGGGCTTCGCCCAGGGGCATGCCGCCCGTCATCCCGACGGCGGTCGGTATCCCGGCGCCGAGGGCGATGCCCGCGAGGACGGTCGCGGTGACGAGGAGGCCGCGCCGGTCCAGCCGCCGCCATCCCTCGGGCCCGTCCGCCGGGGCGGCCCGTTCCGTGCCGCCGGCGGCTCCCCCGGCGGTGACCGTACCGGCAGCGGCGGGGTTCGCGCCGGGACCGGCCGCCGCCTCCGTGTCGCTCATGTGGCGTCACCGGGCGTGGTCCCGGTGATCCGGGTCAGGCGCTCGGCCAGGTCGGCGGCGAGCCGGTGGTCCAGCCCCGCGAGGTGGACGGCGCCCTTGGCGGACGCGGTCGTGACGACGACCGTGGAGAGCCGGAACAGCTGCTCCAGCGGGCCGCGCACGGTGTCCACGGTCTGGATCCGGGACATCGGCGCGATCCGCCACTCCTGTTGGAAGAAGCCGGTGAGGACGTACACCGCCTCGTCGGTCACCTCCCAGCGGTGCACCCGGAACCACCATCCGGGCAGGAGCACCGCACCGAGGAGACCGAGCACCGCGAGGACGGCGGCGGGCGTGAACAGCCAGGTCCGCGCGGGGGCGACGAGCGCCCCCAGCACGGCGAGCGGCGCGACGGGGACGACGGTGAGCAACAGCACGCGGGTGCGCCACCAGGCGACGGCGCGGGGGTCGAGCGTGTTGCGGGGCGGCCGCAGGTGCCGTACCACCTGCGGCCCGTCTATCCCGGGCGCGCTCATCGGTCAGCGGCCGCGCAGGGTGCGGTACGTGGCAACCAGCGCCGCCGTCGACGAGTCGAGGCCGTCACCGGCCTCGTCACCCGTCAGGACCGGTTCGATCTTCTTGGCGAGGACCTTGCCGAGCTCGACGCCCCACTGGTCGAACGAGTCGATGTTCCAGATCGCGCCCTGGACGAAGACCTTGTGCTCGTACAGGGCGATCAACTGGCCCAGCACGGACGGGGTCAGCTCGTCGGCGAGGATCGTGGTCGTGGGGTGGTTCCCGCGGAAGGTCTTGTGCGGGACCAGCTCCTCGGGCACCCCCTCGGCCCGTACCTCTTCGGGGGTCTTGCCGAACGCCAGCGCCTGCGTCTGCGCGAAGAAGTTGGCCATCAGCAGGTCGTGCTGGGCGACCAGACCGGGCGCCAGGTCCCCGACGGGCCGGGCGAAACCGATGAAGTCGGCCGGGATGATCTTCGTACCCTGGTGGATCAACTGGTAGTACGCGTGCTGGCCGTTGGTGCCGGGCGTGCCCCAGACCACCGGGCCCGTCTGCCAGTCGACGGGGTTGCCGTCGCGGTCCACGGACTTGCCGTTGGACTCCATGTCCAACTGCTGGAGGTACGCGGTGAACCGGGACAGGTAGTGGCTGTACGGCAGGACGGCGTGCGACTGCGCGTCGAAGAACGCGCCGTACCAGACGCCCAACAGGCCCAGCAGGAGCGGCGCGTTGGACTCGGGCAGGGCGGTGCGGAAGTGCTCGTCCACGAGGTGGAAGCCGTCGAGCATCTCGCGGAAGCGGCCGGGGCCGATCGCGATCATCAGGGAGAGGCCGATGGCGGAGTCGTACGAGTACCGACCGCCGACCCAGTCCCAGAACTCGAACATGTTGGCCGTGTCGATACCGAAGTCCGCGACCTTCTCGCTGTTCGTGGAGAGCGCCACGAAGTGCTGGGCGACGGCCTCCTGGCCGGCCCTCAGCCCGGTCAGCAGCCAGTCGCGGGCGGAGGTGGCGTTGGTGATGGTCTCGATGGTGGTGAAGGTCTTGGAGGCGACGATGAAGAGCGTCTCCGCCGCGTCCAGGTCCCGTACCGCCTCGTGCAGGTCGGCGCCGTCCACGTTCGACACGAAGCGGACCGTGAGGCCGCGGTCCGTGAAGGACCTGAGGGCTTCGTACGCCATCGCCGGGCCGAGGTCGGAGCCGCCGATGCCGATGTTGACGACGTTCTTGATGGGCCGGCCCGTGTGGCCGGTCCACTCGCCCGCCCTGACCCGGTCGGCGAAGGCGGCCATCTTGTCGAGAACCGCGTGCACGGCCGGGACGACGTTCTCCCCGTCGACCTCGACCACGGCGTCCCGGGGGGCGCGCAGCGCGGTGTGCAGGACCGCACGGTCCTCGGTGGTGTTGATCTTCTCGCCGCGGAACATCGCGTCCCGCAGCTCGCTCACCCCGGTGGCCGCGGCCAGCTCGCGCAGCAGCGCCAGCGTCTCGTCCGTCACCAGGTGCTTCGCGTAGTCGAGGTGGAGGTCACCGACCCGGAGGGTGTAGTCGGTGCCGCGCGCCGGTGACGCGGCGAACAACTCCCGCAGGCCCGTCTTCCCCCACTGCTCCCGGTGCTTGCCCAGTGCGGCCCACTCGGGCGTGCGAGTGAGCCTGGTACGGCTTGCTGCGTTCATTCGGACATCAGCCCACTTCTGCTCGTGCTTGCGTGCTGCCCCTGCTGCCCCTCCAACCTAATTGATCAGACGGGCCAGCGACGCGACGGCCGGTACGAAGAGCGCGGCGGCCACCAGGGCGGGTGAGTTGAGCCCCCATCCGGCCGCCGCGGCGCCGCCGAGCAGCGCGCCGAGCGGGGCCCCGGCGACGGCGAGCGTACGGAAGGCGGCGCTGATCCGGCCCAGCGCGGGGGCCGGGCTCCGCTCCTGCACGAGGGTGGTCTGGTTCACGTTCCAGACCATGCCGCCCAGGCCGAAGACGGCGAGGCACGCCACGGCCACCCACAGCTCCCGCACCGTCCCGAGGGCGACCAGGACCCCGGTCTGGACGGTGCCGGCCAGGAGGACGGCCCGTATCCGCCCCGTCCGCTCGGCGAGCCGCCGGGCGAGCAGCCCGCCCAGCACGCTCCCCGCTCCGTATCCGGCGACCGCGAGCGCGTACCCGGCGTCGCCCGCGTCCAGCCACCCCGTGACGTGCAGGACGAGCGTGGCGATCAGGGCGCCCATCCCGATGTTGCAGAGGGTCGTCGCCACGCACAGCCCGCGCAGGGTCCGGTCGCGCCACAGGACACGCAGCCCCTCGGCGATCTCCCCGCGCAGGGTGGAGCCGGCCTGACGCGGCGGCCGTGGTGCCGGTTCGGCCCGCAGGGAGGCGATCAGCAGCGCGGCCACGCCGTAGGTCGCCGCGTCGGCCGCGTACGGCAGCGAGGCGCCGCCCAGCAGCAGCACCGGCACCAGGGGCGCGGCGAGGAACGTGCCGGCGATCTGCTGTCCGGTCATCAGCCGGGCGTTGGCGCTCCCCAGCGCCCCGGGCGGTACGAGGGCGGGCAGCAGGGCCGTCGCCGCGTTGTCGAAGAGCGTCTGGAAGGTGGTGAGCACGAACGCGAGCATGATCAGCAGGGCGACGGAGGCGTGCCCCAGGGCGACGGCCACCGCGAAGGCCGCCATCAGGGCGCCCCGGAGCAGGTCGACGCCCCACATCGCCCGCCGCTGGTCGACCCGGTCGGCGACGGCCCCGCCGAGCAGCCCGAACAGCAGCCACGGCAGGTAGCCACAGGCGGTCACCGACGCGATCAGCAGCGGATCGTCGGTGAGCGTGGTGGCGAGGAGGGGCATCGCGGCCGTCCGCAGGGCGTCCCCGAACCGGGAGACGACCGCGGCGGACCACAGCCGCCCGAACCCGCCGCGCCACGCGGGCGCCCGTACCTCCGCCGCCACCGCCATGCCCACAGCCGACACCCCGTCCCCCTCCGGCTCACCGCTCCGAGAAATCCGATGCCGAGAACCGTAGACGGAGGCACTGACAACGCCGGGGAAACGGACCGGGAAACAGCTCGGCCGGGCCACCTGTCACAGGTGACCCGGCCGGACCGGATTGTCTTGAACTCGCGGCTCGGGGAACAGGCCCAGGGCCTGGATCTCGGCCTAGATCTCGCCGCGCAGCTTGGCGAGCGCCTCCGCGAGGATCGCCTCGCCGTCCGCGTCGCTCCGCCGCTCACGTACGTAGGCGAGGTGCGTCTTGTACGGCTCGGTGCGCGGCGGGTCCGGCGGGTTATCCCGGTCCTGGCCGGCCGGGAAGCCGCAGCGCGGGCAGTCCCACGTCTCCGGAACCTGCGCGTCGCTGGCGAAGCTCGGCACCGTCTCGTGCCCGTTGGAGCACCAGAAGGAGATGCGCAGGCGTGGCGCGGACTCGCCACGCTCGGCCTCACCCATCGGCCCCGCTCCGACCCGGCTTCCCCGGATCGCGTTGCCACTTGCCACGGTCGTAACTCCCTGCGTGATGGTGCCGCGAAGCATCGATAGGCAGCTCCCGCTGCCGGGTGGCGCCCCAGTCTACGTAAGACCGGCCGGCGATCGCCGGTCGGTCTCGGGCCCAACGCGCGTCCAGAGAGGGGAGTTACCCCTGCCGCGGGGCGCGGAACCTCATGATAGGCCGCGCCCGCGGCGCCGTACCGTACGTGCGGTCAGCTGTCCAGCTTGAGCAGCAGGCCAAGTACGATAATGCATGCGAACCACAGCAGACCGACAACCACGGTGATGCGGTCGAGGTTACGCTCCGCGACCGAGGACCCACCGACGGACGACTGCATTCCGCCACCGAACATGTCGGAGAGGCCGCCGCCCTTTCCCTTGTGCATCAGCACCAGCAGCATCAGCAGCAGGCTGAAGATGATGAGGGCGATCGAGAACCCCATAACCACGGCTGGACCAACTTCCTCGGACTGACAGGACTGAATTCGGACTGCTCAAGGACTGCGGGGGCCGGATGGCAAGCCACCTGGCCCCCGCAAGGGTACGACGGATCCGTGCTACCGCATACTCACTGGTCGCGGAACCTGACGATCTTGACGAACTCCTCGGCGTCCAGCGCCGCGCCGCCGACCAGTGCGCCGTCCACGTCCGGCTGGGCCATGATCGCGGCCACGTTGCCGGACTTCACCGAGCCGCCGTACTGGATCCGGACCCGGTCGGCCAGCTCCTGGGAGTACAGCTCGGCCAGCCGGCCGCGGATCGCCCCGCAGACCTCCTGGGCGTCCTCGGGGGTGGCGACCTCGCCGGTGCCGATCGCCCAGACCGGCTCGTACGCGATCACGATGGTCTCGGCCTGCTCGGCCGAAACGTCCTTGAGGCCGCCGTCGAGCTGCGCCAGCGTGTACCCGACCTGGTCACCGGCCTTGCGGATGTCCAGGCCCTCGCCGACGCAGAGGATCGGGGTCAGGCCGTGCCGGAACGCGGCCTTGACCTTGGCGTTGCACTGCTCGTCCGTCTCGCCGTGGTATTGCCGGCGCTCGGAGTGCCCCACGGCGACGTACGTGCACTTGAGCTTGGCGAGCATCGCGCCGGAGATCTCGCCGGTGTAGGCGCCGGAGTCCTGCGCGGAGATGTCCTGGGCGCCGTACTTGATCTTGAGCTTGTCCCCGTCGACGAGGGTCTGTACGGACCGCAGGTCGGTGAAGGGGGGCAGGACGGCGACCTCGACGGCGTCGTAGTCCTTGTCCGCCAGGGCGAAGGCGAGCTTCTGGGTGTGGGCGATGGCCTCAAGGTGGTTGAGGTTCATCTTCCAGTTGCCCGCCATCAGCGGAAGGCGGCCTGCATTTTCGGATGAAACGGTCGAATCGGTCATGGAACGGTCAGTCCTCCAGTGCGGCGAGGCCGGGAAGCGTCTTGCCTTCGAGGTATTCGAGGCTCGCGCCGCCACCGGTCGAGATGTGGCCGAATGCGTTCTCGTCGAAGCCCAGGATCCGGACGGCGGCGGCGGAGTCGCCACCCCCGACGACGGTGAAGGCCGACGAGTCGAGGAGGGCCTGGGCGACGGCCCTGGTGCCCTCCGCGTAGTCGGGGTGTTCGAAGACGCCCATGGGCCCGTTCCAGAAGACGGTGGCCGCGTCGGCGAGCTTGGCGGCGTAGAGCGCGCAGGTCTCGGGCCCGTTGTCGAGGCCCATCTTCCCGGCGGGCATGGCGTCGGCCGCGACCGTCTCGGGGTGCGCGGGCGCCTTGGTCTTGAGGTTGGGGAACTGCTCGGCGACCAGGAAGTCGACGGGGAGCACGAACTCCACGCCGCGCTCCTCGGCGCGCTTGAGGTAGCCCTGGACGGCCGGGATCTGGTCCTCCTGGAGCAGCGAGGAGCCGACCTCGTGGCCCTGGGCCTTGAGGAAGGTGAACGCCATGCCGCCGCCGATGAGGATGCGGTCGGCCTTCTCGAGCAGGTGGTCGATGACCCCGAGCTTGTCGGAGACCTTGGCGCCGCCGAGGACGACGGCGTACGGGCGGGCGACGTCCTCGGTCAGCTTCTTGAGGACGCCCACCTCGGTGGCGATGAGGCCACCCGCGGCGTGCGGGAGGCGGGCCGGGAGGTCGAAGACCGAGGCGTGCTTGCGGTGGACGGCTCCGAAGCCGTCGCCCACGTACAGGTCGGCGAGGCCGGCCAGCCGGTCGGCGAACGCGCCGCGCTCGGCGTCGTCCTTCGAGGTCTCGCCGGGGTTGAAGCGGAGGTTCTCGATCACGGCGACCTGGCCGTCGGCGAGGCCCGCGACGACGGCCCGGGCGGAGTCGCCGACCGTGTCGGTCGCGAAGGCCACGTCCGTACCGAGGAGTTCCCCGAGGCGGGCGGCGGCGGGGGCGAGCGAGAAGGCGGGGTCGGGCGCGCCCTTGGGGCGGCCGAGGTGGGACGCGACGATCACGCGCGCACCGGCTTCGGCGAGCCGGGCGATCGTCGGCTGGACGGCGCGGATGCGGCCGTCGTCGGTGATCGTCGTGCCGTCGAGCGGCACGTTGAGGTCGGCGCGGACGAATACCCGCTTGCCGCCGACCCCTTCGGTGAGAAGTTCGTCGATCGTCTTCATCGGGTGCAGGACTCCTTGGAACGTCTGATCGGTTTCCGGACGGGCCGCACAGGCCGACAGGGCTCGATGGGCGCTGTGCGCGCCCACCGAGCCCTGTCACCCATGGCGGGTCGCCTAGAGCTGGCCGCCGACGAATTCGGTCAGGTCGACCAGACGGTTGGAGTAGCCCCACTCGTTGTCGTACCAGCCGATGACCTTCACGCTCTTGCCCTGGACCATGGTCAGGGAGGAGTCGAAGGTGCAGGAGGCGGGCCAGTTGACGATGTCCGAGGAGACGATGGCGTCCTCGGTGTAGTCGAGGATGCCCTTGAGCTGGCCCTCGGCGGCCTTCTGGAAGGCGGCGTTGACCTCGTCCCTGGTCACCTCGCGCTCCAGCTCGATGACCAGGTCGGTGACCGAGCCGGTCGGGACCGGGACGCGCATCGCGATGCCGTCGAGCTTGCCCGCCAGCTCCGGGATCACCAGCGCGGTGGCCTTGGCGGCACCGGTGGTGGTCGGAATGATGTTCTCCGCGGCGGCACGGGCGCGGCGGAGGTCGCTGTGCGGGAAGTCCAGGATCCGCTGGTCGTTCGTGTACGCGTGGACCGTCGTCATCATGCCCTTGACGATGCCGAAGTTCTCCAGGAGAACCTTGGCCATCGGCGCCACACAGTTGGTGGTGCAGGAGGCGTTGGAGATGACGTGGTGGTCGGCGGCGACGTACTTGTTCTCGTTGACGCCCATCACGATGGTGATGTCCTCGTCCTTGGCCGGAGCCGAGATGAGGACCTTCTTGGCGCCGCCCGCGAGGTGCTTCGCCGCGTCGGCCTTCTTGGTGAAGATGCCGGTCGACTCGATGACGATGTCGACGCCCAGCTCACCCCAGGGGATGTCGGCCGGGTTGCGCTCGGAGAGCACCTTGATGGTGTGTCCGTCGACCGTGATGGTGTCGGCGGTGTGGGTCACCTGTGCCTTCAGGCGCCCCAGGATGGTGTCGTACTTCAGCAAGTGCGCGGTGGTCGCAGTGTCACCCAGGTCGTTGACAGCCACGATCTCGATGTCTGCACCCTGCTCCAGCAGCGCGCGGAAGTAGTTACGACCGATGCGGCCAAAGCCGTTGATGCCTACGCGGATCGTCACGAACCGATCTCCTCGTTGGTACGCCGGTTTTCGACGCCGGCGAGTTGTATGGGATGTCCCCGACCGCTTACGACCCTACCCTCCTGGGGAGGGCGGAGTGACATCGAGCTGCCGCGAAGTCGACAACGGCCCGTACCCGCGGGTAGCGGGCACGGGCCGTCGACGCCGGGGTGACCGGGTGGCGAACCACCGGTGACCCCGGCGCAGCGGATCAGTGACGCAGGCCGCGCAGTGCCTTGCCGAGGATCGCCGCACGCTGTCCGGCGTCCTGTACGTGCTCCAGGCCGAAGCCCAGCAGCACGGTGTCACGGGTGGTCACGGCGGAGTAGGCCTTGAAAAGCTCCTGGACGCGCGTCCAGTCGCCGTCCACGGCCGGGCTGCCCGCCGGGGCTCCCGGGGTGGTCCAGGCGCCGAGAGAGGTCTCGAAGCCCTCGGCCTGCTGCTCGGTGCCGCCGACGGCCAGGCGCGTGTTGTCCGCGAAGAGGCCGCGGCCGCCCGTGCTGGGGTCGGTGAGGTAGCTGAGCGACAGGTCGACCTTCTTCCCGGCGTAGGCGCTCAGGTCGAAGGCGACCTGCTTCCAGCCGTTGGAGGTGCCGGTGAAGCTGTTCCAGGCGCCGGTGGTGCCGGACGCCTGGCAGCCGTCGTCGCCGAGGGTGAGGTAGTGCTCCAGGAACGGGTGACTGGCGACGAAGAACCCGGCCGCGCACTCGTCGGGGACCGCGGCGGTGGTGGCGCCGCCGGCCTCGGGGAGCGTGGTCCAGTCCTCGGCGCCGGTGGTGTGCGCCTCCAGGACGGCGTGGTCGTAGCCCGGCTCGGTGTTCCAGTTGAGCGCGAGACGCAGCTCGGGCCGGTCGGCCGCGGTGACCCCGGTGAGGTCGACGGTCCGGCTCAGGCGCCGCCACTCGTCGTCCTCGTGGGTGGCCGCCGCCATCCAGGCGCCCTGGTAGGGGGCGTACGGGTTGACGATGCCCGCGTACGTACCGGCCTGCGCGCTCCGGAACTGGGGGAAGGTCTCCGGGTCCAGGTTCTCGGAGGTGATGTTGTAGACCCCGGCGGCGTTCAGCGGGTTGCCGGGGGCGGCCCCCAGCGGTCCCGCCGCGCCCGCGAGGGCGCCGGCGCCGGTGAAGCCGGTGGCGCCGCCCAGGGACGTACGGCCGTACGCGCCCAGGTAGTACTGGCTGAAGTCGTTGGTCTGGGCGCGCCCGACCGTGGCGTTGCCGCCGGCCAGTTCGCCGGCCTCCACGAGCTTGCCGCCCTCGTTGAGGAAGTCCCGGACGGCCAGCTGGGTCTCGCCGGTCGGGGCGGTGGCCCCGGTGTAGTGGACGGCGGTGGAGAAGTGGGCGAGGACCCCCAGCGGGTGCGGGGCGCCCTGGGTGGGGACGTCCCAGACGACGGCGGTACGGCCGTTGGCCCGGAGGGCGTCGACGTACGCGGCGGCGTTCTGGGCGGAGCCGGCGCCCTCGGCGATCACGATCGTGTCGGCGCGGGGGCGCTCGGCGACGGTGTACGTGAAGTGCTCACTGGCCGTGGACCGGCCGGCCTTGGTGCGGCCGGTGAACCAGACCTCGACGGTGTCGCCCGGGTCGGCGTCCTCGACCTCGGCGCGGTACTCGTCGAAGTGGAGGTTGTCGTCGCCGCCGTAGGTCTCGCCGCCCTTCCAGGCCTTGAGGTCCTCGTCGTGCGTACGGCCGCCGTTGATCCGGTAGTTGAGCTCCTTGTCCCGGACGGACTTGCGGACGGTGACGGCGACTTCCTGGTCCTCACCGCGCGCGTACGAGGTGGTGAAGGGGTCCAGGGTGAAGTCGGGGGCCGTCAGGCCGACCGAGGAGACCGGCTGATCGGGGTGGACGGCGGTCTCGGCGACGGAGAGCGCGAAGGGGACGTTCTTGGCGAACTCGCCCTGGATCAGCTTCTCGTCGTCGGGGAAGTTGAAGCCGGACTGGCAGTCCCTGGCCTCCCACGCGTCGGCCGGGTCGACCGCCGAGGCGGTCTGGCAGGTCGTCATCTCCGGGGTGAACATCATCGTGCCGTTGACGTTCGCCGCGTGCCCGTCGGCCTCACCGTTGGTGGTGTACAGCTCGGAGGAGACCTGCGGGTAGTAGCCGGGGACCGCGGAGTTCTCCGGCGTACCGGCGAGGGCCTGGTAGAGCACGTCGTCGGGGGTGGGGGTGGCGACCTGCCAGCCCACGCCGTAGAGGAGGAGTTCGGCGGCCGAGTGGTAGTTGATGCCGTAGTCGAAGCCGATGCTCTTCTGGAAGCGGTCGATCGCCTTCGTCTCGGGCTCGGAGCCCGGGCCCGCGCCGCGGTAGGTCTCGCTGTTGGGGCGGGGGGACGAACCCTCGTCGTCGTAGCCCCACTTGAAGGCGAAGTTGCGGTTGAGGTCGACGCCGTCACCGGAGGTGATCTGTCCGTCGCCGTTGACGTCCCGCAGGTTCTTGCGCCACAGCCGGTCGCCGTCGGGGCTGAACGTGTAGTCGTAGCCGTCCGGGTTGGCGGTGGGGACGAACCACAGCTCGGTGGAGTCGACGATCTTGGTGATCCGCCGGTCCTTGCCGTAGTTGTCGAGGTAGTAGTGCATCAGCCGGCGCGTCATCTCGGGAGTGATCCACTCCCGGGCGTGCTGGTTGGACATGTAGAGCACGGACGGCTTGGCGCCGTCCTTCGTCTTCTTCGCACCCTTGCTGATCTTGATCGCGAGGATGTCCTGGCCCTGGACGGTCTTCCCGATGGAGACGACCTTGGTGAGGCCGGGGTTGGCCTGACCGGTCTTGACGATCTCTTCCTTCAGGTTGCCCTTGCCGCTGTACGGGCGGAAGACGCCGTCGCCCGCCGCCTGGATCCTGGCCTCGGTCTTCTGGGCGACCTTGCGCTCGGTGACGTCGACACCCTGCCGCTCCAGGCCGCGCGCCTGCGCGTCGGTGAGGAACAGCTCGACCTTCGCCGTGCCCTTCTCCGGTGCCAGTTCGCCCAGCTCGTGGGAGTCCTGGCCGGCGGCTATGAGCAGCGGCACCTGCTCCTTGGTGACCTGTGCGTCGAACACCTTCACGGCGTCCGCGCCGGCGTCCGCGCCCGGCGTCGTCTGTGCCTCGGCGAGCGGTGCCAGTGTCACTCCGCCCACCAGCAGCGCGCCCGCCGCGAGGATCGATCTCGCTCTGCGTCTCATGTGCCCCCCTTGCCGTTGTCCGTCACGTGCGTGACCAGACGTCAGGTTGACCACGCTCCATGATCATGTCAAGGGTTCACCGGGGCCCCGGAGTAGGTGCTGCGAACACCTAAAACGGGTGCCGCCGGCCTCCTGAGGAGGCCGGCGGCACCCGGTGGTACGTGGTGGAGGGCGTCAGCCGACGAGACCGTCGGCCATCTCCTCGCTGAGCGTCGACTCCGTACCCGGAATGCCCAGGTCCTGCGCGCGCTTGTCGGCCATGGCGAGCAGCCGGCGGATCCGGCCCGCGACGGCGTCCTTGGTCAGCGGCGGGTCGGCGAGCGCGCCCAGCTCCTCCAGCGACGCCTGCTTGTGCTCCATGCGGAGCCGGCCGGCGGCGGCGAGATGCTCGGGCACCTCCTCGCCGAGGATCTCCAGGGCGCGCCCCACCCGGGCCCCCGCGGCGACGGCGGCGCGGGCCGAGCGGCGCAGGTTGGCGTCGTCGAAGTTGGCGAGGCGGTTGGCCGTGGCGCGGACCTCGCGGCGCATCCGCCGCTCCTCCCAGGCCAGCACCGACTCGTGCGCGCCGAGCCGGGTCAGCAGGGCGCCGATCGCGTCCCCGTCCCGTACGACCACCCGGTCCACGCCCCGTACCTCACGGGCCTTGGCGGCGATCTGGAGCCGGCGGGCCGCGCCGACCAGGGCGAGGGCGGCCTCGGGGCCCGGGCAGGTCACCTCCAGCGAGGAGGAGCGGCCGGGCTCGGTGAGCGAGCCGTGCGCGAGGAACGCCCCGCGCCAGGCCGCCTCGGCGTCGCAGGTGGCCCCGGAGACGACCTGCGGGGGCAGGCCGCGGATCGGGCGTCCCCGGCCGTCGACCAAACCGGTCTGCCGGGCCAGCTGGTCGCCGCCGGTGATCACCCGTACGACGTAACGGCTGCCTCTGCGCAGACCGCCCGGGGCCATCACCACCAGCTCCGAGTTGTGCCCGAAGATCTCCAGGATGTCCTTGCGGAGGCGGCGCGCGGCGATGCTGGTGTCCAGCTCCGCCTCGATCACGATGCGGCCGCTCACCAGGTGCAGCCCGCCCGCGAACCGAAGAATCGCCGAGACCTCAGCCTTCCTACAACACGTCCGGGTGACGGGGAGGCGGGCGATCTCGTCCTTCACCGCTGGCGTCATCGCCATGGGCCGATCCTTCCATGCATCCGAAAAATACGGTCGTACGCGGCTGCCAACAGCTCCGGATCGTGCTTCGGGGAACTGTCGGGCGCTGCCACCGGCGCCAGCTCGACCGCGGCGCCGAACCGTTTGGCGGCATCGGCGAGTGACTCGCAGTCAGGCACGGCGGCCTTGTCGGCGAGCACCACGTCCAGGGCGAGTTTAGGGGCGTGTCGCCCCAAAACCTCCAAATGACGCTGCGGTGAGAAGCCATCGGTTTCACCGGGTTGTGGTGCGAGATTCAACGACAGCACCCGGCGGGCCTTCGTCCCGACCAGGGCGTCGAGCAGCTCGGGCACCAGCAGGTGCGGGATGACCGAGGAGAACCAGGAGCCGGGACCGAGCACCACCCAGTCGGCGTCCAGCACCGCCGCGACGGCCTCGGGCACCGCCGGCGGGTCGTTCGGCACCAGGTGCACCGACTGCACCTCACCGCGCGTGAGCGCGACCGTGGCCTGGCCGCGCACGGTGTCGACGTCGTCCGGGCGGGCCGGGTCGTGTCCCCGTACCAGCGCCTGGAGCTCCAGCGGCACCGCCGACATGGGCAGCACCCGGCCGTGCGCGCCGAGCAGCCTGCCGACCAGGTCCAGGGCCTGCACATGGTCGCCCAGCTGCTCCCACAGGGCGACGATCAGCAGGTTGCCGACGGCGTGGTCGTGCAGGTCGCCCCGGGAGACGAAGCGGTGCTGGATGACCCGGGCCCACGTCTGGCCCCAGTCGTCGTCACCGCAGAGCGCCGCCAGCGCCTTGCGCAGGTCGCCCGGCGGCAGGACACCCAGCTCGTCGCGGAGCCGGCCGCTGGAGCCGCCGTCGTCGGCGACCGTGACGACGGCGGTCAGGTCGCCGGTGATCCGGCGCAGGGCCGCCAGTGAGGCGGACAGGCCCCTGCCGCCGCCGAGGGCGACGACCTTGGGCTGGGCACCGCGAGCCCGCGACGCCGGCGCGGGGGTGCCCCTGCGCAGGCGCCGCATGCGGAAGGTGCGTCCGGTCACTCGCGCCCCATGTCCCGGTGGACGACGACGGTCTCGACGCCTTCGCCGGCGAGGCGCGCGGCGAGCTTCTCCGACATGGCCACGGAACGGTGCTTGCCACCCGTACAGCCGACCGCGACGGTCACGTACCGCTTGCCCTCGCGGCGGTACCCGGCGGCGATCAGCTGGAGCAGCTCGGTGTAGCGGTCGAGGAACTCCTTGGCGCCCGGCTGGTTGAAGACGTACGCGGACACCTCCTCGTTCAGGCCCGTGAACGGCCGCAGCTCCGGGACCCAGTGCGGGTTCGGCAGGAAGCGGCAGTCCACCACCAGGTCGGCGTCGACCGGCAGGCCGTACTTGTAGCCGAACGACATCACCGTCGCCCGCAGCTCCGGCTTCTCGTCCCCGGCGAACCCGGCGTCCAGCTTCGCGCGCAGCTCGTGCACGTTGAGGCTGGACGTGTCGATCACCAGGTCGGCGTCGCCGCGCAGCTCGCGCAGCAGGTCGCGCTCGGCCTCGATGCCGTCCACGATCCGGCCGTCCCCCTGGAGGGGGTGCGGGCGCCGGACGGACTCGAACCGGCGGACCAGCGCCTCGTCGGACGACTCCAGGAAGACGATCCTGCGGTTGACGCCCTTGGCGTCGAGGTCCGCCAGGGACTCGCGGAGGTTGTCGAAGAACCGCCGGCCGCGGACGTCCACGACCACCGCGATCCTGGCGACGTTGCCCTGCGAGCGCGCGCCCAGCTCCACCATGGTGGGGATCAGGGCGGGCGGCAGGTTGTCGACGACGAACCAGCCGAGGTCCTCCAGGCACTTCGCCGCGGTGCTGCGCCCCGCGCCCGACATGCCGGAGATGATCACCAGCTCGGGGATGGCCGCCTCGCCGGCCTCACCGGCCTCCTTCGTGGTGCCCGTACTCACGTGCTCCGCTCCGTCCCGGTCGTGCTCAGTCATGCGTGCTGCCCCCGTCGTCATCCATGATCTCTCCTGTTGCCGTGTTCACGGCGGGTGCGGCCGGGGCCGCCTGGGCGAGGGCCACGGCCACGGCCTCGGCCGTCTTGCGGCCGAGCCCCGGGACCTCGCAGATCTGCTCGATTGTCGCCTGCCGCAGCCGCTTCACCGAGCCGAAATGCTTGATGAGCGCCTGCTTCCGGGTCTCACCGAGACCGGGGACGTCGTCCAGCGGGCTGGTCCTGACGCGTTTGGCCCGCTTCGCCCGCTGATAGGTGATCGCGAAGCGGTGCGCCTCGTCGCGCACCCGCTGGAGGAGGTAGAGCCCCTCGCTGTGGCGGGGCAGGACCACCGGATCGTCGTCGTCCGGCAGCCAGACCTCTTCGAGGCGCTTGGCGAGGCCGCAGACCGCCACGTCGTCGATGCCCAGCTCGTCCAGGGCCCGCTTGGCCGCCGCGACCTGCGGCTGTCCGCCGTCGACCACGACCAGCTGGGGCGGGTACGCGAAGCGCTTGGGGCGGCCGTCGTCCTCGGGCGCGGCGGGGACCTCGCCCGAGGCGGTGGTCTCGCCCACGAGATCCTGCTCGGTCCACTCCCCCGTCTTCTCCTTCTCCAGGAGGTAGCGGCGGAAGCGGCGGGCGATCACCTCGTGCATCGACCGGACGTCGTCCTGCCCCTCGCCGTGCCAGACCTGCGTGTCGCCGACCTTGCCCTTGATCTGGAAGCGGCGGTATTCGCTCTTACGGGCGAGGCCGTCCTCGAAGACCACCATGGAGGCGACCACGTCGTCCCCCTGGAGGTGGGAGATGTCGAAGCACTCGATCCGCAGCGGCACACTGTCCAGGTCCAGGGCCCGCGCGATCTCTTCCAGCGCCCGCGAGCGGGTGGTGAGGTCGCTGGCCCGCCTGGTCTTGTGCAGGACGAGCGCCTGCTGGGCGTTGCGCTCGACCGTCGCCATGAGGTCCTTCTTGTCGCCGCGCTGCGGGATCCGCAGGGACACGTGCGAACCACGCCGCTCGCTGAGCCACTGGGTGACGGCGGCCGTCTCCGCGTCGTCGCCGGGCAGCGCCGGGACCAGCACCTCTTTCGGTACGGAGTCGCCGGTCTCCTCCCCGTACAGCTGCTGGAGCGCGTGCTCGACCAGGCCGGCCGTACCGACCTCCTCGACCTTGTCCGTCACCCAGCCGCGCTGGCCGCGCACCCGGCCGCCGCGGACGTGGAAGATCTGCACGGCGGCCTCCAGCTCGTCCTCGGCCACCGCGATCAGGTCGGCGTCGGTGGCGTCGGCGAGCACGACGGCGTTCTTCTCCATCGCCCGGCGCAGGGCCCCTATGTCGTCCCGCAGCCGGCCCGCCCTCTCGTACTCCATGTCCTCGGCGGCGTCCGCCATCTGACGCTCCAGGCGGCGGATGTACGCGCCGGTGCGGCCGGCCATGAAGTCGCAGAACTCCTCGGCCAGTTCGCGGTGTTCCTCGGGGGTGACCCGGCCGACGCAGGGCGCGGAGCACTTGCCGATGTAGCCGAGCAGGCAGGGGCGGCCGGTGCGCTCCGCGTTCTTGAACACCCCGGCGGAGCACGTCCGTACGGGAAACACCCGGAGCATCAGGTCGACCGTCTCGCGGATCGCCCAGGCGTGTCCGTACGGGCCGAAGTACCGCACGCCCTTGCGCTTGGCGCCGCGCATCACCTGGACGCGCGGGAACTCCTCGTTGAGGGTGACCGCGAGGTACGGATAGCTCTTGTCGTCGCGGTACTTGACGTTGAAGCGGGGGTCGAACTCCTTGATCCAGGAGTACTCCAGCTGGAGCGCCTCGACCTCGGTGGAGACGACGGTCCACTCGACGGAGGCGGCGGTGGTGACCATCGTGCGGGTACGGGGGTGCAGGCCGGCCAGGTCCTGGAAGTAGCTGGACAGGCGCGGGCGCAGGCTTTTCGCCTTCCCGACGTAGATCACCCGGTGGTGTTCGTCGCGGAATTTGTAGACCCCCGGCGAGTCGGGGATCTGTCCCGGCTTGGGGCGGTAGCTGGAGGGGTCGGCCATGCTGTCCACCCTACTTGCGAGGACGGACAGCGCGGGACGCGCGCGGGCGGGCCCCGGGCCCGTGGTGGCGTGTCAGGCTTTCGGGCCGGCCACCAGGTTGTCGCCCTCCAGGGTGACCGGGACCTTCGGCAGCGGGACGGTGGCGGGGCCGTGGACCGCCTCGCCGGTGGTGACGTCGAAGCGGCTGCCGTGACACGGGCAGTCACCGATCGTGCCTTCGAGCTTCTCCAGGAGGCAGCCCGCGTGGGTGCACTGGGCGCTGAACCCCTGGTACTCGCCCTTCGCCGGGCAGTACACGACCACCCGCTGCTCGCGGTAGAGCTTCGCGCCGCCGACGGGCACCTCGGACGCGGCGCCGAGCGGCTCGGGGGCGGTGGGGGTGGGCGTCTGGGCGTGGCCCAGCTTCGACTCGGTGGAGCAGGCCGCGACCCCCAGCCCGGCGGCGCCGGCGAGCGCGGCGCCCTTCAGCACGGTGCGGCGGGGGGTGGGCATGGGGGGTCTCCACGGGTCGGGGTGGTACGGGCCCCGCGGGACGGGCGGGGTGGCATACGTGACGATACCGGCGCGGTTCGGGACGCCTGGGCGGGGGGGGCGGGGGGGGTCTCCACGCCCCCTTCCCCTCCCTCTCCGTCGCCGTACACGAGGGGTATGCGTTACGTTCGGATCTGTGATCGTCGTCGCCGGAGAAGCCCTGATCGACCTGGTGCCGCAGCGGGACGCCGCCGCGGCTGATGCCGCCACCGGGGACCGTACGGACACCGCCACGCCCGGGGCGCTGCTGCCGCGCCTCGGTGGCGGACCGTTCAACACGGCCGTCGCGCTCGGGCGGCTCGGGTCGCCCGCGGCCTTCTGCTCCCGCATCTCGACGGACGTCTTCGGGGACATGCTGATGGAGGGGCTGAGGGCGTCGGGCGTCGACACGTCCCTGGTGCAGCGGGGCCACGAGCCCACGACCCTCGCCGTCGCGGCGCTCGGCCCGGACGGTTCCGCGGGCTACGGCTTCTACGCGGAGGGCAGCGCGGACCGGCTGTTCGAACTGCCGCCCAGCCTGCCGCCCGAGGTCCGGGCCCTTGCCCTGGGCACGTGCTCGCTGGTGCTGGAGCCGGGGGCGAGCGCGTACGAGGCGCTGTTGCGGAGGGAGGCGGCGCGGGGGGTCTTCACGCTGCTCGACCCGAACATCCGGCCGGGGTTGATCCCGGACCCCGACGCATACCGGACCCGCTTCACCGGCTGGCTGCCGTCCGTGACGCTCCTGAAGCTCTCCCAGGACGACGCGGCGTGGCTGGGCGGCGTCCCGGCGGAGTGGACGGCGCGGGGGCCGGCGGCGGTGGTTCTGACGCGCGGCGCGGAGGGGATGACGGTGTGGACGGCGGACGGCACGGAGGTGTCGGTGCCGGCGGCTCCGGTGAACGTGGTGGACACGATCGGGGCGGGGGACGCGGTGAACGCGGCGGTGTTGCACGCGCTGTCTTCGCGCGAGGCGTTGTCCCCTCCGGGGTTGGTGGCGTTGGGGGCGGCGGGGTGGCGCGAGGTCCTTCGCTTCGCGTCGCGGGCGGCGGCGGAGGCGTGCGGGCGCGCGGGCGCGGGCGCGTAGCGCGGTTTTTGGTGGCGCCTACTGCTTGTCCTCGCGCCGGACGGGCGTCTGCGCCCATGTGGTGGGCGCGGCGTCTTGCGTGTCCCCGCGCTGGACGGGCGGGCGCGCCCCGGTGGTGGGCGCGGCGTCTTGCGTGTCCCCGCGCTGGACGGGCGGATGCGCCCCGGTGGTGGGCGCGCCCTACTGATGTCCTCAATCGCCGGACGGGCTTGATGGTGCCCGCTGCGGGCCGCGTTTTCCGGCGCGGGCCGGTTGCCGGGGGCCGGGCAGGGGTCGTGTCCTGCACTGCATGTTTTACGTCGCGTGCGCGCCCTCGTTTTGTTTGACGGTAGCCATGCGACACAAAACA
>NZ_JBIURL010000021.1:0-56622 GCF_044740805.1 Streptomyces sp. NPDC088261
GCTTTACGTCCGGCCACACGCACCTCCTCCGACCCCACCCCCCTCACGCCGAGGGTGAACTGAACGACCCCGCCCGCCCCCGGGGTCCTGCGGTCTGTTGCGCGGGCCCGGCTTCGTGGTGTCCTCAAACGCCGGACAGGCTGAGGTGCGTCCGGGCGGGCTGGATGGTGCCCCCGCACGGTGCGTCGGTGCGGGTCAAGGATGTCCTCAATCGCCGGACGGGCTGGGGTGCGTCCGAGCGGGCTGGATGGTGCCCCCGCGCGGTGCATCGGTGCGGGTCAAGGATGTCCTCAATCTCCGGACGGGCTGGAGAGGGGCGTCCGGGCGGCTGGGGGTGCGTCGGGAGGGGCTGGAGGCGTCTCCGGGTTGCGGGCCCGGGTTGCCCCCGGGTGCGGGGCACCCGGTTCCGCCCTCGCCCGACGGGCCGTCGGTTGCTTGTGCGCGGGCCTGGAAGGGGGACGGGCAGGGGTCGTGTCCGGAACGTAAAGCGTGTTTTGTGTCGCATGGCGATCGTCAATCAATACGACCGGTCGCACGCGACGTAAAACATGCAGTGCAGGACACGACCCCTGACCGGCCCCCGGCAACCGGCCCGCGCCGGAAAACGCGGCCCGCAGCGGGCACCATCAAGCCCGTCCGGCGATTGAGGACATCAGTAAGCCGCGCCCACCGCCGGGAGGCAGGCGCCCGTCCGGCGCTTGAGGACAAAGAAGGAAGCCGCGCCCACCACCGGGGCGCAGGCGCCCGTCCGGCGCGAGGACGAAGGGGGGCGGGGCGGCGACCCCGGGACGTTGGCGGGCTTGCGCACCCCGTACGCTCAAGCGTGTGAGTACGGTGTGCGTCGTCCGCGATCTCGTCAAGACGTACCCCGCCGCGCGCGCCAGACGTGGCACCCCGGCGACCCCGGAAGTCCGTGCCACCGACGGCATCAGTCTCGACGTGCGCCGCGGGGAGATCTTCGGGCTGCTCGGACCCAACGGCGCCGGCAAGTCCACCCTCGTCCGCCAGCTCACCGGCCTCATGCGCCCCGACTCCGGCACCGTCGAGCTGCTCGGCCACGACCTCGTGGGCCACCCCGAACGCGCCGCCCGGCTCATCGGCTACCTCGGCCAGGAATCGACCGCCCTCGACGAGCTGACCGTCGCGCTCGCCGCCGAGACGACGGGCCGCCTCCGCGGGCTCACGCTGCGCGCGGCCCGCGCCGAGCGGGACGCCGTGCTGGAGGAGCTGGGGCTCACCGAGATCGCCGGGCGCCCGCTCAAGAAGCTCTCGGGCGGACAGCGCAGGCTGGCCTGTTTCGCCGCCGTGCTGGTCGGCGAACGCCCCGTACTGATCCTCGACGAGCCCACCACCGGCATGGACCCGATCGCGCGCCGCGCGGTCTGGGCCGCCGTCGACCGCCGCCGGGCCGAGCACGGCGCGACCGTGGTGCTCGTCACCCACAACGTCATCGAGGCCGAGACCGTCCTCGACCGCGTCGCCGTGCTGGAACGCGGCAAGGTCATCGCCTGCGACACCCCCGCCGGGCTCAAGGAGCAGGTCGCGGGGGAGGTCCGGGTGGAGCTGGTGTGGCGCGAGCGCGCGCCGCTGGACGTCCCCGAGGTCGCCGCGCTGCGCGGGTCCGCGCAGGAGTCGGGGCGCCGGTGGGTGCTGCGGCTCGCCCCCGACGAGGCGCGGGCCGCCGTCGCGGCGGTGACCGGTGGCCAGGCCTTCGCGGCGCTGGACGACTTCACGCTGGCGACGCCCAGTCTGGAGGACGTGTACCTGGCGCTCGGAGGCCGCGCGAAAGGGCTGGTGAAGGCGTGAGCCCGCACGACGAGGCGTATGAGACGCCGTGCGCGCGTGCGCGTCGTACCAGCCGTACGCACCCCGCGCCGGAGGCATCCGCGTCTACGAACAGGAGCATCGCCAGGTGAGCATCGTGCCGGCGGAGGCCGTGTCCGCGCGAGGCGGCGGGAGCGGCGGGAGCGTGAGGGTGGTCCGGCAGGGTCCCGCCGGGACGACGGCGGACGGCGCGCCCGCGCCGCTCGCGCCGAGGGCGCGGCTGCTGCCCGCGCTGGCCGCCGTGTACCGCGCCCAGATGTCCCGGGCCCGGGTGGCCCGGATACCGCTGCTGTTCGTCGCGACCTTCCAGTCCGTCGGGATCATGGTCCTGATGCGGGGGGTCGTGAACGGGGCGGAGGAGTCGCGGGCGGTCGTCGCCGGGGCCAGTGTGCTCGTGGTCGCGTTCGTGGCGCTCAATCTGCTCGCCCAGTACTTCGGGCACCTGCGGGCCAGCGGGGGCCTCGACCACTACGCGACGCTGCCGGTGCCGCCGGCCGCGGTGGTGCTGGGTACGGCGGCGGCGTACGCGTCGTTCACGGTGCCGGGGGCGGTGTTCACGGCGGTCACGGGGAGCGTGCTCTTCCAGCTGCCGCTGGCCCATCTGTGGGTGCTGCTGCTGGTGATCCCCCCGGCCGGCGCGGCGCTCGCCGGGCTCGGCGCGGCGCTGGGCCTGCTGGCCCCGCGTCCCGAGCTGGCGACGCTGCTGGGGCAGCTCGGCATGTCCGCGGCCCTGCTGCTGGGCGTGCTGCCGGCGAACCGGCTGCCGGAGCCGGTCACCTGGGCCCGGGACCTGCTGCCGTCCACGTACGGTGTGGAGGCGCTTTCCCGGTCCTTCGACGCGCGTCCCGACTGGGTGGCGGTCTTCCTGGACCTGGGGGTCTGCGCGGCCGTCGGTGTGGTGTCGCTGGCCGTCGCGACGTGGGCGTACCGGCGTGCGGCGGTCCGGTGAGGCGGGCGTGGGGCGGGCCTGGCACGATGGCAGGGTGACCGCACCCCTGACACCGCCTCACCAGCCGCGACACGATCCGTGGCAGACGCCGCCGGACGGTGCTTCCGGCGATCCCGGATCTCGCGGATCCCTGCCGGGCGACCCGTCGGACACCGGCGCGGGAGTCGGCGCCGAGGTGCGGACGGGTGTGGTCGTGACGGTGGTGCTCGCCGTGGCGGGTGTGCTGCTCGGGTTGCTGTGGCTGTGGCTCTCGCCGCGGATCCCGCTGGTCTCGGACGATACGGCGGTCTTCCTCAAGGACACGGAGGGCGAGGAGGCGATCGGGGCGGACGGCACGTTCGCGCTGCTGGGGTTGGGGTTCGGCGCGGTCGCCGCCGCCGCCGTCTTCCTGTTCCGCAGGCGGGGCGGGGTCGCGGTGGTGGTGGGGCTGGTGCTGGGCGGGCTGGTTGGGTCGTTCCTGGCGTGGAAGGTCGGCGTGTGGCTGGGGCCGACGTCGGACGTGGTCGCGCACGCGCGTGAGGTGGGGAAGGGCGTCACGTTTGACGCGCCGCTGAAGCTGAACGCGAAGGGTGCGTTGTTGGCGTGGCCGGTGGCGGCGATGGTCGTCAACCTGGCGTTGACGGCGGTGTTCGGGCCGCGGGATCCGGAGCCGGAGTGGGACTGGAGCGGGTTTGGCGGGGTGCCGCCGGGGGCGGGTAAGCCGTGAGGGTGGTGGCGGGCGCGTCCGCCTGACGCCTTTGTCCTCAATCGCCGGACGGGCTTGATCTGCCCGCGCGGGCCCGTGGGTGGATGTCCTCAAACGCCGGACGGGCTGGGGGTGCGCCTGGGCGGGCGGGTTTGGGGCGTGCGGCCCGGTGGGTGGGTGTCCTCAATCGCCGGACGGGCTGGGGGTGCGCCGGACTTGACTTGGCCGCGCGGGCCCGGTGGGTGGTGTCCTCAAGCGCCGGACGGGCTGGGGTGGGCGGGCTTGATTTGCCCGTGCGGCCCGGTGGGTGGGTGTCCTCAAGCGCCGGACGGGCTGGGAGTGTCAGGGGCGGGCGATCGGTGCCAGCGTTGCCGACGTCAGGGTTGCCAGCGCGTTGGGCGACAGTTCCACCTCCAGGCCCCGGCGGCCCGCCGAGACGCAGATTGTGGGGTGGGACTCCGCCGAGCTGTCCAGGACCGTGCGCAGGCGCTTGCGTTGGCCCAGGGGGGAGATTCCGCCCCGTACGTAACCCGTCGTACGTTCCGCCGCCGCCGGGTCCGCCATCGACGCGCGCTTGCCGCCCACCGCCGACGCCAGCGCCTTGAGGTCCAGGGAGCCGGCCACCGGGACCACCGCCACGGTCAGTTCGCCGTCCACGTCGGCCACCAGCGTCTTGAAGACCCGGTCCGGGGAGACGCCCAGGGCCTCCGCCGCCTCCTCGCCGTACGACGCCGACGCGGGGTCGTGCTCGTACGCGTGCAGGGTGTACGCCGTGCCCGCCGCCGTGAGGGCGACCGTCGCCGGGGTGCCCCCCGAGCCGGGCTGGTTCTTCTTCTTGGGCTTCGCCACCGGTGGGGTCCTCGCGTCGGGTCCGTCAGTTCTGGCTCGTCGGCGATCTGGTCAGGTCCACCGCCGGCAGCGACGGGAGGTGGCGGATCACCGCCGTCTCCGAGCGGAGGAGCTTCAGCTCCTCCTTCAGCCGCGCCGCCGTGTCCGGCGCCTCCAGCAGCCGCTGCTTCGACGGGGTGTCCAGCACCGCCGCCGCCGCGATCAGGTACGACACCACCGAGGGCTCGTCGGGCAGTTCGTCGCCCGTCGCCAGCGTGCGCTCACGCGCGCCCGCCAGCCGCTTCTGGTAGCTGCGGAACGCCCGCAGCACCCCTTCGGCCAGCGCGGACGCGCCCTCGCCGACCTCCTCGGGCAGCTCCTCCACCTCGGCCGTCAGATAGGGGCCGCTGGTGTCGACGGACAGCAGCCGGATCCTGGTGGTGCCGGTGGCCATCACCTCGAAGCTGCCGTCGGGGCGTTCACGGATCGTCGCCGCGTCCGCGACGCAGCCCACGTGGTGGAAGGCGTCCATGGGTTCGGGGCCGAAGCCGTCGGTCGGGCCGCGCTCGGGCAGGGCCGCCCGGTCCGGCAGGCCCGGGGCGGTCGGCGACAGTTCGTGCCCGTCGCGGACGGCGACCACGGCGAAGCGGCGCGGTTCGGACTCGTCCGTCTTCAACAGCTCGCGCATCAGCGTGCGATAGCGCTCCTCGAAGACGTTCAGGGGCAGGACGAGGCCCGGGAACAGCACCGCGTTCAGCGGGAAGAGAGGGAGGCGTGCGGTGGTCACAACGCTCAAGCGTAATGGCCCCGGGGCCTTCTCCGGTCTGCCCGGGCCCGCAAAGGCATCCCGGCGGCCACCTGGAGCCGTACGCCGTCCCGGGTTTCGAGGAACCGGCCCAGCGGATCGTCGGTGAAACACGTCCACGGAAAGGACGTCGCGTACGGTCCGACGAGCCGGAACTGCTCCAGTGCCTCCGCCCAGCGGCCGCGCCCCGCCAGGACGTACGCGAGGAGATTGCGCACCTCGGCCGGCCAGGGATCGCCCGCCTCGTACCGCGCGGACACCGCGACCGCCAGGTCGGCCGCCGCGTCGATCCGGTCCCCCTGTACGGAGGTGGGGTCGCCGCTCATCAGCAGCGTGAAGGCGGCCCGTACGGGAAGCGCCTGGACGAGCGAGCCGGGCAGCGCGTCGTGCGCCGCCTGTTCGGCGAAGTCGAAGCACTCGCGGTGCGAGCCGTACCAGAGGGCCGACAGGTACTGGAGCGCGGCGACATGGCACCCGTAGTGGTGCGGGGAGCGCCGTACGGCCTGTGCCCAGAGCCCTTCGAAGGCGGAGTGCGTGGCGTGCGTGCCGCGCGCGTGGTCGAGCGCCAGGCGCCACGGCACGGGGTCGCGCGGATCGCCGTCGGCCGCCGCGTCGATCAGCGGGCCCATCTCCCGCAGCCGTTCGGCGCGCGCCGGTGACTCCCACGCCCTGCGGACGGCGAGTTCGGCCTTGACGAGCAGTGCGTCCGGATCGCGGGGCGCCACCGCGAGCCAGTCGGTGAGCCAGTCCTGGCGGCTGTGGGCGAACGCGGCCAGCCGTCTCACATAGCGGTCCCGGTTCTCCCATTCGGCTGATTCACGTGTGGTCGCGAGGAGCTTCGCGGCCTGTTCGTACGCGCCGAGGGCGGCGGAGACCAGCACGGGAGCGAGCCGCTCGTCGGGGGCGTCGAGCAGGACGGCGTCGTCGGGCGGCTGCCCCGCGGCGAGCAGCGGGGTGTGCCGGACCATACGCGCGGTGCTGATCAGGGCGCGGAGCAATGACATGGTGCCGACCATTGAAAACCGCAGGTCGTGGCCGCGCCAGAGGGCTGCTGTGAAGCTTTCGTAGGGGTGGGAAGGTTGTAGGCACCAAGGTCAAGGGAGGGCAAAGAAAGGGGGGTCAGCCGCGGCGCAGGAGACGGGAGGCGCCGGCCGCGACGGTGGTGGCGAGGATCCAGCCGAGCATGACCAGCACGGCTCCGGCCCACTGCCAGCCGCCTTCGAGCCGCCAGTACCCGTCCTGGCCGAGATTGATCACCGGGACGAGCAGATCCAGCGCGAAGAGGGCCGGGTTCCACTCGGGGTGTTCGGTCGCCTTGAGCGGCGGCGGGGCGTGGCGGGCGAACGCGAACGTGCCGCCCGCCCAGAGGACCGCCATCCACAGCGCCGCCCGCCCGGGGCGGTAGCCGTACGCCACCGTCCAGTCCTGGAGGTACCCCCAGAGCTTCGCGGCGAGCGGCAGCGTCTCCCGGCGGCGGCGCTGCTTGACGAGAAGCACCTCGCGCGCGTCGGCGTCCTCGCCGCTGTTGCGCAGGACCTGCGCGAGCCGTTCGTACGGCTCCGGCGCGTACTCGGGCGTCGCCGCCGCGACCCACTCCAGGCGGCGGCCGAGCGGGAAGTGACCGACCCACACGAGGTTCTCGTAGACGAAGCCGCCCATGGCGAGCCCGCCGGGCCCGGGCCAGCTGGTCGACACGTCGACCAGCGTGACGATCCTCGCCCCGCTCAGCACGACCCGTCCCTCCTCGGGGCGTTCGCACGTGAACCGCAGCTCTGGAGTGACGATCCTGCGCAGCGACAGCTCCTCCCCGGCCATCAGGACGAACCGCGCCTGGTCGAGGTCGACCGCGTCCCCGAACCGGCCGTCGTCCAGCCGCACCCCGCCCCGGCACTCGAAGGGCTGCACCCGGGTGCCGGGCGGCGGCCCGCCGGAGATCCCGACGCCGTACGGGGGAGTGGAACCGGACCCCGAGGCCTCGTCCGTCACCCACGCGCCGGTCATGTGGAGCGTGCGCTCGACCGTCAGGCGCGGCGCGTTGAGCGCCCGCCGGTCGCGCGGGGCGCGCAGCCGGCTGCCGCGCAGGCTCAGCGACACCCCGACCTTGGCGCCGCGGAGGCTCACCTCGCCGTATGTCTCGATCTGATCGGCCTGGAGGTCCTGGGCGACCGTCATGCCGTCGGCGGTGATCGCCCGGCCCATCCGGTCCGGACGCACCTCGATCTGGCTGATCAGCAGATCCGTACCGATCTGCGCGTCCGTCAGCCGTATCCCGCGCTCGACCCGGCAGCGCGGCAGGTGGAGGTCACCCTCCGTGTGCAGCCGGGCGGCCTCCAGGCGCGGTATGGCACAGCCCGCCATGCGCAGCGTCGTGAAGTGCGACTCGGGGAGCACGATCTCGTTGTCGAACAGACAGCGGTCCAGTTCGACGTACGGCGCGATCGTGCCGCCCGCGAGGGTCAGCGTCCCGGTGATCCGTACCCCGCGCATCTTGAGCGCGGCGACCCGGCCCGGGAGCGCCGGAGGGCCGCTGAGCAGGAGTAACGCGATGACCCTGGCACGTACGCTGCGGTTCGCGCCCCAGCCGTGCGGGTCGAAGGGATCGTCCCGCCGGGGGTCGTACGTGGAGAGGTCGTACGTACTGCCGTTCCGGAAGGCCTGCCACATGCCCAGTTCCGCCGCGCTCAGCCAGTCGGGCGCCTCACCTTCCTGCGGCTCGGTCACGGTCACGGCCGCTCCTCCGCTTCCTTGTCACGTCATTACTCATGGTGTTCCCCCTGGGTGACGGCCTGAACGCTAGTGGTGACATGAGCCTGACGGGGCATGTATCAGCCAGTGATACTCGCGTCCGGCGGCCGGAGGCCGTCTGCGAGAATTGACCGCGTGATCTCACGAACCGATCTGCGCGGCGGCGCCCTCCCCGAGGGCTCCGCGCTCCGTGACCTGCTGCCCCGAGCCGAGTTCGACGTGGAAGCCGCCCTGGAGAAGGTGCGGCCCATCTGCGAGGACGTGCGCCATCGCGGTACGGAAGCGCTGATCGAGTACGCGGAGAAGTTCGACGGCGTGACGCTCAGCCGCGTCCGGGTGCCCGCGCAGGCGCTCGCGGACGCCCTGGCGGGGCTCGATCCGGGCGTACGGGCCGCGCTGGAGGAGTCCGCCCGGCGCGCCAGGCTCGTCCACCGCGACCAGCGGCGCGCCCCGCACACCACGCAGGTGGTGCCCGGCGGCACGGTCAGCGAGAAGTGGGTCCCGGTCGGGCGCGTGGGGCTCTACGCGCCCGGCGGCCGGTCCGTCTACCCCTCGTCCGTGATCATGAACGTGGTGCCGGCCCAGGAGGCGGGCGTCCCGTCGATCGCGCTGGCCTCGCCCCCGCAGGCCGCCTTCGGCGGGCTGCCCCACCCCACGATCCTCGCCGCCTGCGCCCTGCTGGGCGTCGACGAGGTGTACGCGGTCGGCGGCGCCCAGGCCGTGGCCATGTTCGCGTACGGCACCACCGGTCCCGACGGCTGCGCCCCCGCCGACATGGTCACCGGCCCCGGCAACGTCTGGGTCGCCGCCGCCAAGCGGTACTTCACCGGCCGCATCGGCATCGACACCGAGGCCGGCCCCACCGAGATCGCGGTCCTCGCGGACGCCACCGCCGACCCGGTGCACGTCGCCGCCGACCTCATCAGCCAGGCCGAGCACGACCCGCTCGCCGCCGCCGTCCTCGTCACCGACTCGGTCGAACTGGCCGACGCGGTCGAGAAGGAGCTGGCGCCGCAGGTCGCCGCGACCAGGCACGTCGAGGACCGGATCGCGCCCGCGCTGGCCGGCAAGCAGTCCGCGATCGTCCTGGTCGACTCCGTCGAGGACGGCCTGCGGGTCGTGGACGCGTACGGCGCCGAACACCTGGAGATCCAGACCGCCGACGCCGCCGCCGTCGCCGACCGCGTCCGCAACGCGGGGGCGATCTTCGTCGGCCCGTACGCGCCGGTCTCCCTCGGCGACTACTGCGCCGGGTCCAACCACGTCCTGCCGACCGGCGGTTGCGCGTGCCACTCCTCCGGGCTCTCCGTCCAGTCCTTCCTGCGCGGCATCCACATCGTGGACTACAGCAGGGACGCCCTCGCCGAGGTCGCCCACCACGTGGTGACGCTGGCCGAGGCGGAGGACCTGCCCGCCCACGGCGCGGCCGTGAAGGCACGGTTCGGATGGAAGGTGCCCACCGCATGAGCGCCGCCTCAGGACCGGTCCGGGAGCCCGCGGACCCCGGCATCGACGACCTGCCCGTACGGGACGAACTGCGCGGCCAGACCCCGTACGGCGCCCCCCAGCTGGACGTCCCCGTCCAGCTGAACACCAACGAGAACCCGTACCCCCTGCCGGAACCGCTGGTCGACCGCATCACCGAGCGGGTCCGCGAGGCCGCGCGCGGGCTCAACCGCTACCCCGACCGGGACGCCGTCGAACTGCGCACCGCGCTGGCCGCGTACCTCTCCAGGACCGGCGGCCACCCGCTGACCACCGCCAACGTCTGGGCCGCCAACGGCTCGAACGAGGTCATCCAGCAGCTGCTCCAGACCTTCGGCGGGCCGGGCCGTACCGCGATCGGCTTTGAACCGTCGTACTCGATGCACCACCTCATCGCGCGCGGCACCGGCACCGGCTGGCTCTCCGGGCCGCGCGGCGAGGACTTCACGATCGAGGCGGCCGCCGCCGCGGAGGCGATCACCGCGCACCGCCCCGACGTCGTCTTCATCACCTCGCCCAACAACCCCACGGGCACCGCCGTCGACGCGGAGACCGTCCTCGCGCTGTACGAGGCGGCCCAGGCCGCCAAGCCGTCCCTGGTCGTCGTGGACGAGGCGTACGTCGAATTCAGCCATCGTCCGTCGCTCCTCCCGCTCATCGAGGGCCGCCCCCGGCTGGTGATCTCCCGCACGATGTCGAAGGCGTTCGGCGCCGCGGGCCTGCGCCTGGGCTATCTCGCCGCCCACCCCGCCGTGGTCGACGCGGTCCAGCTGGTGCGACTGCCCTACCACCTCTCGGCCGTCACCCAGGCCACCGCGCTCGCGGCCCTGGAGCACACCGATACGCTGCTCGGGTACGTGGAGGCACTGAAGGCGGAGCGGGACCGTCTGGTGGGCGAGCTGCGGGCCCTCGGCTACGAGGTCACGGACTCGGACGCGAACTTCGTGCAGTTCGGCCGCTTCGAGGACTCCCACGCCGCGTGGCGGCGGATCCTCGACCGGGGTGTCCTCGTGCGCGACAACGGCGTACCGGGACGGCTGCGGGTCACCGCGGGCACCCCGTCCGAGAACGACGCGTTCCTCGACGCGGTACGGGAACTCAAGAAGGAGCAGAGCGCATGAGCCGCATCGGCCGCGTGGAACGCAGTACGAAAGAGACCTCCGTCGTCGTGGAGATCGACCTCGACGGCACGGGGACGGTCGACGTGTCGACCGGGGTCGGCTTCTTCGACCACATGCTCGACCAGCTCGGCCGGCACGGCCTGTTCGACCTCACGGTGAAGACCGAGGGCGACCTGCACATCGACACGCACCACACCATCGAGGACACCGCGCTGGCGCTCGGCGCCGCCTTCAAGCAGGCCCTCGGCGACAAGGTCGGGATCTACCGCTTCGGCAACTGCACGGTCCCGCTGGACGAGTCGCTCGCCCAGGTCACCGTGGACCTCTCGGGCCGCCCGTACCTGGTGCACACCGAGCCCGAGAACATGGCGCCGATGATCGGCTCGTACGACACGACGATGACCCGGCACATCCTGGAGTCCTTCGTCGCGCAGGCCAGGATCGCGCTGCACGTCCACGTACCGTACGGGCGCAACGCCCACCACATCGTGGAGTGCCAGTTCAAGGCCCTCGCCCGCGCCCTGCGGTACGCCTCCGAGCGTGACCCGCGCGCCGTGGGAATTCTTCCGTCTACCAAGGGTGCCCTGTGACCGGCCTGTCGACCATCCTGATCGTCCTGGGACTCTTCCTGGCGGGCGGTGTCTACTCCTTCACCAAGCAGAAGCTGCCCACCGGTGTGATCACCCTGCTGGCGATCTCCTCCGCCTTCTGCCTGGTCGCGGGTGTCCTGCGGATCCAGGGCATCTGGGGGTGAGTACGGTGACCGAGTCCGAGTCCACCGCGCCGGGCAGGCCCACCCGGCCCGCCAAGAAGGTCGTCGTCTTCGACTACGGCTTCGGCAACGTCCGTTCCGCCGAACGCGCCCTCGCCCGCGCCGGCGCCGACGTCGAGATCACCCGTGACTTCGACCGGGCCATGAACGCCGACGGGCTGCTCGTGCCCGGCGTCGGCGCCTTCTCCGCCTGCATGCGCGGGCTCAGGGACGCGCGCGGCGAGTGGATCATCGGCCGCAGGCTGTCCGGCGGCCGCCCCGTCCTCGGGATCTGCGTCGGCATGCAGATCCTCTTCGAGCGGGGCATCGAGCACGGCGTCGAGACCGAGGGCCTCGACGAGTGGCCCGGCACGGTCGAGCCGCTGAACGCCCCGGTCGTGCCCCACATGGGGTGGAACACCGTCGAGGCGCCCCGGGACAGCCGGCTGTTCGCGGGCGTCGGCGCCGACGAGCGCTTCTACTTCGTGCACTCGTACGCCGTCCGGACCTGGGGACTCGAAGTCACCAACCCCGCGATCCGCGCCCCGCTCGTCACCTGGTCCACCCACGGCGAGCCGTTCGTCGCCGCGGTGGAGAACGGTGCACTGTGGGCCACCCAGTTCCACCCCGAGAAGTCCGGCGACGCCGGCGCCCAGCTGCTGACCAACTGGATCGGAACCCTCTGAATGCCTCCTGTGCCGAAGCTCGAACTCCTCCCCGCCGTCGATGTCCGCGACGGCCGGGCCGTACGCCTCGTCCATGGCGAGTCGGGATCCGAGACCTCGTACGGCTCCCCCCTCGAAGCGGCCCTCGCCTGGCAGCGCTCGGGCGCCGAGTGGCTGCACCTGGTCGACCTGGACGCCGCGTTCGGCACCGGTGACAACCGCGACCTGATCGCCGAGGTCACCTCGGCCATGGACATCAAGGTCGAACTGTCCGGCGGGATCCGCGACGACGCCTCGCTCGCCGCCGCCCTCGCCACCGGCTGCACCCGGGTCAACCTCGGTACGGCCGCCCTGGAGACGCCCGAGTGGGTCGCCAGGATCATCGCCGAGAACGGCGACCGGATCGCGGTCGGCCTCGACGTACGGGGCACGACCCTGCGCGGGCGCGGCTGGACCCGCGACGGCGGCGACCTCTACGAGACGCTGGCCCGCCTCGACGCCGAGGGCTGCGCCCGGTACGTCGTCACCGACATCGCCAAGGACGGCACCCTCCAGGGCCCCAACCTGGAGCTGCTGCGCAGCGTCTGCGCCGCGACCGACCGGCCCGTCGTCGCCTCCGGCGGGGTCTCCTCGCTGGACGACCTGCTGGCCCTGGCCACGCTCGTGCCCGAGGGAGTCGAGGGCGCGATCGTCGGCAAGGCGCTCTACGCGAAGGCGTTCACGCTGGAAGAGGCGCTGGAGACGGTGGCCGGGACGGTCCTCCGATGAGCGGCGCGTCGCCGGACCAGGTACGGAAGATCTCCTCGGGCGGCCCCTGGGAGGAGTCCTTCGGCTACTCCCGCGCGGTACGGCTGCCCAACGGCCTGGTCCTGGTGTCCGGTTGTACGTCGGTGGTCGGCGGCCGGATCGCCGAGGGCAGCCCGTACGAACAGACGAAGACCGCCTTCGGTGTAGCCGTCAAGGCACTGGAGGAGCTGGGCCTCGGCGTGGAGCACGTCGTGCGCACCCGGATGTACATCACCCACCCCCGGGACGCCGACGACGTGGGCCGGGCCCACAAGGAGCTGTTCGACACGGTACGGCCGGCCGCCTCGATGGTCGTCGTCGCGGGCCTCATCGACCCGAGCCTGGTGGTCGAGGTGGAGGTGGAGGCCTACCTGGCCGCCCCGGGGGGCTCCGCATGAGCCTGGCGGTACGGGTCATCCCCTGCCTGGACGTGGACAACGGCCGGGTCGTCAAGGGCGTCAACTTCCAGAACCTCCGCGACGCGGGCGACCCCGTCGAGATGGCGAAGCTGTACGACGCCGAGGGCGCGGACGAGTTGACGTTCCTCGACATCACCGCCTCGTCCGGCGACCGCGAGACCACGTACGACGTGGTGCGCCGTACCGCCGAGCAGGTCTTCATCCCGCTGACCGTCGGCGGGGGTGTCCGTACCCCCGAGGACGTCGACAAGCTGCTGCGGGCCGGCGCGGACAAGGTCGGGGTCAACACGGCGGCCATCGCCCGCCCCGACCTGATCCGCGAGATCGCCGAGCGCTTCGGACGGCAGGTGCTGGTCCTGTCGGTCGACGCGCGGCGGACACCGTCGGGCTCCTTCGAGGTCACCACGCACGGCGGCCGGCAGGGCACCGGCATCGACGCGGTCGAGTGGGCGCACCGGGCCGCGGAGCTCGGCGCCGGGGAGATCCTGCTCAACTCGATGGACGCGGACGGCACGAAGGACGGCTACGACACCGAGATGATCGCGGCGGTACGGAAACACGTGACCGTCCCCGTCATCGCCTCCGGCGGCGCGGGCCGGCTCGCGGACTTCCCGCCGGCCGTCGCCGCGGGCGCCGACGCGGTCCTCGCCGCGTCCGTCTTCCACTTCGGCGATCTGCGGATCGGCCAGGTGAAGGAAATCCTGCGCCAAGCGGGCCATCCGGTCAGATAGGACGGAGCGAGGGGACGGTTCCGGCCGTTCCTTCGCGAGTTCCGACCTGATCGCACAAGATATATTGCGCAACTTTCCTTTCTTAATTTAGCGTGCACGCCATGACACGCAGGGAAACCCGCGGAGTGACGGGTCCCGAGACCTTCAAGGTCTTCGGACACCCCCTGCGCATGAGGCTCTACCGCGCCCTCCACCTCTCCCGGACGGGCACCGCCTCCCAACTCGCCGACCAGGTCGGCGAAACCGTCTCGCTCGTCAGCTACCACCTCCGCAGACTCGCCGATCACGGGCTGATCGACGAGGCGGAGGGGCAGGGGGACGGCCGGGAGCGGTGGTGGAAACTCGCCTCCGAGGACCCGGCCCTGCGCGCCGCGTCCTTCAGCCGCCAGTACCTGGTGCCGCTCACGGCCGCTCAACTCGCCGACCTCTCCCGCGAGATGCACGACCTCGTCAGAAAGTACGAGACCGCCGGCCGGGCGGCCGAGGCGGCGGGGGACACCGAAGGGCGCGAGAGAGTCGCGCTGCACACCTACGGCTTTCCCTTTCGTGTCTGATTCGTGTGCGTATCCGATTCGTGTCCGACCTTTCCGTCTTTTCCGAACCTTCTGACCCTTTCCTGAATATTTCGATCATTCCCGCTTTTCCCGATCATTGTCTGTTCCTCTCCCTTTCCTTCCATCCCCCCTACTGAGACCAGAGAGGATCGTTGAGCATGCCCCCACATGCGATATCAGCGCCCGCCGAGAACGGGACCACCCCCCCACCCCCCGCCCACCGCGACGGAAACGTGTTGCGCTGGCTCGGCGCCTACACCGCGTCGATGGTCGGCAGCAACGTCTACTTCGTGGCCCTCGCCTGGGCCGCCGCCCGGACCGGCAGCCCCGCTCAGGCCGGCCTGGTCCTCGCCGTCGGATCGGTGCCCCGCGCCGCGCTGATGCTCGGCGGCGGAGTGGTCGCGGACCGCTTCGGACCCCGCCTGGTGGTCATCGGCAGTGACGCGGCACGCTGCGTCTTCATCCTCGGCATGGCGGCCGTGCTGTTGTTCATCAGCCCCTCGGTCTGGCTGCTGGCCGGGGTCGCGCTGGTCTTCGGCGCGGTCGACGCGCTGTTTTTGCCGGCGGTCGGCGCGCTGCCGCCCCGGATCACCGCCCCCGGCCAACTGGTCAGGGTGCAGGGCATGAGCGGGCTCGCCACCCGCTTCGCCAACGTCGCCGGAGCGCCGATCGGCGGCCTGACGGTCGCCCTCGGCGGCTCGGCGTCGGCCTTCACCGCGGCGGGGGTGCTGTTCGCGGTGTCGCTGCCGCTGCTCCTGAGCGTACGGATCGGCGAACTGCCCGGCGCGCGGGGCGAGAAGGGCGACCGCGCCGAGGAGGCCCTGGAGGCGGGCGAGGAGAGCCCCGTACCGCACGACGTGATCCCGGCGCCACGCGACGCCGCCGACGCGCGTAGAGAGCGGCCGGACGAATCCGGGGTCTCACCGGCCGCGGAGAAGCGGACGGGCGGGACGGACCCGGCGGCCCCCGGCGCCGGCCGCGCCCTCCTCGACGGCCTGCGCTACATCCGCCGGCACCGGGTCCTCGCCCCGCTGATCCTCGTCAGCGCCATCACCCAGCTGGGCTTCGTGGGACCCCTCAACATCGGCCTCGTCCTGGTGTCCGAGGAGCACGGCTGGGGCGCGTCGGGCCTGGGCTGGATCATCGCCGCGTTCAGCGCGGGCGCCGCCGGGGCCTCGCTGCTGCTGACGGTCCGCGGCCGGGTCCCCCGGGCCGGATTTGTCATGTGCGCTTCTACGATCATCGGCTCGGTCGCCATCGCCTGCATCGCGTACGCCCCGTCGGTGGCCCTCGCCTCCGTCGCCGCCGTCTGCGTCGGACTGCTCGCGGGCCTGGGCGGCGCGTTGTCCGGCGCGCTCGTCCAGACCCAGACGGAACCGGCCTACCTGGGCCGGGTCACCTCGGTCTCGACGCTCTTCGGCCTGGGCATCGCCCCGCTCGTCTACCCGGTCATGGGCGCCGCCATCGGCGCCTGGGGATCGGGGCCGGTGTTCGTGGCCAGCGCGGCGCTCTGCGCGGCGGGCACCACGTTCGGACTGTGCGTCAAGCAGCTCCGCCGGGCCGAGCTGCCCACCTGAGCCCCGGGCCGTCCTGCCGCCGGGCGCGCCCCGAGGCGCCCGGCCAGGGGCACTCAGATGCCCAGCTTCGCGTCCAGCACCCGCGTCACCGCGTCCTTGTCGCCCTCCACCTGCACGTCCGCCGCGGCCTGCCGCCCCGAGAGGAACAGCAGCAGCTCGCCCGGCTCGCCCGTGACCGTCACCACCGGCGCGCCCCTGCGGGCCACCGCCGTCCGGCCGTCGGTCCGCCGCAGCACCAGGCCCACCGGGGACTTGCGCCCCATCAGCCGGGCGCCCTTCTCCAGCCGCGACCACAGCGAGTCCGCGAAGACCCGGTCCAGCTCGCGCGGGGTCCAGTCGGGCCGCGCCCGCCGGACGTCCTCGGCGTGGATGTAGAACTCCGAGGTGTTCGCCGCCTCGTCGAGCTGCTTGATGGAGAAGGGGGACATCTTCGGCGGTCCCGTACGGATCAGCTCGATCAGCTCCTCGTACGGCTTCGCGGCGAATTCGCCCTGGACCCGGTCCAGCCGGTTCTTGAGCGCGGGCAGCATCGTTCCCCCCGCCGCGTCGAGCCGGCGCTCACGCACCACCACGTGAGCGGCCAGGTCCCGGGCGGTCCAGCCCTCGCAGAGGGTCGGCGCCTCCGGGCCCGCGGTCTCCAACAGGTCGGCGAGCAGAAGTCGTTCACGCTTTGCATGGGTCGACATGTCCGCAAGGGTACGGCCGCCCCCGCCCGTCCGCCCAGTGGACTCCCCTCCCGCGCGGCCGCCCGGGCGCGGCACAATGGCCCCATGAGCAGCACGACCGCGGCGCCGGGACCGACCGGCGGCCTCGACCCCGCCATCGCCGACCGCCTCAAGCGCAGCGCCGACGGACTGATCCCGGCCATCGCCCAGCAGTACGACACCGGCGAGGTGCTGATGCTCGGCTGGATGGATGACGAGGCCCTGCACCGCACCCTCACCACGGGCCGCTGCACCTACTGGTCCCGCAGCCGCCGGGAGTACTGGGTCAAGGGCGACACCTCGGGCCACGTCCAGCACGTGAAGTCCGTCGCCCTGGACTGTGACGCGGACACCGTCCTCGTCCAGGTGGACCAGGTCGGCGCCGCCTGCCACACCGGTGCCCGCACCTGCTTCGACGAGGACGTCCTGCCGCTCGGGCGGTGAGGCGCCTCCCCCACAGACGGGCACTCCCCGGCACCACGCGGGGAGCCCGCGCAACCGCCGAAGAGCCAACGAGTAGGGTCAGCGGCCATGGATCTTGAGACCTTCCGCAAGCTGGCGGCCGACCGCCGTGTCATCCCGGTCAGCCGGCGGCTCCTCGCGGACGGCGACACCCCGGTCGGCCTGTACCGCAAGCTCGCCGCCGAGCGTCCCGGCACGTTCCTGCTGGAGTCCGCCGAGAACGGCCGCTCCTGGTCCCGCTACTCCTTCGTCGGGGTACGGTCCGCCGCCACGCTCACCGAACGCGACGGCGCCACCCACTGGCTCGGCGCCCCGCCCGTCGGCGTCCCCGTGGACGGCGACCCGCTGGCCGCCCTGCGCGCCACGGTGGAGACCCTGCACACCCCCCGCGACCTCTCCGACGGGATGCCGCCCTTCACCGGCGGCATGGTCGGCTTCCTCGGCTTCGACATCGTCCGCCGCCTGGAGAGGATCGGCGACCACGCGCGCGACGACCTCGGGCTGCCCGAGCTGACGATGCTGCTCACCTCCGACCTCGCCGTGCTCGACCACTGGGACAACACGGTCCTGCTGATCGCCAACGCGATCAACCACAACGACCTGGACACCGGCGTCGACGAGTCGTACGCGGACGCCGTCGCCCGGCTCGACGCCATGGCCGCCGACCTCGCCAGGCCCGTCGACTCGATGCCCACCGCGCTGCCCGCCTCCGAACTCCCCGAGTACACCGCGCTCTGGGGCGGCCCCGACTTCCAGGCCGTCGTGGAGGACATCAAGGAGCGCATCCGGGCCGGTGAGGCCTTCCAGGTCGTTCCCTCCCAGCGCTTCGAGACCCCCTGCACCGCGAGCGCGCTCGACGTCTACCGGGTGCTGCGCGCCACCAACCCCAGCCCGTACATGTACCTCTTCCGCTTCCCCGCCGCCGACGGCGGCGGGGCCTTCGACGTCGTCGGCTCCAGCCCCGAGGCGCTGGTGAAGGTCGAGGACGGGCGGGCCATGGTCCACCCCATCGCCGGGACCCGGCCGCGCGGCGCCACACCGCAGGAGGACCAGGCCCTCGCGGACGAACTGCTCGCCGACCCCAAGGAGCGCGCCGAGCACCTCATGCTCGTGGACCTGGGCCGCAACGACCTCGGGCGGGTCTGCCGGCCCGGCAGCGTCGAGGTGGTCGACTTCATGTCCGTGGAGCGGTACTCCCACGTCATGCACATCGTGTCGACCGTGACCGGCCGGGTCGCGGCGGACCGTACCGCCTTCGACGTCCTGACCGCCTGCTTCCCGGCGGGCACCCTCTCCGGGGCCCCCAAGCCGCGCGCCCTCCAGATCATCGACGAGGTCGAGCCGACCCGGCGGGGCGTGTACGGCGGCTGCGTCGGCTATCTCGACTTCGCCGGGGACTCCGACACGGCCATCGCCATCAGGACCGCGCTGCTCAGGAACGGCACCGCGTACGTCCAGGCCGGGGCGGGCATCGTCGCCGACTCCGACCCGGTGTCCGAGGACCTGGAGTGCCGGAACAAGGCGGCGGCGGTCCTCAGGGCCGTCCACACGGCGAACCGGCTCAAGGCGCCCGCGCCGCACGGAGGCTGAGGGACCGGCCGGCGGACCGCCCGAACCCCGGGGCGGCGGCACGGAAGGCCCGTGAGGGATAGTGGTGGGGTGAGTGCCGTCCCCGTACCCCAGCCCCGCGCCGCCGTCCCGGTGTCCACCGACGCCGCGAGCAGCCGCCGCAGTCTCGCCGTCGCCCTCCTCCTCGGTGCCGCGGGCGCCGCCGTCGTCCTCATCGCCTCCGGCCAGGTCTGGTCCCGGGGCACCGCGTCGGTGGGCGGTGGCAGCGTGCCCCTCTCGGCCGACGGCCGTGACGTCACCGGCGTGCCCGCCGCCCTCGCCGTCGTGGGCCTGGCCGCCCTCGTCGCCGTGTTCGCCGTCCGCAGCGGAGGGCGCCTGCTCGTCTCCCTGCTGCTCACGCTGAGCGGCGCGGGAGCCGCCGCGACCGCCTTCCTCGGCGCGTCGGACAGTTCCGCCCTGGACGAGAAGGCCGCGACGACGGTCGGCGACAGCTCCGCGACCATCGGGGACGTCCTGACCCACACGGCCTGGCCGTACGTCACCGCCGTCGCCGGGGTCCTCATCCTGCTCGCGGGCCTGCTCTCCCTGCGGTACGGGAAGCAGTGGCCCGCCATGTCGGGGCGGTACGAACGCGAGGGCGCGTCCCGCGCCGGGGGCGCCGTGCGCAGGGGGCCGGGCAGGCCCGCGCCCGTCGTGGACCCCGACCGGCCCGAGGACCTGTGGAAGGCACTGGACCGGGGCGAGGACCCCACGCGGGAGACGTGACCCCCGGCGCCGGAATGCCCCGCACATGCGGGACAATGGCGTTGAGCGTCCGACTCACACAGCGCAACACCAACGAGGAGCAACTCATGGCGGGCACCAGCCACGGACACACCCCGGCCGCCTGGACCGGCGTCACCATCGCGTTCATCGGGTTCTGCGTCGGCGGGGTCTTCACCGTGACGGCGGACCCGGTCGGGTTCTGGGTCGGCATCGGGGTCGTCCTGCTCGGCGGCGTGGTCGGCCTCGGGATGAAGTTCATGGGTCTCGGCATGCCCCAGGAGTCCTCGGAGCAGGCGCGCGCCAGGGCCGAGGCCGGGCGGGCGCAGGTCGAGGGGGCCAACGCCACCGCCTCCGACGGCGGCGACAAGGCCGGCGACAAGACCCACCAGACCGTCTGACAGGCGTCTTCCGCTCCGGCACGGGTGGCACCGACGCGGCCCGGCAGGTCCGGGCCGCGTCGGTGCCACCCGCCGGTTCCTCACCACCGTCCCGCGCGGCGGCTGCCACAATCACCGGGTGGATGCCATGTCAGTCCCCTCCGCACCGGTTCCGGCGGGCCCCGAGCCGCCGGCCGGGCAGGCCCGTCCCGCCCCCGCCGTCCCGCCGGGCCGCCACGCGGCTCCGCAGGCCCCTCCCGCTCCGGCCGTCCCGCCGGGCAACGCGTCCCCGCCGCCCGGACCGCCCGCCGCCTCGCTCGTACGGCGGCTCCTCGCCCCGGCCGGCTCGCTGGCCGCCGTCGCCGGGGCCTTCACGTACGTCGGGCTGATCGACCCGAACCACCCCGGCCACTATCCGGTCTGCCCGCTGTACGCCCTCACCGGCCTCTACTGCCCCGGCTGCGGCGGGCTGCGGAGCGCCCACGCCGTCGCCCACGGCGACCTGGCCACCGCCTTCGGAGACAACGCGCTGGCGGTTCTCGGGTACGGGGCGGCCGCCGCGCTCTGGGTGCTCTGGACGGTCTCGTCCGTACGGGCCGGGACCCGGCGCCCGCTGCCCGTCCCGCGCCGTCCGGCCGTGTGGTGGGCCGTCGGGGGAGTCGTCCTGATCTTCACACTGATCAGAAACCTGCCGTTCGGGTCCTCGCTCGCCCCGTGAAGGCCCAGGTCGTGGCAGGCTCGGCGATCCGGATGCGGGTCCTCGGACCAGTTCCGGCTAGCATCGACAGGGCTGGACCCCGATTCGGCCCTGGCGCGACCGGCCGAGCTCCTCGGCCGACCTGATCACCACTCTCCCGGAAGGGGGCCGCTCCCGTGAGCGTGCTCGACGAGATCATCGACGGCGTCCGCGCCGACCTCGCGGAGCGGCAGGCGCGGGTGAGCCTTGACGAGCTCAAGGAGCGCGCCGCCAAGGCCCCCGCGGCCAAGGACGGCGTCGCCGCGCTGAGCGGCGAGGGTGTCCACGTGATCTGCGAGGTGAAGCGCTCCAGCCCGTCGAAGGGCGCGCTCGCCGCGATCGCCGACCCGGCCGGGCTCGCCGCCGACTACGAGGCGGGCGGCGCGGCCGTCATCTCCGTACTGACCGAAAAGCGCCGCTTCGGCGGCTCGCTGGCCGACCTGGAGGCCGTCCGGGCCCGGGTCGACATCCCGGTCCTGCGCAAGGACTTCGTCGTCACCTCGTACCAGCTGTGGGAGGCGCGTGCCTACGGCGCCGACCTGGTGCTGCTCATCGTCTCGGCGCTGGAGCAGGACGCGCTGGTGTCGCTCATCGAGCGCGCCGAGTCGATCGGGCTGACCCCGCTGGTGGAGGTCCACGACGAGGACGAGGTCGAGCGGGCGGTGGCCGCCGGGGCGAAGATCATCGGCGTCAACGCGCGTGATCTCAAGACGCTCAAGGTCGACCGGGGCACGTTCGAGCGGGTCGCCCCCGAGATCCCGGCCGGCATTGTGAAGATCGCCGAGTCGGGGGTGCGCGGTCCGCACGACCTGATCGCGTACGCCAACGCCGGGGCCGACGCGGTCCTGGTCGGCGAGTCGCTGGTCACCGGCCGCGACCCGAAGTCCGCGGTGGCCGACCTGGTCGCCGCCGGGGCCCACCCGGCGCTGCGGCACGGAAGGGACTGACCTCACCGTGTCCGACGCCGTCGCCGTGCTGCGCGCGCTGCCGCTGCCGTCGCCCCACGCGCCCCTGGCGCGCGGGTGCCGGCCGCGCGGCTGCCGCGCGCCGGCGCGGCGGGTGCACGGGCGGCGGGTGCGGTACGTGATCGGCGACGAGCCCGGTCAGGTCAACGGGATGCGATGGCGCGGCGGTCGCTGAGACCGCAGTCGTCCACCGGGCCGCGCGGCCCGGGCGGGTCCGAGGAGGGGTGTCGTACGCCTTCGTCTCCTCGTGGCACCGCCCGCCCGGCGCCCGGATCCGTCCGTTGCTCCGAGGAGTCGTACCGTAATGCCTGAGAAGTCAGACATGTCAGAATTCTTCATCCCCGATCCCGGGGGACTCGTCCCCAGCGCCGCAGGTTACTTCGGTGACTTCGGCGGCAAGTTCATCCCCGAGGCGCTGGTCGCCGCCGTGGACGAGGTCGCCGTCGAGTACGAGAAGGCCAAGGGCGATCCCGCCTTCGCGGCCGAGCTGAACGAGCTGATGGCGAACTACACCGGTCGGCCCAGCGCGCTGACCGAGGTGCCGCGGTTCGCCGGACACGCCGGGGGCGCCCGGGTGTTCCTCAAGCGGGAGGACCTCAACCACACGGGGTCCCACAAGATCAACAACGTGCTGGGGCAGGCGCTGCTCACCCGGCGCATGGGCAAGACCCGCGTCATCGCCGAGACCGGTGCCGGCCAGCACGGCGTGGCCACGGCCACCGCCTGCGCGCTCTTCGGCCTCGAATGCACCATCTACATGGGGGAGATCGACACCCAGCGCCAGGCGCTGAACGTCGCCCGCATGCGGATGCTCGGCGCCGACGTGGTGCCCGTGCTGTCCGGCAGCCGCACCCTCAAGGACGCCATCAACGAGGCGTTCCGCGACTGGGTCGCCAACGTGGACCGTACGCACTACCTCTTCGGCACCGTCGCGGGACCGCACCCCTTCCCCGCGATGGTCCGGGACTTCCACCGCGTCATCGGGGTCGAGGCCAGGCGCCAGATCCTGGAGCGGGCCGGACGGCTGCCGGACGCCGCCGTCGCCTGCGTGGGCGGCGGGTCCAACGCGATCGGGCTCTTCCACGCGTTCCTCCCCGACGCGGACGTCCGGCTCGTGGGCTGCGAGCCCGCGGGACACGGCATCGAGACCGGCGAGCACGCGGCCACGCTGAGCGCGGGCGAGCCCGGCATCCTGCACGGCTCACGGTCGTACGTCCTCCAGGACGAGGAGGGCCAGATCACCGAGCCGTACTCGATCTCCGCCGGACTCGACTACCCGGGCATCGGCCCCGAGCACGCGTACCTCAAGGACAGCGGGCGCGGGGAGTACCGCGCCGTCACGGACGACGCGGCCATGCGGGCACTGCTGCTGCTCTCCCGTACGGAAGGGATCATCCCGGCCATCGAGAGCGCGCACGCGCTGGCCGGCGCCCTGGAAGTGGGACAGGAGCTGGGGAAGGACGGCCTGATCGTCGTCAACCTCTCCGGACGCGGCGACAAGGACATGGACACGGCCGCCCGCTACTTCGGGCTGTACGACGGGGAGGGCTCCAAGTGAGCGGGAACGTAACGCTGCTCGACACCACACTGGCGGCGGCCAAGGCCGAGGACCGGGCCGCCCTCATCGCCTATCTGCCCGCCGGGTTCCCGACGGTGGACGGCGGCATCGCGGCGGTCAAGGCCGTCTTCGAGGGGGGCGCCGACATCGTCGAGATCGGGCTGCCGCACAGCGACCCGGTGCTCGACGGACCCGTCATCCAGACCGCCGACGACATCGCCCTCAAGGGCGGCGTCAAGATCGCGGACGTGATGCGCACGGTCCGTGAGGCGTACGAGGCGACCGGGAAGCCGGTCCTCGTGATGACGTACTGGAACCCGATCGACCGCTACGGCGTCGAGCGGTTCACCGCCGAGCTGGCGGAGGCGGGCGGCGCCGGGTGCATCCTGCCCGACCTGCCGGTCCAGGAGTCCGCGCTGTGGCGCGAGCACGCGGAGAAGCACGGCCTGGCCACGGTCTTCGTGGTCGCGCCCAGCAGCAAGGACCAGCGGCTCGCCGAGATCACGGCCGTGGGCAGCGGATTCGTCTACGCCGCCTCCCTGATGGGCGTGACCGGTACGCGCGTATCGGTCGGCGCGCAGGCCCGGGACCTGGTGGTACGCACCCGCGCCACGACCGACCTGCCGGTCTGTGTGGGGCTCGGGGTGTCCGACGCGGCGCAGGCCGCCGAGGTCGCGGGCTTCGCCGACGGGGTGATCGTCGGCTCCGCCTTCGTGAAGCGGATGCTGGACGCCCCCGACGCGGCGTCGGGCCTGGTCGCGGTGCGTGAGCTGGCGGCCGAGCTGGCCGCCGGTGTTCGCAAGCGCTGACGGGTGGCATAACCCGTAAGGGTGGACCTGGGGCCGGGGAGGTGCGTACGCACCTCCCCGGTTCGTTGCGCCCTGCGTGAGCGAGAAGAACCGTGAGGCAAGGCGGAGCGCGAGAGAGCGGCTCCAGCAGGAACGTGTGGCGGAGAAGTCCCGGGAGAAGCGCAAGCGGGTGCTGGTCGTCGCGTCGACGGTGGTCGGCGTGCTCGGGGTGGTCGCCGTGATCGGCGTGGTCGCCGCCAAGGCGGGCAAGGACGGCACCAGCGACGCCGCGGGCCCCGTGCTCGCGCCGTCCGGCGTCTCGGGCAAGGACGACCTGGCGATCCCGGTGGGGGCGCCCGACGCCCCGTCCACGCTGACGGTGTGGGAGGACTTCCGCTGCCCGGCGTGCGCCCAGTTCGAGAACGCGTTCCGGAGCACCGTCCACGAGCTGGAGGACCAGGGACAGCTCAAGGCCGAGTACCACCTCGCCACGATCATCGACGGCAACATGGGCGGTACGGGCTCGCTGCGCGCGGCCAACGCGGCCGCCTGCGCCCAGGATGTCGGCAAGTTCGCTCCGTACCACGACGAGCTGTACAAGAACCAGCCTGCCGAGACGGACGACGCCTTCGCCAGGAACAGCCGGCTGCTGGAGCTGGCGGGCAAGGTCGAGGGCCTGGAGTCGGCGCCCGGCTTCCGCCAGTGCGTGGAGGGCGGGGACCACAACAACTGGGTGAACAAGTCGGCGACGGCGTTCCGTACGGGCGGCTTCTCCGGGACGCCGACCGTGCTCCTGAACGGGGAGGCGGTGTTCCCGAAGAAGGGCAACGAGAACATCACACCCGACAATCTGAAGAAGTGGGTGAAGGAGGCCAACCGGGGCAAGAAGCCCGGTACGGCACCGCCCGAGACGACGTCCGTGGGCTGACCTCGTTACCAGGAAGTTGCCGGGCGGGTCGGCGCAGGTCCCGCCCGGCACGGTACCGTCGGTTCTGCCATGGAACTTGCCTACATTCCCAGCCCGTCGTCCGGTGTGCTCCATCTTGGACCGCTCCCGCTGCGCGGCTACGCGTTCTGCATCATCATCGGTGTCTTCGTCGCCGTCTGGTACGGCGGCAAGCGCTGGGTCGCCCGGGGCGGCAAAGCCGGCACCGTGGCCGACATCGCCGTCTGGGCGGTGCCCTTCGGCCTGGTCGGCGGGCGGCTCTACCACGTCATCACCGACTACCAGCTGTACTTCAGCGACGGTGAGGACTGGGTCGACGCCTTCAAGATCTGGGAGGGCGGCCTCGGGATCTGGGGCGCGATCGCGCTGGGCGCGGTGGGCGCCTGGATCGGCTGCCGGCGGCGGGGGATCCCGCTGCCCGCGTGGGCGGACGCGCTGGCGCCGGCGATCGCGTTCGCGCAGGCGATCGGGCGGTGGGGCAACTGGTTCAACCAGGAGCTGTACGGCAAGGCGACCGACGTTCCCTGGGCGCTGAAGATCTCCTCCGGGCCGAACCGCGAGGCCGGCCTCTACCACCCGACGTTCCTGTACGAGTCGCTGTGGTGCGTCGGGGTGGCCCTGCTGGTCATCTGGGCCGACCGCCGCTTCAAGCTCGGGCACGGGCGGGCGTTCGCGCTGTACGTCGCGGCGTACTGCGTGGGGCGCTTCTGGATCGAGTACCTGCGGGTCGACGAGGCGCACCACATCCTGGGCCTGCGCCTGAACGACTGGACGGCGATCGTCATCTTCGCGCTGGCGGTCACGTACATCGTGATCTCGTCGCGGGTGCGGCCGGGCCGCGAAGAGGTGGTGGAGCCGGACGAGTCGGCGAAGCGGGTGGCGCCGGAGCGCTCGTCTGAGCCGGAGGACGCGGAGCCTGCGGACCGGGACGCGGACGCGGACGCGGCGGACGCGAAAACGACGACCTGACGCCGGGCTGCGCCCCACTTTGCTGGGCCGCGACGCCCACGTGGGCAGGGCCCCCGCCCCCACAGCGCGCCCCCACGCCCCGGTACCGTCCTCAATCGCCGGACGGGCTGGATGGGGCCGGCCTGAGCGCTCAAGCGCGGCACGCCGACCGCCACGGCGGGTGCGGGCTCGCCGCCGGGTCCTCAATCGCCGGACGGGCTGGATTGGGCCGGGCTGAGCGCTCAAGCGCGGGACGCTGACCGCTGAGGGGGGTGCGGGCTCGCCGCCGGGTCCTCAATCGCCGGACGGGCTGGATGGGGCCGGCCTGAGCGGCCGAGCGCGGCACGCTGACCGCTGAAGCGGGTGCGGGCTCGCCCCCGGGTCCTCAATCGCCGGACGGGCTGGAAACAGCCCACCCGACGATCGCGCGGTCCCGCACCCTGACGATCAGGGCGCACAGATCGCCCCCCCCGTCCGGCGACCGGATCCAGCCCGTCCGGCGTTTGAGGACGGAACCGGTGCGCGGGTCTGCGTTGAGTGGGCGGGGTCGTGCCCCGGGTCGGGGCGGCCCCATTCAGCCTGTCCGGCGCTTGAGGACGGAACCGGTGCACGGGGGCGCGCTCAGGGGGCGGGGGCCTCGCCCCCGGGGGCCCCAGGGGCGACGCCTAGTTCCGCGACGCCAGCGCCAGCGTACGCCGCGCCGCCGCCACAATCGCCGCATCGACAAAGCGGCCGTCCGGGAGCGACTGCGCTCCCCCCTCGCGGGTCGCCGCCTCCACCACCTCCTCCGCCGCCTCGATCTCCCGGGACGTCGGCAGATAGGCCCGCTCGATGACCGGCAGCTGGCGCGGATGGATCGCCGCCCGCCCCAGGAACCCCAGGGCCCGCCCGTGCGCGCAGGACGCCGCCAGCCCCTCCAGGTCCCGGACGTCCGGGAACACCGACTGGGCCGGCGGCGCCAGCCCCGCCGCGCGGGCCGCCACCACGACCCGGCCGCGCGACCAGTCGAGGCCGGAGTCGTCCCGTACCCCCAGATCCGCGCGCAGGTCCGACTCACCGAGCCCGATCCCCCGCACCGCGGGATGCGCGGTAGCGATCGCGTACGCGTGCTCGACCCCCATCGCCGACTCCAGCAGCGCGTACAGCGCCGTGTCCGGCGTCCTCGCCGCGATCCGGTGGATGTCGGACGCGTGGGTGACCTTGGGGAGCCGCAGGCCCGACAGCCCGGGGAGCCCGGAGAGCGCGGCCGCGTCGGGGCCGTCGTCGATACGGACATGGACCGGCGTCGCGTGCGGCTCGGACAGGAACTCGGCGGTGGCGGCGCGCGCGTGCTCCTTCCGGTCCGGGGCGACCGCGTCCTCCAGGTCCACGATCACCACGTCCGCCCCCCGCGACAGCGCCTTCGCCATCACCTCGGGCCGGTCGCCGGGGACGTACAGCCAGGTCAGCGGGATCGTCACAGCGCCCCCTCCGACCGCAGCGCCGCGATCTCCGGCGCCGACAGGCCCAGGCCGGCCAGCACCGCGTCGGTGTCCGCGCCGTGCGGGCGGCCGGCCCAGCGGATGGCCCCGGGCGTCTCGGACAGCCGGAAGAGGACGTTCTGCATCCGCAGCGGGCCCAGCTCGGGGTCGGCGACCTCGGTGACGCTGTCCAGCGCCCGGTACTGCGGGTCCTCCATGACGTCCCGGATGTCGTAGACCGGCGCGATCGCAGCCTCGGCCTTCTCGAACGCCGCCATCGCCTCGTCGCGGGTGTGCCGGGCGATCCAGTCGCCCACCGCGTCGTCCAGGACGTCCGCGTGCTCCGCCCGGCCGCCGCCGGTGGCGAACCACGGCTCGGCTGCCAGCTCGGGCCGTCCCACCAGGCGCATCACCCGCTCCGCGACGGACTGCGCGGACGTGGAGACCGCGAGCCAGGAGCCGTCGGTGGTCCGGTAGGTGTTGCGGGGGGCGTTGTTGCGGGACCGGTTGCCGGTACGGGGCTGGACGTAGCCGAGCTGGTCGTACCAGAGCGGCTGCGGCCCGAGCACGGTGAGGATCGGCTCGATGATCGCCAGGTCGACCACCTGGCCGCGCCCGGTGATCCGACGGCCCGCGAGCGCGGTCATCACCGCGTACGCCGTGGCCAGCGCCGCGATCGAGTCGGCCAGGCCGAACGGCGGCAGCGTCGGCGGCCCGTCCGGCTCGCCGGTGATCGCGGCGAAGCCGCTCATCGCCTCGGCGAGCGTGCCGAAGCCGGGGCGGTGGGAGTACGGGCCGAACTGGCCGAACCCGGTGACGCGGGCCAGCACCAGCCCGGGGTTGGCGGTCGACAGCTCCTCCCAGCCGAGGCCCCACTTCTCCAGCGTGCCGGGCCGGAAGTTCTCGATGACGACGTCCGCCTCGGCGGCCATGCGCAGGAGCAGGTCACGGCCGCCTGGCGTGGACAGGTCGAGGGTGACCGCGCGCTTGTTGCGGCCGAGGAGCTTCCACCACAGGCCCACCCCGTCCTTGGCGGGACCGTGTCCCCGGGAGGGGTCGGGGCGGGTGGGGTGCTCGATCTTGATGACGTCCGCACCGAAGTCGCCGAGCATCGTCGCCGCGAGGGGGCCGGCGAAGAGCGTGGCGAGATCGAGGACGCGCAGGCCGGCGAGGGGCGCGGGGGCGGTGGGGGCGGGGGTCACGGGGTCCGGCTCGGGGGTGGTGGCGGGGGGTGCCGCGGTGGTCATGAGGCCTCGATCTCGGTGCGGTACGGCATGGAGGTGGACGCCCCCGGGCGTTGGACGCAGAGCGCGGCGGCGGTGGAGGCCCAGTGCAGGGCCTCGGGCATGGGGCGGCCCTCGACCAGCGCGACGGCGAGCGCGCCCACGAACGTGTCCCCTGCGGCGGTGGTGTCCACGGCGGTGACCTGGGGAGCGGGCACGAAGAGGGGTTCCGTGGTCCGGGACGCGTGGAGGCTGCCGGCCCGGCCCAGGGTGATCACCACCTCGGGGACCTGCCGGAGCAGCGCGTCGGCCGCCGAGCGCGGGTCGGCGATCCCGGTGAGTACGGCCGCCTCGTGCTCGTTCGGCACCAACAGGTCGGTGGCGGCGAGGAGTTCGGGCGGCAGGGGCTGGGCGGGGGCCGGGGTGAGGACGGTCCGTACGCCGTGGCGGCGGGCCGCCTCCGCCCCGGCGACCACGGCGCTCAGGGGGAGTTCGAGCTGGAGGAGCAGCGCGTCGGCCGTGGTGATGAGGGCCTCGTCGCCGGGGCCCAGGTCGGTGACGGTGCCGTTCGCGCCCGGGACGACGACGATGGCGTTGCCGCCGTCGTCGTCCACCACGATGTGGGCGGTGCCCGAGGCGCCCTCGGCGGTGCGCAGGAGGTCGGTGTCGACGCAGGATGCTTCGAGAGTGTGCCGCAGCACCGTACCGAAGTCGTCGGAGCCGACCGCCCCGATCATCGCGACGGAGCCGCCCGCGCGGGCGGCGGCGACGGCCTGGTTGGCGCCCTTGCCGCCGGGCACGGTGACGAACTCCCGTCCGGTGACGGTCTCCCCGAGCTTGGGGGCCCGGGCGGTGTACGCGACGAGATCCATGTTGGTGCTGCCGAGCACCACGATGCCGGTCATGGGTGGAGGGACTCCTCGGGGGCGGGCGCCGGTGCGGCGAGTGGGTGGGTGAGCTCGGCGAGGGTGTCGAAGCCGACGCCGTCGAAACCGCCGACGGAGGTGGCGAGGCGGTTCTTGAGCGGTCCTGTCCAGCGCTCGGGCAGCCGGTCCGGGTGGCCGGCCAGCAGCCCGGCGACGGAACCGGCCGTCGCGCCGTTCGAGTCGGTGTCCCAACCGCCCGACACGGCGCGGCAGATGGAGCCGGTGAAGTCGCCGTCGGCGTGGGTGAGGGCGGCGGCGAGCAGGGCCGTGTTGGGGACGACGTGGACCCAGTGGTAGTGGCCGAGGGCGGAGTGGAGGAGGTCGACGACGGGTTCGAAGCCGGTGTGGGCGTGCTCCCCGGCGACGGCGATGCCGAGGCGGACGGCGTCGGCGAGGCGGGAGCGGGGCGGTACGACGGAGAGGCCTGCGCGCAGGCAGGCGTGCACGCCACTGTCCGTACCGTGCCCCTGTCCCTGTCCCTGCCCCTGTCCCTGCCCCTGCCCTTGGCCGGCGGCCGACGCCACGGTGGCGGCGACGAACATCGCGCCGTAGACGCCGTTGCCGGTGTGGGTCAACACCGCGTCCCGGTAGGCCTGTTCGGCGGCGGCGGCCGGGTCGCCGGGATGGGTCCACCCGTGGACGTCGGCCCGGATGGCCGCGCCGATCCACTCGCGGAACGGGTTGCGGTGGGCGGCGGTGCGCGGGGGCTCGATCCCGTGGAGCAGATTGCCGTACGCGACCCGCTCGGCCGTGAACGTACGCCCGGCGGGCAGCTCGTCCAGCCAGAGCCTGGCGACCTGACCGGTCGTGAACTCCCTTCCGTGGCGCTGGAGGAGGAGCAGATTGAGGAGCGGGTAGTTGAGGTCGTCGTCCTCGGGCATCCCGTCGATGTTCTCGGCGAGCGAGGTCGGCGCGGAACGCCGGTTCCAGGGGTACGCGTCGGTGAGCTCGGCCGGGACACCCTTCGCGGTGAACCACGACCGCAGGGGCCAGTTGCCCGTGGCGGCGGCGAGGGCGCGGATGCCCGCGAGGGGCAGCTTCTCGACGGGCTTCCCCAACAAACACCCAACGGCCCGCCCGAGCCAGGCGGCGTGGAGCTGGGCGACGGTGAGGGACGGCCCGCCGGGGGCGGTGTCGGCGTGATCGAGTCCGCCGGGGGGGCCGGACCGGGCGTGCGCGGGGCCGTCCGAAACTGCGGGCCGCGCCGGGGCGGTAGGACCGCCGTGGGGGAGTGGTTCGGCGGGGTGCGGTGGTCGGGCGCCCGGACCCCCGGACCACTCGACGCGGTCGGCGTCTGTACGGGGTGGTCTGTTCGGCGCCTCGGCCCGTACGGGGGTGGCGGGACCGGTACGGGGGAGCGCCCCGGGGACGTGCGGCGGCGGGGCGCTGTGGCCGGGGGCGCCGGCGGCCGTCGCCGCGGCCCCGAACACCTTGAGGTCCTGGGGGCCGCAGTCGGTACGGGGCGGCACGTCGGCCAGGGGGTGGGGGCCGGACTGAGGGGATGTGTCGGTCCGGTTCGGTGCGTCGGCCTCGGACGGAGCGTCGGCCTGAGGGGGTTCGACCGTCCGGGACGGCGCGTTGGTGCTGGGCGGTGTGTCGGTCGGGGAGGGAGCCCCGGCCTGGGGCGGTGTGCCGAGAGCGCTTGCGGCGGACCGCCACGCCGTGCTCATCGCTCTGATCGCGGGCAGGTCCGTCGGCTCGTACACCGTCAGCGGGGAGTCCAGCTCGGCCAGTTCGTCCAGCAGCTCCTCGGCCAGCGCGCGCAGGCGCGCGGACGCGGCGGTCGGGGACGCGCCCGCGCGGGGTGGGGCCGGGTGGCCGCCCGCCTCGTACCAGCGCCGCTCGATCTCCGTCGCGTCGCGGCCGTCCCGCGCCGCCTGCGCCAGCTCGTGGCCGATCAGGTCCTCCGGCTGGACCCAGGTCAGGCGCAGGTCGTCCGGGTGGTTCAGCGCCGCGCTGTTCAGCGGTGCGCCGGGCAGCGCCGTCCCGCTCGCCCCCGTCCCGCTCGCCTCCCTCATCGCCGCCCCGTCAGGCGGGCGAACGCGCTTTCGTGGGCGCGGCGGCGTTCCGTGTCCCGTGCGAACACCTCGTACGCCACCTCCGTCAGCACCCGCGCCGGCGCGTGCAGGTCGAGGCGGCTCGCCTCGGCCACCCGCGCGGCCCACTCCGCCGGCACGGCGGACTCGCCGCCCAGCGCCCCGGCGATCGCCCCGCTCATCGTCGCGATGGAGTCGCAGTCGCGCCCGTAGTTGACCGACCCGAGCACCGTACGGCGGACGTCGCCCCCGCCGATGAGCAACATGCCGAGCGCCACGGGCAGTTCCTCGATCGAGTGCAGCCGGGACGGGCGGCGGGCGCCGAGCGAGGGGGCGCGGTAGTTGGGGCCGACGGTGTCGAAGGGCGCCACCGCCTCGCGCAGCCCGCGCTGCGCCGACTCCGCGTCGCCGTGGCACGCGGCCACCTCGCACACCGCCTCGATCGCCGCGCGCGTCCCGTCCTTCGCGAGCGCCAGGCACGTCTCGACGACCGACGCGGGCGTCGCGCCCGGCAGGCACGCCGCCGCGACCGCCGCCGCGAACACCCCGGCGGCCTCGCGCCCGTACGACGACTGGTGCGCGCCGGCCACGTCCAGCGCCTCCGCGTACGCCGCCGCCGGGTGCGCGGCGTTGACCAGGCCGACCGGCGCCATGTACATCGCCGCCCCGCAGTTGACGATGTTCCCGGTCCCGGCCTCGCGCGGGTCGACGTGTCCGTAGTGCAGCCGGGCGACGATCCACTTCTCCGCGAGGAAGATCCGCTGGAGCGGAAGCGCCTCGGCCTCCAGCTCGGGGATCCACCGGGGGGTCGACATCAGGTCGGGGACGAGGTGCTCGGCGACCGCGTACGCGTCCAGGTGGTCGCGGACGGTCCCGTACACCCGGACCAGGGCGTGGGTCATCAGGGTGTCGTCGGTGACGTGTCCGTCGCCCTTGTGGTACGGCGCGATGGGGCGGGCGGTGCGCCAGTCCTCGTTCCACGGGCCGACGATGCCGGTGACCCGGCCGCCGTGGCGCTCGGCGATCTGGTCGGGGGAGTACCCCTCGACCGGGCCGCCGAGCGCGTCGCCGACGGCCGCGCCGAGCAGGCAGCCGGTGACGCGGTCAGCGAGGGTGGGGATCTCCGTGGCGGAGGGGGTGGGGGGTGTGCTCAGGGTCGTCATGTCGGAATTGTCCACCCGGAGAGGCCAGTTCCGTGTCTGCCAGCAGCCCGGCGAGTTCGATGAGATCGATGCCGGCGAGGCGGGGGAGCGCGCAGCCCGCGAGCGTACGGCAGGCGTCCCGCCAGGCGGCCGGTACGGTGTCGCCGCCGCCGAGCGCGCCGGTCAGCGCGCCGGCGAGGGCGGGGGCGGAGTCGGCGACCCGGGACAGGCACGCGGCGGCGGGGACGGCGCCGGTGACCCGGCCCCGGGCGGCGACGGTGAGGGCGAGGGCGACCGGGACGGTCTCGGCGGCGGCGATGCCGTAGCTGTAGACGTGGTCGACGATCTGATGCTCCAGCAGGGGTACGAGGGCGAAGGCGCCGGCGTCCTCGTCGGCGTCCTCGCCGGCGAAGGACTGGGCGAGTTTGACGGCGTGCCGGGCGTTGCGGCCGATCTCGGTGGTGCCGGGGAGCTGGGCGAGCGCGGCCCCGACGGCGGCCTCCACGTCCCCGCCGCCGAGAGCGGTCGCGACGGCGGCGGCCATGGCGCGGGCGCCGTGGACGCCGTCGCCGTCCTGGGTATACCGGGCGTCGAACTCGGCGAGTTCGGCGGCGGCGGCCGGGTCGCCGGGGTGGACGACCGCGAGGACGACGGCCCGTACGCACGCGGCGTCGTCGAAGTAGTGCGGGTTGTCGTGTCCGGTGGCGGGCGGGCGGAGGCCGGCGGCGAGGTTGCCGAGCCCGGCCCGTACGGAGATCCGGGCGCGCAGCGGCAGCACGGCGGACTCGACCTCGGGGGCGCGGTCGGCGGCGGCGGCGATCTCGCTGGCGAGGGAGTTCCAGGAGAGGTCGACGGCGGCGCGCACGCGCCGGTCGGCGCCGAGCCCGTGGAAGAGGTCACCGGCGGCGGTGAGCACGGCCTCGGCGGCGAACGCGGCCCACTCGGCGTCGTCGGAGGGGCCGAGGCGCAGGGGCTCGGGGGGCTGGTTGAGGGCGATGGGGACGGGGAGGGTGGTGGTCGCGTTCTGCTCGGCGAAGGTGTCGAGCTCCCGGGTGAGCCGCCGTGTCCACTCGGGCATCCGAGCGGCCCGATGCCGAGCGGCGGGCCACCCGGCAGCGTCCCCGGCGGCCAGCCCGAGAAGAAGCCCCTCGATCCGCCGAACGGAACGGCGACCGCTCGCGCGCGGCGTCAAGCCGTCCTCCCGCCGCCCGACACCCGACCTGCCCACCCCGGCCCGGGCGCCCGCGCTGCGTCTGTCGTGGACCTCGTCCGCATGGATGCCGATACCCGCACCCACGCCGGTGCCTGTGCAGGCACCGGAGCCCGCGTCCGGTTCGGTGCTTGTACGTGGATCCGTACCCGGACCCGGACCCGTACAGGTGTCGGCAGCCGCGCCCGCGTGCCGATCGGCGCCCGTCGGCCTGTCTGCGCGGGTGCCTGATTCCGCGCCCGGTTCAGCGGCCGTACCCGCGCGCGCGTCAGCGCCGGCACCCGTGGGGGTATCCGCGCCTGTCCCGGGGCCTCCGGTGCCGGGTGAGGTGCGGCCGTCCAGGACGGCGCCGTCGCGCGGACCGCCCGGCAGGAGTACCCCGGGGGCACCCCCGGACGCGGCCGGCGGTTCGGTGTACGTTCCCGCCGGGCCCACGGAGGGCGTCGCCGCCCGCCCCGCACGAGGGGCCTGGGGGGCCGCGACCCCGGCACCGGAACCGGCCGGCCGCCCCGGGCCGGGACACCCGGCCGCCGGTTCCGTGCCCGGCGTGATCTCCCCCGTCGTCGCCGCGGTGCCAGGCCCTTGCCGGCCCGGGTCCGGCGGCGCCGGAGGCGTGGACACCTGCCCCCGGGCGACCGTCGTCCTCGCGCACGGCCCGGTCGCGGGCTCCGTGCCCGGCCCCGGCGTCCCGGGGGTCCTTGCCCCGTCCGTCCCGGTGTCGCGCGGCTCTGCCCCGCCCGGTGCCCCGCCCGGGGTCGGGCCTTGGCCGATGCCCTGCCAGGACGCCGATGCCGTCCGGGCCGCCCCCGGCGTACCGGGGGTCCCTGACCTCGCGGCCCCCGCCCCGGCCCCGGGTACCTCCGGCGTGGTCGTAGCCGGCCCCGCCGGGCCTTTGTAGGGCGTCGGCGCCTGCCCGACGCCGGGGGCCCGCGCGGCCGCGAGCCCAGCTTCGGCATCCGCCGGGCCCGCCCGCCCCGCCGGGGCCCCCGTGTCGAACCCTGCCGTGCCCCGGGGCCCGCCCCGGTCGTTCCGTGTCATGGGCGTCGTGCCTCTTCCTCGTCCGGGGTGAGCAGGTCCGCGATGTCCAGGACGTGGTAGCCGCGCATCGAGGGCAGGCAGCTGCCCCGTACCGCTCCGATCGCCGAGGACCATTCCGTGGGGATGGCCCGCGCCCCCGAGAGCGCGCCCGCCAGGGCCCCCGCCACCGCCGCCGTCGTGTCCGCGTCGCGGCCCATGTTGACCGCCATGAGGACCGACGTACGGAAATCACCGCGCGCCGCCGTGAACGCGCCGAAGGCCAGGCCCACCGCCTCCGGTGCCAGGTCCGTCCACGGGTAGCCGCCGATGACCACCGACGAGCGCACCGCGCGCTCCATGGTGAGCGTGTCCGGGTACTCCCGCCGCGCCGCGACCACCCCCCGCCGCAGGGTGCGGGCCGTCCACGAGTCCATCGGGATCACCGAGAGCGCCGCCGCGACCACCGACGTGGGACCCGCCCCCGCCATCGCGGCCGCGACCCCCGCCGCCACCGCCCGGCCGCCGTAGATGCCCTCGCCGTCGTGGCTGACACTGCCGTCGACCGAGACCAGCCGCGCCGCCTCTGCCGGCCGCCCCGCCGCGAACACACCGAAGGGCGCCGCGCGCATCGCCAGGCCGTCGCTCCACGCGTGCCGGTGCTGCGCCGTGATGGGGGCGGCCAGGCCGCGCCGCAGGTTCTCCAGCGTGCCGCGCTCGCTGAACCCCGCCCCCCGGAACGGGCCCTCGTCCAGGTCCGCCAGCCAGTGGTGCCACGCCTTCTCCACGTGCGCGACGGTCAGCGCCGACCCGTGCCGGGCCAGCAGCAGCCCGGAGAAGATCGCGTACTCCGTGTCGTCCGTACCCGCCGGGTTCTCCGCGACGAAGCCCTCGATACGGCCCCAGCGGCGGCGGATCTCCGAGGGCCGCATGTTCTCCGCGGGCGCCCCGAGCGCGTCCCCCACCGCGAGGCCCAGCAGTGCGCCCCGCGCCCGGTCACGCAGCACCGCGGCCTCGTCGCGAGCCGGATCGCATGCAATCAGCTCCATCGGTGGCCGCCCTTCCGCGCACAACGAGCCTGTTCCTGCCATCTGTGCCACGTACGCGCGCCCGGGAGTCCGGGAAACGTCGCTGTCACCCGGCTGACACCGGGCCCGGGTGCCGGAAGGGTGCCGGAAGGGGGTCGAAAGGAGGTCGGAACGGGGTCGGAAGGGGGACGGAAGCAGGCCGGAAAGGGGCCCACGGCGTCGACACGCCGCCGCCCAAACCCTCCGAAAGCGCTGGTAAGTACGGCCTTCCTTGCTGGCGGGCCACGTTTTTCGTGCGTACTTTCGACCACCTGGAGGAGGGAGAGGTGGACGCCGGTCCGTGCCCGCCCCGTCCGCCACCGTGAGGAAAGAGGAGAAGCATGTCCGTCATCGACACCGAGGCCACGCTCCACGAGGCCCACCGCGACAACCACACCCACCGCGACGTCAACGGCGGCTGGCTGCGTCCCGCGGTGTTCGGCGCGATGGACGGACTCGTCTCGAACCTGGCCCTGATGACCGGCGTCGCCGGCGGCGCCGTCTCCCACCACACCCTGGTGATCACCGGCCTCGCGGGCCTCGCGGCCGGTGCCTTCTCGATGGCCGCCGGCGAGTACACCTCGGTCGCCTCCCAGCGCGAACTGGTCCAGGCCGAACTGGACGTCGAACGCCGTGAGCTGCGCAAACACCCCGCCGACGAGATGGAGGAACTGGCCGCGCTCTACGTGTCGCGCGGCGTGGAACCGGCGCTCGCCCGCGAGGTGGCCCAGCAGCTCTCCAAGGACCCCGAGCAGGCCCTGGAGATCCACGCCCGCGAGGAGCTGGGCATCGACCCGGACGACCTGCCGTCCCCCACCGTCGCCGCCGTCTCGTCGTTCGCCTCCTTCGCGCTGGGCGCCCTGCTGCCCGTCCTGCCCTACCTGCTGGGCGCCACCGCCCTGTGGCCCGCCCTGGTCCTGGCGCTCGTCGGGCTCTTCGGCTGCGGCGCGCTGGTGTCGCGGGTGACCGCCCGGAGCTGGTGGTACGGAGGACTGCGCCAGCTGACCCTCGGCGGGACGGCCGCCGCCCTGACGTACGGCCTGGGCACGGCGTTCGGCGCGGCCCTCTGACGTACGGCGGCCCGTACAGGTCTCCGCCGCCGCCCCCTCACGGCGCCCCTCAAGACGCCCCGCCCAAACCACCCCCTGACCTGCCCTGTGACCCATCTCCCGGGCCCCGCGCCGACCTCCCGCCGGGCCCGGATGCGACACTGGCCGGAGCGCCCCACGCACAGTCGTTACGCCGCGGTTTCGAGTCCTTAATGACCGGGCATGACCTCTGGGCGCCGCGGGCAACGATGCCTGCTCCGCACCTGCCCGGCGGGCGACGATCTGTCCGTCCGTGCCCCACATCCGCCGCTACGCGCGGTGTCCACATGTTGGAATGCGCTATCCGCTTCCTGAGAAGTCGCCCATCATGTAACCTGCACGAAATTTCTTGGAGGGCCAGCGTCGTCCCTCGGTTATCGCATATGCCACGACGACGACGGGAGTGCCAATGCGTTCCGACGCCTGGTCGCCCATGGACGGTCGCCCCGCCCCGCAAGGGATGTACGACCCCCGTAACGAACACGACGCCTGTGGTGTCGGGTTCGTGGCCACCCTTACCGGTGTTGCCAGCCACGCACTGGTGGAGCAGGCGCTGACCGTACTGCGCAATCTCGAACACCGCGGTGCCACCGGCTCCGAGCCCGATTCCGGTGACGGCGCCGGCATCCTGCTCCAGGTCCCGGACGCCTTCCTGCGCGAGGTCACCGACTTCGAGCTGCCCGAGCCCGGCGCGTACGCCGTCGGCATCGCCTTCCTCCCCGCCGACGACGCGACCGACGCCGTCTCACGGCTCGAGACGCTCGCCGCCGAAGAGGGCCTGAACGTCCTGGGCTGGCGTGACGTCCCCGTCGCCCCCGGACTGCTCGGTGCCACCGCCCGCGCGACGATGCCGGCCTTCCGCCAGCTCTTCGTCGCCGACGGTACGAGCACGGGCATCGCCCTCGACCGCAAGGCGTTCCTCCTGCGCAAGCGCGCCGAGCGGGTCGGCGGGGTGTACTTCCCCTCGCTCTCCGCCCGCACGATCGTCTACAAGGGAATGCTCACCACCGGCCAGCTGGAGCCGTTCTTCCCCGACCTGTCCGACCGCCGGTTCGCCACCGCGATCGCCCTGGTCCACTCCCGCTTCTCCACCAACACCTTCCCGAGCTGGCCGCTCGCCCACCCGTACCGCTTCGTCGCGCACAACGGCGAGATCAACACGGTCAAGGGCAACCGCAACTGGATGAAGGCCCGCGAGTCCCAGCTCGGCTCCGACCTCTTCGGCGCCGACAAGCTGGAGCGGATCTTCCCCCTCTGTACGCCGGACGCCTCCGACTCCGCGTCCTTCGACGAGGTCCTCGAACTCATCCACCTCGGCGGCCGGTCGCTGCCGCACTCCGTGCTGATGATGGTCCCCGAGGCGTGGGAGAACCACGACTCCATGGACCCGGACCGCCGCGCGTTCTACCAGTTCCACGCCACGATGATGGAGCCCTGGGACGGTCCCGCCTGCGTCACCTTCACCGACGGCACCCAGGTCGGCGCGGTCCTCGACCGCAACGGACTGCGCCCCGGCCGTTACTGGGTGACCGACGACGGCCTCGTCGTCCTCTCCTCCGAGGTCGGCGTCCTCGACATCGACCCCGCCAAGGTCGTCCGCAAGGGCCGCCTCCAGCCCGGCCGGATGTTCCTCGTCGACACCGCCGAGCACCGCATCATCGAGGACGACGAGATCAAGGCGACCCTCGCCGCCGAGAAGCCGTACAGGGAATGGCTGGAGACCGGCGAGATCGAGCTCTCCGACCTCCCCGAGCGCGAGCACATCGTGCACACCCACGCCTCGGTCACCCGCCGCCAGCAGACCTTCGGGTACACCGAGGAAGAGCTGCGCGTCCTCCTCGCGCCCATGGCCCGCAGCGGCGCCGAGCCCATCGGCTCCATGGGTACGGACTCGCCGATCGCCGCGCTCTCCGCCCGTCCCCGGCTGCTCTTCGACTACTTCACCCAGCTCTTCGCCCAGGTCACCAACCCGCCGCTGGACGCCATCCGCGAGGAGCTCGTCACCTCGCTGCGCTCCTCCCTCGGCCCGCAGGGCAACCTGCTGGAGCCGACCGCCGCGTCCTGCCGCAGCGTCACGCTCCCCTTCCCGGTGATCGACAACGACGAGCTGGCCAAGCTCGTGCACATAAACGCCGACGGCGACATGCCCGGCATGAAGGCAGCCACCCTGTCCGGCCTCTACCGCGTCAGCGGCGGCGGCGAGGCGCTGGCCGCCCGTATCGAGGAGATCCGCGCCGAGACCGACGCCGCCCTGGAGAGCGGCGCGCGGATCATCGTGCTCTCCGACCGGCACTCCGACGCCGAGCACGCCCCGATCCCCTCGCTGCTGCTCACCGCCGCCGTGCACCACCACCTCATCCGCACCAAGCAGCGCACGCAGGTCGGCCTGCTGGTCGAGGCCGGCGACGTCCGCGAGGTCCACCACGTCGCGCTCCTGATCGGGTACGGCGCCGCCGCCGTCAACCCGTACCTCGCGATGGAGTCCGTCGAGGACCTGGTCCGCGCGGGGACGTTCATCGAGGGCCTGGAGCCCGAGCAGGCGATCCGTAACCTGATCTACGCGCTCGGCAAGGGCGTCCTCAAGGTCATGTCCAAGATGGGCATCTCCACCGTCGCCTCCTACCGGGGCGCCCAGGTCTTCGAGGCCGTCGGCCTGGACCAGGACTTCGTGGAGAAGTACTTCAACGGCACCGCCACCAAGATCGGCGGCGCCGGGCTCGACATCGTCGCCCAGGAGGTCGCCGCCCGGCACGCCAAGGGCTACCCCGCCTCCGGGATCTCCGCCAGCCACCGCAAGCTGGAGATCGGCGGCGAGTACCAGTGGCGCCGCGAGGGCGAACCGCACCTGTTCGACCCCGAGACGGTCTTCCGCCTCCAGCACGCCACGCGCTCCCGCCGCTACGACATCTTCAAGAAGTACACGGAGCGCGTGAACGAGCAGTCCGAGCGCCTGATGACGCTGCGCGGCCTGTTCACCATGGCGTCCGGCCGTACCCCCGTCCCCCTGGACGAGGTCGAGCCCGCCTCCGCGATCGTCCGGCGCTTCTCCACCGGCGCCATGTCGTACGGCTCCATCTCGCAGGAGGCGCACGAGACCCTGGCCGTCGCCATGAACCAGCTCGGCGGCAAGTCCAACACCGGCGAGGGCGGCGAGGACGCGGAGCGGCTGTACGACCCGGCGCGCCGCTCGTCCATCAAGCAGGTGGCCTCCGGGCGCTTCGGCGTCACCAGCGAGTACCTGGTCAACGCCGACGACATCCAGATCAAGATGGCGCAGGGCGCCAAGCCCGGCGAGGGCGGCCAGCTGCCCGGCCACAAGGTCTACCCGTGGGTCGCCAGGACCCGGCACTCCACCCCCGGCGTCGGCCTGATCTCCCCGCCGCCGCACCACGACATCTACTCCATCGAAGACCTCGCCCAGCTCATCCACGACCTCAAGAACGCCAACCCGCGGGCCCGCATCCACGTGAAGCTGGTCTCCGAGGTCGGCGTCGGCACGGTCGCCGCCGGGGTCTCCAAGGCGCACGCCGACGTCGTCCTGATCTCGGGACACGACGGCGGTACGGGCGCCTCCCCGCTCACGTCGCTCAAGCACGCGGGCGGCCCCTGGGAGCTGGGCCTCGCCGAGACCCAGCAGACGCTGCTGCTCAACGGGCTGCGCGACCGCATCGTCGTCCAGACCGACGGCCAGCTCAAGACCGGCCGGGACGTCGTCGTCGCCGCGCTGCTCGGCGCCGAGGAGTTCGGCTTCGCGACCGCGCCGCTCGTCGTCTCCGGCTGCGTCATGATGCGCGTCTGCCACCTCGACACCTGCCCCGTCGGCATCGCCACCCAGAACCCGGTCCTGCGCGAGCGGTTCTCCGGCAAGGCCGAGTACATCGTCAACTTCTTCGAGTTCATCGCGGAGGAGGTCCGCGAGATCCTCGCCGAGCTGGGCTTCCGTACCCTCGAAGAGGCGGTCGGACACGCCGAGTTCCTGGACACCGACCGGGCCGTCGAGCACTGGAAGGCCCAGGGCCTCGACCTGGCGCCGCTGTTCCACGTACCGGCGCTGCCCGAGGGAGCCGTACGCCACCAGGTCACCATCCAGGACCACGGCCTCGCCAAGGCCCTCGACAACGAGCTGATCCGGCTCGCCGCCGACGCGCTGGGCGCCGAGAGCGCCGAGGCCGCGCAGCCCGTCCGCGCGCAGGTCGCCATCCGTAACATCAACCGCACCGTCGGTACGATGCTCGGCCACGAGGTGACCAAGAAGTTCGGCGGCGCGGGCCTGCCCGACGACACGATCGACATCACCTTCACCGGATCCGCCGGCCAGTCCTTCGGCGCGTTCCTGCCCAGCGGCGTCACCCTGCGCCTGGAGGGCGACGCGAACGACTACGTCGGCAAGGGGTTGTCCGGCGGCCGGGTGATCGTACGGCCCGACCGGGGCGCCGACCACCTCGCGGAGTTCTCCACCATCGCGGGCAACACCATCGCCTACGGCGCCACCGGCGGCGAGCTGTACCTGCGGGGCCGTACCGGCGAACGCTTCTGCGTCCGCAACTCCGGTGCCACCGTCGTCTCGGAGGGCGTGGGCGACCACGGCTGCGAGTACATGACCGGCGGCCGTGCCGTCGTCATCGGCGAGACGGGGCGCAACTTCGCGGCCGGCATGTCCGGCGGGGTCGCGTACGTCATCGACCTGGACCCGGACAACGTCAACGCCGGGAACCTGGAAGCCGTCGAGCCGCTCGACGACGCCGACAAGCGGTGGCTGCACGACGTCGTGCGCCGCCACCAGGAGGAGACGGGCTCCACCGTCGCCGACAAGCTGCTGGCCGACTGGGACGCCTCGGCGGCCCGCTTCAGCAAGATCATCCCGACCACGTACAAGGCAGTGCTCGCCGCCAAGGACGCCGCCGAGCTGGCCGGTCTCTCGGAGACCGAGACCACCGAGAAGATGATGGAGGCGGCGACCAATGGCTGACCCTAAGGGCTTTCTCACCACGGGACGCGAGGTCGCCAGGACCCGGCCCGTCGAGGAGCGCGTCAAGGACTGGAACGAGGTCTACGTCCCGGGCTCGCTGCTCCCCATCATCAGCAAGCAGGCCGGCCGCTGCATGGACTGCGGCATCCCGTTCTGCCACCAGGGCTGTCCGCTGGGGAACCTGATCCCCGAGTGGAACGACTACGCCTACCGCGAGGACTGGACGGCGGCGAGCGAGCGGCTGCACGCCACCAACAACTTCCCGGAGTTCACCGGGCGGCTGTGCCCGGCGCCCTGCGAGTCCGCGTGTGTGCTGGCGATCAACCAGCCGGCCGTCACGATCAAGAACGTCGAAGTCTCCATCATCGACAAGGCCTGGGACAGCGGCGACGTCACCCCGCAGCCGCCCGAGCGGCTCTCCGGCAAGACCGTCGCCGTCATCGGCTCGGGCCCGGCGGGACTCGCCGCCGCGCAGCAGCTGACGCGGGCCGGGCACACCGTGGTCGTGTACGAGCGGGCGGACCGCGTCGGCGGGCTGCTGCGGTACGGCATCCCCGAGTTCAAGATGGAGAAGTCGCACATCAACCGGCGCATCGAGCAGATGCGCGCGGAGGGCACCAAGTTCCGTACCGGTGTCGAGGTCGGCCGTGACATCGACGCGGTGAAGCTGCGCAAGCGGTACGACTCCGTCGTCATCGCCGCCGGGGCGACCGTCTCGCGCGACCTGCCTGTCCCGGGCCGCGAGCTCAAGGGCATCCACTTCGCGATGGAGTACCTGCCGCTGGCCAACAAGGTGCAGGAGGGGGACCTCACGGTCGCCCCCATCAGCGCAGCGGGCAAGCACGTCGTGGTCATCGGCGGCGGCGACACCGGCGCGGACTGCGTCGGTACGGCCCACCGGCAGGGCGCGGCGTCCGTCACCCAGCTGGAGATCATGCCGAGGCCGGGCGACGACCGGGCGGCGCACCAGCCGTGGCCGACGTTCCCGATGCTCTACAAGGTGACCTCCGCGCACGAGGAGGGCGGCGAGCGCGTCTACGCCGTCTCCACGACGCACTTCGAGGGCGACGCGGACGGCAACGTCCAGTCCCTGCACCTGGCCGAGGTGGAGTTCGTGAACGGCACGCTGGAGCGGAAGCCGGGCACCGAGCGGTCGATCCCGGCGCAGCTGGTCACGCTGGCGATGGGCTTCACGGGTACGGACCGGTCCAACGGCCTGGTCGAGCAGTTCGGCCTGGAGCTGGACGAGCGCGGCAACATCGCCCGCGACGAGGACTTCGCGACGAACGTTCCCGGCGTGTACGTGGCCGGGGACGCGGGGCGCGGCCAGTCCCTGATCGTCTGGGCGATCGCCGAGGGGCGCTCGGCGGCGCGGGGGGTGGACCGTCACCTGACGGGCGCCAGCGACCTGCCGTCGCCGATCCGCCCGACGGACCGGGCGCTGACGGTCTGAGCGCTCAGAGCGTTCAGCTGTCGGGCCCCCCAAGACGTCCCGTACAACGGCGTACGGGCGGTGTCGGCCCGGGGAGCGATCCCCGGGCCCTCCGCAAGGCGCGGCGCCTGCCCCCAGTCCCCGACCGGACCGCTGGCAGGCGCCGTGGCATGTGGTCTCTTTCCGGTGGTCACACTCCGCCGGTCAACGCGGACGTCTTGAGCACCACCAGGACGAGCAGCACCGCCAGCGTGCCCGCGCCCGCCGCGACCTGGAGCGCGGTCCGGTGCTTCGCCGGGCTGTACGCGAGGGCCAGGGTCACCGCGCCGCCCGTCAGGAGGCCGCCCAAGTGGCCTTCCCACGAGGTGAATCCGGCGGAGATCACCATCCAGATCAGGAACCCGGCCATGAGGCGGTTCACGGGGGCCATGGTGTGGCCCAGCCTGCGGTGGGTGACGTAGAAGGCCGCCGCGAGACCGAACAGCGCGCCGGAGGCGCCCACCGCCATGTCCTGCGGTGAGATCAGGTACACCAGCACGGAACCGCCCACCGCCGACAGCAGATACACCGTCAGATACCGGGCCCGGCCCAGCTGTTCCTCCGCGAAGCGGCCCAGTATCCAGAGCGAGTACATGTTGAAGACGATGTGCATGATCCAGAAGGTGCCGTCGGCGGGGGACTTGTGCAGGAAGGCGCCGGTGACGAGCCGGTACCACTCGCCGTCGACCACCCCCACGGTGCGCAGCTCGGGAAACTCGGGGCCGTACACGTACCACGCCCCGTCCGGACCCACACTCGCCGCGCCCAGCATGGCGAACCGGTCGACGAGATCGGGCCGCGCCAACTCGCCGAGGTAGACGAGCACGTTGAGCACGATCAGGGTGACCGTCACCACCGGCGCGGAGACCGCGGACACCCGCCCGCCGAACACGGTCCGCGCCTGCCTGACCGACCGCTGCCCCTCCCGCACGCACTCCACACAGTGGTGACCGACCGCCGCCTCCCGCATGCAGTCGGGGCATATGTACCGGTCGCACCGCGTACAGCGCACGTAGCACTCGTACTTGGGATGGCGATAGCACGTCGTGACAGCGGCCTCCATGGCCGTCTCCTTCGAGCGGGGCGGGCGTGAACGTCTCGGCCGGTGGGGCGGCGCGGCTCAAGGTAGCGAAGCCCACCGACACCAGCCACCACCGCACCGGCGCCCCCACCCCACACGGGGCGTACCCTCGGCGCACGCACGTCACCGCCCATTGATGCAGGGGGAGTTCCATGGGTTCCGCGATCAGTCTCCGCAAGGTGGAGGAGACCGCGCCCGCGCTGGTCAGCCTCTACAAGACCGCCGCGGTCTCACTGGACAAACACGGCCTCGACGACCAGCGCGCCGCCGTGTACCTGGTCCTCGACCACTCCGGCTCCATGCGGGACTACTACAAGGACGGCAGCGTCCAGGCCCTGGCCGAGCGGGTCCTCGGCCTCTCCGCACACCTGGACGACGACGGCACCGTCCCGATCGTCGTCTTCTCCACGGACATCGACGCCGAGGCCGAGATCTCGCTCGCGAACCACGTCGGCCGGGTGGACGAGATCGTCGGGACGCTGGGGCACATGGGCCGCACCAACTACCACCTGGCCATGGACGCGGTGATCGACCACCATCTGGCCGGCGGCGCCACCGCCCCGGCGCTCGTGGTCTTCCAGACGGACGGGGGGCCGACCAGCAGGCTCGCCGCCGAGCGATACCTCTGCAAGGCCGCCGGGCTGCCGATCTTCTGGCAGTTCATCGGCTTCGGCGATCCGCGCGGCAGGCAGTTCGACTTCCTGCGCCGGCTCGACGAGCTCGCCGTCCCGGCGAAGCGGCGGGTCGACAACGCCGGGTTCTTCCCCGCGGGCCGGAATCCGCGCCGGGTCGCGGACTCCACGCTGTACGACCGGTTGCTCGGCGAGTTCCCCCGCTGGCTGCGCCGGGCCCGGGAGCTGGGAATCGTGGCATGACGCCACGCGTGCCGCGTGCCGCGTGCCGAGCGACCGTGCTAGGCTTACAAGCGTTGCAGTTTTGGTACCCATGAACTTTATGTGCGCCTGACGGAAACTCGCTCAGGCGCATTATTGTTTTTGCCGGCTTCTCCGGATGGGGCTCAATGCGGCGACGAGGAATCCGTAAAGTGCGGATTTCCGGCTCTGCACCTGTTTTAGGAGAATGACATGGCTACTGGCACCGTGAAGTGGTTCAACAGCGAAAAGGGCTTCGGCTTCATCGAGCAGGACGGCGGCGGCGCCGACGTCTTCGCCCACTACTCGAACATCGCCACCCAGGGGTTCCGTGAGCTCCAGGAGGGCCAGAAGGTCTCGTTCGACGTCACGCAGGGCCAGAAGGGCCCGCAGGCGGAGAACATCGTCCCGGCCTAGTTCCCGGACGTGTACCTCGCAGCCGGGGCTCGCACCGTGCAGGTGCGGGCCCCGGCTCGCGCTGTTCTCAGGCCGCTGTTCTCAGGCCCAGGAAGGCTTTACTGAATGACTCGCCCCGAGCGGCAGGACCGTGCTGCCAGACCTGCCGGCAAACGCCCGGTGAATTCACGTGGACAAGGCTCCGCGCGCGGTACGGCGAAGGCCCCGGCCCGCCGTGCCCCCGCCCGCCCCCAGGAATTCACTCTGCCGGAGACCCTTACCCCCGCACTCCCTGCCGTCGAGGCGTTCGACGAGCTCGACATGCCCGCCGGGCTGCTCAAGACCCTCACCGCCCAGGGTGTGACGGAACCGTTCCCGATCCAGGGCGCGACCCTGCCCAATTCCCTCGCGGGCCGTGACATCCTCGGCCGCGGCCGGACCGGGTCCGGCAAGACCCTCGCCTTCGGCCTCGCGCTCCTCGCCCGCCTCGCGGGCCGCCACGCCGAGCCCAAGGCGCCCCTCGCGATGGTCCTCGTACCCACGCGTGAGCTGGCCCAGCAGGTGACCGACGCGCTCACCCCGTACGCCACCGCCGTGAACCTGAAAATGGCCACCGTCGTCGGCGGCATGTCGATCACCAAGCAGTCCGGCCAGCTGCGGCGCGGCGCCGAGGTGCTCGTCGCCACCCCCGGCAGGCTCAAGGACCTGATCGAGCGCGGCGACTGCCGGCTCGACCAGGTGGACATCACCGTCCTCGACGAGGCCGACCAGATGGCCGACATGGGCTTCATGCCGCAGGTCACCGCCCTGCTCAAGCAGGTGCGGCCCGACGGCCAGCGGATGCTGTTCTCCGCGACGCTGGACAAGAACATCGACCGGCTCGTACGGCAGTACCTGACCGACCCCGTCGTGCACTCCGTCGACCCCTCGCAGGGCGCGGTCACCACGATGGAGCACCACGTGCTGTACGTCCTGGACGAGACGGACAAGAAGGCCGTCACGACCAGGATCGCGGCCCGCGACGGCCGGGTGCTGCTCTTCCTGGACACCAAGCGCTCCGTGGACCGGCTGGTCAAGCGCCTGCTGGCCAGCGGCGTACGGGCGGCCGGCCTGCACGGCGGCCGTTCGCAGCCGCAGCGCAACCGCACCCTCGACCAGTTCAAGACCGGCCAGGTCACCGCCCTCGTGGCGACCAACGTGGCGGCCCGCGGCATCCACGTCGACGATCTCGACCTCGTCGTGAACGTCGACCCGCCCGTCGACCACAAGGACTACCTGCACCGCGGCGGACGTACCGCCCGCGCGGGGGAGTCCGGCAGCGTCGTGACGCTCGTCCTGCCCGAGCAGCGGCGGGAGATGACCCGGCTGATGTCGGACGCGGGCATCGACCCCAAGTCGGCCAGGATCAAGTCCACCGACGAGGAACTGGCCCAGCTCACCGGCGCGCGGGAGCCCTCCGGGGTGGCCGTCGTCATAGAGGTGCCGCAGCCGGTGGTCCAGCAGAAGCAGAAGCCGCGCACCGCACGCCCCGCACGGTCGGGGTCGCGGGGTGCCGGACGTACCACCGCCGGAGGTGGCGCCCGCGCCGCCGCGGGCGGCACCGGAGGCGCGCGTACGGGCGCCGGCGGCGGGGGTGCCGGAAGCGGTGCCCGTACCGGCGGAGGCGCCAGGACCGGCGGCGGTACGGGCGCGGGGGCCGGCAACGGCGGCCGCGGCCGGCGCGGCCGGGGCGGCGGCGGAGCGGGCGGCGAGGGCGGCGGACGCCGCACGGCTGCCTGACCGGCCCCGACCCCTCTGCGCGACCCGTACGAAGAAACGACACGAACGCCCGGCAGTGCCCACGCGCCGCCGGGCGTTCGTGCGTCTGTGCGTTCGCGCGTTCGTGCGTTCGTGCGTTCGTGCGTCTCCAGCCTCGCGGCGGCCGTTTTGTGACGCGGGTGACTCCTGAGACGGTACGAACGGGTTCCGGGTGGTGAACGTCCCGGAAATTCGGGCGCGTTGGGGGGACGGGGTCTTGACGTGTACATATCTACGCGCGTCATCATGGGGGCATGCGAATTCCCCCACGTATCGCCGCCCTGGGCTCCGTCGTAGCCCTCGCCTCCACCCTCCTGGTCGGCACGGCCGCCCTCAGCGCGTCCGCCGCGCCGAGCGCCGTCGGCAGCATCTGCTACGGCAGCCTGCCCTCGCAGGCCCGTACGACCCTCAACCTCATCGCCCGTGGCGGGCCGTTCCCGTACTCCCAGGACGGTGCCGTCTTCCAGAACCGCGAGCGCCTGCTCCCCCTCCAGGCGTCCAGCTACTACCACGAGTACACCGTCGTGACCCCCGGCTCCCCCGACCGCGGCGCCCGCCGCATCATCACCGGCAAGAAGGTCGACGAGGACTACTACACCTCCAACCACTACGCGTCGTTCTCGCTCGTCAACTACGGCTGCTGACACCACGTCCGCTCACCGGCCCGGGCGGCGGCGACCGCCGCCCGGGCCCAGGAAAGGTAACCTCCGTCCCATGACCGTGACCTATGTGATCGACGGGGCGGAGGTCACCGACCTGGCCAGCTTCTGGCGGGTGATCGGCGCCGCCGTGAACGGACCCGGCGGGTACTTCGGGAGCAATCTCGACGCGCTCGTGGACTGCCTGCGCGGCGGGTTCGGCACACCCGACGACGATGACTTCGCCTTCGAGTGGCGCGCGCACGACGTCTCGCGCGCGCGGCTGGACGAGGCGGCCGCCGGTACGGGGCGCTCGGTCTTCGGCGAACTCGCCGAGATCATCGAGGAGGGTGCGCCGGGAGGGCTGCGGCTCCTCTGATGCGCCGTCCGACGCGTTGTCCGGTACGTCGTCCGATACGTCGTCCGACACGACGCTGACACGCCGTCAGGCCCGTGGACCTCAGCCTGTGTGCGTACCCGCTTCCGCTTCGTCCGGCAGCGGGATCCACTTGTGCGACCAGGCGATGACCGACTCCAGCACCGGTTCCAGTTCCCGTCCCCTCTGCGTGAGGTGGTACTCGACCTGGACCGGTGTCGTGGCCACCACCCGGCGCTCGATCAGCTCGTCCCGCTGGAGCGCGCGCAGCCGCTGCGCCAGCATCGTGTCGCTGACGCCCGGGATCGCCGCCTTGATCTGCCCGTACCGGTGCTGCCCGGTGAACAGGGCGCGCAGGACCGCGCCCGTCCACCGGGTGCCGATCAGCTCGATCGCCGTGTGGAAGCGCGTGCACACCGGATGGACGGCGGTCATGGCTTCACGGCCGCCGGCTGGGGCGCGCGCAGCGGGCGCAGCGCCTCGCTCACCCGCTTCAGCTCGTCGAACATCGCCTTCGCCGAGCCGGTCATGGCGTCGTCGGCCGCGAAGCCGCCGTCCTCGGTGACGAGCCGGTGGGCGAAGGGGATGGCGACCGCCTCGAACAGCGGGGTCATCCGGAGCGTGGTGACGACCTGCTTGATCATCTGGGCCGCCCGGGTGCCCCCGGCGACGCCGCCGTAGCTGACGAGGCCGACCGGCTTGTGGTGCCACTCGTTGTGCAGGTAGTCGAGGGCGTTCTTCAGCTCCGCGTTGTAGCCGTAGTTGTACTCCGGCATGACGAACACGAAGGCGTCGCCCTCGGCGATCCTCGCGCTCCAGTCGCGGGTGTGCTGGTGGGTGTACTGCCCCAGCCGGGGGTGGTGCGGTTCGTTCATGAACGGCAGGTTCACCTCGGCGAGGTCTATCAGCTCGATGTCCTCGAAACCACCGTGCCCGCGCGCTTCCGCGTCGACCCACTGCCCGATGGTCAGGCCGATCCGGCCGGGCCTGGTGCTCGCCACGATGATCTTCAGGTGCGCCACTGCTGTCTCCTTGTGAGGGGCCGGCCGGCAGGGGGATCACCTGACCGGCACATGAGGAGACTACGGATTTCTTAGTCGATAAGCAAAACTTAGTGGCGGGGTGGATGCGTCTCCCGTCAGTGGCGCCGGGGGAGTGTCCGTTCCAGGCGCCGCCGCTCCGGCCCCTCCGGTACGTAGCGCACCGCGTCCAGAGCCGTCCGGCGCGCGCCGCCGCCCGCGTCCCCGTCCGCCAGGATCCGGGCCAACGCCCCGACGGCGCGCGGGTCCTGACGTACCGCCAGAGCGTGCGCCGCCTCGGCGGCCGTGTCCGCCTCCGGGTCCGCCAGCCGGGCCGCCAGCGCCTCCCGCAGGGCGGGTGTGTCGTCCGCCACACCCGCCAGGGCCCGGACCGCCGCCTTCCGTACGGAGGCGTCCGCGTCGCCGCTCAGCAGGACGAGCGCCCACACCCCGTCCCGGTGTCCGTCCGGTACGAGCCCGGCCAGCGCCGACGCGGCCCGCCGCCGTACCCCCGCGTCCCGGTGGCCCGTGTGGCGCAGGATCTCCGGCAGCGCGTCCGGATCGCCCTGGCGCCCGAGCCCGGTCACGACCGCGCGGACCGGTTCCGTCTCCGTGGCGCCGCGCGACAGCTCCCGCAGCAGCGCGACCACCCGGGCGGTGAACCGGTCCGTGCCGCCCGCCACGTCGGCGCCCGCCCCGCCCAGCCCCGCCAGGACGTCCGCCCCGAACGCCTGCCGCTGCGGATCCTCGTCCGCGCACCACGCGGACGCCGCCAGAAACGTTTCCTCATCGCCGCGCCGCCACAGCGCGGCCGCCGCCTCCGTCCAGTCGTCCCGGCCGGGGTCCCCGCAGCGCAGCCCCCGCCCCGCCAGCTCCTCGTACGGCGGCAGGATGCCCAGCTCGGCCTCCAGGAGTGTGGCGACGGCGGCGTGCCCCGTCTGCCGCTCCTGGCCCGCCACCGGCACGCCGTCCCGCAGCAGTTCGACCACCACGGTCTCGGAGCCGTCCTCCGCGATCCGCCGCACCACGCTCTCGTACCCGTCGCCGTACGCGCGCAGCAACTCGTCGCGCAGTTCGCGCTCCACGTCGAGCGCCATCCAGCGGCGCGCCTCTGCGAGGGCCGCGTCCAGGACGCCCGTGTCCTGGGCGCCCGCGCCGTACCGCAGCAGGACCCGGGTGGCCGACGGGGAGCCGCGGCGGGCCGCGAGGACCAGCGGCGGTTCGCCGCCGGGGCCCGGGAGGTCCGGGTCCGCGCCGTGCTCCAGCAGGGCCTCCGCCGTGTCGGGGAACCCCTGGACGGCGGCCCAGGCCAGGGCGGTGAAGCCGAACGCCTCCGGCCGGTCGGGCCGCGCGCCCGCGGCGAGCAGCGCCCGTACCACCTCGGTGTGCCCGCCGCAGGCCGCACCGCACAGGGGCAGGTCCCCGCCGTCGGGGCCGCTGCCGCGCTCCGGGTCGGCGCCGGCGGCGAGCAGCAGCCGTACCAGGCCCGGTTCGTCGCTGACGGCCGCGAGATGGAGCGCGCTCTGGCCGTCCCCGTCGGTCGCCTCGGGGGGCACGCCCGCGCGCAGCAGGCGCACGACCGTGTCGTCCGCGCCGCTGAGCACCGCCTCGAACAGGCCGGGAACACCCGCCGTCGGCTCATTCGTCATCCTTCGACCCTACGTGCGGCGCCTGTGCGGGCATCCCGGGGCCGCGGACCGGCGCGCGGCGCGCGGGACCTGCCAGGAGTCGCGCTCCCGGACGTCAGGTGTCGCACTCCAGGACCGTCCCGCACAGCCCGCAGCGCGCCCTGACCCGCCCCCGGACCGGCACCCGGATGCGCTGGTGGCAGGTCGGGCAGGGGAACGAGACGCGCAGCCCGTCGGGGAGGTGTTCGAAGGCGTACGGCAGCGCCGGGTCGGGGGCGCCCTCCACGCGGCCGGGGTGGTCGAGCGCGTACCGCCGCTCCTTCGCGTACCGGTGGCGGCCCTGCCGTCCGGCCGTGGTCAGCGGCGGCTGCTGCTCGTCGCGCAGGGCCTGCGCGCGGCCCTTCGCGTACGACGTGTACCCCTGCGGGCTGGTGAACCAGATCCGGGGGTCCTCGTCGAAGACGAGCGCCCGCTTGGCCAGGACGTAACCGAACTCCTCGGGGGTCAGATAGCCGAGCTTCTGGCTGGAGTCGCGGTCCTCGCGGTACGCGTCGAGCAGCAGCCAGCCCGCGCCTAGGTAGGTGGTCGCGGTGTCGGTCAGGATCTCGTTGTCGCGGGTGCCGGGGAAGCTCAGCCCCAGCCGGTGCAGCAGGACGTGCGTGATCTCGTGGGCGAGCGCGGCGCCGATGTCCCTGCGGTGGGTGCGGAAACGGTTGTTGAGCTCGACGAAGTACTCGGGCCCCGCGGTCAGTTCGACGCTCGCCGCGTGGTCCATGTCGCGGAAGCTGACGATCACGCGGGCGTCGGGCAGCCGGAGTTGCTGGACCAGCGCGTGGGCGACCCGCTGGGTGCCCAGATGGAGGTCGTCGTGGTCGGAGAAGGCGACGTCGGCCGGGGCGACGCTCGGCGCGTACCGGCGGACGCCCTCGGGGGAGAGGCGCCGGTAGAGCGCGGTGATCGCGGCGCGCGCGGTATCCAGGTGCGGATAGCCGTGCGCGACCTCGGTTCCGTGTGCCACGTCCGTACCCCCCTGCAAGGACGGTCCTCCGCGATCCACTGTACGGCGGCGGTGCGGCGCGCGGCCGCGCGGCCCGCGATGGTCCGGTCTGCGGAGGTACGGCCCGCGGTGGTCCGGCCCGCGGTGGTACGGCGGTGGGGCAACCCCTGGCGGTACGGCGCCGGCGCGGCGCGGGGCCGCCGTACCGGACCGTGTCCCGCGTCCGGTCAGCGGACGGCGGCCGGTGTGCACCCCCTGTCCGTGGCCGGATCCGGGTTCTTGTGGCGCGGTGGGCGCGCTCCCCATAATCCGGATCACGCTTTGTCGGGCTCATGTCAGGCCCGCTCTCCCGTTTCTCCCCCCACGAAGGGCAGATCCATGAACCAGCTCGTGCGTGCCTTCAAGAGATGCGCCGCCGCCGGTGCCGTCATCCTCGCGGCCGTCAGCCTCCAGCCCTCCTCCGCCTCCGCGTCGCCCCTGCCGGCCCCGGAGGCCCGCACCGCGGCCGTCGCGCCCATCGCGCCCCCCGTCGTCGGCGGCACCCGCGCCGCGCAGGGCGAGTTCCCCTTCATGGTCCGGCTCTCCATGGGCTGTGGCGGCGCGCTGTACTCCCCGACCATCGTCCTCACCGCCGCGCACTGCGTCAGCGGCTCGGGCAACAACACCAGCATCACCGCGACCGCCGGTGTCGTCGACCTGAACAGCACCAGCGCCATCAAGGTCCGGTCCACCAAGGTCCTCCAGGCCCCCGGTTACAACGGCGCGGGCAAGGACTGGGCGCTGATCAAGCTCGCCTCCGCGATCAACCTGCCGACGCTGAAGATCGCCACGACCACGCAGTACAACACCGGCAACTTCACCATCGCCGGCTGGGGCGGGGCGACCGAGGGCGGCGCCCAGCAGCGCTACCTCCTCAAGGCGACCGTTCCGTTCGTCTCCGACTCCGTCTGCAACGGCCCCAACTCGTACGACGGTGACGTCATAGCGTCCCAGGAGATCTGCGCCGGTTACGCCCAGGGCGGCACCGACACCTGCCAGGGCGACTCGGGCGGCCCCATGTTCCGCAAGGACAACGCGGGCGCCTTTGTCCAGGTCGGCATCGTCAGCTGGGGCAACGGCTGCGCCCGGCCGAACTACTACGGCGTGTACACCGAGGTCTCGACCTTCGCCTCCGCCATCGCCTCGGCGGCCGCCGGTCTCTGACCCCGCCCCCGGGGCCGGTCCCCGAACCGGCCCCCCGGGCCGACCGCCGTCATCCACGGACACGCCCAGCCACCCCGCGGGCGCCGGGATCACGCATCCCGCTTCACCACCCGGCGCGCGCGGGCCGGCCTGCGCCCCCCGCGGGACGGTCTAAGCTCCGACACCATGACCACGAGCAACACCGGCGTCGACGAGTCCGTACGCGCCGAACTGAACCGCCTCCGCGACAGCATCGACAACATCGACGCGGCCGTCGTCCACATGCTGGCCGAGCGCTTCAAGTGCACCCAGCAGGTCGGTGTCCTCAAGGCCGAGCACCATCTCCCACCGGCCGACCCGGCCCGCGAGTCCCGCCAGATCACCCGGCTGCGGCAGCTGGCGGAGAGCGCCCGTCTGGACCCGGCCTTCGCCGAGAAGCTTCTGAACTTCATCATCGCCGAGGTCATCCGCCACCACGAGACCATCGCCGACGAGGTGACGCAGACCGCCTCCGGCGGCGACGTCGAGTGACGGCGCGCGGGGGCCCGCCGGGCGGGATCAGCCCGGCGGCCGGGGCGCCTCCTCCGCGATCCCGGCGCCCCATCGCCCACAGCGCAACACATCCCGGTGCGCGGGCCGGGGGCGATCCGGCACCATGTCCCCCATGTCCGTACTGACGCGCGACGAAGCGCAGACCCGAGCCCAGTTCCTCGATGTGCACCGGTACACGATCGCTCTCGATCTCACCACCGGCGAGGACACCTTCGACTCCCGCACCGTCATCCACTTCACGGCGCGGGCGGCCGGGGACACCTTCGTCGAGCTCAAGCCCGCCGCGCTGCACTCCGCCACCCTCGACGGCACGGCCCTCGACCCCGCCGCGCTCGACGGGAACCGGCTCGCCCTCACCGGGCTCACCGCCGGGGCGCACGAACTGCGCATACACGCGGACATGCGCTACTCCCGCACCGGCGAGGGCATGCACCGCTTCACCGACCCCGCCGACGGCGAGACGTACACGTACACCCAGCTCTTCATGGACGACGTCCAGCGCGTCTTCGCCGCCTTCGACCAGCCCGACCTCAAGTCCGTCTTCGAGGTGACCGTCACCGCGCCCGAGGAGTGGACGGTCCTCGGCAACGGCGTCGCCACGCGCACCCCCGAAGGCCCGGCGGGACACTGGACGATCGCGCCCACCCCGCTCATCTCCACCTACCTCGTCGCGGTCGCCGCCGGCCCCTGGCACTCCGTGCGCACCGAACACGCCGGGCTGCCCTTCGGCATCCACTGCCGTCGCTCCCTCGGCCCCCACCTCGACACCGACGCCGACGAGATCCTTTCCATCACCCGCGCCTGCTTCGACCGCTACCACGAGAAGTTCGAGGAGCCGTACCCCTTCGACTCCTACGATCAGGCGTTCGTCCCGGAGTTCAACGCCGGCGCCATGGAGAACCCCGGACTCGTCACCTTCCGCGACGAGTTCATCTACCGTTCCGCCGTCACCGACACCGAGCGCCAGACGCGCGCCATGGTCGTCGCGCACGAGATGGCCCACATGTGGTTCGGCGACCTCGTCACCCTCGCCTGGTGGGACGACATCTGGCTCAACGAGTCCTTCGCCGAGTACATGGGGTACCAGATCCTCACCGAGGCCACCCGGTTCACCGACACCTGGGTCGACTTCGGCATCGCGCGGAAGGCCTGGGGGTACGACGCCGACCAGCGCCCCTCCACCCACCCCGTCGCCCCCGACCCGGACGCCGTCCCCGACACCGCCTCCGCGCTCCTCAACTTCGACGGCATCTCGTACGCCAAGGGCGCCTCCGCCCTGCGCCAACTCGTCGCCTGGCTCGGCGACAAGGACTTCCTCGCCGGCATCAACGTCCACTTCGCCCGGCACAAGTTCGGCAACGCCACCCTCGCCGACTTCATCGACAACCTGGCGTCGGCCACCGACCGCGACGTGCACGCCTGGGCCGAGCGGTGGCTGCGCACCACCGGCGTCGACACCCTCACCCCGCGCGTGACCACCGGCGACAACAGCTGGACCCTCGACGTCGTACGGGACGGCAGCAGGCCGCACCACATCTCCGTCGGTCTGTACGATTTCGACGTCGTCGACCCCACCAAACTCGTCGCGCGCGAGCGCGTCGCACTCGACGTGCCCCTCACCGAGGCGCCCGTGACCAGGCCCGGCCGCCGCCCCGCCCTCGTCGTCCTCAACGACGGCGACCTCACCTACGCAAAGGTCCGCCTCGACCCCGCCTCCTGGGACACCGCCCTGCGCGCCCTCTCCGGCGTCCCCGGCGCCCTGACCCGCGCCGTCATCTGGAACGCCGCCCGCGACATGGTCCGCGACGGCGAACTCGCCCCCACCGCCTACCTCGACGCCGCCCGCGCCCACCTGCCCCACGAGAGCGACCTCGCCCTCGTCCAGGGCGTCCTCTCCTTCGCCGCGGTCCAGATCACCGACCGCTACCTCTCCGACGACGACCGGCGCGCCGCCCTCACCACCCTCACCGCACTCTGCCGCGACCTCATCCGCCGCACCGAGGACGGCAGCAACCCCGGGCTGCGCCTCACCGCCGTACGCCACTTCATCGACGCCGCCACCCAGCCCGGCGCCCTCCAGGACTGGCTGGAGTGCGGCAGCGTCCCCGGCGGCCCCGAACTCGACCCCGAACTGCGCTGGCGGATCCTCACCCGCCTCGCGGTCCTCGGCTCCCTGGACGAGAACTCCATCGCCGCCGAACTCGCCGACGACCCCAGCGCCACCGGCCAGGAGGGCGCGGCCCGTTGCCGCGCCGCCCTGCCCGACTCCGAGGCCAAGGCCGCCGCCTGGGCCCGGCTCTTCGCCAACGACGACCTGTCCAACTACCTGTTCGCCGCCACCGCGCAGGGCTTCTGGCAGCCCGAACAGGCCGATCTCGTACGGGAGTACGTGCCCCGCTTCTACCCCGAGGCCGTCGCCCTCGCCGGCCGGCGCGGCCCCGCCATGGCCGGAGCCGCCGGGCACTACGGATTCCCGCTGCACGCGGTCGACCAGGAGGTGCTGCGCCTCGGCCAGGAGTGCCTGGACACCGCCGAGATGATCCCCGCCCTGCGCCGCAAGCTCGCCGACCAACTGGACGACCTCGCCCGCGCCCTCCGGGTACGGGGCGCCTGACCCGGGGTGGGGGGGGGGGGGGGGGGGGCCCGCCCCCCCCCCCGCCCCCCCCCCCCCCCCCCACCCCCACAACAACCCCCCCCCCCCCGGGGGGGGCCCCCGGGCCCCCCCCCCCACAAAC
>NZ_JBIURL010000021.1:56632-106445 GCF_044740805.1 Streptomyces sp. NPDC088261
CGGCCCCTACAGCGCGCCGAAAATCTCCACCACCCCCCCCGCCCCCGCCGTTTCGGGGGCGCCTCCCGGGGGGGGGGTTCCCCCCGCCCCGTCCGCCGGACGGTCCAAGGCAACCCCACCCCGGCCGATACTCCTTACGGGTTCCGCTCGTTGTGCTCCACGGGCACGCACGACCACCGAACCTGAAGGACCCCCTATGCGCACGCCACCCCCCGGCATCACCCTCCCGCCCCTGGCAGGTGGCGAACACGGGTCCGACGCGCTGCGGCCCCTCCTCGCCACCGTTCTGGACGCCCTCCACGACGGCGCCGCCGAACGCGGCGGCCCCTTGCCCGCCGGCGGGCCCGGGCGCGTCGCCGGACGGCTCCGTACCGCCGCCGAACCCGTCCTCCCCGAGACCGGCGCGGGGCCGGGTGAGGCCCTTCGTACCCTCGTCCACGCCCTCTCCCTGGGCGCCGCGGACCCCGCCCACCCCCACTGCGCCGCCCACCTGCACACCCCGCCGCTCGCGCTCGCCGTCGCCGCCGACCTCGCCGCGTCCGCCCTCAACCAGTCCATGGACTCGTGGGACCAGGCCCCCGCCGCCTCCGCCCTCGAAGCGCTCGTCACCCGCGCCCTCGCCGACGAGGTCTACCCCGGCCCGCGTACGGCCGACACCGCCCCCGACGCGATCCTCACCACCGGCGGCACCGAGTCCAACCACCTCGCCCTGCTCCTCGCCCGGGAGCGGCACGGCCCCACCCTCCAGGTCGTCTGCGGCGCCCACACCCACCACTCCGTCCACCGCGCCGCCTGGCTCCTCGGCCTGCCCCGCCCCGTCACGATCCCCACCCCCGCGGGCATCCTCGACCCCGCCGCGCTGGACGCGGTCCTCAGCGCCCTGCGCGGCCCCCTCCTCGTCACCGCCACCGCGGGCACCACCGACACCGGCCGGATCGACCCCCTGACCGCCCTCGCCGACGTCTGCGACACCCACGGCGCCGCCCTCCACACCGACGCCTCCTACGGCGGGCCGCTCCTCTTCAGCCCCACCCACCGCCCCCTGCTCGACGGGCTCCACCGCGCCCACAGCGTCACCCTCGACCTCCACAAACTCGGCTGGCAGCCCATCGCCGCCGGCCTCCTCGCCGTCCCCCGTACCGGCGACCTGGCCCCCCTGGCCCACACCGCCGACTACCTCAACGCCGACGACGACACCGAGGCCGGCCTCCCCGACCTCCTCGGCCGCTCCCTGCGCACCACCCGCCGCCCCGACGTCCTCAAGATCGCCGTCACCCTCAAGGCACTCGGCCGCGCCGGACTCGCCGCGCTCGTCGACCGCGTCCTCGCCTCCGCCCGGCTCCTCGCCGACCTGGTCGAGGACCGGCCGGGCCTGGAGCTGTACGAACGGCCCACCCTGACCACCGTGTTGTTCCGGCCCGCCGGCGCCCCCGACCACGCCGTCGCCGCCACCCGCCGCACTCTCCTCACCGAAGGCACCGCCGTCCTCGGCCGCGCCCGCGCCGACGACCGCCTCTGGTTCAAGGCCACCCTGCTCAACCCCCACGCCACCCCCGGCGACCTCGACACCCTGCTCCGACTCGTGGAAGGCGGCACCCGCCGATGACCGACCGGCCCAACGATCTGGACGACCCCCACGACCTGGTGGGCATCGGCATCGGCCCGTTCAACCTCTCCCTCGCCGCGCTCGCCGACGGCGTCCACGGCGGCCTCGCCGCCACCTTCTACGACCAGAGCCAGTCCTTCCGGTGGCACCCCGGCCTGCTCATCGACGGCACCACCCTCCAAGTCCCCTTCCTGGCCGACCTGGTGACCCTCGCCGACCCCGCCAGCCCCTGGTCCTTCCTCAGCTACCTCAGGGCCCGCGACCGGCTCTTCCCCTTCTACGTGGCCGAGCGCTTCCACATCCAGCGCGCCGAGTACGACGCGTACTGCCGCTGGGTCAGCGAACAACTCCCCGGGCTCCACTTCGGACATCAGGTCGACGCCGTCCGCTGGAACCACGAACGCGCCCTGTTCGAGGTCGACTTCACCCAGCTCGACCGGGACGGCGAGGTCGAGGCCCTCGGCCGCGCATACACCCGCAATGTCGTCCTCGGCATCGGCACTGAGCCCTACGTGCCCGAACCGCTCAAACCCCTCGCCGAGGCCCCCGCCGTCCCCGTCATCCACTCCGCCGACTACCTCGACCACCGCGAACGCCTGCTCGCCGCCGGGCACATCACCGTCATCGGCTCGGGCCAGTCCGGCGCGGAGATCTTCCTGGACCTGCTGCGCGCCCGCCCCGCCGGCGCCGAGAAACTCCACTGGCTCGCCCGTACCGAGGCGTTCGCCCCCATGGAGTACTCCAAGCTCGGCCTGGAACAGTTCACCCCGGACTACACCCAGTACTTCCACGCCCTGCCCGAGCAGGTACGCGACGACCTCGTACCCCGCCAGTGGCAGCTCCACAAGGGCATCGGCGCCGACACCATCGCCGCCATCCACGACGAGCTGTACCGGCGCACCCTCCACGGCGGCTGGCCCGACGCCGTCCTCACCCCCGGCGTCTCCGTCCGTACGGCGGGCCGCGTCGCCACCACCAAGGTCGAACTCCACCTGGAACACGGCCAGCAGGGCACCCGCACCCGCCTCACCACCGACGCCGTGGTCCTCGCCACCGGCTACCGCGAACGCCCCTACGACCGGATCCTCGCCGGCCTCGACCCGTACCTGCGCCGCGACAGCTCCGAGCGCCCGCGCGTCGACGCACACCACCGGCTCGTCCTGGACCGCAGCGTCACCGGCTCCGTCTACGTACAGAACGCGGAACGCCACACCCACGGCGTCGGAGCCCCCGACCTCGGACTCGCCGCGTGGCGCGGCGCCACCATCCTCAACCACCTCACCGGCACCGAGCCCTACCCGCTGCCCCGGCGCACCGCTTTCACCAGCTTCGGCCTCGACGGGCGGGACCGGACCCGCTCGGTGCCCGCACCGAGGGGTCTGGTCCCGCTGACCGAGGTCCGCTGAGACAGCGGCGGGACGGCGCCCGGACGACCGGTCGCCCGGAAGTCCGGTTGCCCGGAAAGGCGATTGCCCGGAAGACCGGCCGCCTAGAAGACCGGCACGCCGTCCCGCGTCAGCTTCCAGTCCACCGAAGCGAACGACGACGGATCGACCGTGCCCGCCGCGCGCACCCACTCGATGATCGTGTTACGGATCTCGTTCGAGTTGGCCCACAGCTGCTGGGCGGCGGCCACGTGCGGGAAGTTCCCGCCGCCGCTCGCCCGGTAGTTGTTCACCGCCAGCACGAACTTCGCCGCCGGGTCCAGCGCCGCCCCGGCGAACCGGAGATTCACGATCCGCGAGCCCACCGGCTTCGCGATGTCGATCTCGTACGTCAGCCCCGACACCGCGTCGTAGTTGTAGTCCGGGGTGTTGGCGGCGTTCGTCAGCTTCGAGGTGTCCACCACCGCGCCGGCCGCCGTCTGGACGTAGTACTTCGCGGAGAACTCCAGGTACTCCTTGATCTGAGCACCCGTCAGGAGGCGTGCCTCCATGGTGTTCTCGAACGGGTAGAGACCCGCCGCGTCCTTGATGGTCACAGGACCGGCCGGGATCGCCGCCGTACGGGAGAAGCACGACGCCTGCGACAGCACCGGCAGCGCCGCCCACTCGCCGCCCGCCAGGGCCGCCTTCACCGTCTCCGTCTGCACGTGGTTGATCAGATCGATGATCGGCTCGTCCTTCCACGGCGCCTCCACCGTGGACATCGCCGCGACCGACGTACCGATCACCTGGTTGACGTACGCCACCACCTTGCGGTGCTCGTCCGCGAGCATGCCGGTGATCTTCCGGTCCTCCGCCACCGTGTTGGAGTTGAGGACCTTCGACGTGACCCGCTCCACCGTCCAGCAGCCGCGCTCGCGCACCAGCTCGACGTCGAAGAGCGTCAGCCGCTGGCCCCACCGCAGCGGCTCGGAGAGGACAACCTCCTTACCGGTCTTCTTGTTGACGACCCGGCGCTCCGCGATCTCCTGGTGCGCGTGGCCCACCAGGATCGCGTCGATGCCCGGGACCTGCTCCGCCACCAGCGTCGCCGCGTTCTCCACGTACGGGACCTGGTCGCCGTACGACGACGAGCCGTCCGTACCCGAGTGCGCCGACACGATCACGACGTCCGCGCCCATGGAGCGCAGCTTCGGCACCCACTTCGCCGCCTGCTCCTCCAGCCCCGGGAACGTCATCTTGCCCTGGACGTTGGCCTTGTCCCAGATCGCGATCCCCGGGTTCGTCAGCCCGAGAATGGCCACCTTCACGTCGTCACCGGACGGCGTGCGCAGCTTCTTGATGACGTACGGCGCGAAGGCCGGCTTCAGCGTCCTCGCGTCCAGCGCGTTCGCCCCGAGCAGCGGGAAGTCGCACTGCTCCTCGAACTTCCGCAGCACCGGGATGCCGTAGTTGAACTCGTGGTTGCCGAGCGCCGCCGCGTCGTAGCCGATCGCGTTCATCGCCTGCGCCATCGGGTGCACCGGGCCGCGCTTCGCGGTGATCGGGTCGACCTTGGCGTAGTAGTACGACAGTTGGGTGCCCTGGATCGTGTCACCCGCGTCGATGAGCAGCGTGTTGCGGCGGCCCTTCTCCGCGCGGATCTGGTCCACCAGCGTGGAGATCTTGGCCAGGCCGACGTCGTTGTGGGCGGAGTCGTCGTACTCCTTGTCCGTGAAGTAGTCCCAGTTGAAGACGTTCCCGTGCAGGTCCGTCGTCCCCATCACGGTGAGCGAGTACCGCTTCGGGGGCCGGCCGTGACCGTGGCCGTGGCCCTTCCCGGTCGCCTCCGCCGGTATCGCCGCGCCGCCCACCAGCGCCACACCCGCCCCGGCGGCGGCCGAGCGCTCCAGGAACGTCCTTCTGTCCAGCGGCATTTCTTCTCCCTCGATCCGATGCACAACGTGTGCACAACGCGCGTAGATTCTGGCCCACGGGTGGGTGACCGCAACACCCCCGACGGGTTTCGATCAGATGACTGCGGCCTGTCGTACCCGGGTGCGACAGTGTCCGTATGACCGACGACGTTCGTACGACCGACGACGCACCCGCCTCCGCCGCCCCGCCCTACGGCACCCCCGAGACCCCGCGCGTCGCCGTCCGCGGCGAAGCGCTCCTCGAAGTCGACCCCGAGATCGCCCGGATCACCGTCACCGTCACCGCCCGCGGCACCGACCGGCGCGCCGCGCTGGACGACCTCACCCGCCGCAACGCGGACGTCGTCGCCCTCGTCAAGTCGTACGGCGACTCCGTCGAGAAGCTGGAGACCGGCTCCTTCTCCATCAGCCCCGAACTGACCCGGCACGGCCGGGGCGAACGGGTCCGCGCCTACCACGGCAGCGTGCACCTCACCGTCGAACTCGCCGACTTCACCGCCCTCGGCGAACTCACCACGCGCCTCGCCGACCACGACCTCACGCGCGTCGGCGGACCCTGGTGGTCGCTGCGCCCCGACTCGCCCGCCCACGGCGAGGCGCGCCGCCAGGCCGTACGGGAAGCCGTCCAGCGGGCCCGCGAGTACGCGGAGGCGCTCGGGGCGCGCCTCGCCGCGCTGGTCGAGCTGGCGGACCTGGGCGCGGAGAACGCGGGCGGGTACGCGCCGGCGCCCGGTTACGGCATGCAGCGGGCCGCGTACGCCGGGGCGGAATCCGACGACCAGCCTCCCGTACTGGATCTCGAACCCCAGCGGCAGACCGTCCACGCCCAGGTGAACGCGCGCTTCACGATGACGCCGCCGGACCTGTCCTCCGGCCCTACCGGACGGTAAGTCGTACGCTCGAACTATGCGCCGAGCGAAAATCGTCTGCACACTGGGACCCGCCACGGACACGTACGACCAGGTCAAAGCCCTGGTCGAGGCCGGGATGAACGTGGCGCGCCTCAACCTCAGCCACGGGACGTACGCGGAGCACGAGGAGCGTCTGCGGCACGTACGGAAAGCCGGCGACGAGACCGGCCGCAGTGTCGGCGTCCTCGCCGACCTCCAGGGGCCGAAGATCCGGCTGGGCACGTTCCGCGACGGACCCGTACTGCTGGAACGGGGCGACGAGTTCACCCTCACCACGGACCCCGTGGAGGGGGACCGGCATGTCTGCGGCACCACGTACGACGGACTGGCCGCGGACGTCGACTCCGGGGACCGCGTCCTCGTGGACGACGGCAAGGTGACCCTCGAAGTCACCTCCGTGGAAGGGCCCCGTGTCCACACCCTCGTCATCGAGGGGGGCGTGATCTCCGACCACAAGGGCATCAACCTCCCCGGTGTCGCCGTCTCCGTCCCCGCACTCTCCGCCAAGGACGCGGACGACCTGCGCTGGGCGCTGCGCACCGGCGCGGACATGATCGCGCTGTCGTTCGTACGGAGCGGGCAGGACGTCGGCGAGGTGCACCGGATCATGGACGAGGAGGGGCGCCGGCTGCCCGTCATCGCCAAGATCGAGAAGCCTCAGGCGGTCGAGGAGATCGACGGGATCGTCGCCGCGTTCGACGGGATCATGGTCGCCCGCGGTGACCTGGGCGTCGAGATGCCGCTGGAGCAGGTCCCGCTCGTGCAGAAACGCGCGATCACGCTGGCCAAGCGCAACGCCAAGCCCGTCATCGTCGCGACCCAGATGCTCGAATCGATGATCGAGAACTCCCGGCCCACCCGGGCCGAGGCCTCGGACGTCGCCAACGCGGTGATCGACGGCACGGACGCGGTGATGCTGTCCGGCGAGACGAGCGTGGGCGCGTATCCCGTCGAGACGGTCAAGACGATGTCCCGCATCGTGGAGGCGGCCGAGGAGGACCTCCTGTCGCGGGGCCTGGCCGACATCCCCGCCCACACGAAGCCCCGCACCCAGGGCGGCGCGGTGGCCCGCGCGGCGGCGGAACTGGGCGACTTCCTGGGCGCGAGGTTCCTGATCGCCTTCACGGAGTCCGGCGACACGGTGAAACGCCTCTCCCGCTACCGCTCCCCGATCCCCCTCCTGGCCTTCACCCCGGTCCCGGCGACCCAGGCCCAGCTGACCTTCACGTGGGGCGTGGAGGCGTTCCTGGCCCCGGAGGTCGACACGACGGACGAAATGGTCGCCCAGGTGGACGAACACCTGCTCCGCGTGGGCCGCTGCCAGAAGGGCGACCTGGTGGTCATCACAGCGGGCTCACCCCCCGGCCTGCCGGGCGCGACCAACCTGGTCCGCGTCCACCACGTGGGCGAGGACGACAGCCCGAAGTAGCCCGGGCCTCAGTACTTGGGCCCGATGTGGCGGTCCATCAGAGCGACGGACGCGCGCTTGGCCACGGATATGTTCTGCACGGTACGGGCCTGGTTGGCCGGCCTCCACTCGACGCCGACCGCGTCCAGGGTGTCGCCGAAGAGCCGCAGGATGTCGCCGGACGCGTTGGAGCGCCCTTCTTGTCGAATGGGGTACACGCGTGCGCCCGGCTGGCCGGGCGGTGATGGCCCGGCGGCACAGCTCCACGAGGCCGGGCCAGGCGTCGGCGCAGGCGATGCGGAGGTGGTGGCCGCCGTGTGGGTGTGGGCTGATGCAGCCGTCGCCCAGGTAGAGGCCCAGCAGGTAGGCGTACGCGCTCCGGTCGGAGCCGTGAAGGTTCATACCGACACTCTGTGTGATCACGCGTGGCGCTGAGTGCAAAAAAGTGGATGTTCACGAGAACGTGAACATCCACTTCTGTGGAGCGGTACCCGGTGTGGGATTCGAACCCACATGCCCAAAGGGCACGGCATTTTGAGTGCCGCGAGTCTGACCAGTTCCTCCAACCGGGCAAGCAAGGGGAGCTGGCAGGAAGTGTACCGGTTCACCGGATCCCGCCGCTGCTAGGTAGGCTCATCAGGAGCAGCAGCGCCGTGCCCCGTAACGAGGAGCCCCCGTGACCACCCCCGAGTCGCCCCAGCCCGACGATGACGACAAGTCGCACGTCCCGCCGCTGACGACGCGTGTCGTCATCGCCGAGGACGAGGCCCTGATCCGGCTCGACCTCAAGGAGATGCTCGAAGAAGAGGGGTACTCGGTCGTCGGTGAGGCCGGGGACGGGCAGACGGCCGTCGAGCTGGCGCGGGAGCACCGGCCCGATCTGGTGATCCTGGACGTGAAGATGCCCGTCCTGGACGGGATCTCCGCCGCCGAGAAGATCGCGGAGGAGTCCATCGCCCCCGTCCTCATGCTCACCGCCTTCTCGCAGCGCGACCTGGTCGAGCGGGCGCGGGACGCCGGGGCCATGGCGTACCTGGTGAAACCGTTCAGCAAGAGTGACGTCGTGCCGGCCATCGAGATGGCCGTGTCGCGCTTCACCGAGCTGCGCTCGCTGGAGGCGGAGGTCGCGGACCTCACCCAGCGGCTGGAGACCCGCAAGCTCGTGGACCGCGCGAAGAGCGTGTTGCAGACGCAGTACGGGCTGACCGAGCCCGCCGCCTTCCGGTGGATCCAGAAGACGTCGATGGACCGGCGGCTGTCGATGCAGCAGGTCGCCGAGGCAGTCATCCTGGACGCCGAGGAGAAGAAGGCCGCGAAGAGCAAGGGCGGCGAGTAGCCCCTCGGGGGGTGTGCGACACGGAGGAGGGCCCGGCGCTGGTCAGCAGCGCCGGGCCCTCCTCCGTATCCGTACGGACACGCCCTAGTCCTCGCCCAGGTACGCCTTCCGCACCGACTCGTCGTGCAGCAGGTCGCGTCCCGTGCCGGACAGGACGACCTTGCCGATCTCCATCACGTGCCCCTGGTCGGCGAGCGAGAGCGCGGCCTGCGCGTTCTGCTCGACCAGCAGGATCGTCGTGCCCTGGGCCTTCAGCTCGACGATCGTCGCCATGATCTTCTGCATCATGATGGGGGAGAGCCCCATGGAGGGCTCGTCCAGCATCAGCAGCTTCGGCTGGGACATCAGCGCACGCCCCATCGCGAGCATCTGCTGCTCGCCGCCGGACAGCGTGCCCGCCGCCTGCTTCCGCCGCTCGCCCAGGATGGGGAAGAGGTCGTAGGCGCGCTGGATGTCCTTGGCGATGCCGGCCCGGTCGTCCCGCAGGAACGCCCCGAGGCGCAGGTTGTCCTCGATCGACATGCGGGGGAAGATGTGCCGGCCCTCGGGGGAGTGCGCGAGTCCGAGGGCGACGATCTGGTGCGCCGGCACCTTCTTCAGCGACCTGCCGTTGAACCTGATCTGCCCGCCGACGGGCTTGAGCAGCCCGGAGAGGGTGCGCAGGGTCGTCGTCTTGCCGGCCCCGTTGGTGCCGATGAGGGTGACGACCTCGCCGGCCTCGACGCTGAACGAGATGCCCTTGACGGCCTCGATCTTGCCGTAGGCGACGCGCAGGTCCTCGACTTCGAGAAGTGCGGCCATCAGTCGTTCTCCTTGCTGGCGTCGCCCGGGTCGCCCTCGAAGGGCTCCCCGAGGTAGGCGGCGATGACTCGTTCGTCGCCCTGCACGGTCTCGCTGTCGCCCTCGACGAGCTTCTCGCCCTGGACGAGGACGGCGACGCGGTCGCACAGGTTGAAGATGAAGCGCATGTCGTGCTCGATGACGAGGACGGCGATGCCCATGTCCCGGATGGCGAAGACGAGTTCCTCGGTGGTCCTGGTCTCCTGCGGGTTCATGCCGGCCGTGGGCTCGTCCAGGAGCAGCAGGCCGGGTTCGCTCGCGAGGGCCCGGGCGATCTCCAGCTTGCGCTGTTCGCCGTAGGGCAGGTTGCGGGCGAGGTGTTCGGCCTTGGCCTCCAGGCCGATGAACTCCAGGAGTTCCATCGCGCGTGCCCGGGAGGCGGCTTCGGCCCGGTGGAAGCCGGGGCCGCGCAGGAGCGCGGACCAGAGGCCTTCCTTCGTACGGGTGTGGCGGCCGACGAGCACGTTCTCCAGGACGGTCATGTTGCCGAAGAGGCGGATGTTCTGGAACGTACGGGCGACGCCGGCCGCGGTCACCTTGAAGGACTTGGACGGCAGGACCGTGCCCTTGTAGCGGACCTCGCCCTCGGTGGGGATGTAGAGGCCGGTGAGGCAGTTGAAGAACGTGGTCTTGCCGGCGCCGTTGGGGCCGATGAGACCGACGATCTCGCCCTTGTTGACGGTGAGGTCGACGGAGCGTACGGCGGTGAGGCCGCCGAATCGCATGGTGACGCCGCGGGCGTCGAGGACCACGTCGCCGGGCGCGGTGGCCGGGGCGGTGTCCTTCGTCGTGGTGTCGGTGGTCATGGATCAGGCCCCTGTCTTGCTGAGGACTGCGGGCGCTTCGGCCGCTTCGTGGAATTCGAGCTGGCGGCGCCGGTTGGGGATGAGGCCTTCGGGACGGAAGCGCATCAGCAGGACGAGCGCGAGTCCGAAGGCGAGGAGCTGGTAGTCGCCGAGGAACTGGAGCTTGGCGGGGATCAGGTAGAGCAGCGAGGCGCCGACGAGGGGTCCGCTGATGGTCCCCATGCCGCCGAGGACGACGGCGGCGAGCAGGAACGCGGAGTTCGGCGGGACGACGTGCGCGAACTGGTACTGCTCGGGTGTCACCGTGTAGGTGACGTGTGCCTGGACGGTACCGGCGAGGCCGGCCAGCGTGGCGCCGAGGGCGAACGCGATGAGCTTGACCCGGAAGCCGTTGATGCCCATGGCGAGCGCCGCGGTCTCGTCCTCGCGGATGGCGACCCAGGCGCGGCCGATGCGGGAGTCTCCGCTGCGGCGGAAGACCACCACGACCACGAGGGTGATCAGCAGCATCAGGAAGAAGTAGTTCGCGAAGCGCCCGATGGTGACGCCGAAGACGTCGTGCGGGATGCCGAAGTCGAAGCCGAACATCTTGAGGTTCGGGATCGAGGAGATGCCGTTGGACCCGTTGGTGATGTCGGGGCCCGAGGTGCCGTCGAGGTTGTTGACGGTGATACGGAAGATCTCTCCGAAGCCGAGGGTGACGATGGCGAGGTAGTCACCGCGCAGGCGCAGGGTGGGGGCGCCGATGAGGACGCCGAACACCATGGACGCGGCCGCGCCGACGAGCACCGCCCCGAAGAAGGGGAGGTGGAGGTCGAAGGGGGACGACGGGGATCCGGACACCATGGCCGCGGCGTACGCGCCGACGCCGAGGAAGGCGACGTAACCGAGGTCGAGGAGACCGGCGAGTCCGACGACGATGTTCAGGCCCAGGGCGACGGTGGCGAAGATGAGGATGTAGACGCCGATGGTGGCGTACTGGTCGTCGGCCTGGGTGAACGGGAAGGCGGCCGCGGCGGCGAACGCACCCGCCATGGTGACGTTGCGGTGCCGGGAGGTGATGACCGAGATACGGGCCATGAGGCCGGACTTGGCCAGGGCCGCGAAGCCGAAGCCCGCCGTGATCAGGAACCCGATGAACAGTTCGTCGTACTCGGTGCCGATGCCGAACGTGAAGACGAACAGGCCGACGGCGAGTGCCGCGACGATGATCAGGATCTCCACGTAGGAGGGCAGCGGGCGGGCGGGCGCCGACGGGCCGGTGGCGAAGGCCGCCTTCCAGGTGTGGGCGGACGCGACGGCCCGGTGCTTGAACTTGTCCCACTCGTCGTCGTCCGGGTCCACCGGGTCGGGCGCGGGGCGCTCGAACGGCAGGGCCAGGGCGCCGACGACGGCGACCAGGGTCGCGACGGCCGCGACGAAGCCGCCCGGTTCGAGGTTGGCGAGGCCGCCGAGCTGGTAGCTGATCGCCAGCACGGTGTACCAGGCGGTGCCGAAGGCGGCGAGCGCCGCGAACTTGAGGGCGCTGTCGGCGCCGGCCGGGATGAGCCACCCGAGGCCCTTGACCCCGTAGGAGGCGAGGCCGAAGAGGGTGGTCAGCACGCCCGCGACGAGGACGAGCCACTGGAGGCCGCCGGGGTACCCGTAGACGGTGAGGTCGCCGGGGAAGGCGGAGGTCCAGGTCCAGGAGAGGAAGGCGGAGACGGCCGTGAGGGCACCGCCGCCGGTCGCCAGCGCCCGGGCCGGGCCGGCCGGGAGGCTTATGAGGCCGGACGGCGCGCCGGGCTCCGGCGTCCGCGGGGTTTCCGCTGTGGTGGTCTGTGTCGTCATCGGTGTCACGCCCTGTCCGCGACGCGCTCGCCGAGGAGGCCCTGTGGCCTGACGAGGAGCACGACGATGAGAAGTACGAAGGCCCACACGTCGGCCCAGGACTGGCCGCCGAGCTGCTGCATGCCGGGGATGTCGCTGATGTAGGCCGTGGCCATGGTCTCGGCGATGCCGAGGGCGAGACCGCCCAGCATCGCGCCGTAGATGTTGCCGATTCCGCCGAGGACCGCGGCCGTGAAGGCCTTGAGGCCGAGGATGAAGCCCATGCGGAAGTTGATCTCGCCGTACTTGAGGCCGTACGCGACGGCCCCGACGGCGGCGAAGGCGGCACCGAGGGCGAACGCGACCACGATGATGCGGTCGGTGTTGATGCCCATGAGCTTGGCCGTGTCCGGGTCCTGCGCGGTCGCCTGCATGCCGCGGCCGGTACGGGTCTTGGCCACGAAGTAGGCCAGGATGCCCATGCAGATCGGCGCGGCGATCAGCAGGAAGATGTCACCGGTCTGGATGGTGACGCTGCCCAGGTGGAAGGGACCGCCGGAGATCTCGGGGAACGTGCGGGACGACTTCGCCTCCGGGTACCAGGCCCAGACCGCCTGCTGGAGCGCGAGGGAGAGGCCGATGGCGGTGATGAGCGGGGCGAGACGGGGTGCGGTGCGCAGGGGCCGGTAGGCGAATCGTTCCGCTCCGACCGCGATCGTGGTGGCGATGACGATCGCCCCGATGATCATCAGCGGGAGGGCGATCCACATGGTCGTGCCCGTGGGGAGAATGAGCCAGACCGTCAGGGCTCCGAAGCCGCCGGTCATGAAGATCTCGCCATGGGCGAAGTTGATGAGCTGGACAATGCCATAAACCATCGTGTAGCCGATGGCGACGAGCCCGTACATGGATCCCAGTAGCAGGCCGTTGACCAGCTGTTGCGGCAGTTCGTGCACCGCAGGTCCTCCGAGTCTTTCGACGGATGTGACAACCGCGCGGGGCGCTGTTCTTCGCAGCGCCCCGCGCGGCTGGGGAAGTGGTGCGGGTGGGAAAGGTCAGCCGGTGTAGGTGCCGGACTTGACCGGGACCCAGGCGTCGCCCTTGTACGCGTAGACGGTGAGCTGCTTGTTGGTCGCGTCACCGAATTCGTCGAAGGAGACCTTGCCGGTCACACCGTCGAAGGAGACCGTCTGGAGGGCCTCGACGACCTTGGCGCGGGCGTCGTCGGGCAGCTTGCCGTCGTTGGCTTCGACGACCTTCTTGACCGCCTCGATGATCGCCCAGCCGGAGTCGTAGGAGTAGCCGCCGTACGCCTCGTAGGCGTCCTTGTAGCCGGCCGCCTTGTAGTTGGCGACGAACTCCTTGGCCGAGGGAAGCGTCTCGACCGGCGCGCCGACCGAGGTGGCGAGGTCGCCCTCGCCCTCCTTGCCGGAGAGCTTGATGAAGTCGGCGCTGTAGATGCCGTCACCGCCGACGAGCGGGATCTTGGCACCCGACTTCTTGATCTGCTTGCTCAGCGGGCCGGCCTGCGGGTACTCGCCGCCGTAGTAGACGACGTCCGCGCCCGAGCTCTTCACCTTGGTGACGACGGCGCCGAAGTCCTTGGTGTCCGGGTTGATGTGCTCGGTACCGGCGACCGTGCCGCCGAGCTTCTTGAACTCGGCGGTGAAGGTGGCGGTCAGACCGGCGCCGTAGGTCTTCTTGTCGTCGATGACGAAGACCTTCTTCTTCTTCGCGTCGTTGAAGAGGTACTGCGCGGCGAACGGGCCCTGGATGGCGTCCGTGGTCGCGGTGCGGAAGTACGACTTGTACGGGCGCGCCTTCGTGCCGCCGTTCCAGTCCGTGCCCTGGGTGAGGGCCGGGTTGGTGTTGGCGGGCGAGATCTCGGCGAGCTTCGCGTCGTCGAAGACCTTCTGCATGGACTCGGCCACCGAGGAGTTCAGCGGGCCGACCACACCGAGGACGGTCTTGTCGGCGACGAACTTGGTGGCGTTCTGCTGTCCGGAGGACGGCTGCGCCTGGTCGTCGAGGGCCTCCACCTTGAAGGTGATGCCGTCGACGTACTTCTTCGTGTTGGCCTGCTTGGCCGCGAGGTCGACGGAGTTCTTGATGCCGAGACCCAGCGCGGAGAGGTCACCGGTCAGCGGCGCGTCGACGCCGATGACAACCGTGGTGCCGCTGTCCTCGCTGCCGGAGCCCCCCTCGTCACGCGAGCCACAGGCGGTGAGCGCGAGCGCTCCCACAGTGAGCGTAGCCGTCATGGCTATGAGCGAACGTTGACGCACGATCAGTCCTTTCACCTGGCACGGCCGTCCCCCCTGGAACGCACCGAGTCGAGCGCGGGAACCGAACTGAAGGTAATCCGGCGGCGCGGTGACTGGCGGTGACTATAAGCGGGGTATTGGGGCAGGTGGAGGGCTCTGGGCAATGATGTGACGCTCTTGTTATGCCAGCGCGTCATGGATAGCGGAACTTCAGGGGTGGATCGGGGGAATTCGGGGCGGTTCGTCTGGTCCACATGCTGAGAACGTGCAGGACTGTCCGGGGGTTTGAGTCCTGACATCAGCGGATGTCCGGTGAACGGCCGGGGCACGCGGTGCCACGAGCTTCTGCCAGGTCGTGGCTGTATCGCGCATCCGGAATGTAGCTCGGCGCCTGTATTGCGCGCGTATTACGGAGTGTTACACCGAGGAAATGGAACCCGGCATTCCGTGCCACTTTTCCGTATTCCGGCCCATGAATCGTGACGCGTGCGGTTGGTGGCTTTTCTGAGGTGACACGGAAGGGGGCGCCGGGATCGGTGAGGATCCCGGGGTCTTCCGGAGGTTCTTCGGAGGGTGGGCCGGTCCGCTCACTGCCAGGGGCCGCCGGTCGGCCCGCCGTCGCGGTAGCGGTCGGCGCAACGCCGCTCCGCCCGCACGGCGACCAGCCTCCCGGCCGCCGCCGGGCCGTGCGCCTTCTCCTCGGCGCGGGCCGCGTCGACCACGCCGCGCAGGATGTCGTTCTGGCCGCCGGACAGCCCCATCGCCTGGTAGTCCAGACCGGCCTGGGCGCCGCCGTCGAGGACCACCCGCGCCCAGTGCGTCACGAGCCGGGCGCAGAGGTCCTCCGGCGCGGTGGTCCGCGGCGCGGGCCGGGAGGCCGCGGGGGCGGTGGGACGCGCGTCCGCGCCGCCCCGGCCGCCCGCGCAGCCGGTGAGGGCGGCGAGGGCGGTCGCGAACACGAGCGCGTACGCCGGTACGTACCCGAGCGGCACCCCGTACCGGCGCGGTGAGGGCCTCATGCGGGCACGCTACTGCGTCAGGCCCCCGTCGGTCAGGCCCCGGCCGGGGCGTCCCGCAGGAGGCAGGTGAGGCGGGCGGAGCAGACGCGCCTGTCCTGGTCGTCGGTGATGACGATCTCGTACGTGGCGGTCGTACGGCCGCGGTGGACCGGGGTCGCGACCCCGGTGACCCGGCCCTCGCGCACGCCCCGGTGGTGCGTGCAGTTGAGGTCGACGCCGACGGCGATCTTGCGGCTGCCGCCGTGCAGCATCGAGCCGATGGAGCCGAGGGTCTCGGCGAGCACGGCGGACGCGCCGCCGTGCAGGAGCCCGTACGGCTGCGTGTTGCCCTCCACCGGCATGGTGCCGACGACACGTTCGGGTGACGCCTCGACGATCTCCACCCCCATGCGGGTGCCGAGGTGTCCGGCCGAGAAGACCGCGGCGAGGTCGACGCCGAGGGCGGCGTACTCGTCGATGATCTCCTGGGGGAACTGCACGGGGGACTGTGTCGGGGGCTGCTCGCCCATGGGGCCCGGCTCCGATCGTCGACGGCGGTGTGTGCACCGTCCTATCAGATGGCTGAGCGATCGCTTAGCCGGGCCCCTTGTCTGCTAGCTCACTCCGCCGCCGCCACGGGGCGTTCCGCGGGCTCGAAGCGGACGATGACGGACTTGCTCGTGGGGGTGTTGCTGATGTCGGCCGTCGCGTCGAGCGGGACCAGCACGTTGGTCTCGGGGTAGTACGCGGCGGCGCAGCCCCGGGCCGTCGGGTAGTGGACGACCCGGAAGGCCTCGGCGCGGCGCTCCACGCCGTCCTTCCACTCGCTGACGAGATCGGTGTACGAGCCGTCGGGCAGGCCGAGTTCGGCCGCGTCGTCCGGATGGACCATGACGATGCGCCGGCCGTTCTTGATGCCCCGGTAGCGGTCGTCGAGGCCGTAGATCGTGGTGTTGTACTGGTCGTGCGAGCGCATGGTCTGGAGCAGCAGCCGGCCCTCGGGGAGCTTCGGGTACTCGACGGGCGCGGCGGTGAAGTTGGCCTTGCCGGTGGCCGTGTGGAACTTCCGCTCGTCGCGCGGCGCGTGGGGCAGCTCGAAGCCGTTGGGGTGGGCGACGCGCTCGTTGAAGTTCTCGAACCCCGGGATGACGCGGGCGATCCGGTCGCGGATGTTCGCGTAGTCCTTCTCGAAGTCCTCCCAGGGGATCAGGGAGGAGGGGCCGAGGACGGCGCGTGCCATCCGTACGACGATGGCCGGTTCGGAGAGCAGGTGGGGGCTGGCCGGTTCGAGGTTGCCCCGGGAGGCGTGCACCATGCCCATGGAGTCCTCCACGGTCACGATCTGGCGCACGCCCGCCTGGAAGTCCTTGTCGGTACGGCCCAGGGTGGGCAGGATCAGCGCGCGGACGCCGGTGACGACGTGCGAGCGGTTGAGCTTGGTGGAGACGTGCACCGTGAGCCGCGCGTTGCGCATGGCCGCCTCCGTCACGAGGGTGTCCGGGGTCGCGCCGACGAAGTTGCCGCCCATCGCGAAGAAGACCTTCGCGTCGCCGTCGCGCAGCGCCTCGATGGACCGCACCACGTCGTAGCCGTGGTGGCGGGGCGAGGTGATGCTGAACTCCCGGTCCAGGGCGTCCAGGAAGGCGTCGGAGGGCCGCTCGAAGATGCCCATCGTGCGGTCGCCCTGCACGTTGGAGTGGCCGCGCACGGGGCAGACGCCGGCGCCGGGGCGGCCGATGTTGCCGCGCAGCAGCAGGAGGTTGACGACCTCGCGGATGGTCGGCACCGAGTGCTTGTGCTGGGTGAGGCCCATGGCCCAGCAGATGATGGTGCGCTTCGAGGCGAGGACCATCTCGCCGGCCTTCTCGATGTCGGCGCGGTCCAGGCCGGTCGCGGTGAGCGTCTGGTCCCAGTCCGCCTCGCGGGCGGCCGCGGCGAACTCCTCGTACCCGTGGGTGAATTCGGCGACGAAGGACTCGTCCACGGCGCCGGGCGTCTCCAGGACGATCTTGTTGAGCAGGCGGAACAGGGCCTGGTCGCCGCCGATGCGTATCTGGAGGAACAGGTCGGTGAGGGCGGCGCCCTTGACCATGCCGAGCGGGGTCTGGGGGTTCTTGAAGCGCTCCAGTCCCGCCTCGGGGAGCGGGTTGATCGAGATGATCTTCGCGCCCGCGGACTTGGCCTTCTCCAGCGCGGAGAGCATGCGCGGGTGGTTGGTGCCCGGGTTCTGCCCGGCGACGATGATCAGGTCGGCCTTGTGCATGTCCTCCAGGGACACGCTGCCCTTGCCGATGCCTATGGTCTCCGCGAGGGCCGAACCGGACGACTCGTGGCACATGTTGGAGCAGTCGGGCAGGTTGTTCGTGCCGAACTCGCGCGCGAAGAGCTGGAGGAGGAACGCGGCCTCGTTGCTGGTGCGGCCTGAGGTGTAGAAGCACGCCTCGTCGGGCGACTCCAGGGCCTTCAGTTCCTCGCCGATGATCTGGAAGGCCCGCTCCCAGGGGACGGCCTGGTAGTGGTCGGCGCCTTCCGGCAGGTACATCGGCTGGGTGATACGGCCCTGCTGGCCGAGCCAGTAGCCGCTGCGGTCGGCGAGGTCCGCCACGGAGTGGTCGGCGAAGAAGTCCGGGGTCACCCGGCGTACGGTCGCCTCCTCGGCGACGGCCTTCGCGCCGTTCTCGCAGAACTCGGCCTTGTGCCGGTGGTCGCCCTCGGGCCAGGCGCAGCCGGGGCAGTCGAAGCCGTTCTTCTGGTTGAGCTTGAGGAGGGTGCGCGCGCTGCGGCGCACCCCCATCTGCTGTCGCGCGATGATCAGGGAGTGCGCGACGGCGGGCAGTCCCGCGGCGGCGTGCTTCGGGGCCGCGACCTGCGGCGCGTCCTGGACCGGATCACCTGCGGGCGGCTTGCTGGCCATCGTGCTCTCCTAGAGCTGCGTATCACACACGAACTGGATTCACACACAAACTGGTTACTGTCGACTGTGTACAGTATTCAAGTTTTGCACAGGGCTGCCGGACGGGTATAGACCACCCCCCAGTGAAGCCCATCACCGCCGGGCCCATACGCCGGACGGGCGGACCGGCCGGGACCGCGGGCCGGTCGGGATTGTCAGTGGGGCGTGGCAGGATCGGGTACGTGGCTGAGACAGCGTCGAAGAAGACCCCAGACAACCGTCCTCGCCTGCTCCTCATGGACGGGCACTCCCTGGCGTACCGGGCGTTCTTCGCGCTGCCCGCGGAGAATTTCACGACCGCGACCGGCCAGCCGACCAACGCGATCTACGGCTTCGCGTCGATGCTGGCGAACACCTTGCGTGACGAGGCGCCCACGCACTTCGCGGTCGCCTTCGACGTGTCCCGCAAGACGTGGCGCTCGGAGGAGTTCCCCGAGTACAAGGCGAACCGCTCGAAGACCCCCGACGAGTTCAAGGGACAGGTCGAGCTGATCGGCGAGCTGCTGGACGCGATGCACGCGGACCGGTTCGCGATCGACGGCTTCGAGGCCGACGACGTCATCGCGACGCTCGCCACCCAGGCCGAGGCGGCCGGCTTTGAAGTGCTCATCGTCACCGGCGACCGGGACTCCTTCCAGCTGATCACCGAGCACACGACCGTGCTCTACCCCACCAAGGGCGTCTCCGAGCTGACCCGCTTCACCCCGGAGAAGGTCGAGGAGAAGTACGGCCTCTCCCCCCGGCAGTACCCGGACTTCGCCGCCCTGCGCGGCGACCCGTCCGACAACCTCCCCGGCATCCCCGGCGTCGGCGAGAAGACCGCCGCCAAGTGGATCAGGGAGTTCGGCTCCTTCGACGAGCTGATCGCGCGCGCCGAGGAGGTGAAGGGCAAGGCGGGGCAGAACTTCCGCGACCACCTGGAGTCCGTCAAGCTCAACCGCAGGCTCACGGAGCTGACGTGCACGGTGGAGCTGCCCAAGACCCCCCAGGAGCTGGAGCGGCGCCCCTACGACCGTACGGCCCTGATCTCGGTGCTGGAGCTCCTGGAGATCCGCAACCCCAGCCTCCGCGAGCGGCTGCTGGCCGTGGACCCGGGCGCCGTCGAGGACGAGCCGCCGGCCCCCGCCGCCGGCGTCGAGCTGGACGGCACCGTCCTCGGCTCCGGGCAGCTGACCCCGTGGCTCGCCGAGCACGGCACCGGGCCGCTCGGCATCGCCACGGTCGACACCTGGGCCCTGGGCGCCGGCTCCATCACCGAGGTCGCGCTCGCCGCGGCGGGCGGCCCCGCCGCCTGGTTCGACACGACCCAGCTGGACGAGGCCGACGAACAGGCCTTCGCGGCCTGGCTCGCCGACGACGACCGGCCCAAGGTCATGCACAACGCGAAGAGCGTCATGCGGGTCGCCCCCGAGCACGGCTGGCGCGTCGGCGGCGTCACGATGGACACCGCCCTCGCCGCCTACCTCGTCAAGCCCGGCCGCCGCTCCTTCGCCCTGGACACCCTCGCCGTCGAATACCTCGGCCGGGAGCTGGCGCCCGCCGCCTCCGCCGACGGCCAGCTCGCCTTCGGCGCCGACGACGAGGCCGAGGCCGACGCGCTGATGACCCAGGCCCGCGCGGTCCTCGACCTGGGCGACGCGTTCACCGAGCGGCTCGCCGAGGTCGGCGCCACCGACCTGCTGTACGGAGTGGAGCTGCCCACCTCCGCCCTGCTGGCCCGGCTGGAGCGCCACGGCATCGCCGCCGACCGCGCGCACCTGGAAGCCATGGAGCAGCAGTTCGCGGGCGCCGTCCAGCAGGCCGTGAAGGAGGCGCACGCCGCCGTCGGCCACGAGTTCAACCTCGGCTCGCCCAAGCAGCTCCAGGAAGTCCTCTTCGGCGAGCTGGGCCTGCCCAGGACCAAGAAGACCAAGACCGGTTACACCACCGACGCCGACGCGCTCGCCTGGCTCGCCGGCCGGACCGACCACGAACTGCCCGTCATCATGCTGCGCCACCGCGAACAGGCGAAGCTGCGGGTCACCGTCGAGGGCCTCGTCAAGACGATCGGCGCCGACGGCCGCATCCACACCACATTCAGCCAGACCGTCGCCGCCACCGGCCGCCTCTCGTCCACCGACCCCAACCTCCAGAACGTGCCCGTGCGCACGGACGAGGGCCGGGCGATCCGCCGCGGCTTCGTCGTCGGCGAGGGGTACGAATCGCTGATGACGGCCGACTACAGCCAGATCGAACTGCGCGTGATGGCCCACCTCTCCGAGGACGAGGGCCTGATCGAGGCGTTCACCTCCGGGGAGGACCTGCACACCACCGTCGCCTCCCAGGTGTTCGGGGTGGAGCGGGCCGCCGTCGACCCCGAGATGCGCCGCAAGATCAAGGCCATGTCGTACGGACTGGCGTACGGCCTCTCGGCGTTCGGCCTCTCCCAGCAGCTGAACATCGAGGCCGCCGAGGCCCGCGGGCTGATGGACACCTTCTTCGAGCGGTTCGGCGGCGTACGGGACTACCTCCAGCGCGCCGTCGTCGAGGCCAGGGCCACGGGCTACACGCAGACGATGCTCGGCCGCCGCCGGTATCTGCCCGACCTCAACAGCGACAACCGCCAGCGCCGCGAGACCGCCGAGCGGATGGCGCTCAACGCCCCCATCCAGGGCACGGCGGCCGACATCGTCAAGGTCGCCATGCTGAACGTGGACCGGGCCGTCCGCGCGGCCGGCCTCACGTCCCGGATGCTCCTCCAGGTCCACGACGAAATCGTCCTGGAGATCGCCCCCGGCGAGCGCGAGGAGGTCGAGGCGATCCTGCGCCGCGAGATGCCGGCCGCCGTCGACCTGCGGGCGCCGCTGGACGTCTCCGTGGGCGTCGGCACCGACTGGGAGTCGGCGGCGCACTGACCGGCGTACCGGCCAGGCGTACCGGCGTGCCAACGGCGCAGCTCACCCGGGTGGGGCACCGGCCCGGGTGAGGCCGGCCGCCGCCGGGCGACCCCCAGGTGGCGAACTGGTGAAAACCGGTCGCGACCGGTGTTGCCGCACAGGGAGTTGACGTAGGGTCGCCGGTGCCCAGGCGCGGGGAGCGCGCATGTGTATTCCACCGGGGAGGGACCAGACGTATGGCAGTGCCATTCGGCAGCCGACTGCGCAGAGGAGCCACCACGACTGCGGTGGCCGCCGTGGCCATCGCCGCCCTCTCCGCCTCCCAGGCGCCGGGCGCCGTCCTCGGACTGCCCGGCGGCGGCACGCAGGCCGCCGACGCCACGACCACGCCGCCCGGCACGCCCGCGACCGGCAACTCCCCGTACTACACGGACCTTCCGCCGCTCAACCCGCCGGACAAGCCGCTGGTGTCCATAGACCTGCCCGCGGCCAAGGGTGACGTCGAGGCGGGGATACCCGCCACGGTCCTCGACGCCTACAAGAAGGCGGAACAGGCCCTCGCGGAGACCAGGCCCGATTGCCGGCTGCCCTGGCAACTGCTCGCCGCGATCGGCAAGGTCGAGTCCGGCCAGGCACGCGGCGGCGCGGTCGGCGCCGACGGCACCACGACCGCCCCGATCCTCGGCCCCGTCCTCAACGGCGTCGGCTTCGCCAACATCTCCGACACGGACAACGGCGCGTACGACGGCGACACGACGCACGACCGGGCCGTCGGCCCCATGCAGTTCATCCCGTCCACCTGGGCGACCTCGGGCCAGGACGGCAACGGGGACGGCCGCAAGGACCCCAACAACATCTACGACGCGGCCCTCGCGGCCGGGTACTACCTCTGCGGGAAAGGACGCGACCTCACGGTCGACGCCGACCTGGACGCGGCGATCCTCAGCTACAACCACTCGACGGAGTACCTGAACACGGTCCGGTCGTGGCTGGAGTACTACCGCAAGGGCACCCACGAGGTCCCGGACGGCACCGGCGTCCTCCCCAGCACCGACAGCCCCACCGGGACGGTCCCGACGACGCCCGCCGGGCCGCCCTCGGCGCCGGGCACCCCGCCGCCGGCGACCCCGGGCACCCCGCCGCCCGCCAAGCCCCCGACGACGCCGCCCACCACACCTCCGACGACTCCTCCGACCACGCCGCCGACGACGCCCCCGACGAAGCCGCCGGCGTCAAAGCCGCCCGTCGTCAGCCACGTCGAGAAGGCCGGCACGGGTACGTTCACCACGGTCGCCGGGAGCCTGTTCCCCGGGCGGGCCGCGGTCCGCGCCGAGGACAAGGCGGGCAAGCCCGTCGCCAAGGTCGAGATCACCTTCACGATCGCCGGCGACACGGACACCCGGTTCGTCCCGGACGCCACGACCGTCACCGTCGTCACCGGCACGGACGGCATGGCGATCGCGCCGCAGCTCAAGGCCGGTGAGAAGGCCGGTACGTTCGTGGTGCGCGCCACCCCGTCCTCGGGCCTGGTCCCCGGCGTCACCTGGACCACGACCGTCACGGCCCGCCCGGCCGACGCGCTGGCCAGGACCGGCGGCGAGGACCTGACGGCCGTCGCGGGCGCCGCGTTCGCCGCCCCGGTCCAGATCAAGGCCACGGCCAACGGCACGGCCGTCTCCGGGACCGGTGTCACCGCCTCGGTCATCACCTCCGCCGCCGACCCCACCGCCCCGGCGGGCGGCCCGTATTTCAAGGCCGCCGACGGCAGCAAGCTCCGTACCCTGACCGGCCTCACCACCGGCGCCGACGGTGTCCTCCAGCTCCCGGACCTCTTCGCGGACACCGACGCCGGAACGTTCGTGCTGCGCCTCAGGACGGACAACGGAGTGACCCTGGACCTCACCGTCAAGGTCACCGCCGCGCCGCCCACCACCCCGCCGCCCACCGAACCGGGCACCCCGTCGGGCGAGCCCTCCGGGACCCCGTCCTCGTCGCCCTCCACCCCGGCGGCCTGACCGCCCGGTCCACGCCGCACCGCCGCCCCCGCGTCCCCCGGACCCGGGGGCGGCGGTGCGTGCGGGGGACAACCGCCCGCTCACCGCCGGTCGTTCAACCGCCGCGTCGCCACCGCCGCCGACGGATCCTCCGGCCACGGATGCCGGGGATAACGCCCCCGCAACTCCGCCCGCACCGCCCGGTAGCCGTCCCGCCAGAACGACGCCAGATCCGCCGTCACCGCCGCGGGTCGCCCCGCGGGCGAGAGCAGATGCACCAGCACCGGCACCCCCGCCACCTCCGGCGTCTCCCGCAGACCGAACAACTCCTGGAGCTTCACCGCCAGAACGGGTTGCGGCCCGCCGTACTCCACCCGTACCCGCGACCCGCTCGGCACCTCGATCCGCTCCGGCGCCAGCTCGTCCAGCCGCGCCGCCTCACCCGTGGACCAGGGCAGCAGCCGCCGCAGCGCCTGCCCCGCGTCGAGCCGCGCCAGGTCCGACCGCCGCCGCGCCCGCGACAGTTCGGGCTCCAGCCACTCGTCCGCCCGCTCCAGCAGCGCCGCGTCCGACACGTCCGGCCAGCCCCCGCCCACCACCCGGTGCAGGAAGCCGAGCCGTTCCCGCAGCCCCTCCGTGTCCCGCGTCCAGCGCAGCAGCCCGAGCCCCTCCCGCCGCAGCCCGTCCAGCAGGGCCGCCCGCACCAGCCGCCCGTCCGGCTTCTTCAGGGGCCGTACGGACAGCTCCACCGCCCCCAGCCGCTCCACCCGCCGGGCCACCACGTCACCGCCCTCCCAGCGGACCTCCTCGCCCTCGGAGCGCAGATGCCCGGCGGCGTCCCGCGCCGTCGCCTCGTCGATCACCGCCGCCAGCCGCACCCGCGCGGCCACCGCCGTCGCCGGCCGGTCCGCGACCGCCACCGCCAGCCAGCCGGCACTGCGCAGCGCCGACCCGTCGCCCAACTCCCCGCCCGTCCCCGACACCATGAGGTACGCCCCCGCGCCCCGCGCCCGCGCCACCCGCTCCGGGAACGCCAGCGCCGCCACCAGCCCGGCCACGGTGTCGTCCGAGGCGCCGCCCTCCCGCCCCGCCGTCTCCCGGCCCGCCGCCGAGGCCAGCCGCCGCGCCTCCTGCCGCCAACGGGCGCCGTACGCGTCGCCGGCGCCGCGCGCCGCCCGCCAGGCCGCCGCCAGATCGTCCCCGTACGCGCGCGGCGGCTCCTCGCTCAGCAGCGCCACCACCTCCGCCGCCCGGCGCGTGCCGACCCGCGAGGCGCCGTCCAGGAGCGCCCGCGCCAGCCGGGGATGCAGGCCGATCCGCGACATCCGCACCCCGCGTTCGGTCGCCCGCCCCGAGACGCCGTCCACCGCGCCGACGGCCGTCAGGACGGCACGGGCCGCCGCGAGCGCCCCGGCGGGCGGCGGGTCGAGCAGCGCGAGGCCGCTCGCGTCCGGATCGCCCCAGCACGCCGCCTGGAGCGCGAACGCCGCCAGGTCCGCGACCTTGATCTCGGGGGACGGGAAACGCGCCAGCCGTACGTCCTCCGCCTCCGTCCAGCAGCGGTAGACGGCCCCCGGCGCCTCGCGCCCCGCCCGGCCCGCCCGCTGCCTGGCGCCCGCCTGCGACACCCGTACGGTCGTCAGCGCGCCGAGCCCGCGCGCGTGATCGGTACGGGGCTCCCGCGCCAGGCCCGCGTCCACCACGACCCGTACCCCCGGCACGGTCAGGCTCGACTCCGCCACCGCCGTCGCGAGGACGACCCGCCGCCCCGCCCCGGCGGACCCGGCCAGGACCGCGTCCTGCACGGCGGCCGGCGCCCGCCCGTGCACCTGGAGCACCTCGGCCCCCACGTCGCCCAACTGCCCCGCCACCCGGCCGATCTCGCCGACCCCCGGCAGGAAACAGAGCACGTCGCCCTCCCGCTCGGCCAGCGCCCGCCGGACCACCGACGCCACATGCGTGAGCAGGGCGGGATCGACCCGCATCCCGTGCGGCGGCCGTACGGGCCGCACAGGCGGCGCCCAGACCACCTCCACCGGGTACGACACTCCCTGGGCCTCCACCACCGGCGCGTCGCCCAGCAGCCGCGCCCAGCCCGCCGCGTCCGTCGTCGCCGACGCCGCCACCAGCCGCAGCTCCGGCCGCAGGGCCGCCCGTACGTCCAGCAGGAACGCGGCCGCGGTGTCCGCGTCCAGATGCCGCTCGTGGCACTCGTCGAGGATCACCACGTCGACGCCGGCCAGCTCCTGGTCCCGCTGGAGCCGCTGGAGCAGCACCCCGGTGGTCACCACCTCCACCACCGTGTCGCGGCCGGCGACCCGCTCGCCGCGCACGGTGAAGCCGACCCGCTCGCCGGCCTTCTCGCCGAGCAGCCACGCCATCCGCCGGGCCGCCGCGCGGGCCGCGATCCGCCGGGGCTCGGCGACGAGCACCCGCCGTACGGGCGCGCCGCCCGCCGGGCCCCCGTCCTCCGCGCCGAGGAGGCCGGCCAGCACCAGCGGGACCAGCGTCGTCTTGCCGGTCCCGGGCGGGGCGCACAGCACCGCGCAGCCGTGCCCGGCGTCCGCGCCGTCCCCGGGGCGCCCGTACAGGGCCCGCTCCAGCGCGGGCAGGGCGGTGCGGACGGGCAGGGCGCGGAGACTGTCGTGGCGGATCATGCGCCCAGTCTCGTACGACGGCGGGCCCGGCCGTGCCTCCCCGTACGAGGCCGGCCGGGCCTCCCCGTACGGGACCAGTCGCTCCTCCCGTACGGGACCGGCCGGTCCCTCCGTACGGGACCGGTCAGTCCTCCCGTACGCAGACGAAGATCGCCGTGCCCGGGATCAGCTTGCCGCGCAGCGGGGACCAGCCGCCCCACACCTGGCTGTTCCAGGCCGGCCACTCCGGCTCCACGACGTCGACCAGCCGGAAACCGCCCGCCACCACGTCCCGCACCCGGTCGCCGACCGTCCTGTGGTGCTCCACGTAGACCGCGCGCCCCTCCTCGTCCTGTTCCACGTACGGGGTGCGGTCGAAGTACGAGGACGCCACGGACAGGCCCTCGGGACCCGGCTCGTCGGGGAACGCCCAGCGGACCGGGTGCGTCACCGAGAAGACCCAGCGCCCGCCGGGCCGCAGGACCCGCCGCACCTCGCGGAAGACCCCCACCGGGTCCGCGACGAAGGGGATCGCCCCGTAGGCGGAACAGGCCAGGTCGAAGGAGCCGTCCAGGAAGGGCAGCTGCCCGGCGTCGGCCTGCACCAGCGGGAAGCCGGTCGGGCGGTCCTGCGCGATCCGCAGGGCGTGCTGGAGCTGCCGGTGCGAGAGGTCGAGCGCCACCGGGCGGGCGCCCTGGGCCGCGAGCCAGCGCGAGCACTGCGCCGCGCCCGCCCCGATCTCCAGGACGTCGAGGCCGCGCAGCGACTCCTGCGGGCCCAGCAGCTCGGCCTCCACCTCGTCCAGGCCCTCGGGGCACCAGACGAAACGGTCGTCGCCGAGGAAGGTGCCGTGCTCGGTCTGGTACTCGTCCGCGTTCCTGTCCCACCAGCCGCGATTGGCCCGGCTGCTCTCCACCGCGCCGCTCTCGCGGCGGGTGGCCTCGGGTTCGGCGTCGGACGCGGTGCCGGGGCCGCTGTCGGAGCCGCTGTCGGGGCCGGTCGCGGGGGCGTCGGCCGGACCGGCCGCTGATTCGGGTTCGTACTCTTGGATCATCGTGTCCGTCGTCGTAGGCTGCGAGGAGTCGTCGTGGGGCCGTGGTGGCCTCATCGAACGCTGGATGTGCCGGGTATGGGCCGTTCCGCCCCGGGTGTGCGCCTTCGCGCATTGACCGTGCTCGGCTGCCCCCGTATGCTAAAGGTTGCGCTGCGGGCTTGCGCGCCTCAGACGTAGCAGCCGCGCTCGCGTCAGTTGGTTGTCCCCTCGGTCGTCGAGGCGCTTATCCCGTGGTGTGGGATCGGCGCTTCCTTGGCTGTCCGGCTTCGGCAGACGCGATACGGGCTCCCGGCGTAGCAGTACCTACGACTCACTGTCCGCACCGGAGCCCTAACCCACATGACGAGCAGCACCGAGACCACCGCCACCACTCCGCAGGTTGCGGTCAATGACATCGGTAACGCCGAGGCCTTCCTCGCCGCGATCGACGAGACGATCAAGTACTTCAACGACGGCGACATCGTCGACGGCGTCATCGTGAAGGTCGACCGGGACGAGGTCCTGCTCGACATCGGTTACAAGACCGAAGGCGTCATCCCGTCCCGCGAGCTTTCGATCAAGCACGACGTCGACCCCAACGAGGTCGTCAAGGTCGGCGACGAGATCGAAGCCCTTGTTCTCCAGAAGGAGGACAAGGAAGGCCGCCTGATCCTCTCGAAGAAGCGCGCCCAGTACGAGCGCGCCTGGGGCACGATCGAGAAGATCAAGGAAGAGGACGGGATCGTCACCGGCACCGTCATCGAGGTGGTCAAGGGTGGTCTCATCCTCGACATCGGCCTCCGTGGCTTCCTGCCGGCTTCCCTCGTCGAGATGCGCCGCGTCCGCGACCTCCAGCCCTACGTGGGCAAGGAGCTCGAAGCCAAGATCATCGAGCTGGACAAGAACCGCAACAACGTGGTCCTGTCCCGCCGTGCCTGGCTGGAGCAGACGCAGAGCGAGGTCCGCCAGACCTTCCTCACGACCCTCCAGAAGGGCCAGGTCCGCTCCGGCGTCGTCTCCTCGATCGTCAACTTCGGTGCGTTCGTGGACCTCGGCGGCGTCGACGGTCTCGTGCACGTCTCCGAGCTGTCCTGGAAGCACATCGACCACCCCTCCGAGGTCGTCGAGGTCGGCCAGGAGGTCACCGTCGAGGTGCTCGACGTGGACATGGACCGCGAGCGTGTCTCCCTGTCGCTCAAGGCGACGCAGGAAGACCCGTGGCAGCAGTTCGCCCGGACGCACCAGATCGGCCAGGTCGTCCCCGGCAAGGTCACCAAGCTCGTCCCGTTCGGCGCGTTCGTCCGTGTCGACGAGGGCATCGAGGGTCTGGTCCACATCTCCGAGCTGGCCGAGCGCCACGTGGAGATCCCGGAGCAGGTCGTCCAGGTCAACGACGAGATCTTCGTCAAGGTCATCGACATCGACCTGGAGCGCCGCCGCATCAGCCTCTCGCTGAAGCAGGCCAACGAGTCCTTCGGCAGCGACCCCGCCTCGGTCGAGTTCGACCCGACGCTCTACGGCATGGCCGCGTCCTACGACGACCAGGGGAACTACATCTACCCCGAGGGCTTCGACCCCGAGACGAACGACTGGCTCGAGGGCTTCGAGACCCAGCGTGAGGCGTGGGAGGGCCAGTACGCCGAGGCGCAGCTCCGCTTCGAGCAGCACCAGGCGCAGGTCATCAAGTCCCGCGAGGCCGACGAGGCCGCTGCCGCCGAGGGCGCTGCCGCGCCCGCCGGCGGGGGCAGCGCTCCGGCCGCCTCGGGTGGCGGCGGTGGCGGCGGTTCGTACTCCTCGGAGTCGGACGACAACTCCGGCGCCCTGGCGTCGGACGAGGCGCTTGCCGCGCTCCGCGAGAAGCTGGCCGGCGGCCAGAGCTGACGCTCCGGTCGGCAGGTGGCTGAACAGCCGCACGGAAGGCCCGTTCCCCTTCGGGGGAGCGGGCCTTCCGCGTGTCCGGGGTCAGGGCATCGAGGCGTCAGGGGGTGACGGCGATGTTCGTCAGGCCGTTGCCGCCGGTCACGGTGTTGGAGCTGTAGACCGTCGTTTTGCAGGACGCGCTGTTGTTGGTGACGTTGACGGCGATCCGGGCCGTGCCGGTGGCGCCGGTCAGGTCGGACCGGTTGGAGCGGAAGACCGTGCCGCAGCCCCAGCCGGTCTGCTGGGTGTGGGTCTCGTAGCCGTTGTTCCGGGTGTTGCGGCCGGTGTTGCCCTCGACCAGCGTGTTGTTGCCCTTCACGTCGACCCAGGAGTCGTCGAAGTTGGCGTTGGTGAGGCCGTTGCCGTCGAAGGTGTTGCCGATGATGCGGGCGCCGGTGGTGCCTTCCTTGATGTCGATGTTCTCGCCGCCGACGTCGGGCCCGATGGTGTTGTCGAGGATCTGCGCGTTGTCGCTGCGGTCGCTCAGGTCGCCCGCCGAGCCGACGTACACGCCCTCGCCCATGCCCCGGCCGTCGTTGCCGGTGTCGTAGATCCGTGAGTTCCTGAGGATGCCGTTGCTGCTGGACGTCCGGAAGTGGACGCCCTCCATGGTGAGGTTGTGCACGGTCACGGAGTCGATCACGACGCCGTTCGCCGCGTCCGTGACGATGCCCTTCTGCGCGTTGGTGACCGTGACGCCCTGGACGGTCCAGTACGCGGCGCCGTTGAGGTGCAGGGCGTAGCCGCCGCCGGTGGTGGTGGTGAGGACGGCGGCGGGCGAGCCGACGAGGGTGATCCTGGCCCCGGCGGTGCCGGCCACCGTCGCCTTGAAGTTGCCCTTGTACGTGCCGTCGGCGAGCTTGATCGTGTCGCCGGGCGCCACCGTGGTCAGGGCCGTCTTGAGCTGGGCGGCGGTGCTCACCTGGATGACGGTGGCCGAGGGCGCCGCGCCGGCGGGCGTGGCGAGCAGGGCCGTACCGCCGGTGGCGAGGAGGGGGGCCAGCAGGGCGGGGAGGAGCGTTCGGGCGCGCATGGGGGTGCCTTCCCGGTCAGGGGGGCCGGATCGGTTCCGGTCGTCTTGAGCATGCCAAGGTCTGGACCAATGGCCAAGAGGGGGCGGGGGATTGGGGTGCGCGGCCGGTGACGCGGTGAGCGGAGGGCAACGTGTGGGATACACGAACATCCGACGGGCCGTAACACGCCATTGCCACGATCCCCGCACACCTGACCGGAAGGGGTAACTGGCCATGCGTCACACGCCGAACACCACCACGGGCACCAGTACTTCGGGCAACAGCGCCACAGGCGCCGGCACTTCGGGTACGCACACCTCCGGCACGAGCCGCCGGAATTTCCTGCGCCAGGTCGGCGTCACCGGGGGAGCGGGGGCGATGCTCGCCACCATGGGGGCCCTCGGTCTCGCCCCCACCGCCGAGGCCGCGAGCCGCGAACCCGTCTTCCGCGCGCCCAGAACGGGCGACTTCACCCTCAAGGGCCGGGCGGCCGCCAAGGTGGTGATCGTCGGCGGCGGGATCGCCGGCCTCACCACGGCGTACGAACTGGGCAAGGCCGGCTACGACTGTACGGTCCTGGAGGCCAGGGACCGTACGGGAGGACGCAACTTCACCGTACGCGGCGGGGATTCGACCACGGACCTCCTCGGCCACCGCCAGACGGCGCGCTTCTCGGACGGCCAGTACATGAACGCGGGTCCCGCCCGGATCCCGCAGTGGATGGTCACCATGGACTACTGCCGTGAACTGGACGTCCCCGTCGAGGTGTTCACCAACTCCAACGCCAGCGCCTACATCTACAACGAGAAGGCCGGCATGACGGCCCCGGTGCGCTACCGCACCGCCAAGGCCGACACGTACGGCTACGTCTCCGAGTTGCTCGCCAAGGCCACCGGACGGGGCGCGCTGGACGCCGAGTTGACCGCCGACGACCAGCAGCGGCTCCTCGAATTTCTCAAGAGCTTCGGCGACATCGGCAGCCAGCTCACCTACACCGGAAGCGAACACCGCGGCTTCACCGTCGACCCGGCCGCCGCCGGCACCCCCGGGGTGGAGCTGGGCGGGGTGCCCACCGTGTCCGAGGTGCTCTCCAGCGGAGTGGGCCGCTACTTCTCCTTCGAATTCGGGTACGACCAGGCGATGCTGATGTTCCAGCCGGTCGGCGGCATGGACCGGATACCGGCGGCGCTCACCCGGGCGATCGGCCACGGCAGGATCCGTACCGGCGCCGTCGTCCAGAAGATCACCGACAAGGCGCACGGCGTGAGCGTCACGTACGCGCAGAACGGCCGGACCCGCGTGATCGACGCGGACTACTGCGTCGCCGCTCTGCCGCCCCACCTCCTCGCGAAGACCTCCCACAACCTGGGCGGCGCCGTGCAGACCGCGCTGGAGGCGGTACGGCCGTCGTCCGCCGGCAAGATCGCGCTGGAGTACCGCAGCCGCTGGTGGGAGAGCGACCACCGGATCTACGGCGGGATCACCGAGACGGACATGGACCTCAGCCACATCTGGTACCCGTCGTACGGCTTCCACGGGGCGCGCGGCACCGTCATCGGCTACTACAACACCGGCACCAACGCCGACACGTACGGGAACCTGACCCCGGCCGAGCGGGAGAAGCGGGCCGTCGCGCAGGGCGAGAAGATCCACGGCGCCAAGTACCGCACCGAGCTGGCGTCCTCCTTCTCCCACCACTGGCGGCAGACCCCGCACCTGGAGGGCGCCTGGCACAGCATGTCCGGCGGCCCCGACGCGCCGGTCTTCGCGCCGCTCAACCGCGCCGCGGGCCGCGTCTACTTCGCCGGTGACTACCTCTCGTACGCGGATGCGTGGCAGCACGGCGCCTTCACCTCCGCCAGGAAGGTGGTGAGCGCGCTCCACGCGCGCGTCCTCGCCTGACGTCCCGGGCCTGGGCCCGACGTCCCGGGCCCGGACGTTCCGACGCCCGGACGTTCCGACGCCCGGACGTTCCGACGCCCGGACGTTCCGACGCCCGGACGTTTCGCAACGGATCTTCGTGCGGCACGGGGAATGCCCGTGCCGCACGGTGCGTTCTTCCTACGAACACGAGGAGGAGCGGTAATCGTGCTTGATCCGCAGGGTTTGTACGAATGGGAGCCCAAGGGCCTCGCCGTCGTCGACATGGCGCTGGCACAGGAGTCGGCGGGCCTGGTCATGCTCTACCACTTCGACGGCTACATCGACGCGGGGGAGACCGGCGACCAGATCGTCGAGAACCTGCTGGAGTCGCTGCCCCACCAGGTGGTGGCCCGCTTCGACCACGACCGGCTCGTGGACTACCGGGCGCGCCGGCCGTTGCTGACCTTCAAGAAGGACCGCTGGGCCGGTTACGAGACCCCGACGCTCGACGTGCGCCTGGTCCAGGACGCCACGGGAGCGCCGTTCCTGCTGCTGTCGGGCCCCGAGCCGGACGTGGAGTGGGAGCGGTTCGCGGCGGCCGTCCGCCAGATCGTGGAGCGCCTGGGAGTACGGCTCTCGGTGAACTTCCACGGCATTCCGATGGGCGTCCCGCACACCAGGCCGGTCGGCATCACGCCGCACGGCAACCGCACGGACCTGATGCCGGGCCACCGCAGCCCGTTCGACGAGGCGCAGGTGCCGGGCAGCGCGGAGTCGCTGCTCGAATACCGCCTGATGCAGTCGGAGCACGACGTCCTCGGGGTGGCCGCGCACGTCCCGCACTACGTGGCGCGGTCCTCGTACCCGGACGCGGCGCTGACCGCGCTGGAGGCGATCACGGCGGCGACGGGGCTGGTCCTGCCGAGCATCGCGCACTCCCTGCGCACCGAGGCACAGCGCACGCAGACCGAGATCGAACGCCAGCTCAGCGAGGGTGACGAGGACCTGGTGACCATGGTCCAGGGGCTTGAGCACCAGTACGACGCGGTGGCCGGCGCCGAGAGCCGGGGGAACCTGGTCGCGGAGCCGACGGAGCTGCCGTCGGCCGACGAGATCGGCCGCGAGTTCGAGAAGTTCCTCGCCGAGCGGGAGGGCGACGGAGGAGCCTGAGGCCGAGATGCCGTGAGGCCGCCCCGCCCAGCGGCTCCCCGAGCGGCACCGAAGATCTTCCCGCGATGACCGCGGTGCCCGGACGATGTGTCCGGACGCCGCGGTCTTCGCTGTTCCCGGACGCTGTGGGCGACCGGCTCCCCGACCGCCGGGCGCCGACCGCCGACCGCCGGTCGCCGCTGACCGTGCGGGACGGCGGGGTGACCGTGGTGGACCCGGCGGCGGCCGGTTCCGTACGGGCCGTGTCGTACCGGGGCCCACCCCCTAAGCTGGCACCCATGCTGAGACTGGGACTCACGGGCGGAATCGGCGCGGGCAAGAGCGAGGTCTCGCGGCTGCTGGCCGGTTACGGCGCCGTGGTCATCGACTCCGACCGGATCGCGCGCGAGGTCGTCGAGCCGGGCACCCCGGGGCTGGCCGCCGTCGTCGCCGAGTTCGGCCCCGGCGTGACCACCGCCGACGGGGCCCTGGACCGCCCGGCACTCGGCGCGATCGTCTTCGGCGACCCCGGGCGGCTCAAGGCGCTGAACGCGATCGTCCACCCCCTGGTCCGTACCCGCTCCGCCGAGCTGGAGGCGGCGGCGGACGCCGACGCGATCGTCGTCCACGACGTGCCGCTGCTCGTGGAGAACGGCATGGCGCCGCTGTACGACCTGGTGGTCGTCGTGGACGCGTCGTCCGCGACCCAGCTGGACCGGCTCGTACGGACCCGGGGCATGACCGAGTCCGAGGCGCGCGGCCGCATGGCGGCGCAGGCGACACGCGAGGAGCGCCGCGCCGTCGCGGACGTCGTCATCGACAACGACGGACCGCTGGAGAGACTGGAACCGCAGGTCCGCAGGGTCTGGGAGAGCCTGACGGAGCGCGCGGCGGCGTCCGGCCGGCGCGGGAGAATGGAATAGCACCACCACGCGTGGCGTTGAAGCCGCGCAGCTAGGGAAGGATGCGACCGTGCCCGAGAGCCCGGAGACCCACGTCATCGACTACCGCGCGGCCGAGCAGCTGCTGGCGGCGCGGGATCCGCGCGGGGCCGTGAAGCTCCTCGACTCGGTGATCGCGGCCCACCCGGAGAACACCGCGGCCCGGCTGCTGCGCGCCCGCGCGTTTTTCGCCGCCGCCCAACTGCGCCCGGCCGAGCTGGAGTTCGAGCTGGTCCTGGAGCGCGAGCCGGACAACGCGTACGCGCACTTCGCCCTGGCCAGGACGTACCAGCGGTCGGGCCGCCCCGACCAGGCCACCCGGCACTTCCGGCTGGCGGCGGCGCTGGACCCGAAGCCGGAGTATCTGAAGGCGGCCCGGTTCGACAGCGACGCGCGGGACGCCGGTCCGCCCGACGCGGAGTGACACCGGCCGGTGCCGGAGCGTCACCGCAAGGGCACGGTACGGGCCCCGGCGTGTCAGCGGCCCCGTGGCCGGCCGTACCGGTCGTCGCGATCCGTTCCGCGCGCCCTGCGTCTGATGCGCCAGAGGACCACGATCAGGTCGGCCAGGACGGCCAGCAGCAGCAGGCCGCACGCCAGCGACCAGCCCATCCGCCCGGCGACCGCGAACGCCACCGTGCCGAAGACGGCCCAGATCACACCCCATACGCTCAGCCAGAACCGCATCCGCAGCGCACTGCGTGCGGTCGTCGGCTCACTTCCGGTGCGCATAGTCGCACCTCCCGAGGTGGGTCTACCCGCCGAGGCGGCCCCTGACCCCGACCACGGGGAAGAGTGTGAGCGGCGAGCGATGAGTTCCGGCGCGGCCTTCCGTCCACCTCTCGACAGCGCCACCGGGCGCTCGACCAGACGGAGGAAACCACCATGTCAGAGGCCCTGAACCCGACCTCGGCCGCGCCCTGCGAGCCCTCGCGCCGGGCGCACCTCACGGTGCGCGGGCTGGAGATCGTCCTGGCGCTGTTCTTCGGGATTGCGAGCGCCGCCCCCAAGCTGGTCGCGCACTCCTCGGCGGCGGAGTCCTTCGACACCATCGGCTTCGGCGACTGGTTCATGTACCTGGTGGGGGCGCTGGAGCTGGCCGGGGCCGTGGCGCTGCTGATCCCGCTGCTGTCGGGGGTGGCCGCGATCGCCCTCGTCGGACTGATGATCGGCGCCTTCGTCACCCAGCTGACCGTCTTCGACGGCGAGAACCTGCTGACCCCGGTGATCCTGGCCGTCCCGCTGGTCTTCATGGCCGTGGTCCGCAGGCCCCGTACGGCGGAACTGGTCGCGCTGGTCCGCCGGCGCGTGGGCGCGGCGCGCTGAGCGCGTGTCCGCACGGCTCCGGTGGACCGGCGCGGCTCAGTGCACGAACGTGTAGCTCCGCCAGGGGGCGGCGCCGGGGGCGATCACATCATTCAGGGTGGTGGCGATGTACGTGGTGCTCTTCCCCGTGCAGTCCGGGCTCAGGAACATCCGCATGTCGACGAGGGTGCGGTTAGTGAGTTCGACGGCGCCGCCCGGCACGAGCCGGTGACAGCCGGTGACCAGCGGGTTCGACACCTGGACCTCGTGCCGGTTCGCGGACTCGTACACGATCGTGCCCACCGACGTCCGGCCGAGGCCGGAACAGCCGGCGACGGCGAAGGTCAGGAGCACGGCCCCGGCGGCGATGCCGGGGCGCCGGTGATGGGTCACGGACATGGGCGGTCCTCGTCTTCGGGCCGGTACGCGGGCAGGTGCTCGTCACACTGCCGGATCCCGCGAGGAGCGGCACCAGATGTGCGGCCGGCCGGGCTACGGACGGATTCCGGTCCCGGCCGTCCCCCGGGGGCTCCGGCGCCCGCCGCCGGGGTAGAGCACGCGTATGGAACCGCAGTGCACGACCCGTCAGGGGCAGGTCCGAGGCCGTGAGTCCGCCACCACGGGGGTGACGTCGTTCCTCGGCATCCCGTACGCGACCGCGCCCCGGTTCGGTCCGCCCGGGGCCGTCGAGCCGTGGGAGGGCGTGCGCCCCGCCGTCGCGTACGGCCCGACCGTGCCGAAGGCGCCCTACGCACCGCCCCTCGACGCGCTCCTCCCGGAGAACGTCGTCCCGGGCGCACCGGGGGAGTCCTGCCTCAACCTGAACATCTGGACCCCGTCGCCCGGTCCCGGCGCCCGGCTCCCGGTCATGGTGTGGGTGCACGGCGGCGCGTTCGCCAACGGCTCCGGTTCCACCTCCGCGTACGACGGGACCGCGTTCGCGCGGGACGGCGTGGTGTGCGTGACCTTCAACTACCGGCTCGGGGCGGAAGGTTTCTGCCATCTGGAGGGCGTGCCGGACAACCGCGGCCTCCTGGACCAGATCGCCGCACTGGAGTGGGTGCGCGACAACATCACCTCCTTTGGCGGCGACCCGGACCGGATCACGGTCTTCGGTGAGTCGGCCGGAGCGATGAGCATCGGTGTCCTGCTCGGGATGGAGCGGGCGAAGGGCCTCTTCCGGCGGGCGATCCTCCAGAGCGGCGGCGCCCACCACTTCCTGACCCCGGCCTCCGCGCGGCTGATCACGGCGCGCCTGGCGGCGAAACTGGACGTCGCCCCCACCGCCGAGGCCCTCGCCGGGGTGCCCGCCGACCGGCTGCTCCCCGCGCAGGCCGAGCTGCGCGCGGAGATCGTGGCCCGTCCCGACCGCGCCCTGTGGGGCGAGGCCGCCGTCAACATGATGCCGTTCGAGCCGGTACGGCCCCGGCGGATCCTGCCGGGGCCGGACTGCGGGGTCGACCTGCTGGTCGGCAGCAACCGTGAGGAGTACCGGCTCTTCCTGGTGCCGTCGGGGCGCCTGGAGCTCCTGACATGGGCCAGGCTGCGCGCGACCGCGCGGGCGTACGGCCTCGATCCGGAGCCGGCGCTGGCTCTGTACCGGGAGGGGCGGGCCGGGGCGGCGCCCGGGGAGCCGACCCCTGATGAGCCGACCCCTGGGGAGCTGTACGACGCTCTCGTGACGGACTGGTTCTACCGGATCCCGGCGATCCGGCTCGCGGAGGCGGTGCCGGGCTCGTACGTGTACGAGTTCGCGTGGCGCTCCCCGCGCTTCGGCGGCCGGCTGGGCGCCTGCCACTCCGCCGAGCTGGGCTTCGTGTTCGACCGGCTGCGCGACCCGGTGTACGCCCCGATGCTCGGCGAGGACGCGCCGCAGAGCGTCGCCGACGCGATGCACGGGGCGTGGGTGCGGTTCGCGACGACGGGCGATCCGGGCTGGCGGCCGTACGACCGGGACACCAGGACGACGATGGTGTTCGGGGCGGAGGGCGCGGCGGTGGCCGAGCCGGTCCGGGATCCGGGGGCGGCGGCCCGGGAGATCTGGGAAGGGCTGCGCTGATCTTCACCCACCCCTACTGACCTGCGGAGACGTCGCTCGGCGGCCGGTTGTCAGACCCCCCGCCTAGACTCGCAGTCAGTCGGATCTCGCCGTCGGACCGTGGGGTGGGAGGGAGTGGGAATCATGGAGCGCGTCGCGCACACCGCCGTGCGGCCACCCGCCCGCGCGCCCCTGCCGGGCGCCGGTGCCGCTTCTGGTACCGCTGCCGCTTCGGGCGCGGGATCGGCCCCGTCGTCCTCCGCCGGCCTCTCCTCCTCCACCACCCTCTCCTCCTCCGTACCGCCCGGTGTCACGCGCTGCGCGGCCGTCTTCCTGCCCGCCGGGCTGCCGCGCGAGGGGAGAGTCGCCTTCTGGGCCCCGGAGGGCGAGCTGCCCGCGTGGCCGGTCGAGGGCGCGATGCCGCCGCGCACCGACGGCGGCCCGACCCGACCCGACACGCGCGGGCGGACGCGGGGCGACGAGATCACGGGCCGGGCGGAACGCGGTGAGATCACGGTCGTACGGCTCGGGGAGCGCGGCGGGGTCGAGGCCCGGACGGTCCCCGCGCTGCTGATGCCGGTCGCCGACGCCGTACCGCTGCTGGTCCGGGCCCGGCGGGACAGGACCGCGCATCCCGCCTCGGCGTGCTGGGGAGCGGCCGCGCTGCACGCGCTCCAGCTGGCCGCGCGCGGCAGGCTGCTGCCCGGTCTCACGGCGTCCGACCACGACGCCTGGCGGGCGGGCCCGCTCGACGCGGACGACATCGCGCAGCTGAGGGCGATCGCCGCCGCGATGCCGCCGGAGGCGTACGCCGTACCGGTCGCGGGGACGGAGCCGGGTCCGGCTGCCGGACCGGGGGCGGACCCGGGGGCGGACCCGGGGAAGCTGAGCCTGCCGGAGCCCGAGGCGCTGGTGCGGGCGTTCCTGGACGCCGTGGCGGACGCGCTGCCCCGTACGCCCGCGGCGGCGTTCGCGGCGGGCAAGCCCTTCGCCGCCCGGGCCGCGCAGCATCTGCCGGGGGCCAGGACGTGGGCCGCCGAGGCGGCGGCGGGCATGGACGCGGGCGTGCGGGTCTCGCTGCGGCTCGACCTGTCCGCGTACGACCTGTTCGACACGACCGGAGCGGGGGAGGAGGCGGACACCTCCGCGGACCGGGCCGTCTCCGCCTCCTCCGCCGCCTCCGACCGCCGGCTGGGCGACGCGTCCGGGCGGCGGGGCGAGCGCGACCCCGAGGAGGCCCGGATCACCCGCCGGGCCGGCGCCGCCCTCGTCCAGGTCCACAGCCTCGCCGACCCCACCCTGGTCCTCGACGCCGGCCGCCTCTGGGCGGGCGACGGGGACGCGAGCTTCGGCCCCCGGGCCCGGGTCGACGCGATGCTCGCCCTGCGCCGGGCCGCGCGGGTCTGGACCCCGCTCGGGCGGCTGCTGGAGCGGGACGTCCCGGACGCGCTGTCGCTCTCCGAGGACGAGCTGTACGACCTGCTCGGCCCGGCCGCCGCCCGCCTCGCCGCGGCCGGGGTCGCCGTGCACTGGCCCCGCGAGCTGGTGCGCTCGCTCACCGCGTCGGCGGTGGTCCGCGCCGCGCCCGGGTCCGCCACGGACGGCACCCCGTTCTTCGACAGCGCCGAACTGCTCACGTTCAACTGGCAGGTGGCGCTCGACGGCGATCCCCTCACCGAGAAGGAGATGGACGCGCTCGCCGAGTCCACCCGCCCGATCGTGCGGCTGCGCGACCAGTGGGTGGTGATCGACCCCGCCCTCGTGCGCAAGGCGCGCAAGCGGGAGCTGGGCCTCCTGGAGCCCGTGGACGCCCTGGCGATCGCCCTCACCGGCACGGCGGACGTCGACGGCGAGACGGTGGAGGCCGTCCCGACGGGCGCCCTGGCCGTCCTGCGCGACCGGCTGGTCGCGGGCCCGGCGGCCGTGCCCCAGCCCCCGGCCCTCAGGGCCACCCTGCGCGACTACCAACTGCGCGGCCTCGCCTGGCTCGACCTGATGACCTCGCTCGGCCTCGGCGGCTGCCTCGCCGACGACATGGGCCTCGGCAAGACGATCACCGTCATCGCCCTCCACCTGCACCGGGCCCGCCCCACCCCCACCCTCGTCGTCTGCCCGGCCTCGCTCCTCGGCAACTGGCAGCGGGAGATCACCCGCTTCGCCCCCGGGGTGGCCGTGCACCGCTACCACGGCGCGGGACGCTCCCTGGACGGCGCCGGGGACGGCTTCGTCCTCACCACGTACGGCACGATGCGCTCCAGCGCGGCCGAACTGGCCGCGCACGACTGGGGGATGGTCGTCGCCGACGAGGCCCAGCACGTCAAGAACCCGTTCTCCTCCACCGCCAAGGCGCTCCGTACGATCCCCTCGCCCGTCAGGATCGCGCTCACCGGCACCCCCGTGGAGAACAACCTCTCCGAGCTGTGGGCGCTCCTCGACTGGACGACCCCCGGCCTGCTCGGCCCGCTCAAGGCCTTCCGCTCCCGGCACGCCCGCATCGTGGAGAACGTGGAGAACGCGCGCGCCGCCGACATCAAGGACGCCGACAACGAGCAGGCCGTGGAGCGGCTGGCCCGCCTGGTGCGGCCGTTCCTGCTGCGCCGGAAGAAGTCCGACCCGGGCATCGTGCCCGAGCTGCCGCCCAAGACGGAGAGCGACCACCCCGTCGCCCTCACCCGGGAACAGGTCTCCCTGTACGAGGCCGTCGTCCGCGAGACGATGGGCGCCATCGAGAACGCGGAGGGCATCGCCCGCCGCGGCCTGGTCATGAAGCTGCTCACCGCGCTCAAGCAGATCTGCAACCACCCCGCGCAGTATCTGAAAGAGGACACTGCCCGGCTGACCGGCCGCTCCGGGAAGCTCGCCCTCCTGGACGAACTGCTCGACACCATCCTCGCCGAGGACGGCTCCGTCCTGATCTTCACCCAGTACGTGACCATGGCCCGGCTGCTCTCCGCACACCTCACCTCCCGCGCGATCCCCTCCCAACTGCTGCACGGCGGCACCCCGGTGGCGGAGCGCGAGCGCATGGTGGACCGCTTCCAGTCGGGCGAGACACCGGTCTTCGTCCTCTCCCTCAAGGCCGCGGGCACCGGCCTCAACCTCACCCGCGCCGGCCACGTCGTGCACTTCGACCGCTGGTGGAACCCCGCCGTGGAGGAGCAGGCCACGGACCGCGCGTACCGCATCGGCCAGACCCAGCACGTGCAGGTCCACCGGCTGATCGCGGAGGGCACCGTCGAGGACCGGATCGCCGAGATGCTCCAGGCCAAGCGCGCCCTGGCCGACGCGGTCCTCGGCTCGGGCGAGGCGGCCCTGACCGAGCTGACCGACCGGGAGCTGGCCGACCTGGTGTCCCTGCGGAGGCAGGCGTGACGGCCCCGCGCGCCGTGCGCCGCGACGACCGCCGCCGTACGTTCCCCGCGCTGCCGCCACGCCCCGCCAGCGCGTCCGGCGACGCGGCCGCGCGCGCCTTCGAGAGCGGGTTCGCGACCACCTGGTGGGGCAACGCCTGGGTGGAGTCGATGGAGGACACCGCCCTGGACCCGGCCCGCCTGAGCCGCGGCCGGGTGTACGCGGGCGGCGGCCACGTCGACGCGATCACGGTCACCCCCGGCCGCGTCACCGCCTACGTACGGGGCTCCAGGCCCCGCCCGTACCGTACGGAAATCCGGCTGCGCACCCTGGACGACGGGGACTGGGAGGATCTGCTCGACGCGGCGGCGGCCCGCCCCGACCACATCGCGGCCCTCCTCGACAAGGAGATGCCCCACGCCCTCGCCGCCACGGCCGACCTGCTCCCCGCCGGGGGCGACCTCACCCCGGACTGCTCCTGCCCCGACGACGGCTTCCCCTGCAAACACGCCGCCGCCCTCTGCTACCAGACGGCCCGGCTCCTGGACAAGGACCCCTTCGTCCTGTTCCTGATGCGCGGGCGCGGCGAGCTGGAGGTCCTGGCCGACCTGACCCGCCGCAACGCGACCCGCTCGGCCGCCGAACGGACCGCCGCGCCGCCGCCCATGCCGACGGTCCCGGCGGCCACCGCCCTCGCCGCCCGTACGCTCCCCGCGCTCCCGCCGCCCTTCCGCACGCCGGACCGCCCCGGCCGCCCGCCCGCCTACCCGCAGGCCCCGGGCGCCCCCGACCCGCTCGCGCTCGACCTGCTCGCCTCGGAGGCGGCGGCCCGCGCGCACACGTTCCTGACCACCGGTCTCGACCCGGTCGGCGCGCTCACCCCCTGGCAGGACGCGGTACGGCTGGCCGCCGCGCACCCCGGCTCCGGGCTGACCGCCTCCACCCGCGCCCTCTACCGCGACCTCGGCGCCGGGACGGACCACACCCCCACCGACCTGGCCCGCGCGGTCGCGGCCTGGCGCCAGGGCGGTCTCGCGGGCCTCGCCGCCCTGGAGGAGCCCTGGGACCCGCCGGCCGGACCCTTCGACCGCGCCCGCCCGGCCCTCGCCGCCGCCGACCAGCCCCACTTCCGGCCCTGGCGCAACCGGCTCTCCACCCCGTCGCTCCAACTGCGCTTCGGCCGCGACGGCCTCTGGTACGGCTACGAGTCGGACCGCGACCGCGAGGACTGGTGGCCCCGGGGCACCCCGGACACCGATCCCGTGGGCGCGCTCACCACCCTCCTCGGACGGTGACAGGTAGTCTTCTCCGGTAGCGGAGTGTGCGCGAAGGGGGCCTGGTGGAAGCGGAGTTACTGGCGCTGGCGACGGCGGGGGCGACGGCGCTCGTCCAGCAGATGGCGACGGACGGCTGGACCTCGGTACGGGACCGGGTGACCGGTTTCCTCGCCGGCAGGGGAGCCGCGACGGCCGAGGCGGTCGAGGCGGACCTGGAGAGCGGCCGGGCCGAACTGGCCGCCGCCCAGGGCACGGACGGCGGGGAGACGGCGGCCGGCACCGCCGAGGATCTGCGCACCGAATGGCGCAACCGCCTGCGCCGCACCCTTCTCGCCGACCCGGAGGCGGCCGCCGAACTGCGCGCGCTGCTGGCGGAGTTGGACGCCGGGCGGCCGGACCGGCAGCCCGGCGACACGCACAACACGGTCAGCGGCGGCACGGTGCAGGGCCCGCTGGTCCAGGCCCGCGACATCGGCCGCCTCGACCTCGGCTCCGGCGGCCGGGACTGAGCAACCGGGCAGGCACGGGGAGCGGGGGGAGACGGAGTCGGACGGTGCTCCGCCGCACGTCCTCCGCCCAGTGCGCCAGCGTCGCGAAGTCCGCCTCCCGCAGGCCGCGTCGGGGGTGGATCCTCAGCAGCAGGGCCGGGGCGTCGTGGTGCGCCGCGACATGGACCCGGTCCCGGTCCGTGATCATGTCGTCGACCCAGGCGAACGGACGCCCCGCCGCCCACTCCAGCAGCGGCCGGGTCTTCCAGAACAGGCCGTCGGGGTCCTTCGCGAAGAGTTCCGGCCACTCGATCACGGGGAGGTCCGTCGGGAGCCCCACCACCGGGGCGATCATGACGTTGGCCTCGTGCATCCACGTGGTGGCCCAGGTCAGTTCGTACGGCAGCGCCAGCAGCCGCGCCCCGTGCCCGGGGTGGAGGCGCACCCGCAGCCCGCGCCGGTGGCCGCGGGACCCGGGCGCCTGGCGGGAGAGCCAGGCCGAGGGGTGCAGCCGGGTGCTCGTGTAGCCGCGCGGGCGGTAGAGGCGGGCGGCGTAGGGATTGAGGGGACCGTCGACGTCGAGGAGGAGCAGCGGGCGTTCCGTCATGCCGGGAAGCTGCCCAGCCGGACGGCGGGTTACGACTCCGGGACCACGCCCGCCGGCACCGAGGAGCCACGTGCCGCCGGCCGCACGGGCCTGTTTACGCTGGTCCCATGGCACCCTCGACCCCCGGCCCGTCCCCCGCACCAGACGTACCGGACGCACCGGGTGCACCAGCCGCACCTGAGGCAGCCGGTGCACCGGCCGCACCCGCCGCACCCCCCACACCTGAGGCACCCGCACCGCCCACGACACCCACGCCGCCCGCCGACCTCACGGGCGAGCTGCTGGCCGACCCGTACGACGTCTACGCCCGGCTGCGCGAGACCGCGCCCGTGCGGCGGATCACCGGGCCGGACGGGATGCCCGCCTGGATCGTGACGCGCTACGACGACGTACGGCAGGCGCTCACGGACCCCCGGCTGTCCCTCGACAAGCGGCACGCCCTGCCCGGCAACTACCGGGGCTTCTCCCTGCCGCCCGCGCTCGACGCGAACCTGCTGAACATGGATCCCCCGGACCACACCCGGATCCGGCGCTTCGTCGTCCAGGCGTTCACCGCCCGGCGCACCGAGAGGCTCAGGGAGCCGATCCGCCGCACGGCCGGCGAACTGCTCGACGCCATGGCCCCGGCGGGCCGCGCGGACCTCGTCGCCTCGTACGCGGCCCCGCTGCCCATCGCCGTCATCTGCGAGCTGCTGGGCGTACCGGCCGAGGACCGGCGCGACTTCCGGGAGTGGACCGACGCCCTGATCACCCCCGACCCCGCGCGCCCCGACGGGATGAAGAACGCGGTCCGCGCCATGCTCGGCTTCTTCACCGGCCTGATCGGCCGCAAGCGCGCCGAGCCCGACGACGACCTGCTGTCCGCGCTGATCGCCGCCCGCGACGAGTCCGACGACCGCCTGAGCGAGGACGAGTTGGTCTCGCTCGCCTTCCTCATCCTCTTCGCGGGCTACGAGAACGTCATCCAGCTCATCGGGACCGCGACCCTCGCCCTGCTCCGCGATCCGGACCGACTGGCCGCGCTGCGCGCCGAACCGGCGGCGATGCCGGCGGCGGTCGAGGAATTCCTGCGCTACGACGGCCCCGCGCTGACGGCCCTGCGCCGCTTCCCGGTGGAGGACGTGGCCATCGGCGGGGTGACCGTACCGGCGGGGGAGACCGTACTGCTCTCCCTCGCCTCCGCCAACCGCGACCCGCGGCGCTTCCCCGACCCCGACCGGCTCGACCTGGACCGCGACACGGCCGGTCACCTCGCCCTCGGCCACGGCATCCACTACTGCCTCGGCGCGCCCCTGGCCCGGCTGGAGACCGAGATCGCGCTCACCGCACTGCTGGAGCGCTTCCCACGCCTCGCACTGGACGTGCCGGACAACACCCTGCGCTGGCGCCCCTCCACCCGCGCCCGGGGCTTGCGGGAGCTGCCCGTACGGTTCTGACACCGGACCGGGCGCGAGCGGGCGCGGACGGAACCGCGCCCGGGCGAATAATCGTTCGATGGGAAGTCAACTCGTCGCTAGTGTCTTCCTCGTGGCGAAACTCAATCAGATCATCGCGGTCGAGAAAGGCGTCAAGGCCAAGGCGCACCAGGACCTGACGGCGGCCCATCACGGGCTCCAGAAGCCGGCGTTGCTCGTCGGCATCTCCCGTACGTACCAGGCGAAGGACGAGGAGGGCGAGCAGCTTCCGCCCGAGTCGACCCGGGTCCAGGTCCAGGCCGAGGACGTGCTGCGCGACACCGCGAAGTCGCTGACGCGGCTGTTCGACGTGACCGCCACCAAGGACTGGGCGAACTGCGAGGCGCGCGCCGATGTCACCGTGGACGGACGGGTGTTGGTGGCCGCCGTGCCCGTCTCCTACCTCCTCTTCCTGGAGAAGCAGCTGACGGACCTCAACACCTTCGTCCGCAAGCTGCCGGTGCTGGACGCGTCGGAGGCCTGGAGCCAGGACCCGTCGACGGACGCGTGGAAGACCGAGGCGGTACGGACGCTCCGTACGAAGAAGGTCCCGCGCAACCACGTGAAGGCCGAGGCCACGGAGAAGCACCCGGCGCAGGTCGAGGTGTACTACGAGCACATCCCGGTCGGGTACTGGACCACGACCAAATTCAGCGGCGCCCTGCCGGCCCGCCGGGTCAACGAGCTGCTCGACCGGGTGGAGAAGCTCCAGCAGGCCGTGAAGTTCGCTCGCGAGGAGGCCAACGGCGCCGAGGTCACCGACCAGCGGGTGGGTGACGCCGTGTTCGGCTACCTGTTCGGGTAGCCTCATTGGTTCCCCGGCCGGCGCACAGACGCCGGGCGGGGTGCGCGAGGAGCGCAAGCTGAAACTGAGGCTTGTCGTGAAAGGCGCGGTTCCGGTGGAGGTTCGACTCCTCCCCGAGGCACTTCCTGCCTCGGTGGCCCAACTGGCAGAGGCGACCGCGATCAATCTCAGACTCTTGCTCCAGACTCAGCATTCGCCACCGATCGCCGGATCGACCGGACTCAGGCCCCGGACGTCGAAATGCCGGTTCAATTCCGGTCTGCGCAGCTCGATGCGCGGTGGTCCAAAGGCAGGACGCGACGACATCATGCTGACCTGGGTCCTCAAGTGTGCCGGTGTGCGACATGGTGGCACTCTCAGGGCTCGGGAGCCGGCTACGCTCCCGAGCCCGCTCCTGCTTTCAGGGATCTCTCCAACGAGGCCCGGAAGCGCCGGACTTCACTGCCGGTAGCCGCCCAGGAAACGGCCGATGCGGCTGATCGCGGCGTCGAGATCGTCGGCGTACGGCAGTGTCAGGATCCGGAAGTGGTCCGGGCGGGGCCAGTTGAAGCCCGTGCCCTGCACCACCTGGATCTTCTCGCGCAACAGCAGGTCCAGGACGAAGCGTTCGTCGTCGTGGATCTTGTGCACCTTGGGGTCGAGGCGCGGGAACGCGTACAGCGCGCCCTTCGGTTTGACGCACGAGACGCCGGGGATCTCGTTCAGCTTCTCCCAGGCGCGGTCCCGCTGTTCGCGCAGCCGGCCGCCGGGAGCCGTCAGCTCGTGGATGGACTGCCGGCCGCCGAGCGCGGCCTGGATGGCGTACTGCGCGGGGGCGTTGGGGCACAGGCGCATCGACGCCAGCATGGTCAGCCCCTCCAGATAGCTGCGGGCGTGCTGCCTGGGTCCCGAGACGACGAGCCAGCCCGAGCGGAAACCCGCCACGCGGTACGTCTTCGACAGCCCGCAGAAGGTCAGGACGACCAGGTCGGGGGCGAGGGCGGCGGCGCAGTGGTGCACGGCGTCGTCGTAGAGGATCCGGTCGTAGATCTCGTCGGCGAACACCATCAGCTGGTGGCGGCGCGCGAGATCGAGGATGCCCTCGACGATCTCGCGCGGATAGACCGCGCCGGTGGGGTTGTTGGGGTTGATGATCACGACGGCCTTGGTACGGTCCGTGATCTTGGATGCCATGTCGTCCAGGTCCGGATACCACTCCGCCGACTCGTCGCAGAGGTAGTGCACGGCCCGGCCCCCGGCCAGGGTCGTCGCGGCGGTCCAGAGCGGGAAGTCCGGTGCGGGGATGAGGACTTCGTCCCCGTCCTCCAGCAGCGCCTGCACCGCCATGGAGACCAGTTCGGACACGCCGTTGCCGAGGAAGACGTCGTCCACGGTGACCTCGGACAGCCCCAGGGTCTGGTAGCGCTGGGCGACGGCGCGGCGGGCGGAGAGGATCCCGCGCGAGTCCGTGTAGCCGTGGGCCTGCGGCAGCATCCTGATCATGTCCTGGACGATCTCCTCCGGCGCCTCGAAGCCGAAGGCGGCGGGGTTGCCGGTGTTGAGGCGCAGGACGCTGTGGCCTGCCTCCTCCAGGGCGTCGGCCTGCTCGATGACCGGGCCGCGGATCTCGTAACAGACCTCGCTGAGCTTGCTCGACTGCCGGAATTCCATGCGGTGGGCTCCCAGACCTCGTTCGACCGTCTTGCTTCTTGCTTCATGCCGTTCTTGCGATACTTGGTTTTACCAAGTGCGAGCTTGGAAAGTCCAACAACATGTCTAGACTGCGACGCATGCCACGCCGCCGAAGCTACGACCAGTACTGTTCCGCCGCCCGTGCCCTCGATGCCGTGGGCGACCGCTGGACCCTGCTGATCGTCCGTGAACTGCTGGCGGGTCCCCGCCGGTACACCGATCTGCACGCCGATCTGCCCGGCGTCAGTACGGACGTGCTCGCGTCCCGGCTCAAGGACATGGAGCGCGACGAGCTGGCCACGCGCCGCAAGCTGCCGCCGCCGTCGGCCGCGGTGGTGTACGAACTCACCGAGCGGGGGCGGGGGTTGCTGCCGGTGCTCACCGCGCTGGCGCGGTGGGGCGCGCCGGCCCTGGAGGAGCGCCGTCCCACCGACGCCGTACGGGCGCACTGGTTCGCCGTGCCGCTGATGCCGGTGCTCGCGGCGTGCGGGGCGGGGGCGGGCGCGGAGGGGGTGGTGGAGGTGCGGCTGGACGAGGGCGTGTTCCATGTCCGGCTGGGGGGTGGGCCGTTGGGCCCTGCGGGCCCTGCGGACCCGTCGGCCCCTTCGGGCTCGTTGGACACTCCGGGGGTCGGCCGGGTCGCGTACGGCGACGGTCCCGCCGACGCCCCCGACGCCTGCCTCGTCCTGGACGCCGACACGTGCCGCGCGGTGGGCGCCGGCACGCTCACGCTCGCCGACGGGGTGCGCGACGGCCGGATCGAGGTGGCGGGCGACAGCGCCCTGGCGAAGGCGCTGCGCGGCGCGTGACGCGGAGCGCGGGAGCCGCACGGTGACGCATCGTCAGGAGAAGTCGGCGGAAGTGGCGAACCGGGCACGGCGATCGAGTAGCGTGACCGATTTGGCGGGGGCGTCGGCGGATCGGGTGTGCGGTTCCGCTGCCTGCAACTTCGCCTGTCCACAGACGAGTTGGAGGAACCATGAGGGCTTGGAGCAGGCGGCGCGCGGCGGGGAACGGGCGGCTGGGCCGGCGGTTCCGGGCGGTCGGTTCCGGCAGGGCGGCGCTCGTCACCGCGTCCGTGGCGGCGCTCGCGGTGGTGCCGTCGGCCGCGCTCGCCACCCCGGGCAGCGGGGTGACGGGCACGATCCTGGCCCAGGGGACCTCCGACGGCACCCTCGAGGTGAAGGCCGAGGGGCGTACGGACGTGGTCGTACGGACCATCACCGTCGCGCCGGGCGGCTCCACCGGCTGGCACTACCACCGGGGCCAGCTCATCGTCGTCGTGCAGTCCGGCACGCTGACGAGAATCCTGGACGACTGCTCGGTCGAGGTGACGCCCGCCGGGAAGTCGTTCGTCGAGCCGTCGGGGTCGCTGCACCGCCACATCGGCCGCAATCTGGGCAGCGAGCCGGTGGTCCTCTACCTCACGTACCTGCTGCCGGTCGGCAGCGCGCTGTCCGAGGACGCGGACCCGCCGCACTGCGCGCACGGGTGACCGCCCCGTGAGTGACCGATGATGAACGGGTGCGACTCGAAGCGATCACCTGGGACCGGCTGACCGACGCCCTCGCCGAGCGGCTGCTGGAGACGGCACCGGCCGACGGCGGACCCTGGCTGCGCGTCGCCGTCGACGGCGCGCCGGCCGCGGGGACCGGGGCGCCGGCCGCGGCGCTCGCCGACGCGCTGCGGCTGCGCGGCCGGTCGGTCCTCGTGATCGACACGGCGGGTTTCCTGCGGCCGGCGTCGCTGCGGTACGAGTACGGCCGCGAGGACCCCGACACGTACTACCACGGGTGGTTCGACACGGGCGCGCTCTGGCGCGAGGTCTTCGGCCCGCTGGACCCTGGCGGCAGCGGACGCGTCCTGCCCGACCTCTGGGACCCGGCCACGGACCGCGCGACGCGCAGCGCGCCCGTCGAACTGCCGCCCGGCGGGGTGCTGGTGACGCACGGTCCGTTCCTGCTGGGCCACTGGTTCCCGTTCGACCTGACGGTGCACCTGAGCCTGTCCCCGAACGCCCTCCGCCGCCGCACGAACGAGCCCGACCGCTGGACGCTCCCCGCTTTCGAGCGATACGAGAAGGAGGTCACCCCCGCCGAAACGGCCGACGTGGTGGTACGCGCCGACGACCCCCGCCACCCGGCGTGGGGAGGACTCCCTTAGGGGGGTGTCTTGCCCGCGACCCATGGCCGTCGTGCCGCCGGGGCGGGGGTTGCCGCGGCGGGGTGGTCCGGCGATGCTGGGCCGGTGCCAGGGCAGCGGAAGAGGCGTCAGCGACAGGACCAGGGCCGCCGGGCCGCCGGTGCACCGGCTTTCGGGGCCGGCCGCTGGGAGGTGCTCTTCGAGACCCAGATGGAGTCGGAATGGCGGGCTCACCTGCGTGGCCTCCGCGCGGCCGGTGGCGGGACGGACTGGGCGATGACCCGGATCGACACCTTGTGCGGCCGGTCGAGCCTCCCGACCACGTATCGGTTGAGTCTGTTCGTCCCGGCCCCAGAGGCGCCCCCGGGCCGGAGCGGATAGCGCCGCGCGCCGCTCCTGCCGGGGCCGGACGGCCGAGGCCGTTCTCGCGGACGGAGCACTGTGGTGGCACCGCGCCTGCCCAACGGGCCTCACCACAGCGGCACGGGCCGCGGCAGACGGCCTACGGCCGGTTCCCCCGGCGACAACCCGACGCCACACAGCCCGGGTTGCTGGACCACATGCGGGTACGTCACGACGCACCCGACCGCGTGGAGCAGACGGTACCGACGGCCGCCACACGAAAGGGCAGCGCAAACACCCGCCCGCGCTCGCGCGACGCGTCGGCGCCACCCGCGTGCGGCCGTGTCCCCCGTGGGGCCCGGGGCCGGTATCGGCCCCACACGGCCCCGCCCTTCGGGTGAACCGTGCCTTTCCGCGTACGTGCCGCGCATCTGCGCGACGGCACCGCCCACCCGCGCTCGCGCGACCCGTCCGCGCCGCCCGCGTGCGGCCGCGTCCGTACGGACCCCGGGGACCGGTACCAGCCCCACGCGGCCCCGGCCTCCGGGCGGACCGTGCCCGCTCCGCGTGTGCGGCCTAGTTGTATTGCCCTGTGAGGTTGGGGATGCGGCTGGCGGGTGGTTTGCCTGCGAGTGCGGTGTGTCCGCGGTGGTGATTGTAGGTGTGCTGCCAGCGG
>NZ_JBIURL010000022.1:0-103497 GCF_044740805.1 Streptomyces sp. NPDC088261
TCACCACGACAAACCCAGCCCGTCCGGCGATTGAGGACATCAGTAACCCGCGCCCACCGCCGACAGGCAGACGCCCGTCCGGCGATTGAGGACAATCAGTAAGCGCAACGGACACCGTGGCAGACGCTACCGCGACGTCACCGTGAAGAGCGCTCCATCGGGATCGCGCAGCGTCGCCTCGTGGGGGACCTCCGTCGCCTCCGGGGGCGAGACCAGCGCGCCCCCGTCCCGGACCGCCGCCTCCACCGAGCGGGAAACCTCCGGCACCCGGAAGTACACATGCCACCGCGGCCGCACCGGCACCGCGCCCCCGCGAATCCGCGCCACCACGTGCTCGTCCTGCCGCAGCACCGCGTGGTCGTCCTCGTGGACGAGGGTGAAGCCGTCCTCGGTCTCCGGCGCCCAGCCGAGGACCTGCCCGTAGAATCTCGCCGCGTCGACCGTGTCGCGCGTCCGCAGTTCCAGCCAGGCCGGCGCGCTCCCGCGCCCCACCGTCCAGTCCGAGCGCACCGCGCCCTCCCAGATGCCGAAGGCGGCCCCGTCGGGGTCCATGGCGAGCGCCGCGCGCCCCGTGTGGAAGGCCAGCGGACCCACCGCGACGGTCGCGCCGCGTTCGCGGATGCGGGCCGCCGCCTCGTCCACGTTCGCGACGGCGAAGTACGGGGTCCAGGAGACCTCGACCTGGAGCGACGAGGCGAGCGCGCCGATGCCCGCGACGGCCATCCCGTCGGAGAGCGCGACGCAGAAGTCGTCGCCGAGCCCCGCGGGGCGGTAGGTCCAGCCGAGGACGTTCCCGTAGAAGGCCTGTGACGCGGAGAGTTCACGAGAGAGGAGCGTCACCCAGCAGGGAGCTCCCGCCACAGCTTGCGAGTTGACCTTGTCGCGCTCCACACCGCTCACACCACTCACTCCGCCCACGTCCGACTCCTCGTATGAGCCCTACTCTGCCAGGCCGGTCCCTGAGCGTCGGCAGCCGGTCGCGATCGCACATCAACGCGGGTACGTTTTGAGCACCTTGCCCTTCCGGTCGGCGGCCAGATACGCGCCCCCGTAGTCGTCCGACACGTAGACGAGGAGCACGGGCTGGTTGCCGGCGAACACCCACGCCGGTTCGACGATCAGGTAGTGACTGGTCGGCCTGCGCACGCCGAGGTCGTTGTCCGCCTTGCGGAGCAGCTCGGGGAGCTTGTCCCAGTCGAACGACGTGAGGTCGACGCTGCCCTCCCCGGAGACGAGTTCCCGGCCGGGGCCCAGGCGCACGGCCGCGCCGTCGCGGTACTCGTACCGGTCGAACAGCTTCTCCTCGCCCTCGACCAGCGCCTCGGCGGAGGCGAACTCCTCGTGCACCGTGAAGCTGGTGGCCTCCGTGCCGCCCATGACGGGGTCCAGCGCGGCGATGACCTTCTTGACGGCGGCGGGTGTCAACAGGTTCTCGGAGGCAGCGGGCTTGGGGGTGGGGGAGAGGGACCCCGAAGGCGACCGGTCCGGCGCCGAGGCGGAGCCGGAGGCGGAGGCCGAAGCGTGGTCGGCGCCCGGGGTGCCTTCGCGGTCCGTGGACCCGGAGTCGCCCGACAGCGGCGACACGTACCAGGTGAACGCTCCGGCCACGGCGATCGCGGCGACCGTCGCGGCGATGGAGAGCCCGCGGGCCCGACGGACCCGCTCAGGAGTGTTCGTGGAGACGAGCGGCGGAGGCGCGTACGGAGGCGTCGGAAAAGGCGACGGGGACGGCGGCGTCCCCGCGGGGCGCAGCCGCGTCGTCGGCGTACCGGGCACGGCGTCCGCCGGCTCCGGCCACCGCGCGCCGCGCTCCACCGCCGCCAGCATCCCGTCGAGCGCCGCCGCGTCGGGCCGCGCGGCCGTGTTCCGGTCCAGCAGCGCGACCAGTACGGGCGCCAGCGGCCCGGCCCGGCCGGGTGGCGGGATCTCCTCGCCGAGCACGGCCGCCAGCGTGGCCAGCGCGGACGTCCTGCGCAGCGGATGGCGTCCCTCGACGGCGACGTACATCAGCATGCCCAGGGCGTGTCCGCGAAGTGGGGTCGTCCGCCCGGAGGGCGGGGTTCGCGGTGTCTGGTGCGTGCGCTCGCAAGGCGGAGGACCCGCCCCGTACTGGACGTACGGGGTGGGTCCGACAACGCCGCGAGCGCGCGTGCCAGGCGCCGCGAGCCAGACCCCACTTCGCGGACACGCCCTGGGGACCACAGGTCGGACGCGGGGTTGCCCTCGTCGCCCCGGATGCGCTCGGGGGCGATGTAGTCGGGGGAGCCGACGAGTTCCCCCGTGGCCGTGAGGTTCGAGGACTCGCGCAGCGCGGCGATCCCGAAGTCGGTGAGCACGGGGCGGCCGTCGGCGCGCAGCAGCACGTTGGCGGGTTTCACGTCGCGGTGGTGGATGCCGACCGCGTGCGCGGCGCGCAGCGCCGACAGCACACCACGGCCGATCGTGGCGGCCTCGACGGGGGTCAACGGCCCCTGTTCCAGGCGTTCCTGCAGCGAGCGGCCGGGCACCAGCTCCATGACGATCCAGGGGTGGACGACCTCCGCCGCGTCCACGATGTGATAGATCCTCACCACCCCGGGGTGGTCGATCGCGGCGAGGGCCCGCGCCTCCCGCAGGACCCGCTCGCGCAGCACCCGCGCGGCGGTCGGGTCCGCCGCCAGCAGGGCGGGGTCGGGCGGCCGCACCTCCTTGAGCGCCACCTCACGGTGGAGGGCCAGGTCGCGGGCGCGCCACACGAGGCCCATACCGCCGCCGCCCAGCCGGTCGAGCAGTTCGAACCGGCCGTCGATGACACGTCCTTCGGATCCCCCTGCATTCATGGCGCTCAGGGTACGAGGCACCGGCGGGCACGTGCGCACCGTCCCCGGAGCGGGTCACCGCAGCAGCAGTTGCAGACCGCCGAGCACGGTCGCCCCGATCACGAGCCGTTCGAAGAGCCGCTGGTCGATACGGTTCACACAGACCTTGCCGAGGTACGCGCCCGGCAGGACGAACAGCACCAGGACGGCGTCGAGCAGCAGGGAGTGGAGGTCGATCAGGCCCAGCCCCACGCTGAACGGGACCTTGGTCGTGTTGACGATCAGGAAGAACCACGCCGAGGTGCCGAGGAAGCCCAGCTTCTGGAAGCCCGCCGAGAGGAGATACATCGACATCACCGGGCCGCCCGCGTTGGCGACCATCGTGGTGAAGCCGCCGAGCACCCCGTACGAACCGGCCTTGACGCGCCCGCCGGACGACGCCTGGGCCTCGGTCCCGTCCCCGCCGCGCCGCCGCCAGACCGTGACGCCGGCCATCAGCAGCAGGATGGCGCCGATGGACGTACGGACGGCGTCGTTCCCGGCCAGGAGCAGGAACACCGTGCCCAGCAGGACGCCCGCCGCGACCGCCGGGAACAGCCGCCACAGTGTGGGCCAGTGCGCGTGCCGCCGGTAGGTCAGGACCGCCAGAATGTCCCCGGCGATCAGAATGGGCAGCAGGACGCCCGTCGACTCACGCGCCGGCAGGACGGTCGCGAACACCGCCAGGCTGACGGTGTTGGCCCCGCTCACGGCCGTCTTCGAGAAGCCGACCAGCGTCGCCGCCGCCGCCAGTGCCGCGAATCCCCACCACGATATGTCCATGCCAGGAAGTGATGGTATGCCTTCCTGCCCGCGCGGCCTCCGCCGGGCACCTCATCCCGTGCTGTCAGGACCGTCCCTGGCCGAGTGGGGCCAATCAGCTGATACTGGGACACATGGACAGAGCTCAACTGGCTGATTTCCTGCGGGCCCGCCGAGAAGCGCTCCGGCCCGCGGACGTCGGGATCGGGCCGGGCGTCGGCAGGCGGACGGCCGGGCTGCGGCCCGAGGAGGTCGCCGCGCTGGCCACGATGTCCGCCGATCTCTACGCCGGACTCGAACAGCAGCGCGCGCCCCAGCCCTCCCCGGTCCTGCTGTTGTCGCTGGCCCGGGCGCTGCGGCTGACCCCGGACGAACGGGACCACCTCTTCCGGCTGGCCGGCCAGCGCATTCCCGAACGTCACGCGGCGAGCGAGCACGTCAGCCCCACACTGCTGCGGATGCTGGACCGGCTCTACGACACCCCGGCGCAGGTCATGACCGATCTGGGCGAGACCCTCGCGCAGAACCGCCTCGCGAGGGCGCTGTTCGGCGACTTCGAGCACCGTACGGGCGCGGCACGCAGCGACGTCTACCGGTGGTTCACCGAACCGGCCGCCCGGTCCGCGTACCCGCCGGACGAACAGCGCGCGGAGAGCCGCGTGCTGGCCGCCGACCTGCGTGCGGCGCTCGTACGGCGCGGCCAGGACCCGAGATCCCGGGCCCTGGTGGCGCGGCTGCGGGCCGAGAGCGACGAGTTCGCGGGGATCTGGGCCGATCACGAGGTCGGGGTGCCCGGGGGGCGCCGCAAGCGGATCAGCCACCCCGAGGTGGGGGTGGTCGAACTGGACTGCCAGGCGCTCATCGAGGAGAGCAGGTCGCAGGTGCTCGCCGTGTTCACCGCCGCCCCCGGCACCCAGGCGCAGCGGCGCCTGGAGCTGCTGTCCGTGGTCGGCGCGCGTCTCGCCGAGCGCTGAAGAGCCGCACACCGCGCCACACCGGGGGTGCCCGGGGTGCCGGATATTCGGAGGACACCGGCCCGCCCGCGTCCGTACGCTCCCCGGAATGGACGTTGTGGGCACACCGATCATCGAAGCGCTGGACGGCTACCGCGCGCAGGACCCGGCGGAGGCCGCCGACGTACGGCGCGTCCGCGAACTGGCCGGCACCGCGCCGGATCCGTGGCTCCGCTCGAACCCCGTCCACGCGACGGCCTCCGCGCTGGTCGTGCACCCGCCGAGCGGCCGGGTCCTGATGCGCCGGCACCCCGGACTGCGGTCGTGGCTGCTGGTCGGCGGCCACGGCGACCCGGGCGAGAGGCACCCCCTCGCCGTCGTCCTGCGCGAGGGCGCCGAGGAGACCGGGCTCACCGACCTGACGCCGTGGCCGGACGCGTCGCTCGTCCACGTGGCCGTGGTGCCCGTTCCCGCCCGGGGCGGTGAACCGGCCCACGAACACGCCGACCTGCGCTTCGTCCTGGCCACGGCCCGGCCCGACGACGCGCGCCCCGAGAACCCCGACGCGCCCCTACGGTGGCTGACCCCCGCCGAGGCCGTGGAGAACACCGCGCTGGCCAACGTCCGCGACACGATCCGCCGCGTGGAGCGGCTGCTCGCCGCCGCCGGGCGCTGAGAGGGGCGGGGGACCGCCCCGGATCCGGGCGTGCCAGAGTGCTGCGAGACGACGAAGCAGGACGTACGTACGGGTCAGGCCCGTGCGTACGGACGCAGCGAAGGAGAACACCGTGCCCCGCACGCCCGGCCGGTCCGACGTCCCGGGCGGCCAGCCCCTCACCAACTGGGCGGGCAACATCGCCTTCCGCGCGGCGCGGGTGCACCGCCCCACCACGGTGGACGACCTGCGGGAGATCGTCGCGAGCAGCCACCGCGTGCGGGCGCTGGGCAGCGGGCACTCCTTCAACACCCTCGCGGACACCACCGGCGACCTGGTGTCGGTGGCGGACCTGCCGGCGACCGTGGAGGTCGACCCGGACGCCCGGACGGTGACGGTCGGCGCGGGACTGCGCTTCGCCGCGTTCACCGGGGCCGTGCACGCCGCGGGCCTCGCGCTCCACAACCTCGGCTCGCTCCCGCACATCTCCGTCGCCGGGGCCTGCGCCACCGGCACCCACGGCTCGGGAACCGGCAACGGCTCGCTGGCCACGGCCGTACGCGCCATGGACCTCGTCACCGCCGACGGCGGGCTGCGCCACCTCCGCCGGGGCGACGACGGCTTCGAGGGAGCGGTGGTGGCGCTGGGGGCCACCGGCGTCGTCACCCGGATGACCCTCGATCTCGTACCGTCCTACGACGTCAGGCAGTGGGTGTACGACGGGCTGCCGTACGCGCGGCTGCGCGAGCGTTTCGAGGACGTCCTGTCCGCCGCGTACAGCGTCAGTGTGTTCACCCGCTGGCAGCCGGACGAGCAGGCCCAGGTCTGGCTCAAGCAGCGGGCCGGGGACACCGCCGCCGGTTCCGGTCCGATGTACGGCGAGGAGCGGGCGCCGGGGCGCTGGCTGGGCGCGACCCTGGCCGACGGCCCCCGCCACCCCGTGCCGGGCATGGACCCGGTGACCTGCACCCCCCAGTTGGGCGCCCCGGGACCCTGGCACGAGCGGCTTCCGCACTTCCGGCCCGAGTTCACCCCGAGCAACGGCGACGAGCTCCAGAGCGAGTACTTCGTGGCGCGCGGGGACGGCCCCGCCGCCTTCGGCGCCCTGGCACGGATCAGCGACCGGATCGCACCCGTCCTCCAGGTCGGCGAGATCCGGACGATCGCGGCCGACGACCTGTGGCTGAGCCCGGCGTACGGACGCGACTCGGTGGCCTTCCACTTCACCTGGATCCCCGACACCGGGGCCGTCACCCCCGTGCTCGGCGCCATCGAGGAGGCACTGGCTCCGTTCGGTGTGCGGCCGCACTGGGGCAAGCTGTTCACGACTGGTCCCGAGCGGATGACGGAGCTGTACGAGCGCTACGCCGACTTCGAGCGGCTGACCGCGCGGCTGGATCCCGCCGGTGTGTTCCGCAACGAGCTGATCGCGCGCTACTTCCCCCGCTGACGGGTCCCGGCCCGGAATGTGATTTGTCACCGGATTTTTACCTGGGGCATAGCCGGGACCCCGTTTCGGTTCCTAACCTCGCGACATGCCCCGCATCCCCTCCGCGCGGCGCTCCACGTCCTCCGTGCGGCGCCGGCCCGCCCTCACCACCTCGTCCGCGGTGGTCCTGCTCATGACCGGATGCGCGGTGGTGGGCGGGTTCGACGCGTCGGCGCAGAGCCGCCCGGAGTCGGGACCGCGGGCGGGCGCGCTCGGGACGCTGAGCCTGCCCGGCGCGGCACCGGCCCCGGCCTCCGGGGTCGTACCCCTGCTCCCGACCCTGTTCGCCGGCGCCTCGCCGGTCCCGTCCCCGTCCCCGTCGCCCCAGGCGTCCAGGAGTACGACGCGGGCCGTCGTGCCCACGAACCGGGACGCCCTCCTCTCCGCGAAGCTCCGCGACGCGATGGCGGCCACCTCGGCCTCGCTGTCCGTGGCGGTGGTGGACCTGGACGACACGAGCCGGGCGCGGTACGGCGTCCGGGCGGGCCGGACGTACGACACGGCGAGCATCGTCAAGGTCGACATCCTGGCGGCCCTGCTGCTCAAGGCCCAGGACGAGCACCGCGGGCTCACCGCCGCGGAGAAGGCGTACGCGTCCTCGATGATCCGCGTCAGCGACAACGCGGCGACGGACGCGCTGTGGGGGATGATCGGCGGGGCGGGCGGTCTGGACGCGGCCAACCGCCGCCTGGGGCTCACGGGCACCACCGCCGGCGCGGGCGGGCTGTGGGGCCTGACCCAGACCACCGCCCCCGACCAGCTGATACTGCTCTCCGCGGTGTTCGGCGAGAAGTCCCCGCTGACCGCCTCGTCCCGGTCCTACGCGCGGACGCTGATGGGGCGGATAGCCGACGGCCAGGACTGGGGGGTCTCGGCGGCGGGCAGGGCCGTGGGGCTGAAGAACGGCTGGTTGCCGCGCAGCGCGACCGGGCTGTGGGACGTCAACAGCATCGGCGAGGTGACGGTGGGCGGGCATACCTACCTGCTCGCCGTGGTGTCGAAGGGCAGTGTCTCGATGGCGAGCGGGATCTCGCTGGTGGAGCGCGCGGCGAAGGCGGCCGTTTCGGCTCTGGCCACCACCTCTGCGTAAATGCCCCGACCCCGCGACAATGGAGGCATACCGCTCATGTTGTCGTCCGGGATGAGGTGTATCCGGCATGCGTGCAGTCGTCGCGAACGCGGTGAACACACCGCTGTCACGGGTCGAGCGGGACGTCCCCGACATCGGCACCGGGGAAGTCCTCGTCAAGATGACCGCGTGCGGAGTGTGTTTCTCCGATCTCCGACTGATCCAGGGCGACTACCCCTTCGCCCGGTTCCCGGTGATCCCCGGCCACGAGATCACCGGAACGATCGCCGCCGTGGGCGACGGCGTGGCGGGACACCGCGTCGGTGACGCCGTGGGGGCGCAGTTCCTCTACGACTCGGACGGCTCCTGCGACTACTGCGTCGGCGGCGACCCGATCCTCTGCCCCCACAAGCGGATCACCGGCGTCGTCGCCGACGGCGGCTACGCGGAGTACGGCGTGTTCAAGGGCGCGTTCGTCACACCGCTGCCGCCCGGGCTCGACCCCGTCGCGGCGGCCCCGCTGATGTGCGCGGGCCTCACCGCCTTCAACGCGCTGCGCCGGGCGGGCGTGCACGCGGGCTCCCGCGTCGCGGTGGTCGGCGCGGGCGGCATCGGGGCCCTCGCCGTCCGGTACGCGCTCGCCATGGGAGCCCGCGTCGCCGTGGTCGGCCGCTCGCGGCGGGGCGACGACCGGGCCAAGGAGATGGGCGCGGAGCTGTTCGTGGCCGGCGCCGAGACCGATCCGGCGGTGGCGCTCAAGGAGTGGGACGGGGGCGCGGACGTCATCCTGAACGCGGCCCCCTCCACCGCGGCGGGCAACGCCGCCGTGGGCGGCCTCGCTCCCGGCGGCACCCTCGTCTTCTGCGGGTACGACTCCGGGCCGATCACCGTGCCCAGCCAGGCGGTGGTGCTCAACAGGCTGCGCGTGATGGGCGGCCCGTCCGGCTCCCCCCGCGACCTGCGCGACACGCTCGCCTTCTCGGCCCAGCACGGGATCCTCCCCGAGATCACCCCGATCGACCTGGACGACGCACCCGCCGCCGTGGACGGGCTGGCCACCGGATCCCGTACGCACGGCAGGTCGGTCATCGCGTTCGACTGAGGCCCGCGTACCGCGCGGTCAAGGAGGCCGGCCGGTCAGCGCGGTGCGAACCGCGTCAGCACGGTCATGGTCGGCCGCAGGTTCCGTACGCCCGGTACCCGCCGCGCGAGAGGCGCCACCGTGCCGAAGAACACGCCGTGACCCCGGGGGACCGGCACCTCCCGCACCTCGCTGATGCCCGGATGCGCGGTGAAGACCTTCCGCAGCTCGCCCGCGTTCATGCCCCACGGCATCGGCGGGGTAGTGTAGCCCTGCACGGTGGTCATCCCGCCGTGCGCCGTGCGCGCGCTGAACCAGCGCGGGACCGCGTCGAAGACGAGGGCGCCGCCGGGGAAGCGCTCGGCGCAGCGGGCGATCAGGTCCCGCACCTCGGCCGGGCGCAGGTACATCAGCAGCCCCTGCGCGGTGACGAGGACACCCCGGGAGGTGTCGACCTCGTCCATCCACGCGGGATCGAGGGCGGAACAGGCGAGCGTACGGCGCCGCTCCCCGTCGGGCAGCAGGTCCCGCCGGACGGCCACCGTCTCCGGCAGGTCGACGGACAGCCAGTTCACGCGCCCGTTGTCCACCCGCCAGAACTGGGTCTCCAGCCCTTCGCCCAGCGCGACGACCGTGCCGTCGGGGTGCTCGGCGAGGAAGTCCCGTACCACCGCGTCGAAGGTCAGCACCCGCAGCGCCTGGCCCTGCGCGAGGAACGGGCTCGGCGGCCCGAACGTCTCCTCGAACGGGTAGTCGATGGAGTCCACGAGCGTGACCGCGTGCGGGTCCTCGAACGCGGCGAGCGGCTGCCGGGCCGCGAACGAGCGGTGGTAGAGGTTCCACAGCAGCGTCTCCGGGACGGCGGAGAGCGCGACCGTTCGTGGTGTCCCGTGGTCCATGGCGCTGGTCCTCCCGTGTTCGCCTGCCGTATGCCTCTCCCATTCAACCGTGCCCACCCCCGGTGACCCACGAACGGGCAGGGGCTCAGTGCTCTCGCGAATGCGCCGATCCGCCCCGGCGCGCGACCATCAGCGCGCCCCGCGGCGTCCCGTCGGGCCGCTCGCCCAGGGACGGGAGGGGAAGCAGCTCGGTCGTGAAGCCGGCCCGGGTCAGATCGGCCAGGACGTCCGGCAGGGGGAAGGTGCGGTAGTACATGACGAAGGTGGGACGGCGTACGAGGTTGCGCAGCCGCATCACGCCGTCGAAGCCCCACAGCGTCCAGTACAGCCGCGAGCCGACCGGCGGGGGCGCCGGCACGGGGAAGACGAACAGGCCGCCGGGTCGCAGCGCCGCGTGGGCCTGGGCGAAGAGGCCGGGGCGCTCGGCGGGCAGGAAGTGCCCGAACGCGCCGAAGCTCACGGCCAGGTCGAAGGCCGAGGCGAAGGGGAGGGCGCGGGCGTCGGCCCGTACCCAGTCGACGGCGGGGCCCGGGCGCGGATCGTCGGCGAACCGGGCCGCGGCCTCGGCGAGCATGCCCGCGCTGAAGTCGACCCCGGTCACCCGCTCCTCGCACACCTGCCGCAGCACCCCCACCCCCGCGCCGGTGCCGCAGCAGAGGTCGACGCCCGTACGGAACGGACCGAGCGGCCGTACCGCCCGGGTCACCGCGTCCAGCACCCGCTCCGGTGTACGGAACGGGGTGTGGTCGAACTTGGGCGCGAGCAGGTCGTAGCCGTGCTCGATGGACGAGAGCGCCTGGACGGCGAGTTCGCGAAGGGTCGGGCCCTGAGGGGTGAACATCACCCAGGAGCGTAGTCGCGCACGCGGCGGTTCCGGTGCCGGGGGCGGGTCCGGGCGCGGAGAAAACACACATCGGTGGAATTTCATACGATCGCAATCAAGTGATCTCGACAGCGCGGCCCGTGGAGTGCAATTCTCCCGCCATGCACCTCAGAGCCCGAATCGGCTTTCCCGCCCTCTTTGTCGCCGCCGCCGCCGTCACCGTCGGCGGCTGCGCCCCGCAGGACGACTCGACGTCCGACGACGCGGCGTCCCCCGGAACGTCGGCCGCCGCGCCGGCCTGCGACAAGGGGAAGCTGGCCACGCACACGGCGGGCAAGCTGACGATCGGGACCGACAAGCCCGCGTACGCGCCCTGGTTCCAGGACGACCCGGCCAACGGCAAGGGATTCGAGTCCGCCGTCGCGTACTCCGTCGCCGAGGCCCTCGGGTACGGCAAGGACCAGGTCGTCTGGCAGACGGTGCCCTTCAACAACTCCTTCTCGCCGGGCGCCAAGGACTTCGACTTCGACATCAACCAGGTCTCCATCAGCGACGAACGCAAGCAGGCCGTCGACTTCTCGTCCGGCTACTACGACGTGCGCCAGGCCGTCATCGCGCTGAAGAGCTCCCCGTACGCGAAGGCGAAGACGATCGCGGACCTCAAGGGCGCCAAACTGGGCGCCCAGGTCGGCACCACCAGCCTCGACACGATCAACGACGTCATCAAGCCCGGCCAGAAGCCCGCCGTCTACCAGAAGAACGACTTCGCCAAGTCGGCGCTCCGCAACAAGCAGGTCGACGCGATCGTCGTGGACCTGCCCACGGCCTTCTACATCACCGGCGCCGAGGTGACCGACGCCAAGGTCGTCGGCCAGTTCCCCAACGCGGGCGGCGCCACCGAGCAGTTCGGGCTCGTCCTCGACAAGGGCAGCAAGCTCACCTCCTGCGTCACCCGGGCCGTCGACGGGCTGCGCGGGAACGGCACGCTCGCCGACCTGGAGAAGCAGTGGCTGTCCGACGCGGTGGACGCCCCGGTGCTCAAGTGACCACTGGCACCATCCGCAAGGAGAACGGCGAGGACGCCGGGGGAAGCGCCGGTCCCGACACCTACACCCCCTCGGCGCGGCGGCTGGAGCGCGAGCGCTTCAAACGGGTCAGGGCCCGCCGCGCCACCGCGATCGCCGCCCTCTCCACCCTGGTGACCGGCGGCGTCCTGTTCGTCGTCATCACCGGTTCGCCCGGCTGGCAGCGCACCCGCGAGACGTTCTTCAGCGCCAAGTACGCCCGCATGGCCCTGCCGGACGTCCTCGACGGCCTGCTCCTCAACCTGCGGCTGCTGGCGATCTGCGGCGTCTGCGTCCTCCTGCTCGGCCTGCTCCTCGCCGTCGCCCGTACGCTGCGCGGCCCGGTCTTCTTCCCGATCCGCGCGCTGGCCACCGCCTACACCGACTTCTTCCGCGGACTGCCCCTGATCATCTGCCTGCTGATGGTCGTCTTCGGCGTCCCGGCCCTCCGGCTCCAGGGCGTCACCAACGACCCGGTGGTCCTCGGCGGAACCGCCCTCGTCCTCACCTACTCCGCGTACGTGGCCGAGGTCTTCCGCGCGGGCATCGAGTCCGTCCACCCCTCGCAGCGCGCCGCCGCCCGCTCCCTGGGCCTGTCCGGCGCGCAGACGCTGCGGTACGTGGTGCTCCCGCAGGCGGTACGGCGCGTGGTGCCGCCGCTCCTCAACGACCTGGTCTCGCTCCAGAAGGACACGGGCCTCGTGTCGATCGCCGGCGCGGTCGACGCCGTCTACGCGGCGCAGATCATCGCCGGAAAGTACTTCAACTACACGCCGTACGTCGTCGCGGGCCTCGTCTTCGTCGCGCTGACGATCCCGATGACCCGCTTCACCGACTGGGTCACCGCCCGGATGGACCGGCGGCGCGCGCAGGGAGGGACCGTATGACGGCCGACCGGAACGACCGGAACGGGGCGGCCACCCCCGTGCTGCGGCTGGAGTCCGTACGCAAGACCTTCGGCCGGGACCGCGTCATCCTGCGGGACGTCAGCCTCGACGTCCCGCAGCACACCGTGACGGCGCTGATCGGCGCCTCGGGGTCCGGCAAGTCGACACTCCTGCGGTGCGCCAACCTGCTGGAGGAGATCGACGACGGGGCGATCTTCCTCGACGGCGAGGAGATCACCGACCCCCGGGCCGACCCGGACGCGGTGCGCCGCCGTATCGGCGTCGTCTTCCAGGCGTACAACCTGTTCCCGCACATGACGGTCCTCCAGAACGTCACCCTCGCCCCCCGCCGGGTCCTCGGCGTGGAGCGCGCCGAGGCGGAGGCGGCCGCGCGCGAACTGCTCGCCCGGCTGGGCCTCGCCGACAAGGCGGGGGAGTACCCGGACCGCCTCAGCGGCGGCCAGCAGCAGCGCGCGGCGATCGTCAGGGCGCTGGCGGTACGGCCCCGGCTGCTGCTCCTGGACGAGATCACGGCGGCGCTCGACCCCGAACTGGTCGGCGAGGTGCTGTCGGTCGTACGGGACCTCAAGGGCGAGGGCATGACGATGGTGCTGGCCACCCACGAGATGGGCTTCGCCCGGGAGGTCGCGGACCAGGTGTGCTTCCTGGACGACGGCGTGGTGCTGGAACGCGGCACCCCGGCCGAGGTCTTCGGCGCACCGCGCGAGCAGCGCACCCAGCAGTTCCTGCGCAGGATCGTGGAGGCGGGCCGGCTCTGAGAGAGCGGTCCGCGAGTCCCCCTATTGAGTTGTGTCTCCTTCCTCTGCCATGGACAGCCAGTCGGAGACCGAATTCCACAGCAGGGACAGCATGGGGGGATCGGCCATGTCGTCGTGCGCACACGGCAGCCGTGACTCGCTGATGTGGCCGGACGTATAGGGCTGCCACATGAAACGGCCGGAACCGTCATCGAGTTCGTCCGACGAGATGAAGAGGAGGTCGCCGTGAAATGGGCGAGGGTGGTGCTTCACATAGATGCGGGTATTGTTCGCGATGATTCTTGCCCGCACTTCGGCCTCCTCCTCCGAAATCTCGTTGCGGAAGTAGTCGGGAAGTCCGGCGAGATCGTGGAGAGAAGGCGCCTCGTCTAGTTCCGCCGATTCGTCCGTTGATTTCTCTGCGGAGTCGAGTATGCCGAGCGGGGCGGGCGCATACCCTCCCATGATCACGAGTGCCACCTGCTCGCCGTCTTCCTGTAGTTGTACGGCCATCTCCTGGGCCACGCGGCCGCCCATGGACCATCCGAGCAGGTGATAAGGGCCGGACGGTTGTACGGTGCGCAGTTCTTTGACGTATTCCTCCGCCATTTCCCGGATGGATCCCGGCAACTCACCCGCACCGTCGGCATCCCGCGCCTGGAGACCGTACAACGGGATGTCAGGGGGTACGCATCCGGCCAGAGGCGCGAAGCACCAGCTCAGCCCGGATCGCGGATGGACACAGAAGAGGGGCGGCCGGCTCCCGTGGGTCCTGATGGGGAGCAGCGTACGAAGCGATTCCGTCATCGCGGGAAGGCTGAGGCGATGGGCGAGTCCGGCCACGCTGGGCGCTTGCATCAACATCTGGACAGAGATGTCGACACCCATGACGGAACGAATCCGGCTCACGAGCTTGACCGCCAGAAGCGAATGTCCACCGCATTCGAAGAAGTTGTCCTCGACGCCGATGTGAGGCATGTTCAGTTCTTCGGCGAAGATCCCGCACAGGATTTCCTCCTGGACCGTTGACGGCCCCCGGCTCCCGTCCGCCGGCTGGTGATCCGGCGCGGGCAGGGCCCTGCGGTCGAGCTTGCCGTTCGCCGTCAGCGGGAGGGCTTCGAGGACCACCAGGCCGGACGGCACCATGTAGTCGGGCAGCGTCGCGCCGAGGTGGGCGCGCAGGGCGGCCGTATCGACAGCGCCGGTGTTTGTGGCGGTGGGGACGAGGTAGCCGACGAGGCGTGGGTCGCCGGGCCGGTCCTCCCGTACGGTCACCGCCGACCGGGCCACGTCCGGGTGGGAGAGCAGGGCGGCTTCGACCTCGCCCAGCTCGATGCGGAAGCCCCGTACCTTCACCTGGTCGTCGGTACGGCCCAGATACTCCACCCGCCCGTCGGTGTTCCAGCGGGCGAGGTCGCCGGTGCGGTACATCCGCGCCCCCGGACCACCGAACGGGTTGGCGACGAACCGCTGGGCGGTCAGCCCCGGCCGGGCGTGGTAGCCGCGTGCCAGTTGGGCGCCGGAGACGTACAACTCACCGGCGACCCCCACCGGAACCGGCCGAAGCGCCGCGTCCAGGACGTAGACCTGGGTGTTCCACACCGGACGGCCGATCGGCGCGGCCCCCCGTGGCCATGTCTCCCGGTCCGCCGGCAGGGTGTGGGCGGTGACCACATGGGTCTCGGACGGACCGTAGTGGTTGTGCAGGACGGTCCCGTCGGCCCCGCACAGGTCACGGACCCGGTCGCTGAGCACCAGGGCCTCTCCGGCCTGGGAGACGCGCCGCAGCGACGGCAGGTCCGTGCCCCGCTCCGCCACCGCCTCACCCAGCGCCTCCACCATCATCTGGGGGGCGTACAGCTCGGTGGCCTTCTGCTCCCGCAGCCACGCCACGAACTCTTCGGGGTTACGCCGGACCTCTTCGCCGGGTATCACCAGGGTCTTGCCGTCCAGGAGGGCCGAGAGGATCTCCTGGGCCGAGACGTCGAAGCTGATCGCGGTGAACTGAGCCACCCGCGAACCGTCCTCGGCGGGGACGGCGGAAGCGTGCCAGGCGATCAGGTTGACCAGTGCGCCGCAGGACATCACCACCCCCTTGGGACGCCCGGTGGAGCCGGAGGTGTAGATCAGGTACGCGGGGTGCTGCGGCAGCAGCGGAGCGGTCCGCTCCTCGTCGCGGGGGACGTCGGCCGGCAGTGCAGTGAGTTCGGCGATCACCGCCGGGTCGTCCAGCAGCAGCGTGGGCCCGGTGGCCACGCGCCCGGCGACCTCGGTGGTGGTCAGCGTCAGCGAGGGGACGGCGTCGGCCACCATGAAGGCGATCCGCTCGGCCGGGTACTCCGGGTCGATCGGCAGGTACCCGGCGCCCGACTTCAGCACCGCCAGCAGACCGACGATCAGGTCCACCGAGCGGGGCACGGCCAGCCCGACGACGCATTCGGGACCGATACCGCGACCGATGAGCAACCGGGCGAGCCGGTTGGCACGCGCGTCAAGTTCCGCGTACGTCACCTCCGCGCCGTCGAAGACCACCGCGAGCGCGTCCGGGGTACGGGCGGCCCGGGCCCGGAACAGCTCCGGCAGCGTGGTCGCGGGCACCTCCTGGGCGGTGTCGTTCCACCCCGACACGACCTGGTGCCGCTCCTGGGCGGACAACACGTCCACACCGCTGACCCGGCGGTGCGGGTCCCTGGTGACGGTGTCCAGGACGCGGACGAACCGTTCGGCCAGGGACTCCACCGTTGCGCGGTCGAACAGGTCGAGGGCGTAGTCGATACCGCCGAGCAGACCGGCTGTTTGGATGCCGCTGCCGGTCTCCGGGGAGGTGCGGAAGGTTTCACTGAGGCTGAAGAACAGGTCGAATTTGGCCGGCGGTTCACCGGTGGGCAACGGTTCGGTGTGAAGGCCCGGCAGGTCCAGTGCCACCTGGGTGTTGTTCTGCAAGGTGAGCATGACCTGGAAGAGGGGGTGGCGGGCCATGGAGCGGGCCGGTGCGAGGTCTTCGACCAGTCGCTCGAAGGGCACGTCCTGGTGGGCGAAGGCGGCGAGGCCGTTGTCGCGGACCTGTTCCAGGAGGCCGGTGAACGGCGGGTCGTCGGACAGGTCGGTGCGTAGGACGAGGGTGTTGACGAAGAAGCCGACCAAGTCGTCCAGCGCCTCGTCGCTGCGACCGGCGACCGGGGTGCCCACGGGGATGTCACTGCCCGCGCCCATCCGGGACAGCAGTACGGCCAACGCGCCGTGAAGCACCATGAACACGGTCACGCCCTGGGTTCGGGCCAGCTCCGCCACCCGGGCGTGCACCTCGGCCGGCACATGGATCGGCACCTGGCCGCCCCGGTGCGAGGCGATCGTGGGGCGCGGCCGGTCGAACGGCAGCACCAGCTCGTGCGGCACGCCGTCCAAAGCCTTGCGCCAGTGGCCCAGTTGCGCGTTCAGCAGGCTCTCGGGGTCGGTCTCCTCGCCCAGCAACTCACGCTGCCACAAGGAGTAGTCCGCGTACTGCACCGCCAACGGCTCCCAGTCGGGCGCCCGTCCGGCCGTACGGGCGGCATACGCGACCGACACGTCCCGTGCCAGCGGTCCCATCGACCACGCGTCACCGGCGATGTGATGCACCACCAACACCAGCACACACTCGTCCGGCTCCACCCGCAGCAGCCACGCCCGCAACGGGATCTCGGCGCTCAGGTCGAAGGCATGACCCGCCAACTCGCTTACCGCCTCTGCCAGGCGCTCCGGCTCCACCTCGGCCACGGGCAGATCAAAGGAGGTGGTCGGGGGAAGGATCCGCTGATACGGCCTGCCCTCATCGGCGGCAAAGACTGTCCGCAACACCTCGTGGCGGCCGACCACATCGCCCAGCGCCACACGCAACGCCTCGACGTTCAGCTCACCGGTCAGCCGCAGAGCCACCGGAATGTTGTACGTGGCCGACGGACCTTCCAACTCGCCCAGGAACCACAACCGTTGCTGGGCGAACGAGACCGGAATCTCCTGGGGCCGCGTCGTCGCCACCAGCGCGGGACGGGCCGCACCCGACTCAGTCAACCGTGGGGCCAGTCCGGCCACGGTCGGCGCCTCGAACAGTGCCCGCATGGCGACCTCCACCCCCAGATCCGTGCGGAGTCTGTTGATCAGCTGCACCGCGAGCAGCGAATGGCCGCCCTGTTCGAAGAAGTTGTCGTCCACGCCGACCGTGGGCAGGCCCAGGATCTCGGCGAACACGGCGCACAAGATCTCCTCCTGCACCGTGGTCGGCCCCCTGCTGCCGTCGGCCGGCTGATGGTCCGGAGCGGGCAGGGCCCGCCGGTCCAGCTTGCCGTTCGCCGTCAGCGGGAGAGCTTCGAGGACCACCAGGGCAGACGGCACCATGTACTCCGGCAGCACCGCGCCGAGGTGGGCGCGCAGGGCGCCAGTGTCCGGCTGCGGAGTGTCACTCCCGTAGGGGACGAGGTAGCCGACCAGGCGTTTGCCCCCGGGATGGTCCTCCCGTACGGTCACCGCCGCTTGGGCCACGGACGGGTGGGCGAGCAGCGCGGCCTCGATCTCACCGGGCTCGATACGGAACCCCCGTACCTTCACCTGGTCGTCCGTACGGCCCAGGAAGTCCAGGACACCGTCCGGCCGCCATGTCGCCAGGTCGCCCGTGCGGTACATGCGATCGCCCGGGGTGAAGGGGTTCGCGACGAACCGTTGAGCGGTGAGCCCCGGCCGGTTGAGATAGCCACGGGCCAGCCCCGCGCCCGCGAGGTACAACTCACCCGCGACACCGGCCGGCACCGGTCGCAACGCCGCGTCCAGTACATAGACCCGGGTGTTGGCGATGGGTGTGCCGATGTGTGGCGTGGTGTGTTCACCGGCGGAGAGTGGTTTGGTGGTGGTGGCGCAGACGGTGAATTCGGTGGGTCCGTAAGCGTTGACGAGTCGGCGGCCGTCGGCCCACTGGGCAACCAAGTTCTGGCTGAGGGCTTCTCCGGCGGTGATGAGGGTGGTGACCGACGGCAGGCTGTCCGGTTCCAGGAGAGCCAGTACGGCGGGAGGCAGGGTGGCGTGGGTGACCGCTCGCTCCGCGATCAGACGGACCAGCGGTTGGCCCGGCAGCAGGTCGTGCGAGGGTGCCGAGACGAGGCAGGCTCCGTTGCCCAAGGCCATCACCGTCTCCCAGACGGCCGCGTCGAAACTCGCCGAGGCGAACTGGAGCACCCGGCTGCCTGCCGTGATCGCGAATTCCTCCGCCTGCGCGACGGCCAGGTTCGGCAGTCCTTGGTGGGTGACGGCCACACCCTTGGGCCGTCCGGTGGAGCCGGAGGTGTAGATGACGTAGGCGGGGTGGGCGGGCAGCAACGGGGCGCGGCGTTCGGTGTCGGTGGGATCGGTGTCCGGGAGGTCTTTGAGTGCGGTGGTAATACGGGGATCGTCGACCGCCACGTATGGCAGGCGGCTGTCGGTGAGCCGCGAGGCCAGTTCCACGCCGGTGAGGACCAGAAGGGGCTGGGCATCAGTGAGGACGTACGTGATCCGCTCGGCGGGATAGTCCGGGTCAACGGGTACGTACGCACCCCCGGCCTTGACCACGGCGAGAAGGGCGACGACCAGATCAACGGAGCGGTGCATCAGGACCGCGACCCGCGACTCGGGTCCCACGCCCCGGTCGATCAGCAGCCGGGCCAGGCGGTTGGCGCGTGAGTTGAGGTCCGCGTAACCGACTTCCGTATCCTCGAAGACAACGGCCATCGCCTCGGGGGTACGGGCGGCGTGCGCCTGGAACAGCTCCGGCAGTGTTACGGCGGGCACCTCCCGGGCGGTGTTGTTCCACTCGACCAGGACCCGGTGCCGCTCGGCGGGACCGAGGACATCCACCGTGCTCATCCGCTGGTGCGGTGTGGTCTCCAGGGCGGAGACAACGCCCTCGGCGGCAGTGTGGACCATGGCGCACAGTGCTTCACCCGAGACGGGTTCGGCTACCTGCACGGTGAGGGTGAATCCGTCACCGGCGTCGTCCACGTTCAGTGCGACCGGGTAGTTCGTCCGCTCCTGGTCGTGCAGCACCGCGACGCCGTCAAGGCCGTGGTCCGTCCCCGGCTCGGCGCTCCTGGAGTGCCGGTAGTTGAACAGGGAGGTGAACAGCGGGGTGTCCGCCGTGATCCCGCTGGCCTGCCGCGCCAGTTTCAACGGGGCGTGTTCGTGGACGAGCAGGTCCGCCAGCTGGTTCTGCACCGACTGGACCGTGTCCAGCACGTCCGCGCCCTGGGTCCGGACCCGTACCGGCAGAGAGTTGATGAACAGGCCCAGCGCACGGTCGGCGCCGCTTCCCGCCGCCATACGGCCGAACAGGACGGTCCCGAAGACGACGTCGTCCCGGCCCGCGGTGGCCGCCAGCACCCGCGCCCACACCACGTGCAGGACCGTGGCCGGGCTGACGCCCAGCCTGCGCGACTGGTCCCGCAGCCGCCGCGCCAGATCCGCGTCCATCACGCGACGGAACTCCGTCACACCGGTGCCGTCACCGCGGACGTCGAGCAGCCCGAACGGCGCGGTCGGCTCGGTCACCTCCCCCAGCAGGGTGGAGAAATACCTCCGGTGCTCCTCCTCCGCCACCCGCAGGCGGGCCTGGGCCACGAAGTTCCGGAACGGCAACGGCGCGGGCAGGGTGTCCTCGCGGCCCTCGACAAACGCGCGCACCTCGTCCAGCAGCACGTCCAGGGTGGTGTGGTCCGCGATCAGGTGATGGGCCTGGACGAGCCCGAGCCACTGACCGCTCACCGGGTCGGCCGCCGTGAACACGCGGATCAGCGGCGCCCGGCCGATGTCCATCGATCCAGGGCACGCGGCCAGCATCCGGCCGGTGACGTCGTCGCCGGGTCCCTCGGGCAGATCGACGCCTTCCACCGGGATCGCGGCCCGGCGCACCACCACCTGGACCGGTTCGCGCAGTCCTTCCCACAGGACGGCGGTCCGCAGGATGTCGTGCCGGTCGACGACCTTCTGGAGCGCGTCGACAAACCCGTCGAGCCGCTGCCGGGAGTCGAACCCCAGCAGCACCGGGAGCACGTACACATCGGCTCCGTCAGCGGACCCACCGGAGTCACCCATCAGGTGGTGGAAGAGGATCCCTTCCTGGAGCGGAGCCAGCGGGTACACATCCGCCACGTTGCCCGCTCCGCCGGGGACCCGGGCCACGATCCGGTCGGCCTCCTCGCGGTTCAGCTCCACCAGGGGAAGCAGGTCGGGAGAAAGGGTCACGGCGTTGTCCGGAATCCGGTTCTCCGGCACCGCCACCTCGGCCCGCCCGTCCGACGCGGCCAGTCCGGCAGCCGTCGGTGCCGCGAACAGCGACCGCACGTCCACCGACATCCCCCGGGCCCGCAGCAGCTCCACCACCCGCACCGCGAGCAGTGAGTGGCCGCCCAGTTCGAAGAAGTTGTCGTCCACGCCGACCGTGGGCACGCCCAGCACGTCGGCGAACACGGTGCACAGGATCTCCTCCTGCACTGTCGCCGGCCCCCGGCCGCTGTCGGTTGGCCGGTGGTCCGGAGCGGGCAGGGCCCGCCGGTCCAGCTTCCCGTTCGCCGTCAGCGGGAGGGCTTCCAGGACCACCAGGGCGGACGGCACCATGTGGTCGGGCAGCGTCGCGTCGAGGTGGGCGCGCACGGCCGCCGTATCGACAACGCGGTTGTGAGCGGCGCTGGGGACGAGATAGCCGACCAGGCGTCTGTCGCCGGGGCGGTCCTCCCGTACAGTCACCGCTGCCTGCGCCACCTCCGGGTGGCCGAGCAGCGCGGCTTCGACTTCACCCAGCTCGATGCGGAAGCCCCGTACCTTCACCTGGTCGTCGGTACGGCCCAGATACTCCACCCGCCCGTCGGTGTTCCAGCGGGCCAGGTCGCCGGTGCGGTACATCCGCTCGCCCCGACCACCGAACGGGTTCGCGACGAACCGCTGGGCGGTCAGCCCCGGCCGGGCGTGGTACCCACGGGCCAGGCCCGCGCCGGAGACGTACAACTCACCGGCGACACCCACCGGAACCGGTCGCAGCGCCGCATCCAGCACATACACACGGGTGTTGGCAACGGGCGTGCCGATGGGCGGAGTCCTGTTCCCGTCGGCAGACAGCGGGCCGGTGGTGGTGGCGCAGACGGTGGATTCCGTGGGGCCGTAGGCGTTGACGAGGCGGCGGCCGTCGGCCCACCGCGTCGCCAGGCTCCCGCTGAGAGCTTCGCCGCCGGTGACGAGAGTCGTGATCGACGGCAGGCTGCCCGGTTCCAGGAGAGCCAGAACGGCCGGGGGCAGAAGCGCGTGCGTGACCGACCGCTCCGCGACCAGGCGGACGAGCGCCCGGCCCGGCAGCAGGTCGTGCGAGGGGGCCGCGACGAGGCAGGCCCCGTTGCAGAGGGCCATGACCGTTTCCCAGATCGCCGCGTCGAAGCTTGCCGAGGCGAACTGGAGCATCCGGCTGCCCGCTGTGATCGCGAATTCCTCCGCCTGCGCGGCCGTCAGGCTCGGCAGTCCTCGGTGAGTGACAACCACACCCTTGGGGTGCCCGGTGGAGCCGGAGGTGTAGATGACGTAGGCGGGGTGGCCGGGCAGCAGGGCAGTCCGCCGCTCGGTGTCGGTGGGATCGGTGTCCGGGAGGTCATCGAGTACGGCGATGGTGCCGGGGTCGTCGACGGCCAGGTACGACAGCTCTCCGCCGGCAGCGCGGGAGGCCAGGTCCGTGCTGGTGAGTACGAGGAGGGGCTGGGCGTCGGTGAGGAGATAGGTGATGCGGTCGGCGGGGTAGTCCGGGTCGACGGGTACGTACGCGCCGCCTGCTTTCACCACGCCGAGAAGAGCGACGACGAGATCGATCGAGCGGTGCATCAGGACCGCGACCCGCGACTCGGGTCCCACGCCCTGGTCGATCAGCAGGCGGGCGAGGCGGTTGGCGCGCGCGTTGAGGTCCGCGTAGGCGACTTCCACGCCCTCGAAGACAACGGCGGTCGCCTCGGGCGTACGGGCGGCCTGGGCTTGGAACAGCTTCGGCAGCGTTACGGCGGGCACGTCCCGGGCGGTGTCGTTCCACTCGGCCAGGATCCGCTTCCGCTCCGCCGGGTTCAGAACCTCGATGGCGGTGATGTGCTGGTGAGGGTCGGCGGTGACGGTGTCCAGGACGCGGACGAACCGTTCGGCCAGAGTCTCGACCGTGGCGCGGTCGAACAGGTCGAGCGCGTAGTCGACACCGCCGTGCAGGCCGGCCGGGAGACCGCTGGTGTGAAACGTCTCGGTGAGGGTGAAGGACAGGTCGAACTTGGCCACCGGCTCACCGGCTGGCAACAGCACGGCGTCGACACCCGGCAGGTCGAGGACGGCCTGGGCGTTGTTCTGCAAGGCGAGCATGACCTGGAAGAGCGGGTGGCGGGCCATGGAGCGGGCCGGTGCGAGGTCTTCGACCAGTCGCTCGAAGGGCACGTCCTGGTGGGCGAACGCGGCGAGACCGTTCTCCCGGACCTGCGCCAGGAGGCCGGCGAACGACGGGTCACCCGACACGTCAGTCCGTATCACGAGGGTGTTGACGAAGAACCCCACCAGGTCGTCCACTGCCTCGTCGGCGCGTCCCGCGACCGGAGTACCCACCGGGATGTCACTGCCCGCGCCGACCCGCGACAGCAACACCGCGAGCGCCGCCTGGAGCACCATGAACACGGTCACGCCCTCGGCGCGGGCCAGCTCCGCCACCCGGGCGTGCACCTCGGCCGGCACCCGGAGGTCCACGCGCCCGCCCCGGTGCGAGGCGATCGTGGGGCGTGGCCGGTCGAACGGCAGCACCAGCTCGTGCGGCACTCCGTCCAAAGCCTCACGCCAGTAATCCAGTTGTTCGTTCAGCAGACTCTCCGGGTCGGTCTCCTCACCCAGCAACTCGCGCTGCCACACCGTGTAGTCCGCGTACTGCACCGCCAACGGCTCCCACCGGGGCGCCTGGCTCATGGACCGTGCCGTATAGGCGGTCGACACATCCTGCGCCAGCGGCCCCATCGACCACCCGTCACCGGCGATGTGATGCACCACCAGCACCAGCACATACTCACCCGGCCCCACCCGCAGCAGCCACGCCCGCAACGGGATCTCGGCGCTCAGGTCGAACGCATGACCCGCCAGCCCGGCAACCGCCTCCGTCAGCCCCTCCCGTCCCACCTCGGCCACCGGCAGCTCAAAAGAGGCGGGCGGGGGAAGGATCCGCTGATACGGCCTGCCCTCATCGGAGGGGAACACTGTCCGCAACACCTCGTGGCGGCCCACCACATCGCCCAGCGCCGTGCGCAACGCCTCGATGTCCAGGTCACCGGTCAGCCGCAGAGCCACCGGAATGTTGTACGTGGCCGACGGCCCTTCCAACTCGCCCAGGAACCACAACCGCTGTTGCGCGAACGACAACGGCACCCGCTCGCCCCGCTCCACCGGTACCAGCGGTGGCCGCCTCCTACCGGAGGAGGTCAACCTGCCGGCCAGGGCGGCCGGAGTGGGCGCCTCGAACAGCGTCCGGATCGGCACCTCGGCCCCGAGGACCGACCGGATGCGGCTCACCACCCGCACCGCGAGCAGCGAATGGCCGCCCAGCTCGAAGAAGTTGTCGTCCACGCCGACCGTGGGCAGGCCCAGGATCTCGGCGAACACGGTGCACAGGATCTCCTCCCGCACGGTCGACGGGCCCCGGCCGCCGTCGGTCGGCCGGTGGTCCGGAGCGGGCAGGGCCCCACGGTCCAGCTTGCCGTTCACCGTCAGCGGCAGCGCATCCAGCACCACCAGCGCGGACGGCACCATGTACTCCGGCAACACACCCTGCACCTGCCTCCGCAGCTCGGCGACGTCCACCCCCGCCGGACCGCTCGCCGCGACCAGGTAGCCGACCAGCCGCCTGTCGCCGGGGCGGTCCTCCCGCACCACCACCGCCGACCGGGCCACGTCCGGGTGCGCGGTCAGCGCGGCCTCGATCTCGCCCGGCTCGATGCGGAAGCCCCGTACCTTCACCTGGTCGTCCGTACGGCCCAGATACTCCAGCTGCCCCTCGGCGTTCCACCGGGCCAGGTCACCCGTCCGGTACATCCGCTCGCCCTGACCACCGAACGGGTTCGCGACGAACCGCCGCGCGGTCAGCCCCGGCCGCCCGAGGTACCCACGCGCCAGCTGCGCGCCGGCGAGATACAGCTCGCCCGCCACCCCGGGCGGCACCGGCCGCAGGGCCGCATCCAGCACGAAGGCTCGCGTGTTCGGAGCGGAACGGCCGATCGGGACGCCGCCCGGCACATCCGCGTCCCCGGGACGGACGGTGAAGGTGACACATCCGACGGCCGCCTCGGTCGGACCGTACTCGTTCGTGATCAGGACGTCGGGGTGCGCGGACCGCCACCGGGTGAGCTGCTCGCCCGCTAGGCTCTCGCCGCCGACGACGAGATCTCCCCGGGCGAAGGATCCGGCGGGCTCTTCGGACAGCAGACCCAGATGACTGGGCGTCACCTTTACGAAGGTGGGCGCCAGTTCGGGGGGAAGCCCGTCCCGGAGGTCCGCGATGTGCAGGGCGCCGCCCGAGATCAGCGTGCCGTACAACGGTGTGACGGTCAGGTCGAACGCGACCGACGAGTGCAGCACGGTCCGGCCGCCCAACCCGGGGTACGCGCCGCTCGCCCAGGTGAGGTAGTGGCAGACCGCCGCGTGGCTCACCACCACACCCTTGGGGCGTCCCGTGGACCCGGAGGTGTAGATCACGTAGACGGGGTGCTCCGGCTGGAGTGCCCCTCCTCGCTCGTGGTCCGTGACGTTCTTCCCGGCCATGGCGGACAGGGCCGCCACGGTGTCCGGGGCATCCGTCACGATGCGTGTCACACCGTCGTGGTCGTCCGCCACGCCTGTCATGCCCTCGTGTGTGACCAGCAGTGCGGCTCCGGCGTCGTTCAGCATGGAGGCGATGCGGTCGGCGGGGTGGGCGGGGTCGATCGGGACGTACGCGGCTCCGGTTTTGACCACCGCGAGGAGTGCGACGACGAGGTCGGCCGAGCGGTCCATCATCACCGCCACACATTCCTCCGGCCGGGCGCCCCGGCCCACGAGGACGCGGGCCAGCCGGTTGGCCCGCGCGTTCACCTCCGCGTAGGTCGTCTCCGTACCGTCGAAGACCACCGCGACCGCGTCGGGGGTACGGGTGACCTGGGCCTCGAACAGGTCGGCGAGCGTCGTCGCCGGGACCTCGTGGGTGACGCCGTTCCCCCCGGCCAGGATCCGCTCCCGTTCCGCGGAGTCCAGGATCTCCACGCGGCTGACCGGCAGCGACGGATCGGCGGTCACCGTCTCCAGGACCATGAGGAAGCGCCGTGCGATCGCCTCGGCACTCGCCGGATCGAACAGATCGGCGGCGTAGACGATCAGTCCGGTCAGGCCCGCCGGGGTGCCGTCATCGGTGATCCGCTCGGCGATCTGGAAGTCCAGGTCGAACTTGGCGGGCAGGACGTCCGCGGGCAGTGCCCCGATGTCCGGCCCGGCCAGGTCGAGCGGCGCTTCGGCGGCGTTGTGAAGGGTGAGCATGACCTGGAACAGCGGATGGCGGGCCATCGACCGGGCCGGGGCCAGGTCCTCCACCAGCCGCTCGAACGGCACATCCTGGTGGGTGTAGGCGCCGAGGTCCGCTTCCCGAGTTCTGGCCAGCAGATCCAGGAAGGTCGGATCGCCGGACAGGTCGGAGCGCAGGACGAGGGAGTTGACGAAAAACCCGACCAGATCGTCCAGGGCCTCGTCGGTGCGGCCGGCGATCGGAGTGCCGACCGGAATGTCGTCCCCCGCCCCCAGCCGGTGCAGCAGGACGACCAGCGCCGCCTGCACCACCATGAACACCGTCACGCCCCGCACCCGGGCCAGCTCGGCCAACCGCTGGTGCACCCGCGCGTCAATGGTCAGTTCGACACTGCCACCCCGATGGGAGACGACCGGCGGACGCGACCGGTCGAACGGCAGCGCCAACTCCTCCGGCAGACCGGCCAACGCCTGTCGCCAATACGCCAACTGCTCGCTCAGGAGACTGCCGGGGTCGGCCCTGTCGCCCAGCAACTCGCGCTGCCACACACTGTAGTCGGCGTACTGCACCGGCAACGGCGCCCACTCCGGGGGGCGGCCGGTGGATCGGGCCGTGTACGCGGCCGTCAGATCCCGCGTGAGCGGGGCCAGGGACCACCCGTCACCCGCGATGTGGTGCACCATGATCAGCAGAATGAGCTCGTCAGTACCCGTGTCGAACAGCCAGGCGCGCAGCGGGATTTCCCTGGCGAGATCGAAGCGGTGACCCGCGATCTTCGCGATCGCGGCTCCGAGGCCAGCTGCCGGTTCGACCGTGAGGGGGACCGGGGCGCTCTCGGCCGGCAGGATCCGTTGGTACGGTTCCCCGTCCACCGTCGCGATCACGGTGCGCAGGACCTCGTGCCGGCCGACCACGTCACGCAGGGCGGCCTTCAGCGCGTCGACATCCACCGGCGCGGTCAGGCGCAGAGCCACCGGGATGTTGTACGTCGCCGACGGACCCTCCAGCTCGCCGAGGAACCACAACCGCTGTTGCGCGAACGACAAGGGCACCCGCTCGCCCCGCTCCACCGGTACCAGCGGTGGCCGCCTCGTACCGGAGGAGGTCACGCGCTCGGCCAGGGCAGCGGGTGTGGGCGCCTCGAACAGGGTCCGGATCGGGACCTCGGCCCCCAGGACCGAGCGGACGCGGCTCACCAGCCGGGTGGCCAGCAGTGAGTGACCGCCCAGCTCGAAGAAGTTGTCGTCCACGCCGACCGTGGGCACGCCCAGGATCTCCGCGAACACGCTGCACAGAAGCTCTTCCCGCACCGTGGCCGGCCGCCGGCCGCTGTCGGTCGGCCGGTGGTCCGGGGCGGGCAGGGCCCGCCGGTCCAGTTTGCCGTTGACCGTCAGCGGCAGCGCGTCCAGCACCACCAGCGCGGAGGGCACCATGTACTCCGGCAGCACACCTCGCACCTGCCTCCGCAGCCCGGCGGTGTCCACCCCCGCCGGACCGCCCGCCGGGACCAGGTAGCCGACGAGGCGTTGGTCGCCGGGGCGGTCCTCCCGTACCGTCACCGCTGCCTGGGCCACGGACGGGTGGGCGAGCAGGGCGGCCTCGATCTCGCCCAGCTCGATGCGGAAGCCCCGTACCTTCACCTGGTCGTCGGTACGGCCCAGATACTCCAGCTGCCCGTCGGTGTTCCAGCGGGCGAGGTCGCCGGTGCGGTACATCCGCGCCCCCGGACCACCGAACGGATTGGCGACGAACCGCTGCGCGGTCAGCCCCGGCCGGGCGTGGTACCCGCGGGCCAGCTGCACACCGGCCAGGTACAACTCGCCCGCGGCACCCACCGGAACCGGCCGCAACGCCGCGTCGAGCACATAGACCTGGGTGTTCCAGACGGGGCGTCCCATGGGGACGCTGCTCCTGCCGGTGCTGTCGTCACACGTCCACGCGGTGACCTCGACCGACGCCTCGGTGGGACCGTAGAGATTGTGGAGCGGAACGTCCAGCACGTTCCGGAACCGCGCGGCGACATCGCCGGGGAGTGCTTCGCCACTACAGAACACGGCCCGCAGGTCGGTACAGGCGGCGGCGGACGGTTCGCGGAGGAAGACCTGGAGCAGGGACGGCACGAAGTGCGCGATCGTGACCCGTTCGCGTGATATCAACTCCGCGAGGTACGTGGGGTCGCGGTGGCCCGAGGGCTTGGCGACCACCAACGTCGCGCCCTGGAGCAGCGGCCAGAAGAACTCCCGTACCGACACGTCGAAACCGAAGGGAGTCTTCTGCAACACCCGGTCCGAGCCAGCCAAGGTGTAAGTGCCCTGCAACCAGGACAGCCAGTTGACCACACCCGCATGAGGCACGGCCACGCCCTTGGGCCGCCCGGTGGAGCCGGACGTGTAGATGACGTAGGCGGGGTGGGCGGGCAGCAGGGGGGTGCGGCTTTCGGTGTCGGTGGGATCGGTGTCCGGGAGGTCTTTCAGTGTGGTGGTGGTACGGGGATCGTCGACGGCCACGTACGGCGGGTGGTCGTCGGAGAGACGCGAGGTCAGATCCGTGGTGCTGAGCACCAGGAGGGGCTGGGCGTCGGCGAGGACGTACGTGATGCGGTCGGCGGGGTAGTCCGGATCGACGGGTACGTACGCGCCGCCGGCCTTGACCACGGCGAGGAGGGCGACGACGAGATCGACGGAACGGTGCATCAGGACCGCGACCAGCGACTCGGGTCCCACACCCCGGTCGGTCAGGAGCCGGGCGAGGCGGTTGGTCCGCGCGTCGAGGTCCGCGTAACTCAGTTCCACGCCTTCGAAGACCACCGCGACCGCGTCCGGGGTACGGGCGGCCTGGGCCCGGAACAGCTCCGGCAGCGTCGCCGCGGGCACCTCCCGGGCGGTGTTGTTCCAGTCCTCGACCACCAGACGCCGCTCGGAGCGGCTCATCAACGTAATCGCGTGTACGCGTTCCTCCGTGGTGGAACGCGCCATCCACGTCATCACATCAAGGAATTTCGCAGCATGCTCCCGCACCGCTCGCGGGCTGTAAAGATCCGGGTTCGCATCCACGACCACGGACATGCTTCCGTCGGACGACCTGTCGTACACGGAAATCGACAGGTCATTGAAATTGATGCCACCGAGGCTGTGCGCCTTGCTGGGGGCGTCGCCGAATGTCAGGCCGTAGTCGAAGGAGACGATATTGACGAGGAGGGGGTAAAGCCCGCCGCGCCCCACGAGCTTCAGGTCTCTGAGGATGTCCTCGTAGCGGTAACGCTGGTGCCGTAAAGCGTCCCGTACTCCGCGGGACACCTGCTTCACGAGTTCCCCCACCGTGGCCTCGGGCCGTACGGTGAGGCGCACGGGAACGATATTGGCCGTCATTCCCGGGACGTCCCGCAGCGCGGTCGCTCTGCCCATCACGGGAACGCCGAGAATGATGTCCTCCTGTCCCGTGGTGCGATGCAGATAGGCGGCGCTCGCGGCCAGGGAAAGACCCGAGAGGCTCGTTCCCAGGCGGCGGGCGGAGCTTCTGAGTTCCGCCGCGGCGCCGGGAGGGATGTGGAGCGTGTGGCGTGTCAATTCATGGGGAGTGGTCGAAGGTTCCCGGCCACTCAGGCCGACCGGCCGCGGGCGGTCGGCAAGACGCTCCGTCCAGAACTCCCGGTCCCGTTGGAACGCCTCGGACGCCCGGTAGTCGGCGTCGGCGTCCATCAGGACGGAACTCGAAGGAAGCGGAGGGTCCGTGAGGGATTCGCCGGCCAGCAGGGCCGTGTAGACCGCGGCCACCCGGGCGGCTATCAGGGGTCCCGCGAGTCCGTCCGCGATGATGTGGTGTATTCGCTGGTACCAGAAGGAGAGGTCGTCGTCCACCTTGAACAGGGCGTGGCCGAAAAGCTCGCCGCCCCGGAGATCTATCGGGCGCCGCATGTCCGCCCGCATCCAGCTCTCCGCCGTGGAGCGGGGATCTTCTTCACCGCTCACGTCGATCACGGGAAAAGGCCAGTCACTCCGCGGTTCGGCATACTGCCGGGGGAGTTCGTCCGAGGTTCCCCCGGACGCCGTTGCCTCGAAACGCAGGTGAAAACAATCGACTTCCTGGACGACTCTCCGTACGGCCGCCTCAAAGAATTCCGTGTTCACGTGTCCGTGAATCTCGATGTATTCACCCATGTTGTAGATGGGATTGTCCGGATCCATTTGCTGCGCGTGCCACACGCCAAGCTGTCCGGCCATCAGTTCACGACGGCCACCATGCGATCCAGACATCTCCGCACCCCGGTCAACGCTCACGCTCCCCATCGGGAGCAGCCCATTAAGCAATTTGACAGCAACGTCGATCCGGATCACCCTCTCAAGCCGAACCGAACACTGTCAATCATTCTTGGCGAAGTATGCATTTAGATGGTGTTTGATGTTTGTTTGCGACGGCTGTTTACTGTTTTGCCGTATTTCTCGCCCCGCGATAAACCGGATACGGAATGCCCGCGCGGACCTCCAGGGGGGCGTGAGAGGCTTGGGGGGTGCTGCTCCAGACCCCCCGGCTCCGCCTGCGCCGCTTCCAGGCCGACGACGCGCCCGCCTTCTCGGCCTACCAGTCCGACCCGGACGTCGCCCGCTACCAGAGCTGGACCCCGCCGGTCCCGGTCGCGGAGGCCACGCGGCTCGTGGAGCGGTTCGCCGCCGCCGACCCCGCCCTGCCCGGCTGGTTCCAGTACGCGATCGAGCTGAAGGCCGACGGGTGCCTGATCGGGGACGTCGGGGTGAACCTGCACGAGAACCTGATGCAGGCCGAGATGGGCTTCACTCTCGCCGCCGACCGGCAGGGGCACGGCTACGCCACGGAGGCCGTACGCGCCGTGCTGGACGACCTGTTCGTGCGCGGACTGCGCCGGGTGTCGGCGGAGTGCGACGTCCGCAACACCCGCTCCGCCCGGCTGCTGGAACGGGTCGGCTTCCAGCGGGAGGGCCTGCGCCCCGCGTTCACCTGGCTCAAGGGTGAGTGGACCGACGACCTGCTCTTCGGCCTCCTCGCGGACCGCGGGCCCAACTCAGCCTGAGCGGTGCGACGGTCCGCCGGGCGGGGACACGGCCAGCCGGTCCAGCACCTCGATCAGACCCGGCAGGGCCGCCAGCTCCTCGGGGCTCAGCGTGGTCTCGATGGCGTGCGCCAGCCACGCCTCGCGCCCCTCCATGGCGGCCCGCAGCACGTCCCGCCCCTCGTCCGTGGCCTCCACCAGGAACCGCCGGCCGTCGTCGGGGTCGGGGTGGCGGGTGATGAGCCCGCCCTTCTCCAGCGCGGCCAGCGTCTGCGCCATGGACTGCGGCCGCATGTACTCCGCCGCGGCCAGGTCGCTGGTCGTGGCGGGCGGCCCACTGACCACCCGGTGCAGGGCCGCGAGCTGACTCCGGGTCCACACCGACGACCCGGGCCCGCCCTCCGCCCGCAGCCGCCCGCGCAGTCTGCCCAGGGCGAGCGACAGGCCCACCGCCGCCCGCGCCGCCTCGTTGCTCCGACCGGTCATGGGCCGCATCGTACCGTAAATGCGCAGGTAGCCTGAAGAACAAGCGGCGGAGAAGCGGGCCGGTCAGCGTTCCAAGCAGGGCGGTCAGCGTTCCATGCGGTCGATCTGGCGGATCTTGTTCGTCACGTCGAGCGCCGCGACCTTGTAGGACTCCGCGAGCGTCGGGTAGTTGAACACCGCGTCCACCAGGTAGTCGACCGTCCCGCCGCACCCCATCACGGCCTGCCCGATGTGGATCAGCTCGGTCGCGCCGGAGCCGAAGCAGTGCACCCCCAGCAGCTTCCGGTCCCCCGGCGACACCAGCAGTTTCAGCATGCCGTGCGTGTCCCCGATGATCTGCCCCCTGGCCAGTTCGCGGTAGCGCGAGACACCGACCTCGAACGGCACCTTCTCGTCGGTCAGCTGGTCCTCGGTCTTCCCGATGAAGCTGATCTCGGGAATGGTGTAGATCCCGATCGGCTGCAAGTGGTGCATCGCGTTCACCGGCTCGTCGCACGCGTGGTACGCGGCGGCGCGGCCCTGTTCCATCGAGGTCGCGGCCAGCGCGGGGAAGCCGATGACGTCACCGACGGCGTAGATGTGCGGCACGGTGGTGCGGTAGTGCTCGTCCACGCTGATGCGCCCGCGCTTGTCGGCGCTCAACCCCGCCTTGTCCAGGTCGAGTTCGTCCGTCAACCCCTGGCGTCCCGCCGAGTACATCACCGCGTCGGCGGCTATCTTCTTGCCGCTCTCCAGGACGGTGAGCGTGCCGTGTTCGTGCCGCTCCACCGCCGCGACCGTCTCGCCGAACCGGAACGTGACGGCCAGGTCCCTGAGGCGGTACTTGAGCGCCTCGACCACCTCCACGTCACAGAAGTCCAGCATCCCGTCCCGCTGTTCCACCACGGTGATCTTGCTGCCGAGGGCCGCGAACATCGAGGCGTACTCCATGCCGATGACCCCGGCGCCCACGATCACCATGGACCGCGGCACGTCCGCCATGTTGAGGACGCTGTCCGAGTCCATGACCGTACGGTCGTCGAACTCGACGGTCGCCGGGCGGGCCGGACGGGTGCCGGTCGCGATGACGATGTGGTCGGCGGTCAGCAGCCGGTCCTGCCCCGACGCGTCCCGTACGGCCACGGTGTGGTCGTCCACGAACCTCCCGGTGCCCGAGAGCAGCGTGACCTGGTTCCTGGCCAGCTGATTGCGGACGACGTCGACCTCGCGGCTGACCACGTGCTGCGTACGGGCCGTCAGGTCGGCGACGGTGATCTCTTCCTTGAGCCGGTAGCTCTGGCCGTACAGGTCGCGCTGGCTGAGCCCGGTGAGATAGAGCACCGCCTCGCGCAGTGTCTTGGAGGGCACCGTCCCCGTGTGGATGGAGACGCCCCCGACCATGTCGGGGCGGTCGGCGATCGCCACCCGGCGGCCGAGCTTGGCCGCGGCGATGGCGGCCTTCTGGCCGCCCGGTCCTGATCCGATGACAAGCATGTCGAAGTCGGGCACGGAAGGAGTCTGTCAGCCACCCGCGCTTCCCGGAAGGGCGGGTCCGATGCGCGGGACGGCCCCATCAATCACGGCCCGGTCCCCGGATCATGGGTACGTTTTGTCCTGTCCAGGGAGATCGAGTCACTTTCTGTGCGGATATCTTCCCGCTGGTGACCGAAACGGATCGAGGAAACCCCATGCCCGCTGTCCCCACCCGCACGCTCAACAACGGCGTCACCATCCCGCAGCTCGGATTCGGCGTCTTCCAGATCCCGCCGGAGCAGACCCGCGACGCGACGCTCGTCGCCCTGGAGACCGGCTACCGGCACATCGACACCGCCGAGGCCTACGGGAACGAGAAGGAGGTCGGCCGGGCGATCCGCGACTCCGGCGTCGACCGGAACGAGATCTTCGTGACCAGCAAGCTCAACGACCGGGCCCACGCGCCCGAGGACGCCCTGCGGGCCTTCGACCGCACCCTGGAGGTCCTCGACATCGGCCCCCTCGACCTCTTCCTCATCCACTGGCCGATCCCGTCCGTGGGCGACTTCGTGGAGACCTGGCACGCCATGGAGGAGATGTACCGCGGCGGGCGGGTCCGGGCGGTCGGCGTCTCCAACTTCCAGCCCCACCACCTGCGCCGGCTGCTCCAGAACAGCGTGATCGTGCCGGCCGCCAACCAGATCGAAGTCCACCCCTACCTGACCCAGGACGACGTACGGGCCTTCAACGCCGAACACGACATCGCCACCGAGGCGTGGTCCCCGATCGCCCAGGGCAAGGTGCTGGACGACCCCACCATCACGTCCATCGCCGAGCGCCTCGGCCGCACCCCCGCCCAGGTGACCCTCCGCTGGCACCTCCAGCGCGGCGACATCGTCTTCCCGAAGTCGGTCACCCGCGCCCGGATCGAGGAGAACTTCCGACTCTTCGACTTCACCCTCACCGAGGGGGACATGGCGGAGATCTCGGCGCTCAACCGCGACGAGCGCACCGGCTTCGACCCGGACCGCTACCCCAACAACTGACTCCCGGAAGACCGACCGGCGGGGACGGTCGTACGAACATCCGGGTCGCGGGGCCCGTCGGCCGCCCCGCCAGGACGGTGTACGGCGCATGATGATTCACTGGGCCGGAGATCCGCGCCTTCGTACACGGATGACGCGCCTTCGTACACGGATGATACGGATGATGGGGTAGCCAGTGATTCTGAAGACCTTCCGGTGGGCCTTCGTGGTGACCGCCCTCGGCCTGGGGCTGGGGGTCCTCTACGACGGTACGAAAGCGCTGGGGATCGTCGCGATCCTGGCGGTGCTGGAGATCTCGCTGTCCTTCGACAACGCGGTGATCAACGCCGGAATCCTCAAGAAGATGAGTGCCTTCTGGCAGAAGATCTTCCTCACCATCGGCGTGCTGATCGCCGTCTTCGGCATGCGGCTGGTCTTCCCCGTCCTGATCGTGTCCGTCACGGCCAAGATCGGTCCGATCGAGTCCGTACGGCTCGCCCTGAACGACAAGGACCGCTACCAGCAGCTCGTCACCGACGCGCACCCGTCGATCGCGGCCTTCGGCGGCATGTTCCTGCTGATGATCTTCCTCAACTTCATCTTCGAGGACCGGGAGATCAAGTGGCAGGCCTGGCTGGAGCGGCCGCTGGCCAAGCTCGGCCAGGTCGACATGCTCGCCGTCTGCCTCGCGCTGATCGCGCTGCTCATCGCGTCCATGACGGTCGCCACGAGCGCCCACCAGCACGGCGGGCATCATGCCGACAAGGCGTCCACGGTGCTCACGGCGGGGGTCGCGGGCCTCATCACGTATCTGATCGTCGGCGGGCTCTCCAGCTTCTTCGAGGGCCGGCTGGAGGAGGAAGAGGAACGCGAGACCGAAAAGGCCGAGGAGGTCGGCCGGGCGCGCTCGGCGGCGGCCGTCACGGGCAAGGCCGCGTTCTTCATGTTCCTCTACCTGGAAGTCATCGACGCGTCGTTCTCCTTCGACGGGGTCATCGGCGCGTTCGCCATCACCAACGACATCGTGCTGCTGGCGCTGGGCCTCGGCATCGGCGCGATGTACGTCAGGTCGCTCACGGTCTTCCTCGTGCGCAAGGGCACGCTGGACGACTACGTGTACCTGGAGCACGGCGCGCACTACGCGATCGGGGCGCTCGCCGTGATCCTCATCGTCACCATCCAGTACCAGATCAGCGAACTCGTCACCGGGCTCGTCGGTGTGGTCCTGATCGGCTGGTCGTTCTGGTCCTCGGTCCTCCGCAACAGGCGTCTCGCGAGCAGCGGGTCCGACGCCTGAGGCCCGCCTCCGGGCGGGCCTCCCGGTCTCTGGCCGGCGGTCGGCTAACGGTCGCCCACCACGGTGAACATGCCGCCGTCCGGGTCGCGCAGCGTCGCCTCCCGGCCGGTCGGCGGGGACGACGGGGGAGCGGCGACCTCGCCGCCCGCCGCGAGGGCGGCGTCCGCCGCCGCGTCCACGTCGTCCACCCGGAACGACACCTGCCAGCGCGGGCGGATCCGCGGATCGGGGGCGCTGCCCACGGCCCCGCCGCGCAGCGAGCACACCGTACGCTCGCCGTCCCGCATCATCACCCGGTCCTCCTCGTAGTGCGCCTCCAGGCCCTCCTTCCCCTCCGGGGCCCAGTGCAGGACCTGCCCGTAGAAGATCGCGGCGGCGAAGGCGTCCCGGGTGCGCAGCTCCAGACGGGCCGGGCCCTGCCCCTTCCCGATCGACCAGCCCGGGATGATCCGGCCCTCCCAGAGGCCGAACACCGCCCCGTCGGGATCGGCGGCCAGCGCGCCGCGTCCGGTGTTCATGGCGAGGGGGCCGACGGCGACGGTGGCGCTCCGCTCCCGGACCCGGGACGTGGCCCCGTTCACGTCGTCCACCACGAAGTACGGGGTCCAGGCGACGGCGGTACGCAGCGCGGAGGCGAGAGCGCCGATCCCGGCGACGGCCTCCCCGCCGAGCAGCCCGACGGAGAACTCGTCGCCCAGGGACGTCGGACGGAAGGACCAGCCGAGGACCGCGCGGTAGAACTCCTGGGCGGCGGGGAGATCGCGGGTCATCAGACTCACCCAGCAGGGGGATCCGGTGACGGCTTGAGGTGACGCCGGCATGACGCTGGTGCGCTCCATTCGTCCGGGCGGGGACGGATCGACCCGCCCCCGACGCATGCTCCCCACCTTGCCGCCGCACACGCGCTCACGCATGTGACGCGCCGCAGACTTGGCAACACCCTTGCACTACCGGCCACACCGCCCCGTCACATGGTGCCGTCACACCGCCGCGTCGACATCCCGGTCACCTCTTCGCAGCCCCCGGCATTGGGGTGAGCGCTCGCCCAGGTCCGTTTCCGGGGAAGCGGGGGCGGGCACTCAGGCGTGCATGAGTCGGCAAAGTGTCTGTGTGACCTATGACGTGACGCGGCTGGTCCTCGTGGGGCTGGTCTCGGGACTGCGCAGCCAGCTGGGGGTCGCGGCCGTCGCGTTGACCACCGGGCCGGGGGAGAGCGCCCGGCCCGCGTCGTTGTTCGCGGGGGTGTGGGGCAAGCGCGTCGCCTCCGCCGGGGCCGCCGGGGAGCTGGTCGCGGACAAGCTGCCGTGGACCCCGAGCCGCCTCACCCCCGCCGGGATCGCCTCCCGGATGGCGTTCGGCGGGTTCGCCGCCGTCGCGCTGTCCTCGCGGGAGCGCAACGGCGCCCCGCCCGTGCTCGCCGCCGCGGTCGGCGCCGCCGCGTCCGCGGTGGGCACCGTGGCCGGTGCGTACTGGCGGCGCACGGTCGCCGAGGCGGGCCGCCCCGACTGGCCGGCGGCGCTGCTGGAGGACGCCGCCGCCCTCCTGCTGGCCTACACCGCCGTCGGACACACCGACGCGGCCCGGTACGCCGTCGCGACCGCCGCCGGAACGGCGTCGGGAGCGGTGTCCGGAGCGGTGACGGGCGCGCTCACCCCATCGCACGGTCGAGGTTGATCGCCGAGCTGATCAGGGAGAGATGGGTGAACGCCTGGGGATAGTTGCCCAGGTGCTCACCCGTCAGCCCGATCTGCTCCGCGAACAGCCCCAGGTGGTTCGAGTACGTGAACATCTTCTCCAGCGCCAGCCGCGCCGCCTCCACGTCACCGGTCCTGGCCAGCGCCTCCACCCACCAGAACGAGCAGATCGAGAACGTGCCCTCGGTGCCGTCCAGCCCGTCCGGCGCCTGCTCGGGGTCGTACCGGAACACCAGGCTGTCCACCACCAGGCGCCGGCGGATGGCCTCGACCGTGGACCGGAAGCGCGGATCCACCGGCGACACGAACTTGACCATCGGCATCAGCAGCAGCGACGCGTCCAGGATGTTCGCCGGCTGCTGTCCGTCGTCCGCCGCGAGCCGCTGGACGAACGTCCGCTCCTCGTCGTTCCAGCCGCGCGCCATGATCTCGTGGTAGATCCGGTCCCGGACCGAGATCCACCGGCCCAGGTCGCCGGGCAGGCCCCGGCGGCGCGCCATCCGGATCATGCGCTCCACCGCGACCCAGCACATCAGCCGTGAGTACGTGTGGTGCTGCTGGCCCGACCGGGTCTCCCAGATCGACTCGTCGACGGTGTTCCAGTGCTCCAGCAGCCAGTCCAGGACGACGCAGAGATCGGTCCAGCTCTCGTGCGAGATCCCGGCGCCGTACTTGTCGAACAGGTAGATGGAGTCGATCAGTTCGCCGTACAGGTCGAGCTGCCGCTGGCCGCTCGCGTCGTTGCCCGTACGGACCGGGTACGAGCCCCGGTAGCCCTCCAGGTGCCCCAGCACCTCCTCGGGCAGGTGCGCGTGCCCGTCGATCGAGTACATGACCCGCAGCGGGCCCGCCTCCCCGTCCGTCGCGTCGCGCAGCCGCTCGGTCAGCCAGTCCATGAAGGACTGCGCCTCCTGCGTGAAGCCGAGCCGCAGCAGCGCGTACAGCGAGAACGCGGCGTCGCGGATCCACACGTACCGGTAGTCCCAGTTCCGCACCCCGCCCAGCTGCTCCGGAAGCCCGAGCGTCGGCGCGGCGATCACCGCCCCCGACGGTTCGTGCGTGAGCAGCTTGAGGGTCAGCGCCGAGCGGTGGACCATCTCGCGCCAGCGGCCCGTGTACGTGGACCGGCTCAGCCAGCGCCGCCAGAAGGCGACCGTCGCCGTGAACAGCTCCTCGGCGGTCTCGGGGGCCTCGGCGGTGTCGGCGGCCGTCTCCAGGACGAACAGCGCCGTCTCGCCCTCCCCGAGGACGAACTCGCCGAACGCGTCGGTGTCGTCCAGTTCCAGCCCCACGCTCGCCCGCACCGACACGGTGAGCGTGTCACCGGTGAACCGCACCCCGCGGGGGATTCGCTCCACCCGGTGCTCGTCGCGCCCGTAGTTCATCCGGGGCGCGATCCGCGCCGACATGGCCATCCGGCCGCGGATGTTCACCACCCGCCGCACCAGCCGCTGCCGGTGCGCGGAGTCGTTCTCCCGCAGGATCGGCATGAAGTCCTGGATCTCCACGATGCCGTCCACCGTGAACATGCGGGTGATCAGGATGTTCGTGTCCGGGAAGTAGAACTGGTGCCGGTCCACCACCTCGCACACCGGCGCGATCTCCCAGAACCCGCCGCGCCGGACGTCGAGCAGCGACGCGAAGACACTCGGGGAGTCGAAGCGGGGCGCGCAGAACCAGTCGACCCGCCCGTCCGTGCCCACCAGCGCGGCGGTCCGCAGGTCACCGATCAGACCGTGGTCGGCGATCGGCAGGTAGTCCTCGCCCCGGCCGTCCGGACGCCCCGCGGGACGCTGCCCGGCAGCGCTCCGCGGATCCGCCGCCCCGGTGTCCTGATCGTCGCGGTTCATCCCGTCGAGTCTGGCCCACCGGCCGCACCCCCGCATGTCGGAGGCGGCCGGCGGGCCCGGCCGGGCCGTCCCGGGTCAGGAGCGGTAGACGCGCAGGTACGCGACCTCGTACGACATGCTGTCGACGGACGGCTCGGGGGCGGGATGGTAGGCGCCGGCGCAGACGGAGAGGTTCACGATCAGATAGGCGCGCCAGAACCACCCGACGCCCCGGTTGTCGGCGAAGACCCGTACTCCGTTGACCCACCAGACGACCGAGCGCATCCGGAACTCGACCCGCAGGTCCACCCACGCGCCGGGCGCGATCGCCGGATCCGTGAAGTACCGCTGGCCGCCCCGGACATGGTTGGTCAGCTCCAGTAGGTCCGGGTTGTCCGGGTGGTACTCGAAGACGTCGATCTCGTTCCCGCCGTCCCGCCAGGTCCAGATCGCGGGCCACGCGCCGATCTCGGCGGGGAGCCGTACGCGCGCCTCCAAGACGTCACCCGTACGGACCATGAAGCCGTCCTCGCTGCCCTCCGTGGTGAGCAGCCCCGTGTCCCAGTACCCGTCGCTCCTGCGGGACGCCCGGAAGACCCCGTCGCGGCTGAACTCCGCGTCGGGGCAGAGATGGTCGAGCTTGTTGTCGCCGGGGTTGGTGGGCCCGCCGCGCGGATAGGCCCAGGAGCGGCCCGCGACCCACTGCTCGGGCGAGGAGAAGTCGGCGGTGAAGACCGGGAGCGCGCCGGGGCGCGAGGGCACCGGACCCGTGGGCCCCGGCCGGGCCGGTCCCTGCGACACCGGACCGGACGGTCCGCGCCTCGGCCCCGGAATCCGGCCGAGCTTCTCGGCGAGCCATTCCACGAAGGGGGATCCACGCTGTGCCATCGCATCCCTTTCACCGGTACCGACGGGGTACGGCCTGACAGCGCGGGGAGCGGGAGGGCCGTACGGGTGGTGACAAACCGTCACTCAAGGTAATGGTACGGTCGCGGGCTGCGACGGATCAAGAGGGCGTCGCTGACGCGGACGCCGGGAACGCGAACTCCGGGAACGCGGACAGGGCGCGGGCCGGGAGCCGGGTGAAGCGGATCGTGTCGTGGAACGTCCGGGGCCCGGTCTCGTACAGCAGCCCCACCGCACCCGGCCCGGTCCGCACCAGGTCCGAGTAACCGGCGCGGTCCTCCGACACCGTCCACACGGGCCGCCACGACCGCCCGCCGTCGCCGCTCGCCCGCACCTGCATCCGTACGCGGGCCCGCGGATCCGCCGGGCCCGAGTACAACAGCGGCCCCCTGCCCGGCAGTCCGGACACGAGCAGCACGCTTCCCTGGACGACCGGTCCGGCGATCAGCGGCTGCGGCCGGAACGGGACGGAGAGGGTGAGCCCGCCGTCGGAGCTGTAGGCGTCGGCGCGGGCCTCGTCCGGTCTGCGGCTGTGGTCACGGGAGTTGACGTACACCAGGCCGTTGGGCAGTTCGGCGAGGGTGCTCTCGTTGAGCTGGACGGGCCCGCCGGCCGAGCCGGCCACAAAACCGACGTGCCAGGTCGCGCCGCCGTCGTCGCTGTAGAGGGAGTGCGCGCCGCTGCGCCCCGTACGGCCCGACGTGTGGTTCGCGGGGACCAGCAGCCGGCCCCGGTGCGCGCCCCGGCGCAGGGACACCGCGTGCCCGGGGCCGACCGCGTACCAGCGCCAGTCCGCGGGCTTGACCGTGTCGGTGAGGTCGCGCTGCGGTGTCCACGTCGCGCCGCCGTCGGCGCTGCGCTGGACGTACACCCGGCGGGTCGACGCGGGCGCCGCGCCGGTCGTGACCTGGCGGCGGCTCGCCCCGCCGATCGTCCGGCAGCTGAGCAGCACCACGTCGCCGCTGGCCGGATCGATCACCGGTACGGGGTTGCCCGCCGTGTCGGCGCCCGCGTCGGCCACCACCTGGAGCGGCCCCCAGGTACATCCGCCGTCGAAGGAGCGCCGCAGGACCAGGTCGATGTCACCGTCGTCGGCGGACGAGTGCCGGCGCCCCTCGGCGAAGGCGAGCAGGGCGCCGCCGGGCACCTGGAGCGCGGCGGGGATGCGGAAGGTGAAGTAACCCGACTGCCCGGACCGGTACGGCACGGACGGCGCGCACGCGGCGGGCGCCGACGCGGCGGCGGACGGCGCCTGGACGGCGGCCGGACCCGCGGCGAGAGACAGCAGCAACGCCAGGAACCGGCGGCCGGTCCTGGTCCTGGTACCCACAGCGCGGACTCTCATCTCATCCTCGTTCTGTACGTATATGTGAGGTATGACGAGATGAAAGTAGAGGGTCGAGGGATCAGCCGGCCGGACCGCCACGCACGGCGGGGGCGGCTGCGGGCGCGTTCTCCGGGGAAGAGGGTGCTTCCGCCTCCGCCCGCTTGGGGCGCTTGCGGCGCGTCAGCGGTCGTTCGATCAGGTAGTACGACGCGGTGGCGGCCGCGAAGGAGGCGGCGAGGGTGGCCGGGGTGTGCCAGGTGTCGACCCCCAGCCCGGCCAGCAGCCGCCCCAGCGGGTAGTGCCAGAGATAGAGGGCGTAGCTCAGGTTGCGCCCGACCCAGACGAGCGGCGCGAGGGACAGCACCCGGGCCAGCGGGGCACGCGGCGACAGGTCGAGCGCCGCCAGGACGGTCGCCGTGAGGACGGCGGTGACCAGGAAACCGACGGTGTAGAGCGGTACGGTCCACACTCCGGTGTGCGTGCCGGGGATGTACCACACGAGGAGGCCCAGCACTCCGAGCGCGGGCCACGCCAGCCGGCCCGACCAGCGCCGCAGCGCGGCCAGCCGCCGGTCCTCCGCGTCCAGCCGCGCCACCACGATCGCCAGGAGCGCCCCCGCGAGCAGCTGGTCCGCGCGGGTGTCGGTGCCGTTGTAGATGCGGTGGGCCGCGCTCGGGTCCCACAGGTACCACCGCCAGAAGACGGGGATCGCGCACAGCACGGCCGCCGCGATCAGCACCGTCCGCGGCCTGACCCACCGCAGGAGGAGCACCAGGACCGGCGGCCACAGCAGGTAGAACTGCTCCTCCACCCCGAGTGACCAGGTGTGGGCGAGGAGCGCGGTGTCGTCCGAGTACGGGCCGGGCTGCCCCGCCCGGACGAGGTTGACCAGGAACGTCGCGGACAGCCCGATCGACGCCCAGGCGTTGTCGAAGCCGGGCAGGCCGGTGGTGAGGGCCAGCACGGCGCACACCGCGCACAGCGCCAGCAGGGCGGGCACCAGCCGCAGCCAGCGGCGCCGGTAGAACGGGCCCATGGCCACGGTCCCGCCGCGGGCGAACTCGGCCAGCAGCAGCCGGGTGATGACAAACCCGCTGATGGTGAAGAAGACGTCCACCCCGAACGCGCCGCCCGGCAGCAGGTCGGCGTCCAGGTGGTAGACCATGACCACCGCGACGGCGAGCGCCCGCAGCCCGTCCACCCCGTCGATCCGTCCCCCGGTCAGCGCCGAGGGAAAGCCGTGCCCGGCCCGGCGCCCGACCCGGACGGGCACCACCCCCAGCGTGCCGGTCGCGCCTGATCTGTCCGTTCCTGTCCTGGTCACCGGGGCGGTTCGTATGCTGTCCACCCTCAGCCGCTGCCCGCAAACCGAACGCGCACGCGATCCTCATCGACATCTCAGGTTGCTTCACCGAAGACTCACAAACGGCGCCGGCGGGGGCCGGCGGCGTAATGTGGGGAGTCGATCACGCCGTCGGCCACGACCGCGCGGTGCTTCGCGCGGAGCTGCCGGCAGAGCAGACCAGGGGTGGTGCGGTGTCATGGTGAATCCGACGATCTTGACCGTGGACGACGATCCGGCGGTCTCCCGGGCCGTCGCACGCGACATCCGGCGCCGGTACGGCGACCGCTACCGCGTGGTGCGCGCCGTCTCGGGAGCGGACGCGCTGGAGGCGCTGCGCGAGATAAAGCTGCGCGGCGAACAACTCGCGATCATGCTCGCCGACTACCGCATGCCCCAGATGAACGGCCTGGAGTTCCTCGAAGCGGCGATGGACCTCTTCCCGCGCGCCCGCCGGGTGCTCCTGACCGCGTACGCCGACACCGGCGCGGCCATCGACGCCATCAACGTGGTCGATCTCGACCACTACCTGCTCAAGCCGTGGAACCCGCCGGAGGAGCACCTCTACCCGGTGATCGACACCCTGCTGGACGCCTGGCTCGCCACCCCCGACCCGACCGCCTCCGAGATCCGCGTGGTGGGACACCGCTGGTCGGCGCCGTCGTTCGCGGTACGCGACTTCCTCGCCCGGAACCTGGTCCCGTACCGCTGGCTCCAGGCCGACGAGCCCGAGGGCGAGCGGCTGCTCGCCGCCGCCGGGGCCACCGCCGCCGACGTGCCGCTGGTCGTCACGTCCGACGGCACGTCGCTGCTGGCGCCGGCCGACGGCGAACTGGCCGCGCACGTCGGGCTGAGCACCGTACCGACGTCCGACTTCTACGACCTCGTCGTGGTCGGCGGCGGCCCCGCCGGACTCGGCGCCGCCGTGTACGGCGCCTCCGAGGGCCTGCGCACGGTCCTCGTCGAGCGCGCCGCGACCGGCGGACAGGCTGGCCAGAGCAGCCGTATCGAGAACTACCTCGGCTTCCCGGACGGCGTGTCCGGGTCGCAGCTCACCGACCGGGCCCGCCGCCAGGCCTTGAAATTCGGGGCCGAGATCCTCAGCACCCGCGAGGTCACCGGCATGGAGGCGGCCGGTTCCGGGCGGGTGCTGCACTTCGGCGAGGGCGCCTCGATCACCGCGCACACGGTGGTCCTGGCCACCGGCGTCTCGTACCGCAGGCTCGACGCGCCAGGTCTGGAGGAGTTCGCCGGGGCCGGGGTCTTCTACGGGGCCGCCGTCACCGAGGCACCCACCTGCAAGGGCCAGGAGGTCTACATGGTGGGCGGCGCCAACTCCGCGGGCCAGGCGGCCGTCCACTTCTCCCGCTTCGCGGACCGGGTGCACATGCTGGTCAGGGGCGGCGACCTGAGACGGTCGATGTCCAGCTATCTGATCGACCAGATCGAGGCCATCGACAACATCGTCCTGCACCCGTGGACCGAGGTGGTCGACGGCAAGGGCGACGGCCACCTCCAGCAGCTGACCCTCCGGGACACCCGGTCGGGCGCGACGGACACCGTGAGCACGTCCTGGCTGTTCGTCTTCATCGGCGCCGAGCCTCGTACGGAGTGGCTGGACGGCGTGGTGGTCCGCGACGAGCTGGGCTTCGTGGTCACCGGACCCGACCTGCTGGCCGGCGGACAGCGGCCGGCCGACTGGACGCTGCCCAGGGACCCGTACCACCTGGAGTGCAGCATTCCCGGGGTCTTCGCCGCCGGTGACGTCCGCGCGGCGTCCCTCAAGCGCGTCGCGTCCGCCGTGGGTGACGGCGCGATGGCCATCTCGCTGGTCCATCGCTACATGGAGGCACAGTGACGTCCTCAGAGTCTTCAGAGCATTCTTCGTCTTCGGAGCATTCTTCCGACACGCCGGCCGGGGCGCCCGAGGAACGGCTGAGCCCGGCGGAACTGCGCACGCTCTTCCTCTTCGAGGCGCTGGACGACGAGCAGCTGGCCTGGCTCTCCGAGCGGGGCAGGGTGGAGAGGCGGGACGGCGGCACCGCCGTCTACAAGGAGGGCGACCCTGCCACCTGCTTCTTCGTCCTGCTGAGCGGCGCGATCACCCTCAACCGGCGGCTTCACGGCGACGACATCGAGGTCACCAGGACCGACCAGCGCGGCGTCTACAGCGGCGCCATGCAGGCGTACCTGGGCGACCGCGTGGACCAGGTGTACGGCAACACGATGCGGGCCGTGAGCGACGTGGAGCTGTTCGTCCTGTCGGCGGACGACTTCACGACCGCGATCCGGACGTGGTTCCCGATGGCCCTCCACCTGCTGGAAGGGCTGTTCTTCGGCTCCCGCGCGGCCAACATGATCGTGGGGGAGCGGGAGCGGCTGGTCGCCCTCGGGTCGCTGTCCGCCGGCCTCACCCATGAGCTCAACAACCCGGCCGCGGCGGCCGTGCGGGCCACCGAGGCGCTGCGCGAGCGGGTGGCGGGGATGCGCCACAAGCTGGCCATGATCGCCGACGGGCGGCTGGACGGCAGCCGGCTGCGCGGCCTGGTCGAGCTCCAGGACGCCGCCGTCAAGCAGGCCGCCGCCGCGACCCCGCTGCCCGCGCTGGCCGCGGCCGACGCGGAGGACGTCCTCGGCGACTGGCTGGACGAGCAGGGCGTGAGCAGCGCCTGGGACCTGGCACCCGCGCTGGTCGCCGGGGGCATCGAGGTGCCCTGGCTGGCCACGGTCGCCGACGCGGTCGGCGCCGAACACCTGGAGTCGGCGGTGCGCTGGCTCGCGTACACCATCGACGCCGAGCTGCTGATGGGCGAGATCGACGACGCGGTGACCCGGGTCTCCGACCTGGTCGGGGCGGCGAAGCAGTACTCGCAGCTGGACCGGGCGCCGCAGCAGCCCGTCGACGTCCACACCCTGCTCGACGCCACGCTGACCATGCTGCGCGCGAAGATCCCGGCCGAGGTGCGGGTGGTCAAGGAGTACGACCGCGACCTGCCGCCCATCCCCGCGTTCGGCGCCGAGCTGAACCAGGTGTGGACCAACCTGATCGACAACGCCGTGTACGCGATGGGCGGGCGGGGCACGCTCACGCTGCGTACGTGGGGTGAGGTCGACCGGCTGGTGGTGGAGATCGGCGACACCGGCTCCGGGATCCCGGACGAGGTCAGGCCGCGGATCTTCGAACCCTTCTTCTCCACCAAGGCGGTGGGCGAGGGGACGGGCCTCGGGCTGGACATCTCGTACCGCATCGTCGTCAACAAGCACCACGGGGACATCCGGGTGGACTCGCGGCCGGGGGACACCCGGTTCCAGATCTGCCTGCCGATGACCGCCGACCCGGAATGGGACACCTCGGCATCCCGGTGAACAGGACCACGAGCGGGGGCACGCGCATCCGGCGGGCCACGGCCAGGGACGCCCGGCGGCTGACCCGGATCGTGCGGTCCTCGCGCGCGTACGAGGGTCCGTACGCGCCGATGACCGCCGGATACCGGATCGGTCCCGACTACATCGAGACGCACGAGGTCTTCGTGGCGGTCGAGGAGGCGACGGCCTCCGGGACGCCCGAGCGGGTGCTCGGTTTCTACGCCCTCCTGCTCGCCGAGGCCGAGCTGGACCTGATGTTCGTCGCCGACGACGCCCAGGGGCGCGGCCTCGGCCGGCTGCTGGCCGCGCATCTGGCGGACCGGGCGCGCGAGGCGGGTCTGACGGGGGTACGGGTGGTCGCGCATCCGCCCTCGGAGGGCTTCTACCTCACCGTGGGCGCCCGCAGGACCGGCACGGTCTACGCCCGGCCGCCGGCCGTGATGTTCGACCGGCCCGAGATGATCCTTCCGGTCGCGTGACGGACCCGCGGACAGACTTCTGAACGCGGGACGCCCCAACTTCCCCGGTGGGGCGTCGAGTTCGGACCGACCGCCTTCGGGAGTATTGGTCCATACCAAAGCCTTGACATGGGGTGGGTTCACTTCTTAAATCACGAACGAGCCGTGCCGCCCTGCCGGGGCGGCGCATTCCCCGGCGGTCGTGCCGTGGACTTCTGTCATATACATGATAAGTCGCTGACCGGTACGACCTCACCCCCCATGTCGGCAGAAGAAGGGATCATCCCCGGATGACCACAGACAGGGTCCGCGCGAGAAACGTCGGCCTCCGACTCCTCGCGCTCGTCGCCGTACTGTTCGGCCTCACCGCCGCGCCCGCCGCCCACGGAGCCGAACAGAAGGCCGCCGCGGCCCCGTACAAGGTGCTGGCGTTCTACAACGGCACCTGGGACGACGCGCACATCAGCTTCGTACGGGAGGCCAACACCTGGTTCCCGCAGCAGGCCGCCGCCAACAACTTCACGTACACGGCGACCACCAACTGGGACCAGCTCAACACCCTCACCAAGGAGCAGTACCAGGTCGTCCTCTTCCTCGACGACGCTCCGCAGGGCGCGTCGCAGCGGGCCGGGTTCGAGCGGTACATCCGCAGTGGCGGCGCCTGGATGGGCTTCCACGTCTCCGCCTTCACCACCAACGCGGGCGCCTGGTCCTGGTACTACAACGACTTCCTCGGCTCGGGCAACTTCAGGTCCAACACCTGGGGACCCACCACGGCGACCATCAAGGTCGACGACCGTACGCACCCCACCACCGTCGGCCTGCCCGGCACCTTCACCTCGTCGGTCAGCGAGTGGTACAGCTGGACCAACAACCTGCGCACCCGCCCGGGCATCAAGGTCCTGTCCTCGGTCGACCCGGTCAGCTTCCCGCTCGGTACGGACCCCAACCAGTCCTGGTACAGCGGTGATTACCCGATCACGTGGACCAACACCAACTACAAGATGATCTACGCCAACTTCGGGCACAACGCCATGAACTACAGCACGGGTCAGACCCTGTCCTCCACGTTCGGCAGCGCCACCCAGAACCGCTTCGTGCTCGACAGCCTCAAGTGGCTCGGCACGGGCGAGGGCGGCTCCACCACCCCGCCGGGACCCATCAACGAGAACGCCTGGTACTCCCTCGTCAACAGCGGCAACAACCTCTGCGTGGACGCCCGCGCGGCGGCCACCGCCAACGGCACGGTGATCCAGCAGTACACCTGCAACAGCACCCAGGCGCAGCAGTACCAGATCCGTGCCACCGACGGCGGGTTCTCGCGCATCGGCCCGCGCGCCAACGCCGCCCAGGCCATCGACGTCACCAACGTGTCGACCGCCGACAACGCCCCGCTCCAGCTGTGGAGTTACAGCGGCGGTACGAACCAGCAGTGGCAGGCCGTCGCCGAGACCGGGGGCCGCTACCACTTCACCGCCCGGCACAGCGGGAAGTGCCTGAGCGCGCCCGACACCGCGACCACCGGGACGGCCCTGGTCCAGCGCGCCTGCAACGGATCGGCCGCGCAGTCGTTCCAGCTCGTCCAGCAGCCGTAACACACTCCGGCCGCGCCGCGCCCCCGCCGATCTGGGTGCGCCGGAGCAGATGAAGCGGTCCGCCGGGAACCTCCGGCGGGCCGCTTCGTCCGTCCCCCGTCCCGTCCCCGGTCCGCCCGATGACTCCATCCGGGCCCATCTGCCGGCCCCCGAGGTGTCGGCGCCGTGCTCGTCCGCCCCGGTGGGGCAGGTTTCCCCTGAGCGCCCGCGCCGGCCCGGCACCGGACCGCGCGCGAGGCGGTCCGACCGGAGGGCGGAGATCGGGTGACGGCGCAGGCGCGGTCCGGCCGGGCGGGCGGCCCGCTCACCTCCCGGCACGCGGGCTCCACACCGTCCGCGACCGTGGTGACACTGACCCTGGTCACCGGCGCCGTCGACACCCTGAGCTTCATGGCCCTCGGTGACGTCTTCACCAGCGTGATGACCGCGAATCTCGCCCTGCTCGGACTGTCCGTGGGATCCGACGACTTCGTCCTCACCGGACATGTGGCCGTGGCCCTGGCCGGATTTGTGTGCGGTGTCCTCCTCGGCAGCCGGATCGCCGCCTTCGGCGACCCCGCGAAGGCGCCCCACCGGGCCGCGCTGGCCGTCGAGACGCTGCTCCTCTGCGGGTTCCTGGCCGGCTGGATCGCGGTCGGCGGCCGGCCCTCCGGGGGCGCGGAGATGGGGCTGCTGGCCACCGCCGCCGTCGCCATGGGCTGCCAGAGCGGGATGATCCGGGTCATCGGCACCCCCACCATGTCCACCACCTACCTCACCGGCACACTCACCGGGATCCTGGCCGAACTCGCCACGAAGGGACGGCTCCAGCGGGCGAACGTGGTCCTGATCGCCGTGCTGCCGCTGGGCGCCGCCCTCAGCGCGATCCTGGTGACCTGGGCGCGCACGTACGCGCCGGTGCTGCCCGCGGGCCTGCTCCTGACCGCGACGCTGCTCTCCTTCGTACCGCCGCGGGAGCCCCGGCCCGAAGCCCACTCCGCGCCGGACCCGGCGCCCGGGTCTGGGAAAGTGGACCCATGATCGACACCACACTGACCGAGCTCGTCGACGGACTCCTCGACGGCCCCGTACCGCTGCCCCTCGTCCACGTCGGCGACCCGGTCCTGCGCCGCCCCGCCGTGCCGTACGAAGGGCAGCTCGGCGACGCCCGGCTCCAGCGCCTGGTGGACGCGATGCGCGCGACGATGCACGCCGCCCCCGGCGTCGGCGTGGCGGCGCCGCAGGTCGGGATTCCGCTGCGGATCGCCGTCATCGAGGACCCCGCCGAGGTGGCCGAAGAGGTGGGCCGGACGCGCGGCCGGGTGCCCCAGCCGTTCCGCGTCCTGGTCAATCCGTCGTACGAACCCGTCGGCGACCGGCGGGTCGGCTTCTACGAGGGCTGCCTCAGCGTGCCCGGCCTCCAGGCCGTCGTCGCACGGCCCGAGACGGTCAGGCTGCGCGGACAGGACGAGACGGGGCGGGAGTTCGACGAGGAGTTCACCGGGTGGCCGGCCCGTATCGTCCAGCACGAGACGGACCACCTCGGCGGCACGCTCTACGTCGACCTCGCCGAGACCCGCTCGTTCGCCACCACCCCGCACCTGATCGACCGCTGGTCGCAGCCGACCCCGGAGACGGCGGCCAGGGAGCTCGGCTTCACCCTGCCCGGGTGAGGAACGGGAGCGGTCTCCGGTGGTCAGGCGCCGGGCGGTGCCTCGCCGGGCCAGGCGGCCACGGTGGCGGCGGTCGCCGTCGCCACCGCGGCCAGCCGGTCGTAGTCCAGGGTGTCGGGGGTGTCCGTGGGCCGGTGGTAGTGGGTGTTGCGGAAGTTCGCGGTGCCGGTGAGCATCAGCGCGGGGATCCGGTGGTTCCAGAACGGCGCGTGGTCGCTGCGCGACAGGTTGTTGAGTACGGGCACGGCCAGTCCGGCGGCCGCGCCGAGCCGCCCGTCCGGGCGTGGGTCGCGCAGCAGGACCGAGGGCAGCGAGGGGGACGCCTCGGCGGCGGCCCGCGCCCACGCCTCGGCGGCCGGGCGGGAGGACGTGCGGTGGACCACGAGGGTGAAGTCGCCCCGGTGGTGGCCCTCGGCGACCGCCTCGGCGGCCGCGGGGAACGCCAGGCCCGCGCCCGGCGGGAGCCGCTGGCTGCCGAGGGCCGAGGAGAAGTAGCCGACCGACTCCAGGCAGATCATCCCGGCGACGCGGCGGGTGCCCACCAACTGCCGTACGGCTTCCCGCGAGCCGATCAGGCCCGTTTCCTCCATGTCGAACAGCATCAGGGTGACGTCCGGCGGCTGGGGCAGCCGCGCGAGGACCCGCGCGGTCTCCAGGACCACCGCGACCCCCGACGCGTTGTCGTCGGCCCCCGGACTGTCCAGCACCGTGTCGAGGTGCGCGCCGACCACGACGGTGGAGCGCGGGCCGGGGCCCTCGCCCCGGCCCCGCGGGCCCGGCGGCTCGGCACGGAGGTTGGCGCCGGTCACCCGCCGGTGCAGACGGATCTTCAGCGGCATCGCGCGATGCCCCGGCCCGTCGGCCGAGCCCCACCGCCACCGCACGTCGAACGGGTCGCGGTGCACGTCCCAGCCGGCCTCGGTGAGGTGGTCGGTGACGTACTCCTCGGCCCGCTCCATGGCCTGCGGGGCGTGCCGGCGGCTGCGGGGCTCCCCGGCCAGCGCGGTCACATGACGGCGCAGCAGCACGGGATCGGCCTGAAAGGGGTGCGTGGGCTGTGTCATGGGACCTTCCTGCTCCTCGCCGGCCGGAGACACGGGTGCGCGTTCCCCACACGATCACATGCTCCCCGGCGCGGGGCACGCTCCCGTGCCGGAGGCCGGCCGGGGACGGCACCGATGCCCGTCACGCGACGGGTCCCGGCACCGGCGGTCAGACGGTGAAGCGGCGGACGTACCGCCGCTGCCAGGGCGTCTCGACCGCGTGCCGGGAGTAGTGGGCCCGTACGTACGCCACCGCCCGGTCCGCCGGGACCCCGTCGAGGACGGCGAGACAGGCCAGGGCGGTGCCCGTACGGCCGCGTCCGCCGCCGCACGCCAGCTCGACGCGCTCCTCCGCCGCCCGCTCCCACACCTCGCCGAGGACGGCCCTCGCCAGCGGCCGGCTGGTGGGCAGCCGGAAGTCGGGCCAGCGCAACCACCGTGTCTCCCAGGGGACTTCGGGCGGCTCCTGGCCGAGCAGGTACACGGCGAAGGCCGGCGTGGCACCGGCCGGCAGCGGTCGGCGCAGACCACGTCCCCTGACGAGGCGCCCGGAGGGCAGGGCGAGGACGCCGGTGTCGGTGGGCCGCCAGGTGTCGGTCATGCAAAAACCGTATCGGCCGGCCGCGGGCCACGGAGGTGAATCCGGTACGGCGGCGCGACGGCATCGTGACCTCGGGGCGCCTGCCGCGTTACACGGACCATGAACATGCGCCGATTCCTCACCGCAGCCGCCGCCGGCTCCACCCTCCTCGCCGTCGTCGTCCCCGCCGCCCACGCCGTCGATCTCGGCAACACCCTGAGCGGCGCGGCGCGTGCGGCGGACGTCGTCGCGGGCGAGGAGGGCGAGCACCGCCCCGACCTCGGCGAGAAGGTGAACGCCGCCGAGGGCATGGTGCGGGGCGGGGTCGCCGTGGTGAAGTCCGCCAACGACCTGGTCAACTGAGGCCCGGGAGTCGACCGGGGCCCGGAACGGGTCGGGTGGTGGTCCCGGGGCTGGGACCACCACCCGCTCGGGCCGTACGCCGGCTCGTACGTGTCAGCCCGTGCGCTGGATCGTGTAGATCGCGTAGACACCGCACTGCGAGCCGGACGACTGGGCGACGATCGTCCAGCCGCTCGGGATCCTGGTCGGCCCGCAGACCCGCATGACGGTCTGGGTGGTCGGCTTCACGACGGTGTAGACGGTGTACACCCCGCACTGGGTGCCCTGTTGGATGGACGTGATGACCCAGCCGTCCGGGATGGCGGACTGGCCGCAGTCCGTGATGGTGGTCTGGTCGGTGATCTTCAGCAGGGTGTAGAGCGGGTAGGCGCCGCATCCGGCGTTGTTCTGCATCGCCGTGATGACCCAGCCGTTGGGGATGGCCGAGTGGCCGCAGGCCTGGATCGTCGTACGGTCACCGAGCGCGGTGACGGTGTAAACCGTGTAGGGCCCGCACTGAGCGCCCTGCTGGACGGAGATGATGACCCAGCCGGGCGGGATGAAGGACTGGCCGCAGTCCGTCACGGTGGTCTGGGACGTGATCTTCAACAGCGAGTACACCGGGTAGAGCCCGCACAGGCTGGAATTCTGCATGGCGGTGATGACCCACCAGTCGGGGATGGGCGAGTTCGAACACGCCTGGATGGACGTCGCGGTCCCCAGTTCCGTGATGGTCCGCGAGCCGTAGCCTTCGCACCCCGCGGTCGTCTGGTTGATGATCACCCACCCGGCCGGGACGGGCGTGTAGCCGCAGATGGTGGTCGTGGCGCCCGCCTGCACGGCCTGGCCCGCCTGGACGGCCGTGCTCGGCTGGACCGCCGTCCCGCCCGCCCGGGCCGCCGGCGTCCCGGCCGCGAGGGCGGCGGGGGCTCCCGTCAGCGTCGTACCGCCCAGCAACAGCGCGGCCACCATCAGCCAGCGCGCCATGAGCCGCCCCGTCAGGAGCCGCCCTCTCATGAGCCGTCGTACCGTACCCATCGCCATTCCTCCTGGTCGCACCCGTGTTGATCGCGGCTGAGAGCTTGGCAGAGCCGCACTCCCGGCCGCCACCCTCAACAGGGGCTACGGGCATACCAGTTGGATATCGCCGACGCCGGGGCCGCCGCCGGGCGCGCCCCGGCCCGGCGCGCCGCCCGTCACCGCGACGGCCGGCGCAGGAAGTCCGCCAGACCCTCCAGGAGCCGGTCGACGTCCTGGGTGTTGTTGTACGGCGCCAGGCCCGCCCGCAGCCCGCCCGTGTCGCCGAGGCCCAGCCGGCGGGACGCCTCCAGCGCGTAGAACGATCCCGAGGGCGCCGTGACCCCGAGCCCGGCCAGATGGCGGTACGCGTCCTGGGTGTCCCGGCCTTCGAGAGTCAGCAGCAGCGTCGGCGTACGGTCCGCCGCGCGCGAACGCAGGGTGACCGGCGCGAGGCCGGCCAGGCCCTCCTCCATCCGCCGCCGCAGGCCCTCCTCGTGCTCCTCCAGCGCCGCGAAGGACCGGGCGAGCCGCTGCCGCCTGTCACCGGTGTCGCCGGGGGAGGACGGGCCGCCGTCGGCGAGACCGGCGAGGAAGTCCACGGCCGCGATCACGCCCGCGAGGAACTCGTAGGGCAGCGTGCCCAGTTCGAAACGCTCGGGGACCACGTCCGTGGACGGCGCCAGCTTGTCGGGCGCCAGCCCCTCCAGCAGTCCGGGCGCGGCCGCCAGCACGCCCAGGTGGGGACCGAGGAACTTGTACGGCGAGCAGACGTAGAAGTCGGCCCCCAGCAGCCCGACGTCGACGAAGGAGTGGGCCGCGTGATGCACCCCGTCGACGTAGAACAGGGCCCCGCGCTCGTGGGCCAGACGGGCGATCCCGGGGAGGTCGGGCCGGGTGCCGATGAGGTTCGAGGCGCCCGTCACCGCGACCAGCCGGGTGCGCTCCGACAGCACCGCCCCGATGTCCGCCGGGGACAGCTCGCCCGTCGCGGGGTCGAAGTCGGCCCAGCGCACCGTGACCCCGGCGCCTCGGGCCGCCTGTACCCAGGGGCGGATGTTGGCGTCGTGGTCCAGCCGGGTGACGACGACCTCGTCCCCCGGCGACCAGGTCTTGGCGAGCGTCCTGGCGAAGTCGTACGTGAGCTGGGTGGCGCTGCGGCCGAAGACGACGCCCGCCGGGTCGGCGCCGAGCAGATCCGCCATGGCCCGCCGGGCGCCGGTCACCGTGCGGTCCGCGTTGCGTTCCCCGGCCGTCGCGGCCCCCCGGTTGGACAGCGGGTTCGACAGCACCTCGGCGATGGCGTCGATGACCTGCCGGGGGGTCTGCGTACCGGCGGGCCCCTCGAAGTGGGCACCTCCCGCCTCCAGCGCGGGGAAGTGCGAACGGACGGCGTCGATGTCGTACGTCACGAAGGACTCTTCTCTCTTCTTCCGGTCTACCGGTCTCTTCTTCCGGGCGAGCGGTGGTGGCCTGCCGGTTTCCGCACCATCATCGCCGTCCGCTCGCCCGTTCCGCCCGCCGGGCGGGTCTCCACCCCAACCTCCCCGTACCCGGGAAGAGTTGTTAGGGTGCGGCGGTGTCTCCCTCTTCACGTGACTCGGCAGCAGGCGCAGGCTGGCACGGTCAGGAGCCGGGCGAGGAGCCCGGCCGCTACCGGAACCTCATGCCGGAGCGCACCACCCACATCTCCTGGCTGAACCCGGCCACCCTGTGGAAAGCGCGCAACGGCGTGGTCGCCTCGCTGTTCGGCGACCCGACCGGCGACGACCGGAAGCGCTGGGTACAGGGACAGCTCGACCGGGGCGCCGCACCGGACCTGGTGATCGAGCGGGACGACCCGGACACCTTCTCGTTCATGCTGCTCGCGGACACCGGTGAGGGCGACGCGCCGCAGTACGCCGTGGTGCCCGGCTTCCTGGAGGCGGCCGAGGGCACCCGCTTCGCCGTCCTGTCCAGCGACGTCATCTACCCGGTCGGCAGCGCCGACGAGTACGGCCCCAAGTTCTTCCGGCCGTACAAGGACTACCCCGCGCCCGTCTACGCCGTACCGGGCAACCACGACTGGTACGACGGCCTCAACGGGTTCATGCGCGTCTTCTGCGACGCCCCCGCGCTGCCGCCCGCCGCCCGCCCCAAACCTCTGTCGGCCGGCTGGTGGCGGGCCCTGCTGTGGCGGCGCCCCGGCTCCGTGGACGAGCAACTGCTCGCCGAGGCGCGGAAGTTGCGGTCCGCCCCCGAGCAGCAGGCCGCGCAGCCGGGACCGTACTGGGCCATCGACGCCGGCCCGCTGCGGATCATAGGCATCGACACCGGTCTGCTCGGCGGCATCGACCGGGAACAGGGGGAGTGGCTGCGCCGCGTCTCGGCGGGGCCCCGGCCCAAGATCCTGGTGACCGGCTCGCCGATCTACGTGGACGGCGCCCACGAGCCGTGCGCCATCGAGGGCGGCGGCACGGTCGACGACCTCGTCCGCGACCCCGCCTGCCACTACATAGCGGCGATAGGCGGCGACATCCACAACTACCAGCACTACCCGGTCGACGTCGGCGGCCGGACCGTCGAGTATCTGGTCGCCGGGGGCGGCGGGGCGTTCATGCACGCCACCCACACCATTCCGCGCGTCGCGGTGGCCGACGTCACCGAAGGGGACTTCCGCTGCTACCCGCTGCGCGGGGACTCGCTGGCCTTCTACAGCAAGCTGTACGGCCGGCGGCTGCGCATGCCCCGCTTCTTCGGACTCACCGCGGAACAGGCGGGGGCCGTGATCGCCGAGCGGCTCGGCGTGGCGCCGACCCGGGAGACGAACGCGCCGGTGACCCGCCGTACCAGACTGGTGGCCTCCCTCCTCGGCGTGCCCGCGCGGCCGGACGCCAGGCGCCGGTTCCGGCTGCCCGTCCGCAAGATCTACGCGCAGGCCTTCTCGCCCGGCTCCACGACGTACACCCCACCGTTCTTCAAGAGCTTCCTCCGGCTGGACGTCACCCCGGACCACCTGCGGATCCGGTGCTTCGCGGCGACCGGCTACCGTACGGAGGAACTGGCCCCGCCCGTCGAGGACGACTTCACCATTCCCCTCCGCTGAATTCTCCTCCGCCGAGCGGTCGTTGACACCGGGCCCGCCGGGCGGCTGTGATGAGCGCGGTGTCGCGTGACGCGCCACCGGCGCCCGCCCTGTGGCTCCAACTGCGCCGCCGCTGCCTGGAGTTGTGCTCCTGGCTGGAATTCCACCACACGATCTGTCCCAACGGCTGGGCGCGCATCTCGACCACGAAGACGAATCGCTGCTCCCGGCCCTGGCCGAGATCCCCTTCCCACCGGTCTGAGGGGACCCGCCCAAGACACCCCCAAGACACCCCCTAGGCACCCAGCAGGTCGAGGGACACCTGCCACAGCCGGGCGGCCGCCCCGGGGTCGAGCGCGTGCGGCGCGACACCCCGGAGCGGCCCGCCCGGCACGTAACGCGGTGCCTCGGCGCAGTCCTGGAAGTACCGCCCGCCCACGCCCTCGACGTGGGGTGACGCGGCGAGCAGCACGGAGGTGGCCGCCGCCTGCGCGGGGGTCCTGTGCCCGGCCTCGGTCGCCCCCGCGTCCAGGGTGTTGACCGCGATGCCGTCGTCGGCCCACCGCCGGTACGCCTCGCCCGCGAACAGTACGTCGGCCGTCCTGGACTGCCCGTACGCGGCCACGGGGTCGTACGGGCGCGTACGGAACTGGAGGTCGCCGAAGTCCAGGGGTGCCCGCAGGTGGGCGTCCGAGCCGACCACCACCACGCGCGCGCCGTCCGCCTCCGCCAGCGCGCCGCGCAGGCCCGTGGCGAGGGCGAAGTGGCCCAGGTGGTTGACGGCGAACTGGAGCTCCCAGCCCTCCGGGGTCCGCCGCTCGGGCGTCTGCCGTACCCCGGCGTTGTGCACGAGCATGTGGAGCGGTCCCTGCCACGCGGCGGTGAACGCGGCGACCGACGCCCGGTCGGCGAGGTCCAGCGGGGCGATACGGACCTCCCTGGCGCCCGTGGTGTCGATGATGTCCTCCGCCGCCCGCCGGCCCGCCTCCGTGTCCCGTACCGCCAGCGTCACGTCGGCGCCCGCCGCCGCGAGGGCCCGCGCCGTCTCGATCCCCACCGGCGAGGCCCCGCCCGTCACGACGGCGAAGCGGCCCAGGAGATCCGTGCCGGCCACCACCTCGGCGGCGGTCGACCGGGCGGTGAACGGAGTGGTGATCAGCGTGGACTCGCTCATGGGACGTCCTGCCTCGGGGCTCAGGTACGGCGGTCGCGGAGGGCGGTGCTCACGCTCCCAGGCAAGCACGGGGCGCTGTCCCCGACCACCGGGGAACGGGCTCCCGCCGGGCCGTCCACGCGCGTCCCCGGTCGCGGACGCACCCCGCCGAGCAGCCGTTTCCCACCCGCCGGATGCGCCGAACGAGGCAGGGACCCGTCACCGCCGCCGGTCCGGGAGGCCGTCGCGGGGCAACCCTTTGGGCGCCTCCGCGGTCCTGAAAGGGGAGGCGGGACGACCTGATGTTCCCGTCACGGGGGAAAGGCACCACATTGACCACGTTCACCCTGTCCCGGCGCGGCTTACGGCCCGCCCTGGCGGCGGCCGTCGCGGTGACCGCCGCGCTGATCGCCCCGCTCGCGCCCGCCGCGTCGGCGGCCGGACCGGCCACCAGGCCGTCACCGGGGGCGCCCGGCCTCGGCGACCCGATGTTCCCGCTCGACGGCAACGGCGGCTATCAAGTGCGCCACTACGCACTCGACTTCGACTGGCAGGCGCCCGGGACGCCCTTCGAGGCGAAGACCACGATCAAGGCCACCGCCACCCAGGCGCTGTCGCGCTTCGACCTCGACTTCGCCGGCAACACCCTGCACACGGTCACGGTCGACGGCGCCGGGGCCGCCGCCGTCCGCGACGGCGACGAGCTGGTGATCACGCCCAAGTCGCCGATCCGCGACGGCCGGAGCTTCACCGTCACGGTCACCTACACCGCCGATCCGACGCAGACGCGCCACCGCGACGACGCGATCGAGGACTACGGGTGGATACCCACCCCCGACGGCACGGTCCTCTATCCGCAGCCCAACGGCGCCAAGATGATCTTCCCGTCGGACGACCACCCCAGCCGGCGCGCCCCGATCACCTTCCGGATCACCGTGCCGGGCGGACTGACCGCGGTCGCCAACGGCAGGCTCGTCTCCCGCCAGGACCGGCCCGGCGGCCGGGTGCGCTGGACGTACGACTCCGAACAGCCCGTCGCCCCCCAGCTCGCCCAGCTGGCGATCGGCCGGTTCACCGCCGTCGACAGCACAGGACCGCACGGGCTGCCGATCCGCGATCACGTCCCCGACGCCCTGGTCGACGCGACCGACGCGTACCGGAAACTCACCCCCGGGCACCTCACCTGGCTCGAACAGCGCCTCGGTGCCTACCCGTTCCACCGGTACGGCCTGCTCGTCGGCGACACCGACCTGGCGGTCGCGCTGGAGACGCAGACCCTCTCCCTGCTCCCCAAGGCCGATCTGCTCGGCACCCGCGTGGACGCGGAACGCACCATGGTGCACGAGCTGACCCACCAGTGGTTCGGCGACAGCATCGCCCTGCGCACCTGGTCGGACCTGTGGCTGAGCGAGGGGCACGCCCGCTTCTACGAGCGGCTGTACTCGGAGGAGCACGGCGGCGACAGCTTTGAAGCGGCGATGAGGACCGCGTACCAGAACCACGACCAGTGGCGTCACGACTACGGCGCCCCCGCCGAACCCACCGAGCCCAACCTCTTCAAGAGGATGCGCTACGACGGCTCCACCCTCGTCCTGTACGCGCTGCGCGAGGAGGTCGGTGACGCCGCCTTCCGGCGGATCGAGCGGGCCTGGATCCGTACGTACACGGGCCGGGCGGCCGGTACGGGCGACTTCGTGGCGCTGGCGTCGAAGGTCGCGGGACGGGATCTGGAGCCGTTCCTGACCCCGTGGCTGTACGGTCCGGCGACGCCGCCGATGCCGGGGCACCCGGACTGGGTGGTCACGCCGGTGCCCAGGGGGTAGGGGGTGGGGGAGGGGCGCCCCGGCCGGGGGCGCCCCACCCGGACAAGGGACAGTCCCCCGTGAAGCGAACCCCCCACATCCTGGCCGCGGGCGCGGCAGCGCTGATCATGACCGGAGTCCAGACCGGAGTCCAGGGGACGGCGTCGGCCGCCCCCGCCGCGGGCCCGTGGACCGGTACCTGGGCCGCCGCGCCGCAGAGCGGCGGCGACACGTTCACGCAGCAGACGGTGCGTCAGATCGTCCGTACGAGCATCGCGGGCACGTCGGCGCGCGTCCGCCTGTCGAACGCCTTCGGCAACGCCCCGCTCACCGTCCAGGACATACACCTCGCGCGCCGCACCTCGGGCTCCTCGGTGAACGCCGCGACCGACCGTACGGTCACCTTCGGCGGCCAGCGCGCCGTCACGATACCCGCCGGGGGCTCGGCGGTCAGCGACGAGGTCGCGTTCCCGGTGGACGCCCTGTCGGACGTGGCGGTGAGCTTCCACCTCCCCAAGACCACCGGCCCCGTCACGTACCACCAGTCGGGACTCCAGACCAACTACGTCGCCGCGGGGGACGTGAGCGGCAACGCGACGCTCACCAACGCCCGGACGACCAACAGCTATTACTTCCTCTCCGGGCTCGACGTGGTGAACCCGGCGGCCGAGGGCGCCGTGGTCACGCTCGGCGCGTCGATCACCGACGGCATCGCCTCCAGGAACGACGCGAACCGGCGCTGGCCGAACGAGCTGGCGAGCAGGCTGGCGGGTGCCGGACGGACCGTCGGCGTGCTCAACCAGGGCATCAGCGGGAACCAGCTCCTCACCGACGGCGCGGGGCAGAGCGCCCTCAACCGGTTCGACCGGGACGTGCTCTCGCAGCCCGGTGTCCGGTGGGTGATCTTCGCCGACGACCCCATCAACGACCTGTCGAACACCAATCCCACGGCGGACCGGCTGATCGGCGGGCTCAAGCAGCTGATCACGCGCGCCCACGAACGGGGCGTGAAGTTCCTCTGCTCCACGCTCACCCCGTTCGAGGGGGCCGGCGGGTGGAAGCCGGAGCTGGAGACGAAGCGGGCCGCCGTGAACAGTTTCATCCGGGGCTCGGGCAGTGGGTGTGACGGTGTGGTCGACCAGGACGCGGCGACACACGACCCGGCGCGGCCGACGAAGTTCCGCGCGGAGTACGACAGCGGTGACCACCTGCACCCCAACGAGGCGGGGCTCCGGGCCATCGCGGGAGCCGTCGATCCGGCCCTGTTGCGATGACTCGGATAAGGTTCATATAATGTGATGCAGGTCACAAGAATAGGGGTGAATGAGCGGGCATGGACCGTTCTCCTCACGAGTTACACACATATGTCTCCGGTGGGGAATCGGAGGCAAGCGAGCCGCCCTCGGCGTCTGTTGACGCCGCGCGACGACCCACTTCCTGGCTTTCATATGCGGTGCCGCCCGGATGCGGTACCGAGGAGGTGTTTGACGATGGCTCTCAGCCCTCGTTTCGCGCTCAACAGCATCGGACTCATCGCCGGCGCGTTTGTGGCGGTGGTGGCCATGGCCTTCACGGCCTCCGTGGCCGGCTGGATCGGCTTCGGAGTGTTCACCGGTATCGCGGTCCTGGGGATCGTGGGAGCTGTCTTCGCCCGCAAGGCGGCCGCGAAGGCGGGACACGGCCTGCTGGCCGCGGTCGCGCTGTGGTCGCTGATCGCCTCGCTGATCTTCTCCGGCTCCGCGCTGACCTGGCTGGTCTTCGCCGGCGGGGTCGCCCTGGTGGCGGTCGCACTCGGCGACCTGTTCGCACACGAACTGCGCACCGAGCGGGTGGTGCACTCCCTGGAGGTCCGCCGTCCGGCGGAGAACATGACCGACACGGCGCCGGCCCGGTCGAGCCACATCGCCGCCTGACGCGGACCGCGTGACGCGGACACCGACGTGGTGAGTCAGTGAGGAAGCCCACGGCCCCCGAGGCCGTGGGCTTCCGTGCTGTCGGGAGCCCGACACACCCCCCGCGCGCCGCCGACGGCCGGGCGGCGCCGCACTCTCCCGCCCCGCGTGCCGTCGTCAGACGCGGTCGGACGGTGCGGCAGGCAGCCGCGGCACACTGGCGATCAGCCGCCGGGTGTACGGGTGGCCCGGTGCGCCCAGGACCGCGTGGGTGTCGCCCTGCTCCACGACGCGGCCGTTCTCCAGGACGGCGGTGTGTTCGCACAGCGCGGCCACCACCGACAGGTCGTGCGAGACCATCGCGATGGTCAACCCCCGTGATTCCTTGAGCTCTTCGAGCAGATCGACGATCCGCACGCGCGTGGTGACGTCGAGCGCGCTGACCGGTTCGTCCGCCAGCAGGACCCGGGGATCGCAGACCGTCGCCCGCGCCAGGGCGATCCGCTGGCGCTGCCCGCCGGAGAACTCGTGCGGATACCGGTCGCCGGTGTCGGCGGGCAGCCCCACGCCCGCCAGCGCCGCCGCCACCCGCTCCGCCGTGCCGGAACCGGCCAGGCCCAGGGAGCGCAGCGGCTCCGAGACGATGTTCCGTACCCGCTGGCGCGGATCCAGCGAGGAGTACGGGTCCTGGAAGACGCTCTGCACACTGCGCCGGAACGTCCGCATCCGCGCCCGGTCCCCGATCCGCAGCGGCTCCCCGTCGAAGAGGACCTGCCCGCTGGTCGGCCGGGATAGCCCGAGGAGCAGCCGCAGCATGGTGGTCTTCCCCGCGCCCGACTCACCGACCAGCGCCACACTGCGGCCGGCCGTGATGTCCAGGGTGACGCCGTGCAGGACGGGAGCCGCGCCCCGGTAGGCGAACCCCGCCTCCCGGGTGGCGAGGACGGGGGTGTTCATCGCGTGATCCGTTCCAGTGCGTTCTCGAAGGTCCTGGCGCTCGCCACCAGCCCCTGGGTGTACGGCTGTCGCGGCGCGTGCAGGATGTCGGCGGTGGATCCCGACTCCACCGCCACGCCGTCTTTGAGGACGACCAGCCGGTCGGTGACCCCGGAGACGACGGCCAGGTCGTGGCTGACGAACAGCAGCGCCATGTCCTGTTCCGTGATCAGCTCGTTGAGCAGCCGCAGCATCTCCGCCTGGACGGTCACGTCGAGCGCGGTCGTCGGCTCGTCGGCGATCAGCAGGGCCGGCTCACACGCCAGGGCCATCGCCAGGGCGACCCGCTGGCGCTGCCCGCCCGAGATCTCGTGCGGGAAGGCCCGCGCGATCCGCTCGGGCTCCGGCAGCCTGACCCGGTCGAGCGCCGAGGCGACCGCCCGGCGCAGCTCCGTACCGCGCAGCCCGCGGAGCCGCCGCAGCGGTTCGGCGATCTGGCGCCCGACCCGCATCAGGGGGTCGAGCGCGGTCAGCGGCTCCTGGAACACCACACTCGCGCCCCGCCCGCGCACCGCGCGCAGCGCGGACTCGCCCGCGCCGACCATCTCCGTACGGGCCAGGCCCGGCGCGTCCAGCACCACACGGCCGGACGCCGTCAGGCCGGGCGGCAGCAGCCCCATCACGGCGAGGGCCGTCAGCGACTTGCCGGACCCGGACTCGCCGATCAGCCCGACCCGGCCTCCCGGCCCGACCGTGAACGACAGGTCGGAGACCAGGGCGCGGCCGGACTCCGTACGGATGGTGAGGCCCGTGACGTCGAGCAGGCTCATGCGGTCCTCCTGCGGGTGGGGTCGAGGGTGTCGCGCAGCCCGTCGGCGACCAGGTTGACGCCCACGACCAGGGCGACCAGCAGGACGCCGGGGGCGATCGCTCCGTACGGCGCGATCGACACCGTCGCCTGCGCCTCCTGGAGCATGCGCCCCCACGAGGCGTTGGGCGGCGGCGCGCCCAGACCGAGGAACGACAGGCTCGCCTCGGCGAGCACGGCGAGGCCGAACTGGAGGGCGAGGTTGACCGCCAGCGTCGGCCAGATGTTGGGCAGCACATGGCCGGTGACGACCCGGAACCAGGACGTGCCGGACGTCCGGGAGGCCGTGATGTAGTCCTGGGCCAGCACCCGTTTGACCAGGATGCGGGTCAGCCGGGCGACCACCGCCGTCATGGCGAGCCCGATCGCGACGATCGCGGAGCCGAGCGACGCCGAGCGCGCGGCGACCACCAGCATCGCCAGCAGCAGGGTGGGGAAGGCGATCAGGACGTCGAGGAAGGCCGAGAAGGTGTCGTCCAGCCAGCGCTGGGCGAAACCGGCCGCCAGACCGACGGCGACCCCGAGCACCCCGCCGATCGCCACCGCCCCGAGCCCCGACTCCAGGGCGATCCTGGCGCCGATCATCACCTGGGAGAGCAGGTCACGCCCCAGCTTGTCGGTGCCGAGCAGATGCGAGGCCCCCGGACCGGCCAGCCGGGTGCCGGAGGTGTCGTCCAGGGAGTACGGCAGCCAGAAGAAGGAGACCACGGCGAGCGCGGCGATCACCCCGACGAGCACACCACCGGTGATCAGGGTCGCCGAACGCCGGCGGCGCGGAGCGCGTACCGCCTGGGGGTGTCCGGTCTCCGGGCCGGTGGCCAGGGCGTGTTCGGTCATGGTTTCCCGCCGGTGAGGGTGGAGCGCAGCCGCGGGTCGATGAGCCGCTGGGCGAGGTCGGCGAGGAACCCGATCACCAGGACCGCGAGCGTGGTGACGAACAGCACCCCCTGGATGGTCGGGTAGTCGTGCTGGGCCACCGCCTGCGAGAGCATGCTGCCGAGGCCCGGCAGGGCGAAGACCGTCTCGACGACCACCGCGCCCAGCAGGGTGGAGGCGAGTTCGATGCCCAGGACGGCGACGACGGGTACGGCCCCGTTGCGCAGCCCGTGCCGCCGTATCGCACCCCCGAACGAGGAACCGAGCGCCCGCGCCGTCCTGAGGTAGTCGCTGCCGAGGACGTCCAGCGTCGCCGACCGTACGTACCGGATGAGGGACGCGGACATCACCAGGGCGACCGTGATCACCGGCAGGGCCAGCGACCGCAGCGCGCCCGCCGGGTCGGACCAGCCGTCCTGCGGGAAACCGCCGGCCGGCAGGACGCCTAGGTGCAGCGAGAACACCGTGATGAGGATCATGCCGACCCAGAACACCGGGACGGCGATCCCGAGCTGTGAGACACCGCTCAGGACCAGTCCGTACCAGGTGTTCGCCCGGTGCGCCGCCAGGAAGCCGACGGGCACCGCGATCACCAGGGCCAGGACGAACGCCATCAGGGTCAGCGGCCCCGTGACCTCGATCCGGGTGGCGATCTCGGGGCCGACCGGCAGCGTGCTGATGAAGGAGTTCCCGAGGTCGAACGTGGCCAGGTCGTGCAGCCAGCTCACGAACTGCTCGGGCAGCGGCTGGTCCGACCCGATCTGGTGACGGGCCGCCGCCAGCTGCTCCGGACTGGCCCCCACGGACGTCAGCGCGTTGGCGGGGTCGCCGGGGAGCAGCCGGAGCAGCAGGAACAGCACCACGCTGGCCAGCAGGAGCGAGGCGACCAGGAACGCCAGCCGCCGCAGCACGTACACGGTCATGGGCAGGCCGGTCCCGTCGGTCCGGCCGGCCGGACCGGCTCTTTCCGTACCATCAGCTCTTCTTGATGTCGTAGGCGTAGAACTGCGAGTTCAGGCCGTTGAGAGGGTAGCCGGAGAGCTTCGAGGAGGCCACGACGATCTGCGGGTAGAGGTACAGCCAGTCACTGGCCGCGTCCTCGGCGATCCGCTGGTTGACCTTCTTCAGCAGCGCGGTCTGCTGGTCGGTGGTGTCCGACTGCTCGGCCTGCGTGACCCACTGGGTGACCTGCTTGTTGTCGTAGCCCCAGTAGAAGTCGGGGTTGCCGTACCAGACGATGTCGCGGTCGTTGACGTGCTCCTGGAGCGTCGCGCTGAAATCGTGGTTCTGGTAGACCTTCGTGTACCACTGGTCCGGCGTGATCACGTTGATCTTGACGTTGATCCCGACCTTGGCCAGCTGCGACTTGATGAACGTGGCGGCGGTGGGGTGCGGGTCGTAGTTCGGGGTGTCGAGGGTGAAGTCGAAGCCCTTGGGGTAGCCCGCCTCGGCCAGTTCCTTCTTGGCGAGCGCCGGGTCGTACGGATTGACGTGGGTCAGGTCCTCGTACCATGGGTCGGTCGGCGGGACCATCGAACCGATCAGCTTGCCGTAGCCGCCCCAGATGGACTCCAGCAGCTTCTTGTTGTCGATCGCCGAGGTGACCGCCTTGCGGACCTTGACGTTGTCGAACGGCTTGACCTTGTCGTTGAAGGCCAGCAGCAGCTTGGTCGTCGAGCTGCCGCTGTTGACCTTGTACGCGGTGTTGGACTTGAACTGGGCGAGCGCGTCGGGGCTCTGCTCGCTGGTCACGACGTCCACGGCGTTGGTGAGCAGCGCGTTGTTGAGGGCGGTCGCGTCCTTGTAGTAGTGGAAGACCACTTCCTTGTTGGTCGCGGGCTCGCCCCAGTAGCCGGCGAACCGGTCGAGGCTCAGCGCGGAGCCGCGGGTCCACTTGTCCAGCTTGTACGGGCCGGTCCCGTCCTCCGACGTCTTCAGGTTCTTGGCCTGGGCGTTGATGATCCAGACGTAGCTGAGGTTGTAGATGAAGGAGATGGACTTGCTCGACAGCGTCACCTTCACGGTCTTCGCGTCGGGGGTGTCGATGGACTTGACGACGGTGAGGCTGCTCTTGCGGGCCGACTGGGACTTGGGGCCGGTCACCTTCTCGATGCTGTACTTCACGTCGGCGGAGTCCAGGGCCTTGCCCGAGTGGAACTTCACGCCGTCGCGGAGCTTGAAGGTGTAGGTCAGACCGTCGGGGGAGACGGTGTAGCTCTGGGCGAGCTGCTTCTCGACCTTGCCGCTGTCCGTGAGCTTGAACAGGCCCTCGTAGACGTTGCCGTTGAGCGCCTCGGTCACTCCCTGACCGCCGCCGCCCGTGTTGTCGAGGTTCTGCGGTTCGTAGACGGATCCGATGCCGACGGTCGCGTTCTTGTCGAAGGTCCCGGACGCCGAGCCGCTCTTCTGGTTCGACGTGCCACCGCCGCAGGCGGTGAGGGCGACGGACAGGGCGACCACCAGAGCGCCACCGGCGAGGGGCGTGGACATTCGTTTCACTTCGTTCTCCTGAGAGGCGGCCGCCGGAGGTCTGGCGGGGCGCTGGTGCGTGCGTGCTTCGCTGCGCGCGTGCGGGGTTCGTGGGGGTGGGGGGCCTTGGGGGCTTGTACGGGAGGGGCGGTGGCCGGCTCGGCCTCGGCCTCACGGCTCGGTTTCAGCCTCCCGGCCTCTCGGCCTCAGCCGATCGTGTGGCCGTCGCGGAAGACGGGGAGCTTCTCGCCGGCCCGGACGGGCAGGTGGAGGCGGTTCTGCGGGGGAGGCAGCGGACAGTTGTACTGGGCCGAGAATCCGCACGGTGGCACGAAGGCGCGGTTGAAGTCCAGGGTGACGGTCTCGACGCCGTCCTCGCGCGGGACGAACAGGAAGCGGCCCGAGCCGTAGGTCTCGGTGCCGTTGGTCGGGTCGCCGAAGACCAGGAGCAGGGTTCCGTCGTCGTCGAAGGCGGCGAGGGTGTAGTCGATGCCGTCGAGCGAGAGGCTGATGTCACCGGGGACGATCATGCCCCGGCTGCCCCCGTTGTCGCGCAGGTGCTCGAAGGGGATCCGGCGGTCGGCGGCGACCGGGGTGAACGTGGCGCGCGTCACCCACGCCGGGTCGTAGGCGTACGTGTCGATGTGGGAGAAGTGCTGGATGGCGGGGGAGCGGGCGTCCCAGAAGCGCAGACCGTGCTCCGGTTCGCCGGTGAGGATGTCGGCCCGTTCGAGCGTCGTCACCTGGAGGTACGGGGGAAGCCCCTGCCGCTCGGCCTCGGGGTCCGGCTCCGTACCCGCCGGCAGCCACCGGGTCTCGACCAGGGCGAGGTTGCCGGTGGGCGCCGTCACGGACGCGGCCCGCGCGGTGCGCCACGCGTGCCAGTCGTCCGGCGCGGGGTCGGTGGTCCGCGCCGAGGCGCTCGACGGGAGGGACATGCTGACTCGATTCAACGGCGAGGATGTGTGCTTCGACACACGTCTCGAAGGGTGAGATGGGGAGGCCGGACTCGGGGCGGGTGTGGCGCGAGAAGAAGAGGAACGGCCCTGTTCCGTGGCGTGCTGCGGAGGGGCGGGCGGCTCGGATGGTGTCCACTCCGTGGGACGCGGATCCGGTCCGCGGCGGCGGAGGCCGTGGGCGCGGACCGCGCAGCCCAAGGGAGCCCGGGGGGACCGGTCAGGCGTCGGAGCGGCTACAGAGAGCGCTCGCGACGCGGAGGAGGTCCACGTGGGCTCGGCCGACGAGGTGCAGGGAGCGGAACACGGGGCAAGATTCGCACACGCTTTCCCGGGGGTCAAACAAACCAAACCGGATGCTTCATCAGAAGTCGACCCGCCGGGCTCCGGCGGCTCCGGGACCGTCGTCCGGCGGTGAACCCGACCCGGGTCGCGGAGGGACAACGCACCGGTTCGCCGGTCCTCCGTCGTGGGGGCGGGCTTCCCGGCGGCGTCGGGATACGGTGCTGAGGTGGTGATCAGCGGAGCGGACACAGAAGCGGGGACGGCGGTGCTGCTCGCGGCGGCGCCCGCGGGCAAGGGGCGTCTGATCGACGCCACGTCGGTCCTGCCGGCGCTCGCGACGGTGGCCCCCAGCACCCTGACCGGTACGCCGGCGGCGACCGTGATCGAACTGGCCGACCCGCTGGACCCCCAGACCGTCCTCACCCGGATCCGCGCGGCGGCCACCACGGCCGGGCCGCTGTTCCTCTACATCGCCGGGCAGCTCCAACTGGACCACAAGCAGAGTCTGTTCCACCTGGCGCTGGCCCGTTCGACCCCGGCCACCCTCCGCTACACCGGCCTGCCGTGGCACTGGCTGGCCGGCGAACTCAAGCTCCGCAGACCGGGCACGACCACGGTGCTGGTGGACCTGGTGGCCGACGGGGAGGCCTGGCGGCAGGTCACCGCGGAGGGCATCGGGCTCGGTTACGGGACCCGCCTGTACGGGCGCGTGGTCCCGGCCGCGTCACGCCGTACGGTCCTCGCCCCGGCCTATCTCGCGGCGTGCGCGGCGATCTGGCGCAGCGGGATGCGCCCGGCGCTCACCCACTTGCACGAACAGGCGACGGCCCGCGCGGCCGCCCCGGACGCGCTGTTCCTCGCGGTCGACACCGCACCCGCGTCCCCGGACTTCCGCTCCTCCGGGACGGCCCGGACCCCTTCGGCCCCACCCGCCGCCGCACGCGAAGCCGTCCCACCCGCCCCCGGGGAAACGGCCTCCACACACTCAACCGCCCCCACCCCACCGACCGCCATTGCGCGGACCGCCGAGTCGGCCCCTGGTAGCTCTGTTGTTCCGGGGTCCGTCGCCGAGGTGGCCGCCCCGTCGGCTCCCGCCGTACCCGCGGCCCCGGGCGCCACCCCCGGTCCCGCCGTCGGGCCGACCTCTGCCCGGCCTGCGGTCGCGGCGTCCCCGGGCCGTTCGGGTGTTCCGGGGTCTGCCGACGGTGTGGCTGCCGCGGACTCTTCCGCCGGTCCCGCCGTCGAGGCCACCCCTCCCCGGCCCGCTGTTCCGGTGTCCACGGACGGTTCCGGTGTTCCGGGGGGCGGCGCCGGGGTGGCCGCCCCGGTGACTCCCGCCGGGTCCGGCGTCCCGGGTGCTGCCGCGCGGGCCGCTGTGGCGGAGGGTCCGAAGCGGGCCGCGTCGCCGGGGACGGGTGCCGGGCGACGCGTTCCGGGGCGGGGCAACTGGCCGCCCGCCTGGGGGAGGGACGACCGTACGCCCGTTCCGCCGGTGGCCGGCACGGCCACACCCGAGCCCGAACCGGACTCCCGGCCGGAGGCCGATCCGCATCCGGCGATCCTCGCCGCCGCGCGGGACGGCCGGCACGCCGAGGCGGCGTCCATCGCGACCACCTGGGAGAGCGCCGCGCTCCGCACGTACGGACCCGGCTCGCCGCAGGCGATCCACTGGCTGGAGGTACGGGCCGACCTCGCCCGCCTCGCCGACGACGCCGCCCGCAGCTGCGAGCTGTGGATGGCGGCGGCCCAGGCGCGCCTCGCGCGCGGCGAGGCCGGTGACGACAAGGACGTCGAGGCGAACGTCGACCGCGCCCACCACCAGTGGGAGCAACTGAACGACCCCGTACGCGCCCGCGCCCTCGCCCCCGCGCTCACCGCGCTGCGCCGCGAGGTCCCGGGCCGCAAGGACGGCGCGCTCCAGGCGATCCAGCGGCGCATCTGACCGGCCGGGGCGCCCGGCCTCGACGTACGACACGCCACCCCCGTACGAGACGCCACCCCGTACGGCACACCGCCCGCCCCCGCGCTCAGTCGTCCGCCCGCTCCTCCGGCTTCGTACCCTCCCCGCCGTCCCCGTCCTTCCCCTCCTCGCGCGCCTCCTCCGCCCGCCGCCTCCGGCGCCGGATCACATGCCGGGCGATCAGCGCCGCGATCAGCACGCCGAGCCCGATCAGCACGTACGTCTGGTAGCGCGAGATCTCGTCGTAGATCGGCCCGATGTTCGTGCCCGCCGTGTACCCGAGCCCCGCCCACAGCCCCACCCACAGCACCGCCCCCAGGCTGTTGAACGCGAGGAACCGCAGCCACGGCATGCCCGTCGTCCCGGCGATGATCCCGTTGGCCTGGCGCAGTCCCTCCACGAAGCGGGCGATCGTGACGACCTTCCCGCCGTTGCGGGTGAAGAAGTCCTCGGCGCGGCCGAATCTCTCCGGGGTGAGGAAGATGTACCGCCCCCACCGGTGCACGAACGCCCGGCCCCCGGTGCGGCCGATGACGTACCCGATGTTGTCCCCGACGATCGCCGCCGCGACGGCGATCGCCGCGATGGCGAAGATGTTGAGCTGCCCCGCCCCCGCGTAGACCGCCGCGGCGATCAGGATCGTCTCGCCGGGCGCCGGCACACCGAAGTCCTCGACCAGGACCAGCAGGCCGACCGCCAGGTAGCCGTAGTGGTCGAGCAGGGGGGCCAGATACGCGAGCGGACCGGGCAGGGGAGGTGCGGCCATGAACCCATCTTGCTCTTCCGCCCCACGAACCCGACGTACCCCGGGCGCGCGCCCCCACCCGGCGGCCCGTCTCCGCCCGGTGGACCGTCTCCGCCCAGGGACTCTCCCGCGCGGTACCAATCAGGTACCGTACGGTCATGCCTTCTCTGAACGTGTCCTTCACCGATGAGGAACTCGAACACGTCCGGGTCGCCGCGGCAGCCGAGGGCAAGAGCCTGAAGCAGTACCTGCACGACCTCGGCGTCCGCGAACACCAGCGCAGGACGTTCGTCACGGGCGCCCTGGACTGGGGCGACAAGCTCCGCGGGCAGTTCGACGAGGCCTTCCCCGAGGAGATCCCCGCCGCCCAGCGTCCCGGATACGGAGCCAGTGCCGCCTGATGCTCCTGTACGTCGATGTGCCCTGGCTGCTCGACGTCCAGGAAGGGGCCGTCCCCGAGGACGTGTCGATAGCGGACTACTCGGCGCTGGTCGCGGCCGTCGCCCGGCACCGGACGAAGCTGCCGACGCTCGCCGCCGCCGACCCCGACGCGGCCTGGCGTGCGGCGGCGCTCCTGCACACCATCGTGCGGCTGGAGCCGCTGCCCCAGCGCAACAGCTGGTTCGCGGCCCTCGTCGCCGCCCAGTACATGGGCCAGTCCGGTGAGGGCATCGACCCGCCGTACGGCGCCCTCCCCGAGCTGGTCCGCAAGATCCAGACCGGCGGTGTGACCCTCTACGACGTGGCCGAACAGCTGCGCCTGTGGCGCATCTGACGCCGCCGGTACGGGCCTCCGCCCACCGCGTCCCGAGCGCCGTGCGACCCCTCGCTACCGGTCGTGACAGGATGTCCGTATGCCTAGCAACATTTACTTCGACATCACCATCCAGGATGAGGCCGCGGGAAGGATCGTCTTCAAGCTGTACGACGACGTCGTACCGAAGACGGCCAAGAACTTCCGGGAGCTGGCCACCGGCGAGCACGGCTTCGGCTACAAGGGCTCGCCCTTCCACCGGGTCATCCCGGACTTCATGCTTCAGGGAGGCGACTTCACCCGGGGCGACGGCACGGGTGGCAAGAGCATCTACGGCGAGAAGTTCGCCGACGAGGGCTTCACCCTCACGCACGACCGGCCGTTCCTGCTGTCCATGGCGAACGCCGGCCCGAACAGCAACGGGTCGCAGTTCTTCATCACCACGGTGAAGACGCCCTGGCTGGACGGCAAGCACGTGGTCTTCGGCGAGGTCGTCGAGGGCGAGGACCTGGTCAAGAAGATCGAGGCCCTGGGGTCCCGCTCCGGTGCCACCCGCGCCAAGATCGCCGTCGCGGAGTCGGGCGTCGTCGACGAGGCCGCCAAGTAGTCGGCCCGGCTCAGCCGCTCAGCCCCTGATCCGCCCCCGCACCGCGCCCGACCACCGTCGGCGGTGCGGGGGCGGATCGTTTTTCTCCGGCGCGCGCCCCGCCCCGCACCGCCCCGTTCCGTGCCCGCCCCGCCCCCGGCGTCTTGATCTTGTCGGGGTTGTCGGAGTGCTGTCGGCGTTGTGTCCCGGAGCCGTAACCGGCTGAGGGGGCCGGGTCCCGGCCTCGTACCCCGTGGTGACCGCACCGGACGTTCCGGAGCGTCTGACCTCGGGAGACACGCATGTTGAACCACCGCGCCAAGCTGATCGCCGCCACCGCAGTGGCCGCGGGAGCGATGCTCCTGACCGCCTGCGAGGGCGACGACACCGGCGCCGCGGGTACGGTCGCCCCGTCGGCGGCGGAGTCGGGCGGGCACCCGCACACCGGCGCCCCGGCGGTCGACGTGATCGGTAAGTACGACCCCGTCGACCGGAAGGACGCCGTCTTCTTCGCCTCCGTGCTCAACGGTGCCGACGAGGTGGCCACGAAGGGCGGCCCGGCGGTCGGGGACAAGGACGGACACGCCGTCGCGCTGATGCGTGTCCAGGGCGACGAGGTCTCCTTCGCCTTCACCTGGAAGGGCACCGGCACCCCCACCGCGGGCCACATCCACCAGGGCGGCACGGGCACCAACGGCGACGTGAAGATCCCCTTCTTCACCGAGAAGCTGCCCGGCGGCCGCGACTCCGTCTACGGGACCGTCAAGGTCACGGACACGGCGCTGCTCAAGAGCCTCAAGGCGGACCCCGGGCAGTTCTACTTCAACCTCCACACCGCGGAGTTCCCGGGCGGCGCCGTCCGGGGGCAGGTCCACCCGCTGCCGCTCCCGATGAACCTCCCCGAGGCCTTCCGGGGCAACAGCCTCCACTCCGTGGTCACCGGCGCCCAGATCTACGCCTGCACCAAGCAGCCGGGCGGCGACGGGAAGTTCACCCAGGACAACGTGAAGGCCACGCTCGACGGCGGCATCGCCCACAGCTTCCAGAAGTCCGGACCGACGGGCCCGCCCCAGTGGATCGCACCCGACCACTCCGCCGTCACGGGCAAGGTGCTCCACAAGATCCCGAATGGCGACGCCAACATCCCCGAACTGGTCCTGGCGGCAACCCGGTCCGGCACGTCCGGCGGCGAATTCTCCGCCACGAAGCTGGTGCTGCGCCTGAACACGCAAGGGGGCGTGGCCCCGACGGGCCCGTGCGACCCCACGACCCAGCCCAAGGCATCGGTCCCGTACCGGGCCGACTACCTCTTCCTCAGCGGTAAGTAGCCCTTACCGCCGCCGAAATGCCCGGGGACCGGTCCCGACCACCGGCCCCCGGGCGAGCGGTCAGGTGGTCACGCCACGGGGACGGCGGCCGGCCGGTCCTGGGGCGCTCCTCCGAGGAGACCGGTCAGCAACGCGTCGGTGGCCGGGGGCAGGAGGCGGGCTGCGTCGGGGTGTGATTCCAGGCCCGTCACCAGGGCCAGGCAGACGTCCGCGGCGTCGGGCGGGGGGAGAGTCGTACCCGCGTGGGCGGACGCCTCCGTGAACAACTCCGTCAGGAGGGCGCGCAGTTCCGCTGTGAAGCCGTGGCACAGGTCGCCGAACAGCCGGGCCTTCGCGTCCATCAGTTCCGCCGTGTGCGGCGAATCGCCCGTCAGGCGCAGCACCAGGCGGAGCTTCGCGTCCAGGACGCCCCGGACGCGCTCGGCGTACGGGGCGTCGGCCGCCGCCGCCCGGCCGGCCCGTACGAGCGCCTCGGTGTGCAGGCGTTCGGCGAGCCGGCGGAACGCGTCGTCCTTGCCGTTCACGTACTGGTAGACCGCCGACCGTGACACGCCCATGACGGAGGCGATGTCGTCCATCGTGGTGCGCCGCACGCCGTACCGGGTGAGGCACTCGTACGTGGCGTCCAGGACTTCGGTGAGCCGGTCGGTGGCCACGGTCAGCCCAGCAGCTTGAGCAGTTCGGCCGCGAGCGGCGCCGACGAGGAGGGGTTCTGCCCGGTGACCAGATTGCGGTCGACCACCACGTGCGGGGCCCACGACTCGCCCTCCTGGAAGTCCGTGCCGATCTTTACCAGCCGGTCCTGGAGCAGCCACTTCGCCCGGTCGGCGAGCCCGCCCTGGCGCTCCTCGTCGTTGGTGAAACCGGTCACCCGGTAACCGGCGAACGGCGAGGCGCCGTCCACGGCCTCCGCCGCCAGCAGCGCCGCCGGGCCGTGGCACACGATGCCGAGGGGCTTGCCCGAGGCCAGGGTCGCGGTGAGCAGCCTCCCGGAGTCCGCGTCGACGGCCAGGTCCTCCATCGGACCGTGACCGCCCGGGTAGAAGACCGCGTCGAAGTCGGCGAGGTCCACCTCCGCCAGCTTCACTGGGTGCTGGAGCTCGGTCATCGACGCCAGGGCACGGAGGAGGTTGTCGGCGCCTTCCTGGCCGCCGTTGACGCCCGGCGCGAGGCTCCCCTTGTCGACGGTCGGCACCACGCCGCCCGGGGTGGCGACGACGATCTCGTGGCCGGCTCCCTTGATCGCTTGGTACGGAGCCACGGCCTCCTCGGCCCAGTAGCCGCTCGGGTGCCGCGTGCCGTCCGCCAGCGTCCAGTGGTCGGCGCCGGTCAGCACAAAAAGGATCTTCGCCATGTCACGTCTTTCGCTTCAGTGGTGCACAGTCTGACGTTCTGCACTCTGATCGTCAGTACGCTTACTCCGTCGAACGTAGTCGTCCGGACGGCGGGAAGCGAGCACGTGGTCCGGCGAGGCGCATGATGATCACATGACGGACGCATCTCTGAGCGGTACGGAAACGGCCTGGCGGGCGCTCGGCGGCGACCCCCGCCTGCTCTCCCGGGTCTCGGTCGTGGCACGGGACCACGCCCTGCCGGCGCGGCTTCCGGTACGGGAGCTGGCCCGCGCCTCGGTGGCGGCCTGCGCCCTCGCCGCCGCCGAGCTGGCCTCGGCCCGTACCGGACGGGAGGTGCCCGCCGTGCGGGTGGACGACGGCGCCGTCGCCACGGCCTTCGTCAGCGAGCGGCATCTGCTCGTGGACGGCAGGGCGCCGGTCGCCTTCGCGGAGCTGTCCCGCTTCTGGCGGACCGCGGACGGCTGGGTCCGTACCCACGCCAACTACCCGCACCACCGCGCCCGCCTGCTCTCCGCGCTCGGCCTCACGGAGGGGGACGCCCCGGTCGAACGGGTGGCGGCGGTCCTCGCCGGCCGTACGGCCCGGGACGTGGAGGACGAGGTGGCCGCGGCCGGGGGACTGGCCGTCGCGCTGCGCACCGCGCGGGAATGGGCCGCGCATCCGCAGGGCGCCGCGGTGGCGGCCCGTCCGCTGCTGGATCTGCGGCCGATCGACGGTTCACGCCCGGGGACGAGCGCGTTCCCCGCCCGCCGTCTGCCACCGCTCGGGGGCGATCCGCTGCGGCCCGCGTCCGGCGTACGGGTCCTCGACCTGACGCGCGTGATCGCGGGACCCGTCGCCACCAGGACGCTCGCCCTCCTCGGCGCCGACGTCCTGCGGGTGGATCCACCGGGCCTGCCCGAACTGCCCGACCAGCACACCGACACGGGCTTCGGGAAACGCTCCACGCGGCTCGACCTCGGCGACCCCCGCGACCGGGCGGCCTTCGAGGAGCTGCTGACCCTGGCCGACGTCGTGGTCACCGGCTACCGCCCCGGCGCCCTGGACCGGTTCGGCCTCGCCCCCGAGGCCCTCGCGGAACGCCGGCCGGGACTCGTCGTGGCCCAGCTGTCCGCCTGGGGGGACAGCGGCCCCTGGGCCGGGCGGCGCGGGTTCGACAGCCTCGTCCAGGTCGCCACCGGGATCGCGGTCGCCGAGGGATCCACGGACCAGCCGGGGACGCTCCCCGCGCAGGCGCTCGACCACGGCACGGGCTACCTGCTGGCCGCCGCCGTGCTCAGGGCCCTCACCGAACAGCTCGGCGGCGCGGGGGCTCTGGCCGTACGACCGGTCCTCGCCCGTACGGCCCACTGGCTGCTGCACGGCCTGGCTCCGGAGGCGGGACGGACGGACGCCGGTCAGACAGACGGCGGTCAGACAGACGGCGGACAGAAAGACGGCGGACAGAAAGACGCCGGGCAGCCCCACGCCGAACAGCCCCACGCCGCCTACGACCCCGACCACCTCTCCCCCTGGCTCACCGGGACCGACAGCGCGCTCGGCGAACTCCGGTACGCCCGGCCGCCCGTCGCCTTCGACGGCGCCCCCGACGACTGGGCGAGGCCGCCGGGTCCCTGGGGCACGGACGACCCCGTATGGGGTACGGGACGTCAGGGCCGCGCCGTCGGCGACACGTAGAGACGGGACGCGGCCTCCCCCGGCAGCGCGGGCAGCCGGACGGACCGCCACCCCCGCGCGTACCCGGGCGCCGGCCCGCCGGGCGCCACCAGCACCCCCACCGGCTGCCGCCCGGCCAGCTCCAGCAGGCCCGCACGCGAGATGCTGCCGTCATGCCCGGCGAGCTGCCGCGACGAACAGCCCGCCTGGAAGGCGATCCGTACGGACTCGTTCCCGGTCACCGTGCACGGCGGCCGCACCCCCTGGCGGTGCAGTTCGGCGGAGATACGGGCCAGGGCCTCCCGCGTCGCACGGCTGCGTGACACGAGCCGGTCCGCCGTCACGTACTGCGACCCGACATGGACCAGCAGAAACACGGCGATCACCGCGACGGCCATCGGCCGCAGCACCGGCCGCGCCGCCGTCACGAGCCGCCACAGACAGAACGCGACGGGCAGCGCGAGCAGCGCGTACGTCGGCAGCAGGAACCGTGCCGCCGCGTAGTCGATCGTCAGCAGGTACGGCGCCGCGAGGACCAGCCCGGTCACGGTCGGCAGCAGTACGGCGGCCCGCAGCGGGGTGCGCGCGGCGGCCCACACCCCGCCCGCGGCGAGAACCGGCAGGGCGAACCACCAGAGGGCCGTCGCCGGGTCGCGCCACCGCATGTCGCACGGCCGGCACAGCGACCGCCCCTCCAGCGCCCGCAGTTGGTGACCGAAGGCGGGGTGCCAGCCCAGGCCGCCCTGGATCTCACCGGCACGGCGCAACCGGGCGGCGAGCCCGCCGTACGAGACGTACGCCTCGATGATCCACGCGGAGGCGCCGACGGCCGCACCCGCGACCAGGATCGCCAGTACGGCCGGGCGGCGCCACGACCGTACCCACAACGCGGCCACCGCGAGCGGCGCGACCAGCCAGCACGCGTCGGTGGGCCGCATCAGCGCCGCCACCGCCACCGCGCAGCCCAGGCCGATCCGCGCCGCGCGGTCCCCGGGGTCCAGCACGGCACGGAGGAAGCAGCCCACCGCGGCGAGCGCCGCGAAGGCGACCCACAGGTTGGGCATCACCTGCGGCCCGTAGAAGAGCGTGATCCACAGCGTCGCGAACAGCGTCCCGGCGAGCGTCAGCACGGCGACGGGCAGCAGCCGCCGCCACACCTGGAGGCCCAGGAGGAGAGCGGAGCCGGACAGCAGGGCGAGATAGCAGCGGAGCACGTCCACGGACGTGGTGAACGCGGTCACCGGCGCCGCCAGGAAGCTGATGCCCCGGGCGCGCGGCGCGCTGAAGAACGCTGCCGGAGCCTGCGGGCTCACCTGGCTGACGTACACCGTCTCGTCCCACCCCAGCCCCATGCCGGGCATCATCAGGACCGCCTGGGCGGCGACGAAGGCCGCCGCGAGCACGACGAACGGGAGCGGCGGGCGCGCGGCGCGCCCGCCGCCCCGGTCCGCGTCGGCACGAGGATCCTTCTCCGGCAGGTCCGTGGCGAGAGACGCTTGCTGCATGGCGCCACGCTGGGGCCGGAGCGCCCGCCACGGCGTGCGACACCGGTGGGCGTTCGAATGATCGCCCCCGAAAGGACCCCGGCCGTCGTCCGTCCGGGTGAAGCGAGGGCGCCGGCGGCCGGCGCCCCGCCGTCACATGCGCGGTGGGTCCCGTCAGATCCCGTCAGATCCCGTCAGATCCCGTCGGGACGCAGCGCGCCCGCACCGACCAGGGCGTTGGCCTTCCGCACGTCCGGTGTCATCCACCGGTCCTCGCCCAGCACCTCCACGGCCTGCCGGAAGCGCTGGTGGAGCGCGTCGGTCGCCTTGGCCGGGTGCAGCGGTCCCATCGAGGGGCGCGCCAGATCGATTCCCTGGGCGGCCAGCAGGAATTGCACGGCCAGGACCGTCTCCGCCCGGACGAGGTTGTCGTCCAGGTTGCGCACCGACGCCATCGCCATCGTGTTGTGGTCCTCCTGCCCGAACTTCTCCGGCCGCGACAGCACCCCGGCCGGCATCGCCCGCGTCTGCATCTCCGGGATCAGCGCCGCGCCCACCGTCTGGACCTGCACCATCCCCGAGTTGAGACCGACCGGCGGCGCCGCCAGGTTGTCCGGCAGGCCGTAACTCCACTTCGAGGCGATCAGCCGTCCGGACAGTTCATGGCTGAGCACCGACACATCTGTGACCTGCGCGTTGAGGGTGTCGATCGCGTGCCCGATCTGCGCGCCGTCCCAGTTCCCGCCCATCACGAACTCGTACCCGCCGCCGTCGCTGCGGAACAGGAGGGGGTTCGATGTGGACGCGTTGGCCTCGCGCGTGATGATCGTGTCCGCCTCGTCGAGCGTCTGGCGGAGCGTCGCGGCGATGTGCGGGGCTGCCCGTACGGAGACCGCGTCCTGCACCCGGGCCGACGTCTCCCCGAACTGCTTCCTGCCCCTCTCCGTCATCCACTCGCTGTCCGCCGTCAGGGCCCGCAGCTTGGCGGCCTCCCGCTCCTCGGCGGGGATCCGCCGCTCCGCGTGGGTCCGCGCGTCCAGGGAACCCGCCTCCGCCCGGGTGGCCTCCAGGAACAGGGCGAACGCCCCCAGGAACTGGTCGAGGAAGGACTCCGCCCGGTACGTGGCCGCCACGTACCGGGCCGTCAGCACCCCGCTGCCGCTGATCAGCGGCAGCGCCTCGCCCGCCTCCAGCTCGAACGTACGCGGCAGCCCCGCCTCGGCGAGGACGTCGCCCGCCGGCTTCTCCTGGCCGCCGCGCAGCCGGGCCGTCGCCCCCTCCCCGGTCAGCACCAGCCCGGCCGCCGCCATCGGCTGGAGGTCGCCGGTGCCGAGCGACCCGACGGACGGCATGACCGGGGTCACCCCCGCGTTCACCAGGGCCAGCATGCGCCGCACCATCTCGGGGCGGACGCCCATGTGCGCGCGGGCCATGGCGTTCGCCCGCAGCACCAGCGCGAGGCGGGCCACGCCTGCGGACAGCTCACTGCCCGTGCCCGCCGCGTGGGAGTGGAGGATACGGCGCTGGAAGTCGCGCTGCTCCTCGTCCGACAGCGGATGGTCCTTGAGCGGGCCGAGGGCCTGGTTCCAGCCGTAGACGCGCTGACCGGCCTTGAGGGCGTCGAGCGCGCCCGCCCGGGCGTCGCGCATCCGGCCGGCCGCCGCGTCCGACAGCCGCACCGCTCCGGCCGTCCCGCGCAGCACCGCTCTCATCTGGGGGACCGTCAGGCGGTTGCCGTCCAGGGTGATGGTCGCGGCGGCCCGCGCTGCCGGGGCCGCGGCGGCGCGCACCGGGCCGGCCACCACGGGGCCCGCGGAGCCGGGGACCAGGACGACCAGGGCGGCCGTCGTGGCGGCGGCCCAGATCCGGAGGCGGGGGGCACGGCCGCGCCGGTGCCGTACGCGGACGGACGCGAGGAACTCGCGGAATGGTTCCGAGGAGGAAAGGATCACGTTTCTGTGTTCGGCAGACCGCCGGATTTCCTCAAAGAAGTCCTACAAACGGGGCTTACGTACTGGACAGACCGTCACGAACTTCCCAGACTTCCCCTGGCGGCTCCCCGGCCGCCACCCGCGATCGAGGGAGCGTGCTGGTGCCGGTCATCCTGCGGGACGCGTGGTCGACCCTGGTGCCGGGGCGTGACGTCAAGCACGGCCCGCTGCCTCCGATGCTGGTGGGGCTCACGGTCGTCACCGGCCTGGTCGACGCGTTCAGTTACCTCGTCCTCGGCCACGTCTTCGTGGCGAACATGACGGGCAACGTCGTCTTCATGGCCTTCGCCGTCCTCGGCGCGTCCGGATTCTCCGTCGCCGCCTCCGCCACCGCCCTGGGCGCGTTCCTGCTCGGCGCGCTGGCCGGCGGGCGGCTCGTCCACCAGGTCCGTCGGCACCGCGGGAAGATGCTGTACGGGGCACTCGGCACGGAGGCCGTACTCGTCCTGGCCTCCTATCTCACCGCCGAGTTGGCCGACTCCCCGTCCTCGGGCGGCGCCCGCTACGCGCTGATCGTGCTCCTCGGCGTGGCGATGGGGGTGCAGAACGCGGTCGCGCGGGCGCTGGCGGTCCCCGACCTGACCACCACGGTCCTCACCCTCACGCTCACCGGGATGGCCGCGGACAGCCGGCCGGCGGGCGGTGCCGGCGGCAGGATCGGCAGGCGCTCCCTGTCGGCGGTGTCCCTGTTCCTGGGTGCTCTGATCGGCGCGGCCGCGGTGTTGCACACCGATGACGCGGTGCCGCTGCTGATCGGCGGGCTGTTGCTGGCGCTCGCGTTCCTGGCGGCGTTCTCACTGCCGCGCGCCACGGCGCGGTGGGTCGGGGGTGCGTAACGGTCCCTCGGCCGCTCGGCCGCTCGGCCGGCGGTCCGACCCGGTCAGGGCGCGGGGGTCGCGGTCTCTGTCGTCGGCGTGGCCGCGAGGAGCCGCCGACGCGTCTCCTTCTCCTGCGCCCGACGGGCCGTGACATCGCGGATGACGGCTCCGACATGGCCGGCGGTCCCGTCGGCGTCGGTCAGCAGCACCACGCTGAACTCGATCGACACCGTGCTGCCGTCGGCGGTCAGGGCGGGTACGGCGAGGAGGTCGTCGTCCCCGTACTTGCTGGTCCCGGAGGCCATCGCGGCCACAAAGCCGTCCCAATGGCGTTGCCGGTGCTTCTCGGGGATGATCACGTCCAGGCTGCGGCCGTCGACCTCGGCGGCCGCGTACCCGAAGATCCGCTCGGCGCCCCGGTTCCAGTACCGGATCAGACCCTCACGGTCGATGATCACGATGCCGTCGGGGGCCTGGGCCGCCATTCCCAGTACGACGCCGGGGTCCAGGTCTTCCATGTCGCCTCCGAGAAAGAGCATTCCGTTGGGTCGTGGACGCGGATCCTGATCGCGAGTGTATACAGTCGACGACGCTTCCGGCGAGACCCGGTGCCGGTCCCGGCCCCGGCGCGTGCCTAGGGTGGTGATCATGAGCGGTGAGAAGGATCTGCGGGTCCTGCTGAGCGGTATGCGCCCCGAACTGAACCCCGGACGCTACGTCTTCACGACTGTCGGGGGCCCCGCCGGGGCCGACGGCCCGGCCGGGATCCCCGCCGGCGTGACGCCGGTGGTGACGGTCGCCGAACGGGAGGGGCTGACGCTGGTGGCCCGCCTGGAGGAGGCGGACGCGGCGGGACTTCCGTACGACTACGTAGCGGGGTGGATCACCCTGCGCGTGCACTCGGCCCTGGAGGCGGTCGGCCTGACGGCCGCGGTCGCCCAGGAGCTTGCCTCGGCGGGCGTCAGCTGCAATGTCGTCGCCGGTTTCCATCACGACCACTTGTTCGTCCCGTATGAGAGAGCCGCCGAGGCGGTGGCGCTTCTGGAGGACCTGGCGGGGCGGTCGGGCTGACTTCCGCGTTGTGGCCGCCGCGTCTCCCCCCCCGTGTCCCGTACTCCCTTGTCCGCTCTCAGGAGCCGGGCGGCAGCTCCAGCTCCGCCCAGACGATCTTTCCGTCGGGCGTGAGGCGGCTGCCCCAGCGGTCGGCCAGCGAGGAGACGACCAGCAGCCCCCAGCCGCCCTCGCCGAGCGCCCGCGGGCGGCGCAGGCGGGGCGTGCTGTTGTCGGCGTCGGAGACCTCGCACACCAGCGAGCTGTGCCGGATCAGGCGGAGCCGCACGGGCCCCGCGCCGTGCCGCAGGGCGTTGGTCACCAGCTCGCTCACGATGAGTTCCACCGTACCGACCAGGTGGTCCAGACCCCACGCCGCGAGTCGGCCCGCAGCGTAGGAGCGCGCCTCGGCGACGGTGGTGGGGTCACGGCGCAGGTCGCACGAGGCGACCTGGTCGGGGCCGAGTGCGCGGGTACGGGCCAGCAGGAGGGCCACGTCGTCCTCCGAGGGCGCCGTTGTCAGCGCACGTGCTGAAGCGGGGCCTGAAGCCGGGCCGCCGGAAGCGGCACCGTCTAGAGCCGCGTCGGCGACCCGGGGGGTGTGTGCCGTCATGGTGGCGACCACCTCGGCGCAGAGATCCTCCAGCGACGTCCCGGTCCGGGACAGGGCTGCCCCCAACCGTTCCAGCCCGGTGTCGATGTCTGCCTCCCGGCTCTCCACGAGCCCGTCGGAGTAGAGGGCGATCACACTCCCGGGCTCCAGTGCCAGCTCGACGGACTCGAAGGGCGCCAGACCGAGGCCGATCGGTGTTCCCGGGGGCAGGTCGGGGAACGTGACCCGGCCGTCCGGGCTCACGATCGCGGGCGGCGGGTGCCCGGCCCGCGCCACGGTGCAACACCGGCCGACGGGGTCGTAGACGGCGTACACGCACGTACCGCCCATGACCGGGGCGGTGAAGTTCTGGTTCCCGGCGTCTCCTTCGGTCAGGTGGACGACCAACTCGTCCAGATGGGCGAGCAGTTCGTCGGGCGGCAGGTCCATGTCCGCCAGCGTCCGTACGGCCGTGCGGAGTTGGCCCATCGTCGCGGCGGCGGCGAGGCCGTGCCCGACGACGTCACCGACCACCAGGGCGACCCGGGCGCCCGGCAGGGGGATCACGTCGAACCAGTCCCCGCCCACTCCCTCGCGCATGTCGGTGGGCAGGTAGCGGGACGCGATCTCGACGGCGCTGCCGCCCGAGAGGTAGTGGGGGAGCAGGCTGCGTTGCAGCGCGAGCGCGGCCGTCCGTTCCCGGGTGTAGCGGCGCGCGTTGTCCAGGCTGAGCGAGGCGCGGGCGCCGAGATCCTCGGCCAGGAGGAGATCGTCCCTGGTGAACGGGGCGAGGTTCTCCGTACGGACGAAGACGGCGACGCCCAGCACCGTCCCGCGTGCCTGGAGCGGGACGATGATCAGGGAGTGCATGCCGGTCGCCGCGATGGCCCGCGCGCGGTCCGGGTCGTGGTCGAGCCAGGTGCCGGGGGAGGTGTCCAGTACCGGTTCGAAGTGGGACGTCCTGGACGCCAGCACGTTGGTGAACGGTGAGGACGGAGGGACGAACACCGCTTCCCCCACCGGCCACAGGGACTCGGGCAGCGCGGAATGGATGGAGGCCACACCCGCCCGCCGGAAGACGGGAATGCTCTGCGCGGTGGCCGCGAGCCTGCCGAGGGGTTCGTTGCCGAGGGGTACGGAGTCGGCGAGGTCGACGGTGACGTAGTCGGCGAGGAGCGGCACGGAGACGTCGGCCAGCTCCTGCGCGGTGTTGATCACGTCGAGTGTCGTGCCGATGCGGGTGCCGGCCTCGCTGAGGACGGCGAGCCGCTCTCTCGCCCCACTGCCGCTGATGTCCACGGACATGGCGCACACGCCCAGGGGCCGGCCGTCCTCCCCGTCGAGCCGGAAGTAGGAGCAGGAGTAGGCCCGCTGCTCCGGCCGGCCCGGCGCGATCCACTGGTAGGCGTGGTCGACCACCGGGGCGCCGCTGTCGAGGACACGTACCATCGCCGCTTCGACCGCCTCCGCCTCGCTGCCGGGGTGTGTCTCGGTGACGCGCCGTCCCATCCGCTGCCGGCGCGGGGCGCCGTCCTGCCGCTCCGCCGTACCGTTCAGCCAGACACACCGCAGATCGAGGTCCCAGAACGACAGGCCGATCGGCGCGCGGGCGAGGAGGGCGGCCTGCGTCGCGGCCTCGGCGGCGGGGGAGGAAGGGGTCCCGGACAGCTCGGCGGCCGACAGGAACCAGTCGGTCCCGCCGTTCTCCGCGGACATGGGGGACGCGTGGCAGATCATCCTGACCCCGTGGCCCTCGCCGTGACGGACCTCGATCATCCCGGTCCACGGCTCCCCGTCCCGGGCGCGCGCCGACCAGGTCTCCGCAGCGGGCGCGTCACCGGCGGACATCAGCAGGCGCCCGGCCGGCCGTCCCACGACGTCACCGGCCGGGCGGCCGACCATGTCCTCGGCGGCCCTGGTCCACCCGGCGACGGTCCCGTCCGCCCGGATCACACCGACCACCACGAACGGCCCGACCTCCGGGCCGCCCGCTCCCCGCCCACTCCCGGGGGCCATCCCGCCGAGATCTGCCATTACCTGCATCCCATCGACGCGCGTCTGTCGCTTTTGCGGCATTTCATTCAGCGTTTCATACCCGGCGCGGGGGCCAAAATAGGTGCCGTGGCCACGCATCCCGGCCTCATCAGGCCCCGGCCGGACATAACGGCCGCCATGGTCTTCTCCTGCGCGAAGTGCGGAGCGGAGCTTGCCACGGAGCTGGATGCACTGCCCGCAGTCCTTGGCAGGCTCCTGCGGGAGCGGGATCGCGACAGGAGGACGTGGCCGGCGCCCTCGACGGTGCCGCGTGGCCGGTACGCCATTTCGACCCGAAGCCTTGGGCTGCGCCGTACGAACCCGCCGGGAGCGGCGAGGAGACCGCGTCCGGCGGCCGGGCCCTGCCTCTGCCGCCGGGCATGACGGGGATGGTCTTCGCCGGACCGCGGAACACGGCGATCGTGCACCCGGACGACGGGCCCGGCCTGCGGGAGGCGAGGGAGCGCGATGAGCACGGGGGCGCTGCGGCCCGCTGGGCACGGGGGGACGCACTATGGCGCAGCTGCGGGACGCTCGTCGCGACCCTTGTGGCCGACTGCATGGGCCCGTACGAGCTGCACCTCGATCCCGTGCGCGTGTATGCCTTCGACGCGTAGACGGAGATCCGTCCCCGCCCGTCGCACCCCGCCATCGCGCTTCCGGGGCGCGCTGTCGAGCGGCGCGTGCGGCGTTCTCCCGTGGCGGGTGGCCGTACCGGTCAGGTGGCCGATGGCAGTTCCTCCGCCGCCCGGCCCCTCGCCGTCGTGAGTCGGCGGTCGTCGCACTCTCCGTCCGTACGGCACCGCTCCCGGCCGCCGCCGTTCACTCGACCGACGCGGCGGCTGCGGGTGAGTCGGCGGCAGCGGTGGGCCGTTGCCGCGCAGGGGCGTTGCTCTCGTCGTCCGTTGCCGCCGGTCGCCCGTAGACGGCCGCGAGTTCCGCCGCCAGGGCTGCCAGCCGCTCCCTGGCCTCGGGCGGGGCCAGCACCTCGACGCGTGCCCCGAGCCCGGCGAGTTGCGCCGCGACCACCTCCGCCGACGGCCCGTCGATCTCCACCCCCACCCACCCCTCGGCAAGGGGCGCGCCCACCCGCAGCCGGTCGCCGAACAGCCGTTCCAACAGCGGCCCGGCGTCCGCCTCGGCCCGGGCCCGTACGGTCACGGCGTGCATCCGGTCCTCCATCCGCGCGGCGAGGGAGCGCCACGCCGTGGCGAGATCGAAGCCGGCCGGCCGGACGACGGGATCGCCCGTCGCGGCGACGGACGTGACACGGCTGAGCCGGAAGGTCCGCAGGCCCCGGACGGTGCCCGCGACCAGGTACTCGACCCCGGCCTTGGACGCGAGCCCCAGCGGATCGACCGTCCGCTCTCCGGCGGGCCTGCCGGGTCCGGCGTACCCGAGCCGTACCCGTACCCCGTCCACCACCGCGTTCCTGAGCACGTCGAGGTGCGGACCTCCCGCCGTGACAGTGGTACGCGACCAGTCCGTCCCGTCGGTGACACTCGCGCGCGACGCGGCCTCGGCGTCGCGCCGGAAGGGCGCCGGCAGGGCCTGCACCAACTTGCGCAGGGCGGTGCGCAGTTCAGGGGTGGCCGACGAGGGTCCCGTCAGGAGGAACAGCGCCCGGATCTCGTCGGCGGTCAGCCCGCTGAGATTCGTCCGCGCGCCGCCGACCAGCGCCCAGCCGCCGCCCCGGCCGCGCCGCGAGTAGACGGGAACGCCGGCCGTCGCCAGCGCCTCCAGGTCGCGCCGCGCCGTACGTTCCGACACTTCCAGTTCCGCGGCCACCTCCGCGACGGTCGCCCGTCCCGACGCCTGAAGGAACAGCAGCGTCGCCACCAGCCTGTCCGCTCTCACGCGGGCCATTCTCTTCCGGAAAGTGGCCAGGAGGTGGCCAGTTCAGCTTCCAGGATGAGGGGCATGACCGGGCGGGCCGGACAGAGACCCCCCGCGGAAACGCACGCGCGGAGACGCGCAGAGACCCATGGAGCTGAACATGATCGTGGTAACCGGAGCGACCGGCAACGTCGGACGCCCCCTCGTCCAGGCACTCGCGGCGGCCGGCGAGAAGGTGACGGCCGTGTCCCGGAACCTGCCGGGCGAACCCCTGCCGGAGGGGGTACGGCACCGGAAGGCGGACCTGGCCGACCCGGAGACCCTTCGGCCCGCTGTCGACGGCGCTGACGCCCTGTTCCTGCACGACGGCGGCCCCGGTGCGTACCTGCTGAGCCCGCGGGACCTCGTCGACGTCGCGAAGGCCGGGGGAGTGGGCCGGATCGTACTGCTGTCCTCGCAGGCCGTCGCGACCCGGCCCGCGTCCGAGTCCCACGGGCGTACGGGACGGTCCTTCGAGGAGGCGGTCCGGCGGTCGGGCACGGACTGGACGATCCTGCGGCCGACCGGCTTCCACTCCAACGCGTACGGCTGGGCCGAGGGTATCCGTACCCGCAGGACCGTCGCGGCGCCGTTCGGGGATGTCGGCCTGCCGACCGTCGACCCGGCCGACATCGCGGAGGTCGCCGCGGCGGCTCTGCGCTCCGACGAACACGCGGGGCAGGTGTACGAGTTGACCGGGCCCGCGCTCAACTCGCCCCGCCGGCGGGCCCATGCCATCGGGGAGGCGCTGGGCGAGCCGATCCGGTTCGTCGAGCAGACCCGCGAGGAGGCCCGCGCGCAGATGTTGGCGTTCATGCCCGAGCCCCTGGTCGAGACGACACTCGACATCCTCGGCGCGCCCCACCCCGCCGAGCGACGGATCAGCCCCGACGTCGAACGGGTCCTGGGCCGGGCGCCCCGCGGCTTCGCCGAGTGGGCGGTACGGAACGTCGCGGCGTTCGGGTGAGCGGCCGGGGGAGCCGGCGGAACGGTCCGGCAAGACACCGTCCGGCAAGACACCCCTGGCCACGGTGCGACACTGAGGGAGTGAGCTTGTGGCCCGGCGAGACGCCGGGCGACGTGTCATGGACGTTCGCCACCTGAGTACAGGGGGTGCCATCATGCAGCCGCAGCCCGCCGATCTTCCCGCCCCGGACACGGGCCTCTACCTGACCCATTTCCTCACCGTCGGGGACGTGGCGCGCTCCCGGGCCTTCTACACGGACGTCCTGGGCGGCACCGTGGTGCTGGCGGAGAACCCGTGCATCGTGCGCCTCGCCAACGGCTGGATCATCATGAACCCCGGCGGTGGGCCCACACCTGACAAGCCCGACGTCACCCTGCGCGTGCCCGAGGACCCGAACACGGTCTCCAGCTTCCTCAACCTCCGCGTGGCGGACATCGACCGCTGCTACCGCGAGTGGGGTGCCAAAGGGGCGGAGTTCCTCACCCCGCCCATCGACAGGAAAGCGGAACTGCGCTGCTACCTCCGCGATCCGGACGGTTATCTCATCGAGGTCGGCCAGGCGACGGGACTCCTCACGGGGGACCTGGCCGACCCACCGGCCGGCACGAGCTGACTGCCCCCGCGCTACCCACTGTTCCCTGCTCACTGCCCGCCGCGTGATGCCCGAGGCCGAGCCGGCCGACGCGTCCGAGACAGGGCGACACCTGTTCAGGTAGTGTCGCTGTCGTCGATGATCGTGTCAGGCACCATGAGCGAGAGAGCGAGCAGCCGATGCGCGGAGTCGTAGTACGAGAGTTCGGTGGTCCGGAGCGGCTGGAACTCGCCGAACTCCCCGACCCGGCCCCGGGCCGGGGAGAGATCGTCATCGCGGTCGAAGCCGCCGGCGTCAACCGGGCCGACGCGCTCGCGCGCGCCGGGAAGTACCACCGCGCCGGCCGGCCCCCGCTGCGCCTGGGTCTCGAAGGCGCCGGAATCGTCGTGGCGGTCGCCGACGACGTCACCGAAGTGGCCGTCGGCCGGCGCGTCCTGGCCTTCGGGGCGACCAACGAACCGGGTTTCTACGCCGAGCGGGTCGCCGTTCCGGTCGCGCAGACCGTGCTCGTTCCGGACGAGGTCGACAGCCTCAGCGCCGCCGCCCTGCCCACCGCGTGGCTGTCCGCCTGGTACACCCTGCGAACGCTGGCCCGCCTGGACGCCGGTGAGACCGTCCTCGTCCACGCGGCCGCGAGCGGTGTCGGCAGCGCGGCCGTACAGATCGCCGTGGACGCGGGAGCGACGGTGATCGCCACGGCCGGATCCCCCGAGAAGCGGGAGTGGGTCGAGTCCCTCGGGGCGCACCACGTCCTGGACTCGCGGGGCCCGTCCTCCGCCGAACGGGTCCAGCACGTGCTGGACCTGACCGGGGGCAAGGGCGCCGACGTCGTCCTGGACACGGTCGGCGGCGCCACCTTCGGCGAGAGCCTGCTGGCCGTCGGCAACGCGGGGCGGGTGATCGCCATGGCCAACGTGGCCCTCGAACCGAGCACCATCGACACCCGCGACTTCTACCCGAAGAACGCCCGTATCTTCGGCTTCCAGATCACCGCCCTCAGGGAGGGCGGCTACGACCCCCGCCCTGATCTGCGCGACCTGCTCGCGGGCCTCGCCCAGGGGCGGTTCAGCGTGCCCGTCGACGCTACCTACGACCTCGCCGACGCCGGGAAGGCGCACGCCCACCTGGAGGACCGCTCCATCCGCGGCAAGGTGCTGCTCACCGTACAAGAGTGATCATCGTACGGGGGGCGGTCGTCGCCGCACGCGGACGGAAGGCCGGAGGTCAGGTACGCCGAGCGGAACGCGAGCGGTAGCCCGCCACCTTGGCGAGATTCCCGCAGCGCTCCATGGAACACCAACGGCGGCGCCGAGCCTGGGAATCGTCCAGGAAGAGCAGGGTGCAGACGGGATTCTCACACTGCTTGACCCGTGCCAGGAGCGGGCTGCCCAGCAGGGTGACCGTGTCGCGTGCGACGGTGGACAGGGCGGCCCCCACGACGTCCCCGCCGGTCCACCCCGTGGCCGCCGCGGGTCCGCCGGGCGGTGTCCAGGTCAGCCGCGGTACGAGATCGGGCGCGGCGGCGAAGGCGTTCACGAGCGCCACGTCCGCCGGGGCCGGTGTGCGCTCCTCCGGTACGGCGCGGATGAGCCGGTACGCCGACTCGCGCAGGCCACGGGCCCGTTCCAGGTCCGCGTCCGTCACCCGTACCGTCGTCGGCGGTGGCGTTCCCGCCGCACCGGGCGAGCCGGGCGGGGTGAGCCCGGACTCCGAGAACCACCGCACCAGGGACTCCGGGTCGGGCAGCCGCTCCAGGTCCAGGCTGCCGCGCCGTCCGAGGGTCGCCACGAAGTCCAGGCACGGCCGCCCGCCGACGAACACGAACGCGGGTGGCGCGTCGGTGGCCGCCGCGCCCCCCGCCGTACCGCCCGTGCCGCCTGCCGCGCTCCCCACCCTGTCTCCCACCTGTTCCGCCGCCATGGTGCGAGGCTACCTCCTGATTCCGGATCGACACCGGTTGAAGCGGTGGGGTGCGGGCCGGAGGGCGGCGGCGCGGCCCGCGCGGACGGCCTTCAATTCATTGAAAACGGAAGATCGCCCTTGTTAATCTGGTACGGATCCGAGCGATCCGAGTGATCGGACCAGGGAGAGCAGACATGGCGGGTGACGACGACATCTCCGGGTGAATCCCGGAAGTGAGAGGCCACCGGCAGCCGCGCACCGAGCGCCGCCACCGTGGCCGCTTTGTCGTCCCCCCTTCCCTGTCTCCCTGTCGGGCGGTCCCGACCCGCCCGCGTCACCCATGAGGGCTTCCGCATGTCCGACGCGTTCATCATCTGCTCGAACCTCTCCTTCTCCTGGCCCGACGACACCCCCGTCTTCCGGGACCTCTCCTTCAGCGTGGGAGGCGGCCGCACCGGCCTCGTCGCGCCGAACGGCGCCGGGAAGAGCACCCTGCTCAAACTGATCGCCGGCGAGTACCGGCCCAGCGGCGGTTCCGTCTCCGTCGACGGCGTGCTCGGCCACCTCCCGCAGAGCCTGCCGCTCGCCGGCGGCCTGACCGTGGCCGACGTCCTGGGCGTCGCGCCGGTGATCCGCGCACTCGACGCCATCGAGTCGGGGGACGCGCGCGAGGAGCACTTCACCACCATCGGCAACGACTGGGACATCGAGGAGCGCACCCGTGCCCAGCTCGACCGGCTCGGTCTCGGTGGCATCGCCCTCACCCGGCACCTGCGCACGCTCAGCGGCGGGCAGGTCGTCTCCCTCGGGCTGGCGGCGCAACTGCTCGGGCGGCCCGACGTCCTCCTGCTCGACGAACCGACCAACAACCTCGACCTGGACGCCCGCCGCAGGCTCTACGACGTGCTGGAGGACTGGACCGGCTGCCTGCTGGTGGTCAGCCACGACCGGGCATTGCTCGACCGGGTGGACCGTATCGCCGAACTCGACGGGGGCGAAGTCCGGTTCCACGGCGGGAACTTCACCGCGTACGAGCGAGCCGTACGCACCGCGCGCGAGGTCGCCGAGAAGAACATCCGCAGTGCGGAACAGGACGTCAAGCGGGAGAAGCGCGAGATGCAGCAGGCCCGCGAACGGGCCGAGCGCCGGGCGGGCAACGCCGCCCGCACCCTCAAGAGCGCCGGCCTGCCGAAGATCTTCGCCGGGACGATGAAACGCAACGCCCAGGAATCTGCCGGGAAGTCGAACGAAACACACGCCGCCCGGGTCGGCGACGCCCGGGCCCGCCTCGACGCGGCGGGCCGCGCACTGCGTGACGAACAGGCCATCGCGCTGGACCTGCCCGGTACGAACGTCCCCGCCGGGCGTACGGTCTTCCACGGCGAGCGGCTGCGGGTACGCCACGGAGACCGGGACCTGTTCTCCGCGCCGGGCGTCGACCTGGCGATCCGGGGCCCCGAGCGGATCGCTCTCACCGGCCCCAACGGCGCCGGAAAATCGACCCTGTTGCGCCTGATCAACGGTGAACCGGCGGGCGACGGTCCGGCGGACGACCCGGCGGTGGCGGGCGGCGGCACCCGGCGGGCCGACGGCCGGGTCGCGTACCTGTCCCAGCGCCTGGACCTGCTGGACCCCGACCGCACCGTGGCCGAGAACCTGGCCGCGTTCGCCCCCGCGATGCCCGAGGCGGAGCGGATGAACCTCCTGGCCCGCTTCCTGTTCCGGGGCCCCCGCATCCACCTCCCGGTGGTCGCACTCTCGGGTGGCGAGCGGCTGCGCGCCACGCTGGCATGCGTCCTGTACGCCGAACCGGCCCCGCGACTCCTGCTGTTGGACGAGCCGACCAACAACCTCGACCTCGTCAGCGTCGGGCAGTTGGAGGGGGCGCTCCACGCGTACGAGGGCGCGTTCGTCGTCGTGAGCCACGACGAGCGGTTCCTCGCGGAGATCGGGGTGAATCGCTGGCTGCGGCTCGGCGAGGGCCGGTTGCTGGAGACGGGGCCGCCCGAGGAACGGTGACGGGGACAAGACGGGTGTGCGGGCCCCCGGGGCCCACCGACGACGGCGCCGGCGCCGGCGCCGTCGTCGGTGGGCCGGCGGGCGGGGGCCTCGCGGGTCAGCCGCGCCAGATCTTGATGTAGTCGATGTCGTCGTTGAGCGTCGCACCCACCCAGGGCACGTCACCGGTGAAGCTGGCGTTGCCCCGGTCGCCCCGGGCGAAGGACTTGTTGCAGCCGCCGTCCACGAGATAGGAGGACAGGCGGCTCGACCACCAGGAGTTGGGGGAGAACGAGTACCCCGCGCTGTCACACGCCGCGCCGCCGTAGACATGGGTGTACTCGCCGCCGTAGTTGGCGTCCGTCGCCCAGGTCATCAGCTTGACGGAGGCGGCGGGCGCCGCGGCGACCGCTCGCCGCTCGGCCTGCGGGCCGGTGAAGCAGGTGTGCGAACGGGGCGTGGACGACTCCTCCCCCGGGCGGAGTTGGTCCAGGACCAGCAGGCAGTGCGTCGCGGAGGCCGGCTCCGCGTCGGCGGCGGAGACCGGGACGGTGAGGGCCGCCAGCGAGGCCGCGGCGGCGGCGAGCACGGATACGACACGTAGTGCTTTCACGATTCTCCCTTTCGAGATGCTTTCGGCGGAGATTGGCTACCCGGCGGGCATTTTCCGGAATCGCGCGTGGCGACCACTCGCCACCGAGCGGAGAACCGCCGCATGTCGTGGTTTTTTGTGGTGCTGCCGACCGTCAACCGACCGACGGCATGGCAGATTCGGCGTACGGACCCGGCGCAGGACGGGCCCCGACCCACGCGGGTGAGCGCACCCTAGCCGAGGAGGCTTCATGGACGCCGACACACCGCACGTCGCCAAGCTGCACGCCGACGAGCCGGACATCGACGCGCCTCTCGTACGACGCCTGCTCGCCGCGCAGTTCCCGCGCTGGGCGGACCTGCCGGTCGTACGGGTGGACAACGGGACGTCCAACGCCATGTACCGGCTGGGCGCCGACATGGTGGTGCGCCTTCCCCGTCGCGAGGCGGCCGCCGCCGACGTGGACAGGGAGCACCGGTGCCTGCCGCGGATCGCCCCCTCGGTCCCGTTCGCCGTACCCGTACCCCTCGGGAGAGGGAGGCCGGCGGGGGACTACCCGTGGCCCTGGTCCGTCTACCGGTGGCTGGAGGGGGAGACCCCGACCGCCGGCGGCGTCGACCGGGCCGGCCCGTTCGCGCGGGACCTGGCGGAGTTCGTCCGCGCCCTGCGGCGGATCGACCCCACCGACGGCCCGCCCTCCCACCGCGGCGAGCACCTGGCCGCGCGGGACTCCGCGACCCGCGCCGCGATCGGCGAGCTGCACGGCGTCATCGACGCGCGGGCGGCGACCGCCGTCTGGGAGGCGGCCCTGCGGGCACCCGAGTGGCGTGACCCGGCCGTCTGGATCCACGCGGACCTCCAGCCCGGGAACGTCCTGACGGCCCAGGGACGCCTCAGCGCCGTCATCGACTTCGGCTGCGTGGGCCTGGGCGATCCCGCCGTCGACCTGATCCCGGCCTGGTACCTGCTGGGCGGCGCGGCGCGAGACGTCTTCCGTGCCGCCGTGGAGGCGGACGACGCGGCCTGGTCGCGCGGTCGCGGCTGGGCGCTGTCGATCGCGCTGATGGAGGTCTCGTACTACCGGCACAGGGATCCGGTGATGCATGCCATCGGGCAGCACGTGATCAGTGAAGTGCTCGCCGGCCACGGGGAGGTCCAACCGTCCCGGTGATCGCCTCGCGGCCGTGCCGGACCGTTACGCGGACACCCCCGGGGAAGGTTCCGGGCGGACGGCCGCCGTGCTGTTCCTGACGACCAGTCTGGTCCCCAGTTCGATGCGCGCGTCCGTCTGATCCGTGTCCCGCAGCCGCAGCAGCATGCGCGCCGCCTCCTCGGCCATCTCCACGAGGGGCTGGTGGACGGTCGTCAGCGCGGGGCTCGACCACTGGGCGGGCGGGATGTCGTCGTACCCCACGACGGACAGGTCCTCCGGCACCTGGAGACCGAGGACCCGGGCCGCCTCCAGCACACCGAGGGCCTGGAGATCGCTGCCGGCGAAGATCGCGGTCGGGCGGTCGGGACGGCTCAGCAGATCCATCGCGTGGGTGTGACCGGAGCCCACGTGGAAGTCGCCGAACCGGATGAGCGCGGGATCCGCCTCCAGCCCCGCCATGCCCAGGGCGGAACGGAAACCGTCTAGGCGCGCGAGTGAGCAGATCATGTCCTCGGGGCCGGTGATGACGGCGATCCGGTGATGGCCCAGCTCGATGAGATGGCGGGTCGCGGCCAGCCCGCCCGCCCAGTTCGCCGAGCCCACCGACGGCACGTCCGGCTCGGGGTCACCGGCCGGATCGATGATGACGAACGGGATCGCCCGGGACCACAGCTTCTTCTTCAGCTCGTCGGGGAGCGTGGAGAAGACCAGCACCACCCCGAGCGGCCGGCGGCGCAGCACCCCTTCGACCCAGTCGGCCCCGGGGGAGTGCCGGGTGCCGGTCTCGGTGAGCACCACGCTCATCCCGGTGGCCTTGGCCACGTTCTGCACGCCCCTGATCAGCTCCATGGACCACGCGCTGTCCAGCTCGTGGAAGACGATCTCCAGCAGGGGTGCCTCCGGCGGTGTGGGGGCCGAGCGCCGGTACCCGTGTGCGTCGAGCAGTCCCTCGATCCTGACCCGCGTCGGAGCCGCGACGTCCGCGCGTCCGTTGAGGACCTTCGAAACTGTCGAAAGGGAAACCCCGGCTTGCGAAGCCACCTGGGCGAGGGTGACTCGGCCTGCACTCCTGTCTTCACGCATGGCCGAATGATAGGGCACCGCGGCTTGGTAACGGTTTGGTAGCGCACCGACCGCGCTGTTGACCGCTCCCTGCGGGCGTTCTACGGTCGCCCGCCAAGAGACTTTCGGCAATGCGGCCGATACTTTCGAGAGGTCATTCGATGAAGATACGCATACGACTCGCCCGGTGCGTGGCGAGCGGCGCGGCCCTCGCGATGGGTCTGTCCCTGACGGCCTGCGGTGACGGCGGCAGCGCCGGCGGGGCCCAGGAGTTCCACGTACTCGTCTACGGCGACGCGGCGAACAAGGTGGAGAAGGAGATCGTCGCGACCTTCAACAAGACCTCCGACGTCAAGGCCGTCCTCGACACCGTCCCCGGCGCCGACTACCAGCAGAAGCTCCAGACGGTCATCAACACCCCGCAGGCCCCCGACGTCTTCTTCAACTGGGGCGGGGGAAGCATCCAGCCCTTCGTCAAGGCCGGTCTTCTGCTGCCGCTCGACGACCTGATCAAGAAGGACCCCGGCCTCAAGGCGAACTTCCTGCCCTCGGTCTTCAACACGGCGGTCGTGGACGGCAAGGCGTACGGCGTGCCCATGCGCGGCACCCAGCCCGTCCTGCTCTTCAGCAACCGGGCGGTGCTCGCGGACGCGGGCGTCCAGCCCCCCGCGACCTGGGCCGACCTGCTCACGGCGGTGGACAGGCTCAAGGAGAAGGGCGTCACCCCGATCGCGCTGGGCGGCGGCGACCGGTGGCCCACCCTGATGTGGTTCGAGTACCTGTACGACCGGGTCGCGGGGCCCGGACTCTTCGAGAAGGCCCTGGCCGGCGACAAGGACGCCTGGGACAGCCCCGACAGCAGGAAGGCGCTGAGCATGCTCAAGGAGCTGATCGACGCCAAGGCCTTCGGGACCAACTACGACTCGGTGAAGTTCACCGACGGCGGTTCCGCCGCCCTGCTCGCCAGTGGCAAGGCCGGGTTCGAGCTGATGGGCTCCTGGGAGTACTCGACCCAGCAGGACGCCAGCCCCGACTTCGCGAAGAAGGACCTCGGCTACGGAACCTTCCCCACGGTCGAGGGCGGCAAGGGCGACGCGGCCGGCATCGTCGGCAACACCAACAACTTCTACTCCGTCACCAAGAAGACCAAGCACGCCGACGCCATCGCGAAGTTCCTCAAACTGATGTACTCCGACGCGTTCGTCACCTCGCAGCTCTCCATCGGGAACCTCCCCACCACGACCAACACGGAGAAGCACCTCGCCGGCGCCGCCAACCCCGACTACCTCAAGTACCAGCTCGACCTGGTCAGCAAGGCCCCGTCGTTCCAGCTCTCCTGGGACCAGGCGTACGCCCCCGAGAACATGACCCCCATCTACCAGGCCGTCCAGGGGTTCTTCAACGGCGGCCTCGACGCCGACGGCTTCATCAAGGCCATGCAGGCCCTGACCACCGCGTAGAGGGCTGACCCGATCATGACCGCAACCACCTCCTCCCGGGTGCCCCGCGCCCGGGCCCTGCCCGGCCGGGGAGGGCGCCCGCCCGGCGTCGCCCGCCCCGGCATCGGCTGGGCCCTGCCCGCCACCCTGTTCTTCGTCCTGTTCGCCCTCGTGCCGCTCGTCCTCGTCGCGGTGCTCTCCTTCACCAGCTGGAGCGGTCTGGGCTCGCCCACGTTCGCGGGCCTCGACAACTGGACCAAGCTGTTCCACGACCCGGTCATGATCAAGAGTCTCTGGCTCAGCCTCCTGCTCACCGCGCTGGGCGTGGCGGTCCAGACACCCCTGAGCATCCTGCTCGGCGTCTGGGCGGCCGGGCCCCAGCGCAACCGCGCCGTCCTGTCCGCCGTCTTCTTCGTCCCGCTCCTGCTGTCCGCCACCGCGGTGTCCGTCCTGTGGCGCGCCCTGCTCGACCCCAACTTCGGCGTCCCCGCCCAGGCCCGCTGGCTCTTCGGCGACGGCAACCTCCTCGGATCACGGACCGGGGCGATCGGCGTCCTCGTCCTCGTCAGCACCTGGCAGTTCACCCCGCTCCACGCACTGATCTACCAGGGGGCCACGCGGGCGATACCGGCGGTCCTCTACCAGGCCGCCGCCATCGACGGGGCGGGGACCGTACGCCAGTTCTTCCACATCACCCTGCCGCAACTGCGCAACGCCATCATCACGTCGGTGATCCTCATGGTCGTCGGCGGTCTCACCACCTTCGACACCGTCCTGATCCTCACCCAGGGCGGACCGGGCACCGACACCACCATCACGGCCTTCTACATGTACCAAAAGGCCTTCAAGGGCTTCGACTTCGGGGCGGGCGCCGCGATCGCGCTGCTGCTCGTGATCGTGGCGACCCTCATCTCGCTGGTCGTGGTGCGTGTCTCCGGCTACGACAAGATGGCCGGCACAAAGGACGGACTCTCATGAGGCGCACCCCCAACTACCTCGCGGGCGCCGGTGCGTTGCTGTGGCTCTGCCTGGTCGGACTGCCGCTGTACGTGCTCCTCGGCGCCACCGTCCAGTCCCGCGCGGAGTACACGGCGGGCGGCCCCCTGTCCTTCCCGCGCGGCTTCAGTCTGTCCAACTACACGCAGGACTTCTCCAACGGCTTCGGCCGCTACTTCCTCAACACCGTCATCGTGACCACCAGCGTGGTGGTCATCGTGCTCCTCCTCGTGCCCCCGCTGGCCTTCTCGATCGTCCGCCACCGCGGCCGGTCGGGACCGCGTGTCTTCCGCCTCTTCCTCCTCGGGCTCGCCATCCCCGCGCAGGCGGTGATCGTCCCGATGTTCTACGTCATCAGCAAAGCCGGCCTCTACGACAACCTCATCGGTGTCATCCTGCCGACGGCCGCGTTCTGCCTGCCCGTCTGCGCGCTCATCCTCACCGGCACCATGCGCGACATCACCGACGAACTCTTCGAGGCCATGGCCATCGACGGCGCCGACACCCGCCGGGTGTTCTTCCAGCTCGTCGTCCCCCTGTCCAAGGGCGGACTGTCGACCATCGTGGTCTTCTCCGCCCTCCAGGCCTGGAACGGCTTCCTCTTCCCCCTGGTCCTCACCCAGTCCGAGAACACCAAGGTGCTCACCCTCGGGCTGTACAACTTCCAGACCCAGCACGGCATCGACATCCCCGGCCTGCTGGCCGCCGTGGTCCTCTCCACCGTTCCGGTCCTGCTCGTCTACCTGTTCGCCCGCCGCGCCCTGGTCCAGGGGCTCATGGGCGTCGGAGGAAAGTGATCCCCAACGTGACCACCGACACCCGCTCCGACAGTACAAATCCCGTTCCCCTCCCGCGAGTCGGCGCGTCCGACGCGTCTCCGGGACCGTCACGCGTCGAGGAACTGATCGCCGCCATGACCCTGGAGGAGAAGCTCGCCCAGCTCTACGGCCTGTGGGCCGGCGCCTCCAACGACGGCGCCGAAGTGGCGCCCCACCAGCACGACATGGACGAACCCCCGACGCTCGACACGCTACTGCCGTACGGACTGGGCCAGTTGACCCGGCCCTTCGGCACCGTCCCGGTCGATCCCGCCCTGGGTGCCCTGTCGCTCATGCGTACGCAGGAACGCGTCGTGGCCGCGAACCGCTTCGGCATCCCCGCCATGGCCCACGACGAATGCCTCGCCGGGTTCTCCGCCTGGGGCGCCACCACCTACCCGGTCCCCCTTTCCTGGGGAGCCGCCTTCGACCCCGCCCTGGTCGGGGAGATGGCCCGCGCCATCGGGCACGACATGCGGTCGGTGGGCGTGCACCAGGGGCTCGCCCCCGTACTCGACGTCGTACGGGACGCCCGCTGGGGCCGGGTCGAGGAGACCATCGGCGAGGACCCCTACCTCGTCGGCACCACGGCCGTCGCCTACATCAAGGGGCTGGAGGCCGCGGGGGTCGTGGCCACCCTCAAACACTTCGTCGGGTACTCGGCCTCGCGCGGCGGGCGCAACCTGGCCCCCGTGGGCATGGGGCCCAGGGAACGCGCCGACGTCATGCTCCCGCCCTTCGAGATGGCGGTACGGGAGAGCGGCGTACGGTCCGTCATGCACGCGTACACCGACACCGACGGCGTGCCCTGCGCGGCCGACGCGGACCTGCTGACCGGACTCCTCCGCGACACCTGGGGCTTCACAGGAACGGTCGTGGCCGACTACTTCGGCATCGCCTTCCTCGCGTCCCTGCACGGCGTCGCGGCCGACTGGGGCGAGGCCGCCGCCGCCGCGCTGACCGCCGGGGTCGACGTCGAACTGCCCACCGTGAAGACGTTCGGCGCACCGCTGCGCGACCTGGTGGCGTCGGGGCGGGTGCCGGAAGCCGTGGTCGACCGCGCGGTACGCCGGGTCCTGGCCCAGAAGGAGGCGCTGGGCCTCCTCGACCCGGCCTGGAGCCCGGTGCCCCCGGCCCTCGCCGCCGTCGATCCGGGGCTATTCGGCGACACCGAACACCTGCGCGGGACCGTGAGCCTGGACCGTACCGAACACCGGGACATCTCCCGCCGGTTGGCCGAGCGGGCCGTCATCCTGCTCAGCAACCGGGGCACGCTTCCGCTCGGCCGCCCCGCCAGGATCGCCCTGGTCGGACCGCAGGCCGACACCCCGACGGCCGTCCTGGGCTGCTACTCCTTCCCCGTGCACGTCGGGGCCCAGCACCCCGGCACGCCCACGGGGATCGAACTGCCCACCCTCCGGGAGGCGTTGGCCGCCGAATTCCCCGGCAGCGAGATCACCACCGTGGCCGGGGCGGACGTCGACACCCTGGACACCGGCGGATTCGACCAGGCCGTCGCGGCGGCCCGTGACGCGGACGTGGTCGTCGCCGCGCTCGGGGACCGGGCCGGCCTGTTCGGCCGCGGCACCAGCGGAGAGGGCTGCGACGCGGAGAGCCTCGCCCTGCCCGGCGTACAACAACAGCTCCTCGACGCCCTCCTCGACACCGGGACCCCGGTGGTGCTGACCCTGCTGGCCGGCCGGCCGTACGCCCTGGGCCGGGCGGCCCACGAGGCGGCGGCGGTCGTGCAGGCGTTCTTCCCCGGCCAGGAGGGCACGGCGGCGGTGGCGGGTGTGCTCAGCGGGCGGATCAACCCCTCCGGGCGGCTGCCCGTGAGCGTTCCGCGGCTGGCGGGCGCCCAGCCCTCCACGTATCTGGCCGCCCCGCTGGCCATGGCCAGCGAGGTCTCCAGCATCGACCCCACTCCGGCCTTCGGATTCGGGCACGGTCTGACGTACACCACGTTCGCCTGGTCGGACCTCGACACCGGTGGGGACGGTGACCGTACCCCCGCTGTACCCACCGACGGCGCGGTCACCCTGGCCCTCACCGTCCGCAACATCGGCGGCCGGGCGGGCGACGAAGTGGTCCAGCTGTACCTGCGGGACCCGGTGGCCTCGGTCGTCCAGCCGGTCCAGCGGCTGATCGGATACGTACGGGTCGCACTCGACCCGGGCGAGTCGGCGCGGGTCGTCGTGACGGTGCCCGCGGACCTGGCGTCCTTCACCGGCAGGGACGGACGCCGGGTGGTGGAGCCGGGGCGGCTGGAACTGCGGCTGGCGGCGTCCAGCACCGACATCAGGTTCACGGCCGTGGTGACACTGACGGGCGGTCCGAGACACGTGGATCACACGCGCGAACTGCACGCCCGCTTCACCGTCACGCGCACCTGAGCAAGGTCCGTTGTCAGTGGTCGGGTCTACGGTGGATTCGTGGATCAGTCCAGCGCGAGCGAGGAGAGTCATGACGACGCTTGAGAACCGGCCGAACACCGCACTGCTCGTGGTCGACGTGCAGAAAGGCGTGGTCGAGGGGGCGCACGAGCGGGACGCGGTCGTGGCCACCATCGGCGGTCTGGTCGAGAGGGCACGGCGGGAGCGGGTGCCCGTGGTCTGGGTCCAGCATTCCGACGAGGAGCTCGAACACGGAAGCGACGACTGGCGGATCGTCGCCGAGCTGACGCCGGATGACGCCGAGCCACGGGTCGAGAAGCGGTACGGCGACTCCTTCGAGGACACCACCCTGGAGACCGTGCTGTCGGACCTCGCGGTGGGGCGCCTGGTGGTGGTCGGCGCGGAGACCGACGCGTGTGTCCGCTCGACCCTCCACGGCGCGTTGACCCGGGGGTACGACACGGCGCTGGTCGGCGACGCCCACACCGCGGGGGACAAGTCGCAGTGGGGCGCGCCGCCGCCGGACCAGGTGATCGCGCACACGAACCTGTACTGGGGGTTCCAGACGGCGCCGGGGCGGACGGCCGGGACGGTGGTGGCCAAGGACGTGGACTTCGCCGGCACCCCGTGAATCCGGTGCGCCGGCGAAGGCCGCCCGTGTGTTTCCTCTTTCCTACGACCGGCGCGGGCTGAGCCATCGCACGGCGCGGCGGAGCAGTTCGACGTGTTCCGGGGCCTCGAACGACCTGACGTCGTGGCCCAGGGCGTCGTACAGCACGCGGCTCTCCCCGACCGTGCGGGTCCACACGAGGCGGTGCGTCGCGCCGTTCTCCGTATGCGTGTAGAGAGGGGAGAGCCTGACGTCCGGTTCAAAGTCCAGGTCGGTGTAGCGCTCGTCGAAGATCCAGAACTCGTCCAGGCCCTCGGTGAGGGGGTGGGGGAGGGCGCTCTTCCGGATCAGGGTCCGGCCGATCGGGGGATGGAAACTCGTTCCCGGCTTCCAGGTCCCGCCGAGAGCGGACCGCCAGGCCGGCAGTCCCGGAAAGGCCACTGCGGAGCTGTGCATGGCGAGCAGCCCGCCGCCGCGCCCGAGGAAACCGTCGAGAAGGCGTCCAAACGCGGTGTCGTCAGGGACCGGCTCAGCGCGGTCGGCGCTCGCGTTCACGGCCAGCACGTCGGCGCTCCCGATCCGGGCGCCGAGGTCGTCGAGCGAGGTTACGACGGTGACCTCGTTCTCCTCGCCCAGTACCCCGGCCAGCGCGGCGCTCGTCTCTTGGAGCGGGTGCCATGGATCGGAGTGCTGTCCTTCACCGCTCAGAACGACGACGTGGGTCGAGTTGGTCATCCCGCTCTCCCTCTCTCACGACGGATCGTCCCGCAGGGCCCCGGAGACCGCTGCCGAATCCGTCCGGTCGGCGACAACCCCGCCGTGGGCGCGGGGATTCCCGTCGGGCGGGGGGTTCGTCACCCCGTCCGGTACGTCCACCGGCCGGCCAGGAGCGTGCCGGAGACCGGCATCTCCCGCAGCTCGCGCGCGGGCAGGCGCGCCGGGTCGTCCGCGGTGAGCACCAGGTCGGCGGGGTTTCCGACCCGCAGTCCGCGCCGCCCGCCGGAGGCCGCCGCGAGCGCGTCGTCCAGGCCGATCGCCTGCTCGGGGTGCCACGGATCGCGCCCGTCAGGACCCGAGCGGTGCACGGCGGCCGCGATGCCGTGCCACGGATCCAGCGGGGAGACCGGTGCGTCCGAGCCGAGCTCCAGAGTTGCCCCCGCGCGGAGCAACTCGGCGTACGCATAGGACCGGTCGGTCCGCCCCGCCCAGTGGTGGTCGGCGATGTCCCGGTCGTCCGGGGCGTGGGCCGGCTGGATGCCCAGCACCAGGCCGGGCGCGGCGAAGCGGGGCAGGTCGGACCGGTCGATCAGCTGGGCGTGTTCGATCCGGCCCGGGCAGCCGACCGCCTCGAACGCGTCCAGGGCGAGGGTGTTGGCCCGGTCGCCGATCGCGTGCACCGCGGAGTGGATGCCGTGCGCGGCCGCGCGCGCCATGAGCCGCGCCAACTCCTCCGGAGGGGTCTGGAGGATGCCGTGCCGTTCCCCGGGCAGAACGGGGCCGGGATACGGATCGGCGCACAGCGCGGTCCGCGTGTTGAGCGAGCCGTCCACGAAGAGCTTGAGCGGACCGACCCGCGCCAGCCCGCCGGTGCCCGGCAGCACGTCGCCGGTACGACGGCCCTCCTCGATCGCCCGCTCCAGATGGCTCGGATAGACCGAGCAGCGCACCCGGACGTCCAGGGGCGCGGCGGAGGCGCGGCGGGTCCAGTCCGCGATGTTGTCGGCGTACTCGAAGTCCAGGACGCCGACGACGCCCCGGGCCGCGGCGGCGCGTACCGCGTCCTGAACCCAGCGGTCGACCACCTCGGGTTCCGCCTGGGCGAGGCGGGCGACCCCGTCGAGGCACGCCTGTTCGCGCAGCACGCCGGTCGGGTGGCCGGCCCGGCCGATGCGGACCAGGGCGGCCCGGCCGAACCACGCCGTGTGCAGGTCGTTGCTGACCAGCGCCACGGCGTGCCCGGTGTCCTCGGACCACGCGAGCAGCGCGGGATCCGGTGCGTCGGGCCACAACCCGTCGCGGAAGGCGAACCCGATGAGGGGTTCGTCCGGTGCGTGGCGCCCGTCGCGGGCGGCGGCGGCCATGAGGTCCGCCGCCGCGCGCGCGGAGTCCGCCCCGGACAGGTCGACGCGGCGGCGCGCGCTGGCCCACTGGACGCTGTGCACGTGCGCGTCCCAGAAGCCGGGGAGCACGGTGAGGCCCCTGGCGTCCACGATCTCGGCGCCGGGAGGCGGAGTGGTGTCGGTACCGATGGCGGTGATCCGGCCGCCGGCCACCACGAGGTCGCCGACCGGTCCGCCGGAGCCGAGCCGCCCCTGGCGCAGCACCAGCGGGGCGGCGGCCCCACCGGAGGCGGTGCGGATGTCACTCACCCGGTCACCGGCACCGGGGCGTAGACCTGTTGATCCGCCATCGCTGTCCCCCAAGGCTCGGGCTTGTCGTCCCGGACACGTTAGGCGGCGGCCGGAGCGGGCGGAACAGCGCAGGGTCGTGTACGGCCGGCGGCCAGGACCTCAGGCCTTCGGCTCCGTGAAGCGGATGTGATTGCCGAAGGGGTCGCGGAGACCGCAGTCGATTCCGTACGGGCGCTCGGTCGGCTCCTCGGTGAACTCGACGCCCAGGCCGACCAGCGTCTCGTACGTCTTGCGGCAGTCGCCGGTGCTGAAGATGAGGTGCCCGCCGACGGCGCCCTTGGTCAGCAGTTCGCGGACCTGCACCGCCGTCTCCTCGGACATCGCCGGGGGACCCGGCTTCTCCAGCAGGATCTGGCGGTCGGGGTGCCCGGGAACGTTGACGGTCAGCCAGCGCATGAAGCCCATGTCGATGTCGGCGTTGACCTCCAGGCCGAGCTTGCCGACGTAGAAGTCGAGGGCCTCGTCCTGGTCGAGGACGTAGATCTGTGAGTGTGTGATGGCGTTGAACATGTGCGTCACGCTACCGGCCGGGCCGGACGGAAACTTATCCAAAACTGCTCGTTCGCCGGAGGCCACGGGCCGCCGGATGCCACGGGCAGTGCGGGCCGTCAGGCGCGCGGCCGGGTCCACGCCATCGTGAAACACGTGGGCACCCCCGCGCCCGCGGCCGCGTCCCTCGCTTCCTTGCGGTACGTCCTCGGAGGCCGGCCCACGATGTCGCGGAACGTACGGCTGAAGGTGCCCGGACTACTGAAGCCCACCTGGAAGCAGATGTCGGTCACACTGCGGTCGGTGTCCCGCAGCAGGAACATCGCGCGCTCGACCCGGCGGCGCTGGAGGTAGCGGTGCGGCGTTTCGCCGAAGGTGGCCCGGAAGGTACGGGCGAAGTGTGCCTCCGACACCAGGGCGATCCGTGCCAGGGCCGGCACGTCCAGCGGTCGCGCGTACGCGAGGTCCATCGCGTCCCGCGCCCGGAGCATGCGGCGGTTGGTCTCTTCGGTGGCGCGGCTCACGGAGCCATCACACCACGGCCCCGCGTCGGCGCGACAGCCGCGCGGGTACGCAGGACCGGGGAGGTCCGGCGAGGCCCGGGGAGGTCCGGCCGAAAATCGCTTCGGGTGCCGCGGTGGTTGCCTCTACCGTGACCCGGTGACAACTCAGGTGATCGTGTTGAACGGTGGATCCAGCGCGGGCAAGTCCGGGATCGTACGGTGTCTTCAGGCGGTGCTGCCCGACCCGTGGCTCGCCGCCGCGATCGACTCGCTGGTCGACGCCATGCCCGCGTCCCTCCGGTCCACCGACGCGGGCATCGAGTTCGCCGCGGACGGCGGGGTGCACGTCGGAGCGGAGTTCCTGAGGCTGGAGGCCGCCTGGAAGGAGGGGGTCGCCGCGATGGCACGGGCAGGTGCCGGGGTCATCGTGGACGACGTCTTCCTCGGCGGACCGGAGTCCCAGGAGCGGTGGCGGAAGGCGCTGGGCGGACTGGACGTGCTGTGGGTCGGTGTCAGGTGCGAGACCGCCGTCGCCGAGGGGCGCGGGGTGGCCCGCGGGGACCGGGCCCCGGGCATGGCCGCGTCGCAGGCGGAGGTGGTCCACCGGGGTGTGGTCTACGACGTGGAGGTCGACACCACCCACGCGGAGTCCCTGGACTGTGCGCGGATCATCGCCGCGCACGTCAAGGACACCCCCTAGGGCGTGTCCGCGAAGTGGGGTCGTCCGCCCGGAGGGCGGGGCTCGCGGCGTCTGGTGCGTGCGATCGCAAGGCGGAGGACTCACCCCGTAC